>CAMATZ010000043.1 GCA_945861275.1 Bordetella parapertussis
GGTGTAATCAGCGAGACCGCATCAAGCGCCATCGATACGCTGCTGGAACAGAACCTGAACATGCCCGAGCCCTTGGAGGAAGCTTGCCGCCGCCACTATGCCGCGCACGCGGGCACCTACCGCACCGGCGAGCGTGTGCGGGTGCGGCAATTTTTTCGAGCTCGGTATCGTGCTCCTCGATCGCCTTGGTTAACTGATCGACGATAAACTGATTACGCTTGCGACGGGGCACGACGGACTCAAGCCGGTTAGCAATCTGCTCGGGGACGCAGACTAAAATACTTCTAGTTGATGAATTCATATTTGTATTCAATTACTTAGGTCTCTGTATCATACGTCATATGCTATCATTATGAAAAAGCAATAACACGATACATAAAATCGAGGCCGCGCACCCGCCGGGCGAAATGACTATCACGGGCGCCGCCTGCGCATCAATAAGTAAGCCGCCGGAATCACCAGCATCGACAGCAGCGGCGCGGTGATCATGCCGCCGACCATGGGCGCGGCGATGCGCTGCATGACTTCGGCGCCGGTGCCGCTCGACCACATGATCGGCAGCAGGCCGGCGAGGATCACCGCGACGGTCATCGCTTTGGGGCGCACGCGCAGCACCGCGCCTTCGGTAATGGCGTCCACCACCATTTGCGCTTCCTGCGCGCAGCGCTCGTTTTCCGCACCGCGCTCGTGCACTGCCTCACCGGCAGCGATGCGTTTGTCCAGCGCCTGCCGCAGGTAGAGCAGCATGATGATGCCAAACTCCGCTGCTACGCCGGCCAGCGCGATAAAGCCGACAGCCGCCGCTACCGACAGGTTGTAGCCCAGCAGCCACATCAGCCAGAAGCCGCCGATCAGCGCGAACGGCACCGTCACCATAATCAGCAATGCTTCGCCGGTGCGGTGGAAGGTGAGATACAGCAACACAAAAATAATCGCCAGTGTGAACGGGATGACTATGGCCAGTCGCTTTTTGGCGCGTTCGAGATATTCAAACTGGCCCGACCACGACACCGAGTAACCGGCGGGAATCTTTACCTGCTCACGCACACTCTTTTGCGCGTCGTCGACCACCGACTGCAGATCACGGCCGCGCAGATCAACATAGACCCAGCCGGAGAGCCGCGCATTTTCGCTTTTGAGCATCGGCGGCCCGTCGACGAAGGCGAGTGCGGCCAGCGTGCCCAGCGTAATCTGCGCGCCGCGCTCAGTGACGACCGGCAGGCTGCGCAACTTTTCGAGAGAGTCGCGCAATTCGCGCGGATAACGCACGTTGATCGGAAAACGCTGCAACCCCTCGATGGTCTCGGCAATGTTCTCGCCGCCGATGGCCGTCGCAACGATGGCCTGCACGTCGGCGATGTTCATGCCGTAGCGCGCGGCAGCCAGGCGGTCGATTTTGACATCGATGTAGCGCCCACCGGTGAGCCGCTCGGCCAGTGCGGAGGTGACGCCCGGCACATCCTTCACGGCACGCTCGATGTCCTGCGTTACGCGCTCGATTTGCGCCAGATCAGGGCCGGACACCTTGATCCCGAGTGGACTCTTGATGCCGGTGGCGAGCATGTCGATGCGATTGCGGATCGGCGGCACCCAGATGTTGGTGAGTCCGGGTACTTTGACGGTTCGATCCAGTTCCTCGATCAGTTTCTCCTGCGTCATGCCGGGTCGCCATTCGTTCTTCGGCTTGAACTGGATCGTCGTTTCCACCATTTCCAGCGGTGCAGGATCGGTGGCGGATTCGGCACGGCCGATCTTGCCGAACACGCGCGCGACTTCCGGCACGGTTTTAATCAGGCGGTCGGTGAGTTGCAGAATTTCAGAGGCCTTGCCCACCGACAAGCCCGGCAGCGCGGTCGGCATATACAGCAAATCACCTTCGTCCAGCGGCGGCATGAATTCGCCGCCGAGGCGTGAGGCGGGATAGGCGCTCAGCGCCAGCAGCACCACGGCGATGAACAAGGTGCACTTCGGAAAACGCAATACCGCCGCCAGCACGGGGCGGTACATAAAAATAAGCAGGCGGCTGAGTGGATTGGATTTTTCATCCGGTATGCGGCCCCGTATCCAGTAGCCCATCAGCACCGGCACCAGCGTCACCGACAGTCCCGCCGCAGCCGCCATGGCGTAGGTTTTGGTGTAGGCGAGCGGCGCGAACAGACGTCCTTCCTGCGCCTCAAGCGCGAATACCGGCACGAACGAGAGCGTGATGATGAGCAAACTGAAGAACAGTGCGGGGCCGACTTCCGCCGCGGCGTCGCCGATCAATTGCCAGCGCGCCTCGTTCGCCAACGACTCGTTGGGATGCGCATGGCGCCAGGATTCAAGATGCTTGTGCGCGTTCTCGACCATTACCACCGCGGCATCCACCATGGCGCCGATGGCGATGGCGATGCCGCCGAGCGACATGATGTTGGCGTTCACCCCCTGGTAGCGCATGATGATGAAGGCGATCATCACGCCCAGCGGCAGCGTGATGATGGCAACCAGACTTGAACGCAGATGAAACAGGAACACCATGCATACCAGCGCGACGACGATGAATTCTTCGATGAGTTTGTCGCGCAGATGATCGATGGCGCGCAGGATCAGTCCCGAGCGGTCGTAGGTCGGCACAATTTCCACGCCCGCCGGCAGTCCCGGTTTGAGGCTGTCGATTTTGGCCTTCACCGCGGCGATGGTTTCGAGTGCGTTTTTGCTGCTGCGCATGATGATGACACCACCGACGGTCTCGCCGTCGCCATCCAGCTCCGCAATGCCGCGCCGCAATTCCGGCCCGATTTGCACGCGTGCCACATCCTTCAGCAACACCGGCGTGCCGCCATCGCCAACCGTGATCGGGATGGCGCGGAAGTCATCGAGTGATTTAAGGTAGCCGTGGGCGCGCACCATGTACTCGGCCTCGCCCAGCTCGAGCACCGAACCGCCGGTTTCCTGGTTGGCGTTTTTCACCGCCTGGATCACACGGGAGATGGGTATCGAATACGCGCGCAGCCGGTCCGGATTGAGTACGATCTGGTACTGCCGCACCATGCCGCCCACCGACGCGACTTCCGCGACATTGGCCACCGACTTGAGTTCGTACTTGAGGAACCAGTCCTGCAATGCGCGCAATTGGCTCAGATCATGGCGTCCACTACGGTCGATCACCGCATACTCGTATACCCAGCCCACGCCGGTGGCATCGGGCCCCAGTGCCGGCTTCGCCTGCGCCGGCAGGCGGGCCTGCACCTGGTTGAGGTATTCGAGTACGCGCGAGCGCGCCCAGTAGAGATCGGTGCCGTCCTCGAACAGTACGTAGACAAAGGAATCACCGAAGAACGAATAGCCGCGCACGGCCTTGGCGCCCGGCACCGACAGCATGGTGGTGGTGAGCGGGTAGGTGACCTGATCCTCGACGATCTGCGGCGCCTGCCCCGGCCAGGTGGTGCGGATGATCACCTGCACGTCGGACAGATCAGGTATCGCGTCCAGTGGTGTCTTCATCATCGACCACACCCCCCAAGCAGTGAACATGAGGGTCGCCATCAGCACCAAAACGCGATTGCTGATGGCCCAGCGGATGAGACGCTCGATCATTTTGCCGCCTTTGTTGCCTTGGCGGGTTTTTTGGTGATGCGCGTAATCAGGTAATCACCGTCCTTATCGGGCTCGCCGCGCATCTCGAATTCGATCTCGTCTCCCGCTTTCAGATTCGTGAGCTGCGACTTATCCTCAACGCGAAATCCCATGGTCATCGCCGGCCATTTCAGCGATGGTATGGGGCCGTGGGCGAGGTCGATTTTTCCGTTCGCGGCATCGACGCCGTTGACTTTGGCGCCGCCACTGTGTTTACCGTTTTTGGCTGCACCCGTTCCGGTGGCGGCGTTCGGTGAACTTTCCAGCCGTGTCAGGGTGCTTTTAAGACTGGCTTCGGAGTCGATCAGAAACTGGCCGGAGGCAACGACTTTTTGCCCTGCAACGAGACCTTTGCGTATCTCGGTCATGTCGTGGCTTTCACGTGCGATGTCAACCTCAAGCGGGCGAAACTTTCCGCCGCCCTCGGCAACGATGACTACGGTGCGTGTGCCGGTATGTATCACCGCTTCGCTCGGTATCATGAGCGCGGGCTTGGTGACGCTGCCGAACTCGACGTTGACAAACATGCCCGGTTTCAGATGGCCGCCGGGGTTGGCCAGCACAATGCGCGCTTTGATCGTGCGTGTGGTGGCGTTGACATCGGGCAGCAGCGCGGCGACGGTTCCCTGGTATACCGCGCCGGGTAACGCTGTTGCACGTGCCGTGATCGGCGCACCGGGGCGCACCAGCGCGGCCTCGGTTTCGGGAACTTCGGCGTTAACCCAAACGCTGCCGAGCCGTGCCAGCCGGAACAGCGTCATGCCGGGATTGACTGACATGCCGTCGCGCACGCCCTGCTCCCACACCATGCCGCTTTCGGGCGCATACAGCGTGACGCGTGGTGCAGCTTGCCCGGATTGTTCGATGCGCTGGATTTGTGCATCGGAGACACCGAGCAGCAGCAGCCGCTGGCGTGCGGCCAGTGCCAGCGCTGCTACATCCGGTTGCGTGCTGCGCCTGAGCACCAGATACTCTTCCTGTGCTGCCAGCCATTCGGGCGAATAAATATCGGCCAGGGGTTGACCCTGTGTCACGGCATCGTATTGCGCGCGCACATACAATTTTTCGATATAGCCGGTGACGCGCGCCTGGATCGCGATCAGCGAGCGTTCGTCCACACTCACCGCACCGGGGGCGGTGAAGCCCATTGCCATGCGGCCTTCCTTTGCCTCGACGATGCGTATGCCAAGGTTTTGCAGGGTGCGCGGACTGATCGTCACCTTGCCCTGATCGGCGCCTTCATCGGCATACACGGGTACCAGCTGCATGTCCATGAAAGGGGATTTGCCGGGCTTGTCGAATTTGGATCCCGCTACCATGGGGTCATGCCAGTACAGCACCTTGCGATCGGTCGTTGCTGCGGCTGCGGGTGATGCTGCCGGTGCTGCGGATGGCGCGGACATAGCCGCTTGCATGCGGCGCATGGCGAACCAGTAACCACCGCCAGCGCCGATGCCGGCGATCAGGAGCGCGATCAGCAGGCCTTTGAAAACAGTGCGCTTCATTTGCTTTGCTCCTCGGGCAGAAAGTAGATCAGCTGCGCTTGGGCGCGCCCCTGCTCGGCGGCCAATTGCAGTTTTTGCAGGCGCAGGTCGAGCTCGATGCGCCGCATCTCCAGTACCGCGGCGAGCGTGCCGAAGCCGCCGCGATAAGCGGCAAGCGCGAGCCGTGCGCGGTCGCGCGCGAGCGGCAGCAGTTCGTCATCGAAGCGTTTCATCCGCGCGCTCGCCACATTCCAATCCGCTTGCGCTGCCGCCGCCTCCGCGAGATGCTGGCGCAACGCGTCTTCGCGCAGCGCGCGTGCCTGCGTTACCTGCGCTGCGCGCGCCGCGGCCTCGCGGTTCTGCCGGCGGTCGGCGAACAGCGGCAAATCTATGGATACCTGAAACGTCAGCATATTGCTGTAGGCGGGGCCGCGTTGCGCGTAGCCCAGTTCCAGTCCCCAGTCGGGCCTGGTGGCTGCTTGCGCGAGATCGGCTTCACTCTGTGCGATGTCGACCTGCCGTTGCAGCGATTGCAGATGGGGATGCTGCGGATCGTAAATCACCGCGCCGTAGGCATGCGTGTGAGCGGGCGCGGGTGCGCTCGCCGTGCCCTCCGGCAGCGGCGACAGTGGCCGCGCTGCCGCCGTGCCCAGCCAGCGCGAAAGCAGCGCCTTCGCCCGCCCTGCCAGTTTGTCGAAGTCCGCGCGGCGGTCAAGCAGCAACTGCAAAGCCGCCTCCAGCGCCAGCCGATCTGCAAACGAGGTGCGGCTGGCCGCCACGCCGGCTTGCAGGGCGTCGCGTTGCAGCGTGGTTTCGGCGTATTGCTCGTCCACAACCTTTGCCATCAATTCGGCGTAATAGCGTTCCATCCACACCAGTGCGATGTCGCGCCGCACTGTCGCATGGGTGTCGGCGAGCATCGCCTGCTCGCGCGCAAGCTGGTGCTCGGCGCGACGCCCCTTGAGCTCGCGTTTTTCAGCGCGCGGAAATTCCTGCGCCACGCCGATGCGGCGCATGGTCATGAAATCGCGCGTGAAGTTGTATTTGTCGGGGCCGTCAAGCGGAAAATTATCGATGCCGAACTTGAGCTTGGGGTCGGGCAGTTCGCGCGCGGAGATGGTGTACTCCCCGGCGGCGGCAATAGCGGAGCGCTGCGCGGCGAGCAGGGAAGAATCACGCACGGCGATGGCGAGCGCTTCGTGTAGCGAAAGCGGATCGTCCGCCGCGCGCGCGAACCAGGGGCAGCTGAAAACCAGCGCCGCGAGCAGGGCAGTCGCGCGCATTACAGGCGGCCGTGTGATGATGGCAGCCAACCCAATCAGTGATGAAAGCATAAGACCTCCGCGAGTTCGTCAATCGGACGATGCCGGCTTGGTTCCGGCGGCATACCTGGCGGAGGGCTAATTCAGCAGACGGCAGTACACCAAGCGCAGTGGCGGAGGAGTGGCGCGCGCGACGATCTGCTCGTAGCGCGCTGTAACCGTTGCGCCCGTGTGTAGCGGGTCGGGCAGGTTAGCGGTGTATGCCGACAGTGCAAGACTGGCTGCGGCAGGGATGTTGATTTTCGCGCTTTCAAACGCGGCGTCGCGCGAGGGGCAGCGATCCTGGCAGCCGTGACCCGGCGCGCTGCTGCCGGCGTCCACGGCCTCGTGATGGCATGGGGTCGCGGCCTGCATACTCTCGATTTGCGCCGGTGCGGCCACTGGGGCCAGCGCCGCATGGGCGTAGCCCAGCGCGGCTGCCATGGTCTGGCACAGCAGCATCAAGACGAGGGATAGGCCGCCCACTATCTGGCGTGTCTGCGCTGAACGAAACATGTGTCGATTCTATCCGCTATCGGGAAAATGTCAGTAAGTATTTGATTATTAATGTATTTATTATATTTTTCGGAATTCACTGCTGACGCACTTTGCCACACCGCGCGGCGCGTCCGTTTGATTTAGCGCAAGCGCAGCGGTGGTATAGGGTGCGGCGCTGGCCGTGTGTAAAGCGCAACCCGACGGGTAAGGCGTGAAAAACGTGATGTGCGGTCGCTGTGCGGGACAAACTTTATCCGGGTTGACGTGGATCAACGTTGTCGCCGCCCATATTCATATTATGCAGTGCAAAGCGCTGACCGGGTTAACGCATCAGGACGCGTAAGCCGTTGAGTGCTAGTCGAACGCATGAGGAGTGCCATGGTCATCGGAGATATTTGCAAGCGCGAGGTGGTTTTCGTCAACCGCGAAGTGACGGTGCATGCCGCGTGCAAATTGATGCGGCACTATCGCGTGGGCAGCCTGGTAGTGGTGGACGAGGCCGATGGCAAATGTGTGCCGGTGGGCATATTGACCGACCGCGACATTGTGGTCGAGATCAATGCCATGGATCTTGACGCCAAGGTACTCACTGCCGGCGACATCATGTCACCCGATCTGGTGACCGCGCCGGAATCGCTGGGACTTGCCGAGACCATTGAGCTGATGCGTTCCAGGGGTATACGGCGGATGCCGATTGTCAATGACGAAACGCGGCTGGTGGGTATTGTGAGCATAGACGACGTGCTGGTAGTGCTGGCGCAGGAACTCTCCGGCATCGCCGGTGTGGTGTCGCGCGAGCAAGTGCGTGAAGGGCGTGTACGCAGTTAGCCGTTGCTGTTTGCCGGCTGCAAGGCGGCGCTGTTGTGCGTGTAACAGGCGCTCGCATTCTCCGTCGCCAGCGCTGCAGGCATTAGCGCTGCCCGGGTGCGCGCCAACTGAGCGTGGGCAGCGCAGCGGCAATCACTGACGACACATCGATTCCGTTGGAGGCGTGGCTAATGGTGTTGCAGGTCACCCTTTCGGCGGCACCCGCCGCCAGCAGATTCTCATAGGCGTTGCCCGCCATCACCGCATGCACACCCAGGCACACGGGCGCGCACAGACCGGCGCGCTTCAGGTGGATGATGGTTTCGATCATCGTGCGCCCGGTGGAAATAATGTCATCCACCAGCACCGGCGTGCGTGCGCGCCAGCGCTCCACGTGCGGCACCGCTATCCGCACATCGTGGTCGCCGTAACGGGTTTTTTCGAGCACCAGGTAAGGCGCATCCGCTGCCGCCGCGACCGCAGAGACCCATTGCAGGCTTTCGCTGTCGGGGCCGATCAACAGCGGCATGCTGATCCGCGTTTTTATCCATTGCGCAAGCAGCGGAGCGGCATGCACCACGTGACAGGGGATGGCGTAAATCTCGCTCAATGCGCGATAACGATGCAGATGCGGATCAACCGTGACGATCCAGTCAACCGCCTGTGACAGCAGGCCGCCGAACGTTGCGGAGGTGATGCCTTCGCCGCTTTTGAAACGCGTGTCCTGGCGCAGGTAGCCGAGATACGGTGCTATCAGTCCAACGCGCGCTGCGCCCAACTGTTTGGCGGCTGACGCGGTAAATGCCAGCGGCAGAAATTTTTCATCGGGCCGGTCGAGTGTGCAAACCATGATTACTTCGCGTCCTGTAACCGGCGTATCCAGCCGCACGTACGTTTCTTTGTCCGGAAAAGTATGCACCGTGAGTTCACCCAGTGTCGCTCCCAACTGTGCAGCAACGCTCGTGGCGAGCGCCATGTTACCTGGCAACGGCACCACCACGGTGTTCACGATAGCTCGCTCAAGGTTATGATTTCATGAGGGTTTTTTATATAATCCAGCGCATAAGCCAGCTCACCCGGTGTCTCGGCGTGGAGCGTGAACAGCGGCTCGCCGGGTGCCACTTCGCTGCCCAGGGGGGTGTGCAGTTCCACGCCGGCAGCGGCGGCCTGCGGTGCGCCGGCAAGTTTGGCTACGCGGGCAAGCCGCCGGTTGTCGATCACGGTGACGCGCCCCGCGCGCTCTGCGGTGACGGGAAAGCGGTGTGTCGATTGCGGCGGCACGCGCATGCCGCCCTGCGCTTCGCAGATCGCCTGAAACTTGCGCCACGCCGAGCCGTCGGCGAGTACGGCGCGTGCCATCGCCGCACCCGCGCCCGGCGCGGCGGCGCCCGCGCGTTCGAGGATATGGCTCGCCAGCAGCACGCCACGTTCGCGCAGATCGGCGGGTGCTGCAGCATGGCCTTGCAGCACCGCCAGCGCGTCGCGCGCTTCCAGCGCCGGGCCGATGCCGCGTCCTACCGGCTGTAATCCGCCGGTGACCACCGGGAAGACATTGAGGCCGATGGCGGCGCCAACCGCAGTGAGGCCTGCGCTGAGCGCTGCTGCGGCAGCGGCAGTGCGCACCTTGGCGGTTGCGCCGACGGGAATATCGATCACCACATCGGTGGCGCCGGCGGCGGCTTTTTTCGAAAGCACCGAGGCGATCAGTTGTCCCACGCTGTCGAGGTCCAGCGGGCGCGCAACGCGTATCAGAATATCGTCCGCCGGACTGAGCCGCACCGCGCCGCCCCACACGATGCATCCGCCTTCGCGCGCGACCACGCGCTTCATCGCGGCAATGTCGAGCCGCACCGGCGCGAGTGTTTCCATGGTATCCGCCGTGCCGGCGGGGGAGGTGATGGCGCGGGACGACGTTTTGGGGATGATGAGGCCGCAGGCGGCGATGATCGGCACAATCAGCAGCGTGGTGCGATTGCCGGGCAACCCGCCCACGCAGTGCTTGTCCATGATGCGCGCGCCGGGCCAGGTTACGCGTTCGCCCACAGCGATCATCGCCTGTGTGAGCGCGATGGTTTCCGCCAGATCAAGATGGTCGCCGGCGCAGGCGGTGATGAACGCCGACAGATAAAGGTCCGAGTAACGGCCGGCCGCCACATCGCGAATGATCGACGTCATGGCCGATGCGTCGAGGCGCTGGCCATAGATCTTGGCGCGAACAAGGCTGAGTGACTCAAGAAACGCCGGAGGAGACACGGTGATTTCATCGCCTTCCACCGGCGCCAGCAGGCGCCACGCCGCCTCCGACAGGCCCGCTTCATGTGCGGTGAGCAGATTGCCGGTAACGACATTGAGCGTGGCGATGATTGTTTTATCGTTGAGCGCGAGCTGGATGCGTGACTGCGCCTCGAAACCTTCAGACTGGCACACGTGGCAGTCGCGGTGCATATAGATCACCGGTTCCTGATAGGTGTCGATGCCCATGCGGCGCACCTTCATCTGGTTGATTGGATTCATCGCAGCGTGACGCTATCCCGATAATTCGGAATCTCGCATGACCAGCCCAGCGTCTCCTGTATGCGCCGGCGCAATTCGTCGGCTGCCGCGGGCTCGCCGTGCGTGATGAAAGTCTTTTTCGGCGGCTGCGGAAATGTATGCAGCCAGGTCAGTATCTCGCTGTAGTCGGCGTGCGCCGACAGGCTATCCATGCTCACAACTTCGGCGCGCACTGGCACATACTGGCCGTGAATCTTTACCGCGTCGGCGCCACCGAGCAGGGTTGCGCCGCGCGTACCTGCGGCCTGAAAACCCGCGAACAGCACCATATTGCGCGGGTCCGGCGCGAACGCCTTCAGATGGTGAAGTACGCGCCCGCCTGTCGCCATGCCGCTGGCCGAGATGATGATCATCGGACCACGGCGCTGGTTCAGCGCGCGTGATTCCTCCGCCGTGTTAACCATTGTGGCAACGCCGCATGCAGCCTGGCTTTCAGCTGGCGTTAACCGGTGTTCGGTGCGGTGCTTATGATAGATACGGGTGGCGTTGATTGCCATCGGGCTATTGAGAAATATCGGCACATCGGGTATCGCTTTGCGCTGCTTCAGGCGAGCGAGATAATGCAGCAGCAATTGGGTGCGGCCCACCGCGAAGGCGGGAATCACCACCACGCCCCCGCGGTTGAGCGCGCGCCTGACATGAGCGCCCAGCATTTTTTGCGCGTCGCCGGGCGCATGCAGGCGGTTGCCATAGGTCGATTCGACCACCAGAAAATCGGCCGCGCCCGGCGTGGCAGGCGCATGCATGATAGGATCGTTCTGCCGGCCAAGGTCTCCCGAAAATACCAAACGCCTGCTTTTCATGTTGACGGTAACCATGGCGGCACCCAGGATATGGCCCGCCGGTAGCAGTTGGAACGAAACGTCTTTGCCGAGCGGGACCTGCTCCCCGAACGCCACCGGCTGCAGATGCTTGAGCGCGCGCACCGCATCTTTTTGCGTGAATAGTGGAAGAGCCTTGTGGTGCTTTGAAAAGCCATGCTTGTTGGCGTAATGCGCTTCTTCTTCCTGCAGATGGCCCGCATCGGGCAGGAGTATCCCGCACAGATCGCGAGTGGCCGCGGTGCAATAGATGCGACCGCGGAAACCATTCTTCACCAGCAGTGGCAGGTAGCCGCTGTGGTCTATGTGCGCATGGGTCAGAACGACTGCATCAATGCGCTTGGGGCTGAGCGGAAATTCTTCGCGGTTTTTGAGACGCAACTGCTTCAGCCCCTGAAACAGCCCGCAGTCGATAAGGATGTTCTGTGACTCCACGGTTAACAGGTACTTGGAACCCGTTACCGTGCCGGTGGCGCCAAGGAAAGTCAGTGTCTGAGTCATCGCCGTGAGCCCATGTTAAAGAGGAATTGTAGTGCGCGGCTGCGTTAGCGTGTTGATCCGGCGCAACGGCGCTGTGAATTTTTTTGCAGAACTTCCGCCTCTTGCGCCAGGTCAGCGCATCGCACATCTGCGCCTGCGGTAAAATTCCCCATTACACAGATAACTTTCCGCTGTCGTTCCCGCGCAGGCGGGAACCCATAACACGGTGCCACTTGAGACCGCTTATGGGTTCCCGCCTGCGCGGGAACGACAGTGCAGGTTTTGATCCGCATGTAAGTTAGATGAACGCTTTCGGAAAACCCGCTTAGCTTTACCGGAGTCCTCCTGCATCATGACCACCACCCCCACCGCTGAACTGGCGACATTCATCGCCGGCCTGCAATATGAACACATCCCCATTGCGATACGCGAGCGCGTCAAGGACATCATTCTCGATGCTTTGGCGAGCGCACTGGCTGGCACCCGCGGCGATGAAGTCAAACAGATACGCGGGCTGGCTGCGGCGCTAGGCGCATCCAGCGAAGCCAGCATCATCGGCGGCGATAAATTGTCGCTGGCCGGCGCGACTTTGTTGAACGGCTATCTGATCACCGCGGTCACGGTGTGTGATGTGCACCGGCCCACGCTCTATCACACCACGCCGCAGGTGGTGTCACCTGCACTGGCGATCGCTGAGCGTGATGGCGCCAGCGGCATGGCGTTGTTGACCGCGATCACCGCAGGTCTGGAAACTTCGGTGCGCGTAGCCAGCGGCACCCACTATGCGGCGTTTCGTGCGCGCGGCTGGCACTCGCCGGGTGTGGTGGGGCCGTTTGGCGGCGCCGCCGCGGTGGGCAAATTGCGCGGCTTCAATGGCGACCTTCAGCGCAACGCTTTCGGCCTTGCCGGCAGCCAGTCGGCGGGGACGTTCGCACACTGGGGCACGCCCACCATCAAGTTTCACCAGTGCCGCGGCGCGCTGTCCGGGCTGATGGCGGGCTTGCTGGCGGAGCAGGGCTTTCTGGCGTCCAAGGAAATTCTCGCGCACCCGGATGGAGGCATTTACAACGCCTATTCCGACGGCGGCAATCCGGCGTCGGTGATTGCCGATCTCGGCAAACAATGGACGCTGGAGCAGATTTCGCTGCGGCTGTGGCCGGCGGCGAGTTCGGTGCAATCGGTCATCACCGCGCTGCTGGCGCTGGCGGCGGCACATGATCTCAGGCCGGCAGACATTGCCGAGGTGCGCGTGGGCCTTTCCAAAGGTGTCTACGACATGCACGGCACGCTGGCGTGGGACGATAAATTCAAGGCGCTGCTGTCGATGCCCTATATCACGGCTGTGGTGCTGCACGACCGCGCGTGCTGGCTCGATCAGTTTGAACCGGCGCGTGTTAAAGACCTGGCCGTAGGGGCATTTGCGCGCGAGCGTGTCAAAGTCGGCATCGAGCCCGGCATCGCAGGAACCGCCGCACTGGTTGAAATCAAAACCACCGCAGGCGTCACGCATACCGACCGCCGGCTGGTGGCCAAAGGCGATGCCGCCGATCCCTTAAGCCGCGCCGAAATTCAGGGCAAGCTGCGCACCGCGGCGGCAGGGGTGATTTCCAATGCCGCTGCTGATCGCATCATCGCCCTGGTCGATAACCTTGAGCGTGTCGCCAATGTACGCGAACTGCTCGACGCGCTACGTGCAGCGCGCGCCTGAACGGCATCAGCGCCGGTTTGCCAGCAGGCCGATCACCAGGCCCACCAGCGCCGACGCGCCGATCGCGTGCCACGGGTGCGTGTGCACGTATTGATCGGCCGCCTGTGCCGCAGGCCTTGCTTTGTCTATGACAACGGCCTCCAGATTTACGATATTTGATTTCACGTCGTGCACGGTCTGTTGCATGCGCCGCCGCAGTTCGACCACCTTGTCGCTGGTCTCGGCGGCAGTGGCTCTGATGAGTTCTTCGGTGTCGTGTACCAGCACTTTGACGTCCGTTGCGAGCTTTTCGCTTTGCGTGCTCATGATAATTTCCTTTGTGAAAGATTGAGACAGGGATGCCTAACGGTGCACCAGCACCGGTATGCGGGTTTGCGCCAGTACTTTGCTGGTCTGGCTGCCGAGCAGAAGTTTAGTCAGGCCGCTGCGCCCGTGAGATCCCATGAAAATCAGATCGCACTTGTGTTTGCGCGCGGCTTTTACAATGGCGTCCGCGGGCAAATCGCTCATCACGAAATACCCCTTGCAATCCACGTGGTTGCCCGCCGCCTTGCTGATGAAGTCGAGGTGGCGCTGCGCGGTTTTTTTTGCAAGGGCCGCATGTTGCAGCGGCGTGATCATATCGGGTGGCACGTAGTCGGTGTAGACCTCGATGTGATAGGTCGGTGCAACGTAAAAACCGGTGATTCTCGCGCCGAGTTTTTGCGCCAGCTTCGCCGCATCGCTCACGGTGCGGCGCGACAGCGCTGAGCCATCCGTTGGCACCAGTATGTTTTTGAACATGGTTTGCTCCTTGCATGTTTTCGGCCTGAAACGACCACTTTCGCAGTCACTATAGACGCCGCTAACCTTCGCGCAGTTGATCCAGATCAATGTTTTTCATGGACACCGGCGCAGTATGGCAATGGGACAGATTTTCTTGTCCTGTAAACCATTGAAAGGAGGCGCGCTGTGTCCCTTCGTTATCTGCGGCGTCCGGCGAAGCCTGCCTTGCGCAAAGCGAAGCTTGCTTCGCGTAAGGCGGACGCTGATAGCGCGGTTGCGGCTTGCGTAGAGCTTACCGCCAGCGAGCGCGTGGCGCCGGCGTTGGCCTATTTCTGTGTCGCGTGCGGGCGTGAGCATGCTTCCGGCGGCGTTCGCGATTGTGATGCTACCCGCGCGGAAGCGGAATGGGTTGCTGTGATCAGGCAAACGCCGCCATGAGCAGCATTGCGCACTGGCTAGCAGGGTTCGCGGCAATGACGCTGGTTGCGGCAACGGGGTTCGCGCAAGTGCCGGATGCGGGACGGGGCCGCGCGTTATACGAAAATCACTGTGTGTTGTGCCACAGCGGCACGGTTCACGCGCGCGTGAAGCGCTTGCCGGTCACACGAACCGATGTGCGTGACATCGTTGAAAAGTGGCAGGCGCAGCAGAAGCTGGGCTGGAGCACTTCGGATGTCGAGGATGTGGTGGAGTTCCTGAATCGCACACATTACAAGTTCGACTGATCCGCAGGCCGCGCCTGCGTGCGTTACTCGATAACGCCGCAAGCCACACGCCCGCCTGCATCGCCCGTTGGATCGGTCTTCAGGTCATCGGCCTGCGCGTGGATGATCACGGCGCGGCCGATGATGCCGTTGGCAGCGGATTTGTTCACGGCGATGCCGCTGACCGTCATACGGACGGTAGCCGCGCCGTAATCATCGAACACGATGTTGCCAAAATCGCCGGCGTGGCCGGCGCCCGGCGCGCCGTGCTTCGATTTCGCGGGATTAAAATGTCCGCCGCTGCTCATGCCGTCGGCGGATGAGCAATCGCCTTTTTCGTGGATGTGAAAGCCTTTGGCCCCGCGGCTGTGGCCCGATATATTGCCGGTGACGCGCACGCTGTCGCCCACTTGCGTAAAGGTGATCGAACCGCTGACGGTGCTGCCGCTTTTGGATTGCAGGCGCGCTGTGGCGGATGGGCCGGCAGGCGGGCCGTCGAGCGCGCATGAGGCGAGTGTGGTGAGTGTCGCGCACAGCAAAAACGTGATAAGGGCTTTCATGAGTGGTTCTCCAGGTTCAAATGTGTGGGAGTGGTTCGGTAGTTGTCAGAGGGAGTTGCCCGCGTTTGCCCTTGGCAGAGCGCGCTAGCCTCGATAGTATAGTTCACAAACGCAAACCGAACGCTACCCGCAGCATGTGATTGTTGGTGAAATTGACGTAAGGATCGCTGGCGATGCGCACGAAGTACGGTTCGAAGTCATAGGTGACAGCGGCGCCGGTGCCGCGCAGCACTTCACTGGCGGGATCCGCATCGCCGCGGCCGCTCTTGTTGAAAATATCCAGCGTCCAGCGTGTTTTGTCATCGGGCTTATAGCGCGCGACCAGGTGCGTGATGCGCTGCCCGGTGTGCAGCCGGTCATCCCTGACTTGAAACAGCGACAGCGTGGTGCGTGGTAGCGCGCGTGTGCCAACGCCGAAAGTTATGGCGTCGTTGGGATCGAAGTTGAGGTTGTAATAGGGTTTGAGATTGGTGCGCCCGAATCCGAGCAGCGCGAAATAGCGATCACCGATTTCGGCATTGAGGCTGCCGCCTAAAAATCCGTGTGTGGCGTATTGCGCGGAAGGCATGAGCTTGCCGAACGGCACATCCCAGCTGTAGTCATAACCCAAACGCAACTGCTGAAAATCCTCTCGTTGCCGGTAGTAGCCCACCCACGCGTTGTGCGCACCGAGGCTCGCGCGCAGGTTGAGATCCCACGCCGGATTTTGGGTGGAACTGTGGTAGTAGGTCGGTGTGAATTTTAATGTGATGCCTTGGTCCGCGGCAAAACACGAGGGCGCGATCGCCGTCAGGGCCGCGATTAAGAGGTGATGCGCAATCAACGCGTATCGTTTCGTGGCATCGATCATTGTTAGCCTCCGTGGGCAAAACAAAGCGCGTTTTGCTCACCCTACAACCATCACCTCAAGATCAATCTCCGCACGCCGTTCAGTAGCGCGGATCAAACATTTGCGACTGCACTTCCTGCGCCAGGTCGGTTGGTCTGGCCTTACCGGCGAGTCCGCGCCGGTAGGCCGTGTCGGCGATATCCGTAGCGATGGCCGCCGAGACTTCGCGGATGCGCGGTAGCGCCGGGTACAGACTGCCCTGCTCAAGGTCGGATTCCGTAACCAGCTGTGCAAGCATATGCGCCGAGGACATGAACATCTCGTCGGTAATGGCGGTAGCGCCGCAGGCGATGGCGCCCAGACCCACGCCGGGGAAAATGTAGGAGTTGTTGCCTTGTCTCGGCACAAACGTCTTGCCGTTGAATTCCACGGGATCGAACGGGCTGCCGCAGGCAAACAGCGCACGCCCGTTGGTCCAGCGGTAGGCCTCCTCGGCCGTACACTCGGCCTGCGATGTTGGGTTGGAGAGTGCGAACACGATCGGCTGCTGGTTGATGCGCGCCATTTCTTCGAGCACTTCGCGCGTGAAGGTGCCGCCAACCGCGGCTACGCCGATGATCACGGTCGGCTTGAGCGCCTTGATGGCGGATAAAAAATCGCCTACTGCAGGATAATCGTGGGCGTAGGTCACTTTGTGCTCGGCAAGATTCGCGCGGCTGCCGACCACCAGCCCCTGCGAGTCGAACAGCCAGCAGTTGCGCAACGCCTGCTCGCGTAACAGTCCCTGTGCGATCATTGCCGACACTACGAGGTCGGCGATGCCGGTCGCGGCCTCTCCCGCGCCAAGGAACAATACCTTCTGTTCGGTCAGCGGCGCGCCGGTGACGCGCAGCGCGGAAAATATGCCTGCCAGCGCAACCGCCGCGGTGCCTTGAATATCGTCGTTGAAGGTGCAGATGCGATCACGATATTTCTTCAGCAGGCGGAAGGCATTGTGGTTGGCAAAGTCCTCGAACTGCACCACCACGCCGGGGAATACTTCTTGCGTGGCAACGATGAATTCCTCCAGAAAGTCGTCGTAGGCAGCGCCGGTGATGCGGCGTTGCCGCAGCCCGACATAGTAGAGTTCGTTACGCAGGGCGTCGTTGTTGGTGCCCACATCCAGCGTTATCGGCAGACACAGCGACGGGTGTATGCCGGCGCAGGCCGTGTACAAAGAAAGCTTGCCCACCGGAATGCCCATGCCGTTTGCGCCGAGGTCGCCCAAACCGAGTATGCGCTCGCCGTCGGTGACGACAATGATGCGCGCCTGATGCGGCCAGTTGCGCAGTATCTTCGCGATGTTGCCGCGGTCGTTGGCGCCGATAAAAAGCCCGCGCGGGCGCTGAAAAATATTGCCGAAGTTCTGGCAGGCCAGTCCGACGGTGGGGGTGTAGACGATCGGCTGCATTTCGTCGATGTGGTCACACAGGATGCGGAAGAAAAGGTTCTCGTTGCGGTCGTGCAGTGCGTTGAGCGCGACAAATTTGTCGAGCGGGTCGGTGAGCTTGCGCAGACTCGCCAGTACCCGCTGCGCCTGTTCCGTCTGGCTCAGGACATGCGGCGGCAACAGGCCGCGCAGCCCCAGCGCGTCACGCTCCTTTTCGGTGAAACCGGTGCCTCGGTTAAGCAAGGGATCACGCAGTACGTCGAACCCTTGCGGCGTGCCCGCAGGGCGCTTGTTGGTGTCGGTGGACATGGATTATTCCTTTGATGGGGGTATTGTGCGCCATAGCGTGCCATTTGCGAAAGGGCCTTAGGTGCGCCTTAGGTGCGTGCTAGCGCTGAGTGGGTTATGGCTACGCCGGATCCGCCCTGTAATCGTCAATGCAGAATCAGCTTCTGACCCCGTCAGTTGGCGGTTTCTGCTGCATTGCATTATTCACGAAGGCACAGCCTGCAACAACGTGTATATTTTCCAGTGCCTACACGCTTGACCGCAGCGTATGGCGGGAATACTGTTTGCGCATCGGTCTTTTGTAGCCAATCCAAGGGGGATTCATGTCGATTAAAGAAAAGGACGAGCCGCGTAATATTGCGCGGCGCGAAATGCTCAAGCGCGCCGGCGCGGCGGGTGCAGCCGGTGTAGCGGCCATTGTTCCGGCAGCGCAGTTGACGAATCCCGCGCAGGCGCAATCCCGTGCCGCGGCTGCACCACTGCGCGAGGCGCTCGAAACACTCACGGCAACAGAATCCGACATCCTCGAAGCCATTGTCGCGCGCATCATTCCGACCGATGAGAACGGCCCCGGCGCGGCTGAGGCACGCGCGGCACACTACATCGACCGCGCGCTCACCGGGCCGCTTGCCTCATCCAAGCCTGCCTACGTTTCGGGACTCGCTGCGGTTGACGCCTACGCGCTGTCGTCCAAAGGCGCCTCGTTTACGAAACTCGCCGCGCGCGATCAGGATGCGGTACTCACCGGCATGGAAAAAAATGCCGCCACCGGGTTTCGTCCCAATTCTGCGGCGTTTTTCAACATGGTGCGCAATCACACCATGCAAGGCACCTTCAGCGATCCCTACTACGGCGGTAACGCCAACTTTGTCGGTTGGGATTTGATCGGTTATCCGGGTATACGCATGGCAGTGGCGCCGGACGAGCAGAGCATGAGCAAGCCGCCGAAGGTCATCCGCAAATCGGCTTATGACGAAGCGATGTTCAGCAAGCGCGCTGGTAACGGAGGTGAGAGTCATGGCCACTAATCTCAAAAAAACCAATGTGGTGGTGATCGGCCTTGGCGCCGCCGGCGGCACTGCGGTGCTGCCGCTGACACGCGCGGGCCTTGATGTCATCGGGCTGGAAGCCGGTGACTGGCTTACGCCACGCGATTTCGCGCCCGACGAATTGCGCAATAACTTTCGCGGCTGGCCGCAATCGGTGCAAAAAGCCAACACCGAAGTGCCCACTCACCGGCGCAGCGCGACTGCGCCGTATTCCCCGCGCCCCGCGTTTCACCCGATGATGAACGCCGTCGGCGGCACCACGCTGCATTTCTTTGCGCAGGCATGGCGGCTAAACCCGTGGGACTTCAAAGTGGCAAGCGAAACCACGCGCCGCTACGGTGCTGCCCGCATTCCCGCAGGATGCACGGTTGAAGACTGGCCTTTTGGTCACGAGGAACTTGAGCCTTACTACGACAAGGTCGATTACGAAGTCGGCGTGTCCGGCAAAGCAGGCAACATCAAGGGCAAGGTCGATGCGCGCGGCAATGTATTCGAAGCGCCACGCAGCCGCGAGTATCCGATGCCGCCGCTGCGTCTTACCGAGTTCACCGAGCACATGTTCGGCGCCGCAAAGAAACTGGGCTGGGCGCCTTTTCCCGGCGCTGCGTTGATCAACTCAGTGGCGTACGGCGGCCGCTCTGCCTGTGTGTATCACGGCTACTGCACCCGCGGCGGCTGCCACGTCCACGCCAAGAACGGCCCGCATATCACCACCATACCCAAGGCGCAGGAAACCAAGCGTCTGAGCGTGGTCACGCGCGCGCATGTCACTAAAATAGAAGTCGATGACAAGTCGGGGCGCGTAACCGGCGCCACCTATCTCAAGGATGGCGTCGAATACTTTCAGCCGGCCGATGTTGTGCTGCTCGCCAGTTACACCTACGAAAACGTGCGCCTGCTGCTGCTGTCGAAATCAAAAGCGTTCCCGCATGGCCTCGCCAACAACAACGGGCAGGTCGGACGGCATTACATGACGCACAACACCGCCTCGCGGCTGATCGGGCTGTTTCCGCGCAACATCAACAACTGGTATGGCACGCAGGGGCAGGGTGTCGCGCTCGACAACTGGGCTGATGACAATTTCGATCACGGCAATCTCGATTTTATCGGCGGCGGCAATCTGTTCGTTTATTCCGACCGCCGGCCTATTGATGCGGCAAATATGCCGACCTTCGGCAGACCGGCCTGGGGTTCGGCATGGAAAGCGTTCGTGAAAGAGAATGCTGACCGCTGGAATCTCGCCACCATGCAGAAAACGACACTGCCGTTCGAGGACAACGTGCTCGACCTTGATCCCATGGTGAAAGACCGCCTCGGCAATCCCGTAATCCGTATCACTGCTGACTGGAAGGACAACGACCGCAAGCTCAGCCTCTACCTGCAGGAGAAAATGAAGCAGTGGTTCATGGAAGCCGGTGCGATAGAAACCACGCCCGGCCCGGTCGGCACGCAGGGGCCATCCACCCACGCCATCGGCGGCACACGCATGGGCGACAACAGGGAAACCAACACTGTTGATCGCTGGGGCTTTGCCCACGAAGTACCGAATCTTGGCGTGCTCGGCGGGTCGGTGATGGGTACCAGCGGCGCGCGCAATCCCACGCTGACGATACAGGCGCTGGCATGGCGCAGCGCGGAGCGGCTGGCGCAGACCTGGAAATCAATCGCTATGTAGGGCGGGAGAAGCGCAGCGTATCCCGCCGGCTTTTCGCGCGTTAACAAAAGGCGGGATACGCTGCGCTCCTCCCGCCCTACAAATGATGGAATGTTCTTGTAATTTTCTGGTATCAGTAGCGTGGCCCGACACTACTTTACTTCAACTCTTTACGCCCCCGGCATAGAGCTTTTCGATAAACCCGCTCTGCTCCAGTTCATCCACAAACGACGAATCCACAAAATCCGCTTCCTGCAGTTGTTGCGCCACCGGGTATTTTTTGGCGAAGGTATCCCTGATCGACTGCATGCCCTCCACGCTCAAGGCCATGCGCGGCGCCTGCGGATACAGCGGCACGTAGAATTTGTATTGGTCTTCGACCAGCTTGCGGTCGCTGACCTTCAGAAAGCGCTGCAGCATCGGGATATACACTTCGGGCTCGGTCTTGAATGCGTGCACGGTCTCGATGAACCCTTTCGCCACGCGCATTACCAGCGCGCGGTTGGTGGCTATCAGTTTTCGCGTGGTGGCAAAAACCGACGGCACCGCCCCGCCAAACGCCAGGCCAAAAATGTTCCAGTCATATTGCCGCTCGCCGGCAAAGCGCAAATGCAGGGGCAGCGGACCGGCATCGATTTCGCCTGCAATGAGCGCCTGGTAAATATTGCCATAGCTGCCGAGGCCCACGTAGGTCGCCGTTGCGCCGGCCCGTTCTATGGTCAGGCGCGCATTGATGCCGGTTTGTCCGGAGGTGGCATCCGACAGTACGCCGATGCGTTTGCCGTCGAGTTCGGCCAGCGTTTTCAGTTCGCGCCGCAATGCGATACACAGATTGTCGTGCTGCAAGGCGTTTCTGAACAGCGCAACCACATCGCCGCCGCACAGGAAGTTCTCCACTACCGGCAGCGTGCCGGTCTGACAAAAATCCCAGTCGCCGCGCGACAAGCCTGCAACCGCTTCCGGTCCGGTGGTTTCGATGACCGGAAAGCTCACCTCCAGCCCCTGCTTTTTGAATACGCCGGTTTCCATGCCACACCACGCCATGCAATGGGTTGGCGCACGCAACGCGGTGGTCATCCGGACTTTCGTTTCCATAGCAAGCGCCGATCCAATAAATGCACTGCCCCGATTACTTAATCAGCGACGCCTTCAACGCCGCACGATCGATCTCTTCGCCTTGGATGAACACCTTGGCGATACGCCGCGTGTTGCGTATATCGTCGAGCGGATTGGCGTCGAGCACCAGAAAATCCGCGCGCTTGCCAGCCACCAGCGCGCCGCTATCCGCAAGCTGCAAATATTCCGCGCCACGGCTGGTGGCGGCGACAATCACCTGCATCGGTGTCATGCCGGCGGACGCCATCAATTCAAGCTCACGCTGTTCGGCATAGCCGTGCAGATGATCGGGCAGTCCCGTGTCGCAGCCGAGAATGATGCGCGCGCCGGCGGCATTGAGTTTGCTCAAACTGCCATGCACACTGCTGTAATTGCGGCGCACGATTTGCATGACTTTCGGATCGCGTGGCGTGAATAAACCCTTCATGCGTTCGATGACTTGCGGCGACGCCGTGTCGCGCAGCAGCGCCGTCAGATGTGGATCGGTGAACCAGCCCGGCGTGGTGGTGTGTGTATTGCGTTCGCCGCCGCCCATGTTGGGCATCACGTACACCCCGTTCTTGACCACCGACACCACCAGCGCGTCATCCATCACCCGATCACGCACCAGGTGCGCAAAACTATCCACGCCTGCCACTGCCAGTTCGACCGCGTCCTTGTGATAGAAAACATGCACGCTGATGCGCAATTTTAGCTTGTGCGCTTCGTCGGCCGCCGCACGCGACAACGCCGGCGACAGGCTGGGCGCGCGGCCGCCGCGATCATCGACCCAGATTTTGATGGCGTTAACTTTGCGAGCTGCCTGCTCGCGCACTGCCCGGCGGATTTCATCTTCGGTGCTGACTTCATAGGCGATGCCCTTGTACGCCATCGCGCCCGGCCCTGCGTTCGGCGCGCCGATGCCGCGACCCGCCAGCATCAAACGTGCGCCGCCGATTTTGCCGGCCGCCTGCTCGTCGCGCAGCTGAAACGCGAGGTCGCCGCGCTCGATTCCCTGCGACATCACCACCGACACACCGTAATACAGTGCGAGGTTCAGATCATTGAGGATGACTTCGCGCGTGTAATTGCCCGCGCCGTAGCTCAAGCCCTTTTGAAAACCGGGATGCACATGCGCGCTGATCAGCGTGGGCATAACCGTCTTTCCGGTCAGATCAATGCGCATTGCATGCGGCGGCGCAGACACTTCACCCTTGCGGCCCACGCGCGTGATCACGCCGCGCTGCACAGTGAATGCGGCGGATTCAATGGCCGCGCTGCCATCGCCCTGTATCAAACGCGCGCCCTCGTACAGCGCCACCGGCGTTGCGGATTCGAGTGTCGCGGCAGGCGGGCTGGTGCACCCGGCACTAAATGCTGCGGCCAAAACTGCCATGGCCCTGGTGCCAAGGGATCGAAACATTTTTGCGCCTTGCGGTGAACGGGATGGCGCTCAGTATAAGCGGTCAATCCGCGTGCGCCGCACGCCGCGTCTCGCCGGGCGAGCGGCACAGCGGTTCCGCGTTTGTCTCAAACGATAAATAAAACATCAATAAAAACAAATACTTGTGGTGTTTCGTGATTCGAGGATTAGCGGTAAACTTGCGCGGCGCAGTATCCTCACAAACCTTTCCCGGAGAACAACATGGCCAAAGCCTATTGGATGGCATTCTATAAATCCGTCAAAAATCCCGATCAATTCGCGGCCTATGCGAAAGTCGCGCCTGCCGCAATACAGGCGTCCGGTGGAAAATTTCTGGTGCGCGGTGCGCCTGCCAAAATCTACGAACACGGCATCAATCAGCGCGTGGTGATGATCGAATTCGACAGCCTGGAAAAGGCCCTCGCCGCGCACGACACGCCCGCTTATCAGGAGGCGCTAAGAGTTTTGGGCGACGCGGTTGAGCGCGATCTACGAATTGTCGAGGGTATCGCCTGAGACGCATCACGCGAAACGAAAAATAATCAAACTTGCGCCAACCGTTACCGGAGTAAACATTTGACCACCGCTATCCCTCCCGCCGCGCGCGCGGAACTCACGCCCACCGGCAAGCTGCGCGCGGGCATCAACTTTCAAAATACGCTGCTTACATCGCTCGGCCCGAATGGAGAACAAGGCGGCGTCGCGGTTGATCTGGTGCGCGAACTGGCGCGGCGGCTGGATGTGCCGCTGGAAATTCTGCATTACAAATCCGCCGGCGCTCTGGCGGATTCGGTTAATACCGGCGCATGGGATGTCGCAGTGCTCGCCGACGAACCGGCGCGCGCGAAAGAAATCGCGTTTGCCGGCCCCACCACCGAAATCGAGGCAACCTATATGGTGCCCGCAGGCTCGCCGCTGCAAAAAATAGACGACGTGGACAGGCCCGGCGTGCGTATCGCCCTCGGTGCGAAAAGCGCCTACGATTTGTATCTCACCCGCACCATCCAGCATGCGAAGCTGGTGCCGATTGCAGGTTCGCCCGCGGCCTTTAAACACTTTGTCGCCGAAAAACTCGAAGCGCTGGCCGGGCTGAAAACAGAATTGCTCAAATGCGCAGCGGAACTGCCGGGCGCGCGCATACTCGATGGCCGCTTTACCGTGGTGCGACACACTGCGGGCACGCCGCGAGGCCGCGACGCGGGTGCGGCTTACCTGTGCGCGTTCGTCGAAGACGTCAAGGCCGAAGGGCTGGTGACGCAATGGATCGCGAAGAGCGGCGTGCAGGGTTTATCGGCAGCGCCAGCAGTGAAACCTTAAGGAGCCTCGTCATGCACAGATTCGCCGCAGCGCTGTTCGTCACGTTGTTCATGACGGCGTGCGCGACCACGCCGACGGTACCACCCGCCGCGCGCGCGGAGCTTGCGCCCACAGGCAAACTGCGCGCGGGTATTAACTTCCAGAATACCCTGCTGACATCGCTCGGCCCGAACGGCGAACAAGGCGGTGTCGCGGTTGAGCTGGTGCGCGAATTGGCGCGGCGGCTCGAGGTGCCGCTGGAAATCATTCCCTACAAATCGGCGGGTTCGGCGGCGAATGCTGTCAGGATCGGCGCGTGGGACGTGTCGGTGCTTGGGGACGAGCCGCAGCGCGCAAAAGAAATTGCGTTTGCCACGGCCCTTACCGAAATCGAGGCGACTTATCTGGTTCCCGCCGGCTCAAAGCTGCGCAGCGTCGATGAGGTGGACAGACCCGGCGTGCGCATCGTGGTGCCAGCGCAAAGCGCCTACGATTTGTACCTGAGCCGCAATATCAAGCAGGCGCAACTGGTGCAAATACCGGGCAGCGCGGCCGCCTATAAACATTTTGTCGCTGAAAAACTCCCCGTGCTGGCCGGCCTGAAACCGGCATTGCTGGGTTACGCCGAAAAAATGCCCGGCTCGCGCATTCTGGCTGGCAACTTCAGCGTGGTGCGGCACACCGTGGGCACGGTTAAGGGCCGCGACGCAGCGGCCGCCTACCTGCGCGAGTTTGTCGAGGACATCAAGGCCTCCGGACTGGTGGCGCAATGGATTGAGAAGAGCGGTGTGAAAGGCTTGTCGGTGGCGCCCAAGGCGGCGCAATAAGTGAGTGTGTAGCGTGCGCCATGCGCACGACGTTCGAGACGCACTTGCCGCTGCCGTGCGCATGGCACACGCTAAGCGGTACAGGTAAATGCAAATTATTATTTTGATTCACTTTTTCAGGGAGGACTGCCATCATGGACCGACGCACATTTAATACCGCACTGGTGAGTGCGGCCGCAACTTCTGTGGCGGGCTGCGCCACTGGCGGTTTTGGTTCGGAAAGTAGCCGCAGCGCGTTTTATCAGGGCATCGGCGACCGCCTCACGCAGTTTGATGTGGATGTTGACGCCGCCACGTTGACGCAGCGCGGGTCATTAATTTTTCCCTCCAACATTCAGTATGTGTGGCCCGGTCCAACGACGGCGTCGCGCAAGTTCTTGTATGTCTCCAGCACCGACGCGGCATCTGGCAACGCACCCAATCCCGGCAAGGTGCATCGCCTCGCTGCAGCGCGCGTGGACGCGAGTGGTGCATTGCAGATGCACGGTGAGGCAGCGGTGCTGCCTCAGCGCCCGATACACACCAGCGTGGATGCCAGCGGCTCGTATGCGTTCAATGCCTACAACAGCCCGAGCAATCTTACTGTGCATCGCATCAACGCGGATGGCACGGTCGGCGCGCAAGTGCAACAGACGGCGAAGGTGGATGTCGGCATTTTCGCGCACCAGATCATACCCACGCCTGCCAATCGTTCTGTCATTCTCGTCACTCGCGGCAACCGGCCCGAAGCCAAAAAAGCCGAAGACCCTGGCGCACTGAAAGTCTACAATTTCAAGGCGGGCCAACTCTCGCCGCTGGCGAACCTGCCGGTCGGCGGCAAAGGCGGCCTGGGTTACGGCCCGCGTCATGTGGATTTTCATCCGACGCGCCCCTGGGTCTATGTCTGTGTGGAATCACAGAACGAGATGCATATGCACCACATGCAGGGCGATAGCCTCGCGCCGGAGCCTGCGTTCAAAAAGCGCACCACCATCGGCAATTACGATATCCATTTTCCACAAGCCACCGGCGCGATACACGTGCATCCGAATGGCCGCACCGTTTACATATCGAACCGCGCCAACGCCACCGTGGATTTCAACGGCAAGCGGGTGTTCCGCGGCGGCGAAAACAACATCGCTGTGTTTTCAATTAACCAAACCACCGGCGAACCGACGTTGGTGCAGAATATTGATCCGCAGAGTTTCCACATCCGCACCTTCAGCATTGACCCCAGCGGGCGCATCATGGTGGCTGCCAGCATCAACAGCATTTTGGTACGCAACGGCAACGACGTGCGCCAGGTGCCGGCAGCAATGACGGTGTTCCGCATTGGTGACGATGGGAAGCTCACTTTTGTGCGCAAATACGATGTTGAGCTGGGTGGAAAACTTCAGTGGTGGACCGGCTTTGTGAGGCTGGCATGAGCGCCGCGAACACACCTGAGCGCACAGCGCTGTATCAAAGCGTCGGTGATCAGCTCACTCATTTTGATGTGGATATCGATACGGCAACGCTGACGCGGCGTGCATCCCTCACGCTGCCCTCCAATGTGCAGTATGTGTGGCCGCATCCTTCGAAAAAGTTTCTGACGGTCTCCACCAGCGACGCGGCATCGGGCAACACACCCAATCCCGGCAAGATGCATCGTTTGTGCGCGGTGCGTGTGGATGCGCAGGGCGCGCTCGCGCTGCATGGCGAATCGCAGCTGCTGCCCTCGCGTCCGATACATCACTGTGTTGACCGCAGCGGCAACTATGCGCTGACGGCCTTCAACAACCCCGCCAATATCACCGTGCATCGCATCAACGGCGACGGCACGGTGGGCGCACAGGTGCAACAAACGTCAAAAATCGATGTCGGCATTTACGCGCATCAGGTCACCGTGACCCCTTCGAACCGGCTGGTGGTTTTTCCCGCGCGAGGCAACGACGCGCGCCCCGACAAGCCGGAAGATCCGGGCGCGATCAAGGTGTTCAATTTCAAGGATGGGCAGCTAACCCCAGCGGCGAATATCGTTGGCGGCAAAAACGGTTTTGACTATCGGCCGCGCCATGTCGACTATCATCCGACGCAGCCGTGGCTATACGCCAACATCGAAAGCCAGAACGAGATGCACATGCACCGCATCAACGGCGACAGCATCACGCCTGAACCTGCTTTCGCGAAAACCACACTCGCAGCTCCGCGCGATCCCAAAATGCACCAGACCACCAGCGCAATCCACGTGCATCCGAACGGCCGTTTCGTTTATACGGCCAATCGCGCGGACAGCACAGTGGAATTCGGCGGGAAAAAAGTCTTCGCCGGTGGGGAAAACAGCATCGCAGTATTTGCCATCGATCAGAACACGGGCGAGCCCACGCTGATTCAAAGCATCGATCCGCAAACCCACCACGTGCGCACCTTCGGCATCGACCCCAGTGGGCGGCTGCTCATATCCGCCAGCATCCGCGACATGTGGGTGAAAGTGAACGACAGCGGCAACGACGTGCGTCTCGCACCTGCCGCGATGAGCGTGTTTCGCATCGGTGAAGACGGCAAGCTCACCTTTGTGCGCAAGTACGATACTGAACTGAACGGGAAGCTGCAGTGGTGGGCAGGGGTGATGGCGCTGTAAGCTCTACGTTAAAAAGCAATAATCAGGGGGAAACATGGCAGCGAAATACGAACCGCTAGAGCTATACCTCCGAGCCATTCCGGCGAAGGACAGAGACGTCACACTTTCCTTCAGTGAAATAGGGCACATTCTAGGCGCTTCGTTGCCGGCGTCTGCGTTGTCGCATCGACCCTGGTGGGGAAATCAAAAAGACTCAAAAGGTCGACCACAAGCGCACGCGTGGCTTTCAGCAGGGTTCGAAGTGGATACTGTGAATCAAGGCAGCAGCAATGGCTCAGTTCGCTTCAAGCGCCGATAGCTATGAATTTGCTCTCTAACCGCCAGTTTGAAAGCGATGCACTATCTTCGGTGATCCGCACTTCCGTCGGAGTGTCTCAACCGGCACGTTAGGCAACAAGAGGAACACTCATGCCGCTCGATAATCTTTTGACAGCTCAAGCCGCCTGGGCCAAACGCCGATGGCCAGGCCACGTCGGCCCGAGAGCCCCTTCCTTGGACGACAACCTCATCTGTCCACTCTCAGACGAAGCGCGACGTGAGTTCGAGGCGGGAAGTGGCGGTGAACTCGGTCGCAACGGAAAGCCCGGCAAGATGAGCTCGCTGCGTTCATCCTCTGCTTTGAGCTACAACGTCTTCCAGCCTTGGCGAGGACGCGACCTCCAACCCTTGGCTGGGGCGCTAAAGACTACCGTCAGCACGCAGGAGCTTCGTTTTGAACAGAAATTCCGGCACGGGCTTAGCAGCACACCGCCGAATCTCGATGTGGTTCTCGACATTGGCCAATCCCGACCGTTGGGGATCGAATGTAAATTCACAGAACCCTATGGAACGAAGCGAGACCATGTTCCTCTAGACGAGAAGTACTTTGTTGGCAATCGCGTCCGCTGGACCGAAATGAATCTGCCTCGTGCCCAAGCGCTGGCCGCCTCGGTGGGAAAGGCCGCCCGATTCAAGAGGCTGGCTGCCGGTCAACTGCTGAAGCATCTGCTCGGACTCGCGAGGACCACACAGCAGCCACCCCGATTGCGTTACGTCTGGTTCGATACTGGTTGCAATGAGGCATCCGAACACCGCGCCGAGATAGTTCGCTTTGAGGCTCAGCTCGACTCCTGTGTTGACTTTGTTGCGCTCACGTATCAGGAGCTCATGGCGGCCTTGCGTGCCAGTCCGGAGCCGATCAACGGGTATCGGTCCTATCTGACGGAACGCTACTTTGCTGCCTAATATTCTTACATTTGGCACAGCTATCTGGAGAAGCAATGACCTTCGAGATGTTCGGTGCAGGGTGCTTCGGTGTTGTAATTGGCTTCGTAGCCTGGCATGTTTTCCGCGCGGGCGAAGCGTCCTTGGACGTAAAGCAGCTTGCTGCTTTCATTACAGCCCTTCTCGGCGCAGTCGTTCTGTCCGCATTTCCTGCGGGGACTACGCTATTCGCGGCCTATTCGTCCGGCCTGGCGCTCGGGTTTTTCTTCGTTCCAGTGTCACGCATAATTGTCTCCGTCTTCTCGTCCATGAATCAGGGCTTGAGTCCAGATCAATTAGGCACATCCAGCGAAGTCCCAGACCAATTGAAATATATTGAGGAGCATTGGCCAGAAGTCGAGAGCGTTGTGGTGAACGAGCTCGGGCAGAATAAGGGCAGCATTCGTCCGTACCACTTACTAGCGCTCCCGCTTGATGAAACGGGGCGAGTTTCAGTGCTTCGAAGGTATGCGCGTAAATACCCAGATTGCACCTCTTTTGGTCAAGGTTTTCTCGGTTGCACATTGCGGTTACTTGAGCGCCATCCGGCTTCGGCCGAACGAGAGGGACGGCAGGATTCGGGTAATGGTACCGCCTAACTTTAGTTGGTGCGGACGGGCCGGAAGCGCCACGAAACAATTAACCATCGTGCCAGCCCGCCGCACAACACGACGTTGGGCATAAAGTGTCCCTTCCATGACAGACGCCGACCAGGCGCAACGAGACATCTACGAGTTTCGGCTGCACTTCGATCAGATTTACCTCGATGGCATCCCGCGGCTTCTAGACGAGAAGGGCATGTTTCTCGCGTTTCTTTTGTTTCTCACGGCCGTGGACGTATTGGCAGGCTGCTACTCTCCCGATCAAACGTCTGGCGCGAGATTCAGGTCATTCGCGGGTCGCTTCTTGCCCGAAAAGCTACGCTCCCTCAGCGATGACTTATGGAAGGCAAGAAATCTCATGGTCCATTCGTTCAATCCCGGCCAGTTTGGTCTCGTTAGCGGTCAGTCGCGTTTACATATGACCGAATTCCACGGAATTACGACACTAAACGCACAGGACGTTTATGCTGCACTTGTCATCGCGGCGGGCGAGTATTTCAAAGAGCTGCAGTGTGACCCGGAGTTGCAGCGTGTCTTTGCGAAGCGCATCGCGGACGGCGGCGGGGGCGCGCCTGAGACCCATATCGTTCATGAGTACTAGACTCAGGCGGCGTCAATCACCTGCCAGAGAAGGTTGTGCCCAACAATGGCATGCAGGCCACCGCCTAGCGGCGACGCCTGATGCCCGGCATTAAGACACCTACGCCGGCACCGCCACCCCTTCCTGCTCACAGGTGTTCGCAATATCGCTCACCGTTGCGCGCCGCATGTCGCGCACGAAGCGCATGTCATCGAAATCGGTGCCACGATGCATGGTGCAGCGGTTGTCCCACATCACCAGATCATTTGGGCGCCAGCGGTGGGTGTGCACGAACTGGCGCTGGGTAACGTGCGCCAGCAGTTGCTGGAACAGCGCTTCACCTTCGGCGGCGGCCATGCCTAAAATGCGCCCGATGTGCGAAGCAACGTAGAGCGATTTTCTGCCGTTCTGCGGTATCGTGCGCACCAGCAGTTGCGGCACCGGCGGCAGGCGCTTGGCTTCCTCGGCCTGAAAGTCCGCGAAGCCGGTGCGCCGGCGCGACGCCGCTATCGAGTGCTCTGCCACCAAGCCGGCGAGTTTCTGTTTCATGTCATCGGATAGTGCATCGTAGGCGGCGCGCTGGTCGGCGAATTCGGTGTGGCCGCCGATGGGCACCACGGTCATCGAATACAGCAACGAGCACAGACCCGGCTTGTATTTGAAAGAACTGTCGGTGTGCCACAGCTTGTTGCCTTCCTTGTACATGCGCTGGCGGCTGTCCCTGCCCCAGATTTTGCCTTCGACATTCAGATTGGAAATGTCGGCAAAGGCCGCACCCAGGCGCGGGGCCGCGTTTTCCATGGCGAGCACGCGGTCCATTTCTATCGGGCCAAACTGCTGGGCGAAATCGATGTGATGCTGCGGCGACAGTTTTTGATCGGGGAACACCAGCACGCCGTATTTCCAGAATACCTGCTTGATCGCATGCATGTCGTCGGCAGACACCGGCTGCGACAAATCCACATCATAGATTTCCGCGACGAAGTTCGGCGTATAGGCGTTGATCGAAATGGTCATAAGGGCATGTCCTTGGGCTGGAGGATGAAGCATTATAATCCCGTCCATGCACAAATTCTTGCTGGGCGTGATGGCTGCCGCCCTTTGTTATTCGGGCGCCGCGCAGGCGCAAGGCCACCCCACGCGTCCGATCCGGCTGGTGGTGGGCTTCTCTGCCGGCGGCGCCACCGATCTGTCAGCGCGGGTGTTGGCGCAGAAACTCTCCGAACAACTCGGCCAGCAGGTGGTGGTGGACAACCGCCCCGGCGCATCGAGCAATCTTGCCAGCGATATCGTTGCCAAAAGCAGCGCGGACGGACACACGCTGCTGCTCTCCAATGCCACGGTGGCAATGCCGTCACTGTTCGCGAAGCTGCCGTTTGATGTGCAGCGCGATCTCGCGCCGGTATCGCTCGCCGGTTACGGGCCGCTGGCACTGGTGGTGCATCCGTCGTTGCCGGCAAAAAATCTCAGGGAACTCATCGCGCTGGCGAAAGTGAAACCCGATGCCGTGAGTTGCGCTACCGCCGGCGTCGGCAGCTTTTTGCATCTGGCGGCCGCGCTGTTCGAGAATCTGTCGCACAGTAAATTGCTGCTGGTGCCGTACAAGGGCGGCGCGCCGGCGACAGTGGCTGTGCTCGCGGGTGAAGTGCAGGTGGCGTTTGCTTCCATCGCGGCGGTGTTGCCGCACGCACAGCAGAACCGGCTGCGCGTGATCGGCGTGTCCTCGATAAAACGCAGCGGTGCATTGCCGGATGCGCCCACGCTGCATGAAGCGGGGCTGCCAGGTTACGACGCCAACTCGTGGTACGGCATGTTCGCGCCTGCCGCCACCGGGCGGCCGGTTATCGCAAGGCTGGGCGCGGAAACGGCGAAGGCGCTCACCATAGCCGATGTGAAAATGCGCCTCGTCAACCACGGCGTGGAGCCGGCGGCAGGCGGGGTCGCGGAATTTTCGGCGTATCTGAAAACCGAAATTTCCAAGTGGGCAGCGGTGATCAAAGCGGCAAATATTCCGCCGCAATAATAATGCTATAACTATTTGTTTTTAAACAGTATTTAAGGAACACAAATGCCCAGTCCCGCACGCGCCAAGAAAGGCAAACCGCATCTGCTTCGCGACAATCAGCAATGGTTCTTTGATTGGATGGTGAAAGAAACCGGCAAGACTTTTCACTTTCAGCCCGATGGCCGCGGGCGCTTTCCGCGTACCGTGCGCAGCCACGACATGATCGCCAAACACGTGGGCCTGGCGGCGAAAAAATCTGAACGTCTGGCACAGGCCGAGATGGAGGCGGGCCACAAGGAAACGGCGATGGAACTTTATTATTCGGCGGCGTTGCAGTACGCCGATGCGCAGCACGTGGTGTTCGAGACTGCCGACGAGAAAAAATTTCTGCACGGCGGCGTCATCCGCTGCTACGACAAGGTGCGCGAACTGGCGCCTTATCGCATTGAGCACGTGGATGTGCCGTGGAACGGCACCGTGGTGTCGGGCAACCTGCATTTAGCGCCCGGCGACGGCGCCAAGCCGCTGATTTTTTATGTGCCCGGTTGCGATCAGACCAAGGAGGCGTGGCCGCATCCGTACTACAACCAGGCGCTGCAACGCGGCATGCACGTGTTTTCATTCGACGGCCCCGGGCAGGGCGAAAGTAATCTGCGCGGCATCCGCCTCACCGACGACAACTATGAAGATGCGGCGGGCGCGGTGATCGATTATTTGATCAAACGCAAGGAAGTCGACGCCAAAAAAATCGGCGTTTATGCGCTCTCCTTCGGCTCATTCTGGGGCATGCGCATCGCCGCGAAAAATCGCCACATCGCCGCCGCCGCCGCGCCGTGGGCGTCGTTCGTCGACAAATATTATTTGATGACCGAAGAATCGCCGCGCTACAAACAACTCTTCGCTTATCTCACGCAATCCTCCAGCGAAGACGAACTCGATGCGGTGTGGCAAAAAATGACCATGGACGGGCTGATGGAAAAAATCACCTGTCCCACGCTGATCGTCACCGGCGAATACGATCCGCGCGCACCGGTGGATGAGGTGTACCGCTTGTTCGATCAGATGAAAGCGCCGGCGGAACTGTGGGTGTTGCCCGATCAGCATCACAATGGCTCGATTACACAGAAGGGCCGTAGCTCGGTGTGGGAGGCCGACATCCACGCGTTTGTGTGCGACTGGTTGCGCGAGCGTTTTAACGGCGTGCCGGTGAAACATCCGGGCAAATCACTGTGGGTAGACCCTGCGGGCGCGGGGCCGAACGCACCGGGAGTGAGTTACAAGCGGCGGTGGTTTGAATAGTCGCAGAAGCGAGGGTGGGCACGCTGTTTGTGCCCACGTGTAGCGGCGTGGGCTACGTTCGACGGCGTGGGCAAAACAAAAAGCGTTTTGCCCACCCTACCTTTACTGACGCTGAGACAGCGCTTAATCGTGGCAGCCCCTATTGCCCGAAATCTTGTCTATTTTGTGACAAGCGCCAATAGTCCGCGCTCGGACAAACGACGCGAATCCGTTCCCCCGACAATTTTAGGGGCGATCGGTGGGCTTTCAGAGAAGCGTTGCATTATCGATCAAGACGTACGAGAATGGCACGATCCCACGGTAAAGAGGGACGAATAAAGGTTGAAAAAAAGCACTACCAAGACCCGTTTCAGTTCACTCCCAGCAAGGTTCGGACTGTTACGGGTCTTCCCATTTGGGCTGCGGGCCGGTAGTGTCAATCATCGGGCTACCGCAGCCTCTGCTCTATCTTGTCATCTTACGACGCCTACGTAATTGGTTGTTATTAAGTATATGGTAGTCCGCGACAGTCTTTCGAATATTTTCGATGGAGATTTGGCGGCTTTGGAACATGTCCAAGCATAAAGCGCCGTACCAAAAAGTACAAACTCCAGCGGGCGATGCAGCGCGCAGAACGCAGTCAGTTCGTCGATGAGCGAGCGTAGGGTGGGCACGCTGTTTGTGCCCACGCGTTGCAGCGTGGGCTACGTTTGACGGCGTGGGCAAAACAAAGAACGTTTTGCCCACCCTACAAAACTAATAAATCGCTCGTGGGTCAATTTCAATTGAGGCGCACGCTGTTTGTGGCCACGCGGACAAACGCTCGTGCTAATGTCATCACATGTCCCGTTACCGTCGTAGCCTTGCCGCCGGCGGCACATTTTTCTTCACGGTAAACCTCGCTGACCGGGAAAGCCGCTTGCTGGTCGCGGAAATGGATCGCTTGCGACGCGCGTTCGAGCTTGCGCGTGCTCATTATCCTTTTCGCACGATAGCCTATTGCGTGCTGCCAGACCATCTGCATGCCGTGTGGCGGTTGCCGGAGAATGATGCGGAATTCGGCTTGCGCTGGGGTGTGATCAAACGTGCGTTTTCACGCGGCTTGCCGGCCGCTGGTGCGCGCTCGGGAAGCAAGATCGCCAAACGCGAAAAAGGTTTGTGGCAGCGGCGCTTTTGGGAACATCAGATTCGCGATGATGAAGATTTGCAACGCCACGTGGATTACGTGCATTTTAATCCGGTGAAGCACGGGCATGTGAAGCTCGTGGCGGATTGGCCGCATTCGTCGTTTCACACCTATGTGGAGCGGAGGATATTGCCGGCGGATTGGGCGGGCGCCGGGGTTGATGCTGACGTTGCTACTTTTGGTGAAGGCGGGTGAGGTGGCGCGTGGGCACAAAAAGCGTGCCCACAGCTACTCTCAGGGCGGGTAGGGTGGGCACGCTGTTTGTGCCCACGCGCTACGGTGTGGTCTCGTTCGGCAACGTGGGCAAAACAAAGAGCGTTTTGCCCACCCTACCTGTACTGCGGGCGCGGGGCCGAATGCGCCGGGGGTTAGTTACAAGCGGCGGTGGTTTGATTAGCGCAATGCAAAGGTAGCGCCGGGTTCGGCACTTTCCTGCAGCAAACGGAGAAACTCGTCTTGCGGCAGCGGGGTGCTTAAATAATATCCCTGTATTTCGTCACAGCCATGGTCGCGCAGGAAGTGCAATTGCTCGGTGGTTTCGACACCTTCGGCGATGACCTTGAGCCGCAGGCCATGCGCCATGGCGATGATCGCCTGGGTAATCGCCGCATCGTCGGCGTCCCCCGGAATATCGCGGATGAACGAACGGTCTATCTTCACGCTGTCTATCGGGAAACGCTTGAGGTAGCTCAGTGACGAATAGCCGGTGCCGAAATCGTCAATCGAAAGATGTATCCCCATGGCTTTGAGCTTGACCAGCAGATCCACCGCGTGCTGCGGATTGTGCATCACCATGCTTTCGGTGATCTCGAATTCCAGCGCGGCTGGATCCAGCCCGGTCTCGTCCAGCACCCGTGCCACATCCTGCAGCAGATTTTCGTGGGCGAACTGACGTGCCGACAGGTTTACCGCCATGCGCAACAGCGGCAGCCCCTGCTCCTGCCAGGACTTGTTCTGGGCGCAGGCTGTCTTCAGCACCCACTTACCAATCGGCACGATCAGGCCGGTTTCCTCGGCCAGCGGGATGAACTGCGCGGGCGGGATCAGCAACTTGCCCGGTTGCTGCCAGCGCACCAGCGCCTCCATGCCGGTGATGCGCCCGCTGCCGATTTCAACCTTGGGCTGGTAATGCAGCAGAAACTCGTTGCGCTCCAGGGCGTGGCGCAGGTTGGATTCCAGCGCCAGGCGCTCGAGCGAGTGGACGTTCATTTGCGCCGATTAGAACTGGCAGTTGTTCCTGCCCTGTTCCTTGGCGCGGTACATGGGGATATCCGCGTTCTTGAGCAGGGTCTGCATATCCGCGTCGTCATCCGGAAAGATGCTGACGCCGATACTCGTGGTGAGCTGAAATTCCTGCGCCTCGAGCACGAACGGCTTGCCCACCGCGGCAAGGATTTTTTGCGCTATCTCGGTCACGTGCACGGGCTGCGCTATTTCCTCGATCAGCACCACAAATTCGTCGCCGCCGAGGCGCGCAGCGGTATCGCTTCCGCGCAGGCATTCACGCAACCGTTGCGCGACATCCTTTAGTACGCGGTCGCCGGTGTTGTGGCCCAGCGTGTCGTTGATGATCTTGAAGCGGTCAAGGTCGATGAACAGCACCGCCAGCGGCTTGGTGTGGCGCTGAGCCTGGGCGAGGCGTGGTGCAGGCGCTGATTGAACATGCTGCGGTTGGGAAGCCCGGTGAGCTCATCAAAGTGCGCGAGATGACGCACGCGTTCCTCCGCCTGCTGGCGCACCAGATATTGCCCGATCTGGTTGCCGATCGTGCGCACCGTCTGCATCAGCATTTCGTCCGGCTTGCGCACATCGCGGTGGAAGAACTCCATCATGCCGAGCACCTCGTTTGCCGGTAGCAGCGGAAAACCGAAGGCGCCGTGCAGCCCCGCCTTGATTATCAGCGGTGCGCGCCGCAAACCCTTTTCCAGCGTCATGTCTGCAATCCAAACCAGCTGGCCGGTGTTGTAGATGCGCCGCACCAAGCCCTGCCCCAACGGCGCGCCCGGCTCCAGGACCCCTGCCGTATTGTGAGCCATAAACTCGCGGATTTCGGGGGTGTCGATCCCCCAGCATTCAATGCACCGCAGCAGCCCGCTATCTTTTTGCCACTGCCAGTGCGCCCCACATTGCCATCCCATGGTTTCGCAGATGATCCGGATGATCCTGGATATCGCTTCTGCTGTCGTCGGCGCCTCTGCCAGCACGCGCGTCACGGCGTGCTCCATCGCCTGGTGTTTCTCGGCCTGCTTGCGTTCGCTAACGTCTTCGATAACGCGAATGTAGTATTGAGGCGCACCGGCATCGTTGCGCACCAGCGACTCGGTGCGGCGCACCCAGATTACCGTTCCGTCCTTGCGCAGGTAGCGCTTGTCCTGCGAGAAATGGTCTATGGCGCCGGAGCGCAGCAGGCTACGCTGCTCGCTTCCCATACCAATGTCGTCCGGGTGGTTGAGAAACCCCGGCGGCCTGCCGATGAGTTCTTCCGGCGCATAACCGACGATCTCGCAATAACGCCGGTTAACCTTGATGTTGCGGTCTTGAAGATCAAAATGCGCGATGCCGACCGCGGCCTGATCGAACGTGGCGCGGAAGCGCTCCTCGGTCTCCTTCATCGCCGCCTGCGCCTCTTTGAGCGCCGTAATGTCCTGCAGAATGACCGAGGCGCCGACGAGGTTTCCGGCGCCGTCCTTGATGGGGGAATGGCTGGCCAGGACAGATATCACCCGGCCATCCTTGGTCATGCGATCGGACTCGCGTGCCACCACCGCGCCGCGGAGCAAACTTTCGTTGTTTTGCGTCAGGTTGGGTGAGCGGCCCGGCGGCAGGGTCATGGCGCTCGGCCTGCCGATCACTTCCGCTGCGGTGTAACCCAGCATCTTTTCTGCGCTGGCGTTCCACGACAGGATGGTGCCATCGAGCGCGCGGCTGAAGATGGCGTCGTTCGAGTTCTCGACGATGGCCGCAAGCTGGGTGCGCGCGGCCTCGGCCTGTTTGCGCTCGGTAATGTCGACGACGGTACCGATCAAACCTGCGACGCTGCCGTCGGCGCGGGCAAAGGTGGCCTTGTAGTAAATCGTGTCATGGCGCTGCCCGTCGGGGGTGGTGATGGGCGTCTCGAAGACCTGGGTTCCGGGGCGATCCCACAGTGCCTGGTCCAGCGCATGCCGGTGATCCGCGACTTCCGGGTTGTTGGGGTAGAGGTCGTGCACTGTTTTGCCGATGAATGCTGCTCTGGGCACGCCAAAAAACTTTTCCCACGCGCGGTTGACGCCAAGGTAGCGTCCCTCCGTGTCCTTGAAGAAGACCGGGTTCGGCAGGGCTTCGATCAGCTCTTGCGTCATGCGCTGCGCCGCAGCCAGGCTCGCCTCGCTGCGGCGCAGGTCCTCGGTGATGCCCGCAGCGAGCGCCACGGCGCGCCCGCTGGTGCGCGCGAGCGAGCGTATCAGTCCGAACAGCAGCAAGCTGATGGTGAGTCCGCCGAACAAGGCAAATAACGGCAGCCGGCGATCGCGCGCCGCGACAAATTGCTGCCGTGCGTTAAAGTGCAGGTTCCAGCGGCGCCCACCCACGTCCAATTCCATCACCCGGGTCAGACCCGCCAGCTTGCCATCGCGCACGGCCGGCGGCGAGGCGGGCGCCAGCAGGCGCTCGCTGTCAAACATCAGGTTTTCGGCTGCAGGCGGCTGCAATCCCTTGGGCGCATCCTGGAATCCGGCGTCGTGGATGCGGACGTGGATATTTTGCAGGAAGGTCTCGCTCAGTACTCCGCGCATCAGATCGATTACCACAAACGACGAGCTCACCATGCCGGTGAATGCCTCGCGGCGCTGCGCCACGGTGGCAAGCGGCATGCCTTTTCGATACACCGGCAGACGCATTGCAAACCCCGGATGCCGGCGCGGATCGAGTGCCAGCGCAATGCTTCCGGATGCGGTGATCTGCCCTGAATCCCGCGCGCGCACGAGTGCGGCAAGGCGTACCGCGTCGCCGCCGAGGTCGAGACCGAGCGCGGCCTCGTTTCCCGCCATCGGCTCGACATATTGCACCACGACGTATTCCGCCCGCTCTCCCGGCGGCTTGATCGCAAAATCCGCATAACCGCGGGAATCTATGCTGGTATCCGCGCGCACCTTTGTTTCAAACGCCTGGCGTTGCGCGGCAAGCAGGTGCTGACTGTAGTGGATGACTTGTATGCCGGGGTAGCGGCGGCTCAGATCGAGACTCGCGATGTAGTCGCGGAATTTTTCCCGGCTGACGGGATCCACCGCGATAAACAATCCCCTGATGCCAAGCAGCACGTCGGCGTACGCCTGCATGCGCGCCGCAGCGGCGTCGCATGCATCGGAGACAATGTTGTCGAAATTCTGCCGGGCTGCATGCTCCACCTGGATTGTCCGCCAATACGCAGCGGCGACGGACAGTGCGACACCGAGCGCAAGCACGACATATGCCGTTGCGGCATGAGCCAAGGCGCGGGTCAGCTTCGCTTGCATGTCTGCCTATCGCGAGTTCCTGGGAAATTAGCGCAATACAAACGAGCCGGCATGGGCCGCATCCCGCCCCTCAGGCTGCGTCATCCCGGCATGCCTGCCAATGCACTATCCGGCACCGTGCCCGCCACGGTCGTGCGGTGCATGTTGCGGCGGTATTGGGTTTTGTCGAACGTGGTGGCGCGATGCAGCGCACAGCGGTTGTCCCAGATCACCAGATCATGCTGGCGCCACGGATGGCTGTAGACAAATTGCGGCTGCGTGCAGAACACGGTCAGCTCATCGAGGAGCGCCATGCCCTCGTCGCGTGACATGCCGACAATCTCCTGGGCGTGCGAACCGACGTAAAAATTCCTGCGGCCATTCACCGGGTTGGTGCGTAGCAGCGGATGGGTCACGGTGAGGCGCGTCTTTTGCTCCGCGTTGTACGCGGGGTCGTCGAGGGCGTTGGGCGCCGCGACGCGATGCACGCCTATCAGTCCTTCGAGCGCTGCCTTGCGCGCTTCGGGGAGCGCCGCGTAGGCGGCACGCGCGCTCGCAAAATCGGTATTGCCGCCGGCCGGCGGCACTTCCCTGCCCGACAGCAATGAGCAGAGTGCGGCGACAGACTTGAACGAACTATCGGTGTGCCATTCCTCATTGCGCAGCCGGTGGAGCATGCTCGGATGGTCAAGGGGCAACAGCCTGCCCTGCGCGTCCATATTGGTCATCACCGCGATATGGCCGGGCTTAAAGTTGTTTCCCGGATGCGCCTCCATCGTTTCCAGCGTGCCGAAGTTGCGGCTGAATGCAATCTGCGACGCATCGTCGAAGGGCTGGTCGCGAAACACCAGAATCTGGTGTTCGTTGAAGGCATCCCAGATCGCGCGAAAGTCTTCGCGTGCCACTGGCACGGTGAGATCGATGCCGGTGATCTCCGCGACAAACAGCGGGTGCAGCGGTTTGACGGTGAGTCGATTCAGAACTGCGGACATGGGCATCTCCAGTCGGAAGGTTGTTGTATCCGGTCACCTGCGGCCGGTCAACCCGGCGGCGCCTAGCCTAATGCGCATTGGCTACCCGCGTCAAATCCGCAACCGCGCGATGGCAACTTGACGCCGCCGCCACGCGGGAACAAGCTGTAATCCGCGCTGCCATTGTGTCATTCGAGCAGCACCCAGCGCCAAACCGTTCACCGCCGAGGGAGGCAATTATGGATTCGAGCAAACGCAGATTACTGGCGGCGGGCGCCGCGGTGGCAGCGGTGGCCGCTGCGCCGCGCGCATTGGCCCAATGGCAGCCCAGCCAGCGCTATCCCGATCCATCGATCAAGATTATTGATCCCAGTTTCGCGCGTTACCGCATTGGCCTCGCCAAGGTCGAGCGCATCGCGTCGGGCATGCGCTGGTGCGAGGGGCCGGTGTGGTTCGGCGATGGACGTTATCTGTTGTGGAGCGACATCCCCAACAACCGCATCATGAGATGGGATGAGGAGACCGGCAGGGTCAGCGTGTTCCGCAAGCCCTCGAACAACGCCAACGGCAACACCCGCGACCGCCAGGGGCGGTTGCTCACCTGCGAGCACGACACGCGGCGCGTCACGCGCACCGAGTACGATGGCAGCATCACCGTCATCGCGGACCGTTTCGATGGCAAGCCGCTTAATTCGCCCAACGATATCGTGTGCAAGTCCGACGGCTCGATCTGGTTCACCGATCCGCCGTTCGGCATTCTCGGCAACTACGAGGGTCATGTCGCCAAGCCCGAGCTGCCAACCAACATCTACCGCGTCGATGGCCGCAGCGGCGTGCTGAGCGTGGCAACGGGCGATGTGATCCGGCCGAACGGCTTATGCTTCTCGCCTGATGAATCGAAACTCTATGTCATCGTCGCCGGCGCCACACCGCGCGAGATACATGCCTTCGACGTTGCCGACAAAGGCACGCGGCTCGCCAATCGCCGCACGCTGATCACTGCCGAGGCCGACGGCACGCCGGACGGTTTCCGTTGCGATGTCGATGGCAATCTCTGGTGCGGTTGGGGCATGGGGCGCGAAGGCCTGGACGGCGTCGCGATTTTCAACGCGGAAGGCAAGCCGATCGGCCGCATCGATCTGCCCGAACGCTGCGCCAACCTGTGCTTCGGCGGCCTCCACCGCAACCGCTTGTTCATGGTTGCCAGCACCTCGGTCTATTCCCTCTACGTCAATACACAAGGCGTATTGGGCGGCTGAGGACTGGCGCAACAGGCGCTGCCTCAAACCGGCATGATGCGTTCTTTTCTGTCCGGCGGCAGATCGACGTCGAACGAATTGACGAGCAACGCGAGGCCATTGTAGTTGCCCATAATCAGGCCCAGTTCGATCACGCCCTGCTTGCCCAACTGCTCCAGCGCCAACTGAAATGCGCCTCTGCTGACGCGATGGGTGCGGAAGAATTCCTGCCCGAAGCGCACTACGGCGCTCTCGTCATCGGCAAGCTGCGGCAGCGGCATGCGCTCGCGCAACGCGTCGACCAGCGCGTCACCGACACCGCTGGCGCGTGCCGATGCCGCGTGCGCGTTCCAGATGTACTGGCAATCCATCTCGCGCGCGGTGACCAGCATCGCCAGTTCCTGAATCTTTTTCGGCAGCGAGGATTCGTTGCGCAGATACAGATTCACGGCATTCATCATCTGGTGCACTTTGGGCACGTGGATCATGATGGAGCCGGGGCCGGAGCGCGGAACCGCGCCATAGCCCTGCACCAGTTCATCGAACGCGCCGCGCTGTTTTTCGGGAACGCTGTCCCGGCTTGCTGGGGGTATTCTTGCCATTGGAGCCTCCTGTTGTTGGATCATTGAGACGCTACTACTGAACGCTGATGCCGGCTTCCTTTGCAACCTTGCGCCACTTGGCGATGTCAGCGGCAATTCTTCTGCGGAATTCGTCCGGTGTCGCACTTAAGGGGTCGCTCGCCTGCAGGGTAAACCACTTCACGCTCTCCGCCTCGCGCACGATAGAGCCGATTTCGGCGTTGATTTTAGTCACCACGTCACGCGGCATGCCCGCGGGACCGAGCATACCCCACCAGATGCTCGCTTCGTAGCCGGACACGCCCGCTTCGGCGATGGTCGGCACATCCGGCAGGGCGGCGGTGCGTTTGGCGCTGCCGACACCGAGGATTTTCAGCCTGCCGGAACGCACGTGCGGCAGCACCGGCGTCAGCGTATTGAACAGCACCGGGACATGGCCCGCCATGACATCGGTGATCGCCGGCGCGCCCCCTTTATAGGCGACGTGTACCATTTTCACGCCGGCCATCATATTGAACAATTCGCCTGCGAATTGGGTGACGCCGCCTGCGCTGGAAGACGCGTAGTTCAGGTGTCCCGGTTTGGCTTGCGCAAGCGCGATCAGCTCTTTCAGGGAATTCATCTGCAGCCCCGGAAAAGTCGCGATCATCACTGCACCGGTACCCAGCAGCGCAATCGGCGCAAACGATTTCAGCGGATCGTAAGGCAGCTTCTTGTGCGTCGCCGGCGTCATGGTGAAGGTGGTGGACACAATCAGCAAGGTGTAGCCGTCCGGCACTGCGTTGGCGGCAAGGTGCGTGCCGATGATGGCGTCTGCGCCCGCGCGGTTATCGATCACGATCTGCTGGCCCAAGCGTGCTGTAAGCTTCTGTCCGATGTAACGTCCAACGATGTCATTACTGCCACCCGGCGGAAACGGCACTATGAGGCGCAGCGGTTTTGTGGGGTACGAGGGCGTGTCTTGCGCACGACTTTCTGAAGGTGATAGTAGCGTTGCGATGACGCCTGCGAGTACGATCAGCGACATCACTCTGCCACAGTTCCGCAACCCGATCTGTTTCATGCGCATGCCTACTCTCCGCTTTTCCCGGCAAGTTATTCCGGTTTGATGCCGGCGAACTTTACCAGCTTCGCGTTCTGCGCCAGCTCGCGCCGGATGAAAGCAGCAAATTGCTCGGGTGTGTTGGTCTGCGTTTCGAGGCCCTGCTTGAAGTACGCCGCCTTCATCTCGGGCGTGTTCGCAACCCTGACGATGGCGGCGTTCAGCCGCGCGATAAGGTCTTTCGGCACTGCTGCCGGCGCCAACACACCGTTCCAGCCGGAACGCTCGTAGCCGGTCAACCCAGCCTCGTTGAGCGTCGGCAATGCAGGCAACTGTGATGCGCGCTTTGCGCTGCTGACCGCAAGCGCCCTGAGCCGTTGGGTTGCGATGAAGGGCATTGCGCCGGTTACGCTGGGAAAGCCGATATCGAGTTCACCCGACACCACCGCCGTCGCCGCTTCCGCCGCCCCCCTGAACGGCACGTGCAGCATTTTTATGTCCGCCATCATCTTGAACAGCTCGGCGGCAAAGTGCACCGAACTGCCGACGCCGGGCGAGCTGAACGCGAGCTTGTCCGGCTGCGAGCGCGCCAGCGCAATCAGCCCTTTGACGTCATGCACCGGCACCGACGGGTGCACGGTCAGCGCGAACGAGGTGATCACCACCAGCGACACCGGCGCGAAATCACGCTCGACATCATAGGGCAGCCTGGCACGCAATGCCGGCAAAATAGCGGTGGAGCCCGCCGCATACAGCAGGGTATAGCCGTCGGCGGGCGACCTGGCGACGGCTTCATCGGCAATCGCACCGCCGGCGCCCGGCCGGTTTTCCACCACCACATTCTGGCCCAGGTGCTCCGACAGTTTGTGCGCCAGCAGGCGCGCCGAAACGTCACCGGCGCCGCCCGCAGTGTAGCCAAATAGCAGCCGTAGCGGCTTCGCCGGGAATACCGGTCCCGAGCCAGTCACAGGGGTTTGTGCCAGCGCGAATTCGGCCCCGAAACCGTAGTGTGCAATTAGTACGACAAGGGTCAATCGCTTCACGCTGTCTGCTCCCGTGGCTGGTACATTTTCATTGCGCCCGAATGCACAGGGCATTCTATAATGGATGAAACCCCAACTGGAGACAAACATGGCGCGCGTACCGTATGTAGAGCGGGATGAGATGAATGCCGAGGGACAGGAGATTTACGATCGTATCCGCCGCGACCGCAACGCGGACAAGGTGGGCCTGCAATTCCGTGCTTTGCTGAATAGCCCGCAAGCCGCGGGTTACCTGACCTCGATGGGCGCGGTGCTGCGATTCAAGAGCGCGCTGCCGGAAAACCTCAAGGAATTCGCCATTACCGTGCTCGCCCGTGAGTGGAACTCCGACATCGAGTGGACGGCGCACGCGGCCCTGGCCGCGAAGGTGGGGGTCAGCGCCGCATCCCTCGAAGCCATACGTACGGGAGGTACCGGGCTAGCGCTGGCAGCACTGAGCGCTGACGAACAACTCGTCACCCGTTTCGTGCATCAATTGCTGCGCGATAAAAACGTGACCGACGAAGTTTTTGCCGCCGCCCAAAAATTATTGGGAACCCAGGGTGTGGTCGATCTCACGCTCACCTGCGGTTATTACAGTGCGATCAACATCGCGCAAATCGCACTCAAGCCGGAGATGGATCCGGGAAAGGCCTCGACCTTGTAAGGTGCTGCCGAACATGAAAATTCGCTGCGGCGCAACCGCGGTGGCGGTTGTCATCGCGGCGCTGGCGGGTCCCCGCGTAGTGCTGGCCCAAGCCTACCCGGCCAAGCCGGTACGTTATATCGTTCCATTTCCCGCCGGCGCTTCGCCCGATATCGTGGGCCGTTTACTCGCCGACCGCCTCGGCCGCTTATGGGGCCAGCAGGTGGTAGTGGACAATCGCTCCGGCGCGGGCGGCACCATCGGTGCCGCGATCAGCGCTCGCGCGGCGCCCGACGGCTACACCCTGTTTCAATGCAATATCGCTTCAAACGCGATCGCCGCATCGCTGTATGCGAAGCTGCCCTACGATCCGCAACGCGATTTCGCGCCCATTTCGCGCATCGGCACCACCGCCAGCGTGCTGATCGTGCATCCCTCCATGCCAGCCACTTCGATCGCGGAATTCATCGCCTACGCCAAGGCGCACCCCGGCAAGGTGAGCTACGGTTCGTCAGCCGCCGGCACTTCGCCGCAACTGGCGATGGAATTATTCAAAACCCTGACACGCACCGACATCGTGCATATTGCGTACAAGGGCGCCCCACAGGCGATTGCCGACCTGATCGGCGGACAGGTGCCGGCCGCCATTTCCAACATACCCGCGTTGCTGCCGCCGCTACAGAGCGGCCGCGCACGCGCGCTGGCGGTGACGAGCCTGAAGCGCGCATCGCAATTGCCGGCGGTGCCGACGATGGACGAGTCGGGCCTGAAGGGCTACGAAGTGACGTCGTGGTACGGCTTGTGCGCGCCTACCGGTACGCCGGCGCCGGTGCTGGCGAAGGTGCATGCGGACCTCAGTAAAGTGTTGCTGGCGCCGGACGTGCAGCAACGCATGACCGAAATGGTGATCGACGCCGCGCCCACCAGCCGCGAAGACTTCGCGGCATTCATCCGCGCGGAAACCCGGCGCTGGGCACAGGTGGTGAAGGAGGCCGGACTCGCGCTGCAGTAATTTGCTCGGCGGTTTGGTTCGCGGGAGACCCTGTGCGGATTCGCGCCGACAAGGACACCATCGCCACGTTGTCCTATTATTCACCCACCGCCACCGACCGCAGTCAGGAACACATTGTGAACAAACCGCTAACGCAATCCATAACCGATTCCCAGCGCATTGCGTACCAAAAGCCGCAGCCGCGTGACATGCGCCCCGACCTGGTGGTCCACGACGCAATGGGCCAGCACGACCCACGCCTGTGGGTGCCGCTGTCGGAGCACATCGCCGTGCGCCCGTTGCAATTTAATGTCACGCTGGGCCAGTACACCCACGTCATGCGCGTCACCAAGGCGGGCGTGATCGCGCGCCACCGCCACGCGGGTGCAGTACACGCGTGGGTGTTCAAGGGCCGCTGGCTGTATTTGGAGCACGATTGGGTCGCCGAGGAAGGCAGTTACATCTTCGAGCCGCCGGGCGAGACGCACACGCTGGTGGTGCCCGAGGGCTGCACCAAGATGGTGACCCTGTTTCAGGTGACCGGCAGCCTGATGTATGTCGACCCGCAGGGGGTCTCAACCGGATACGACGATGTGTTCACGCGCCTCGACAAGGCCCGCGCGCACTACGCGGCGGTGGGCCTGGGCGAAAATTATGTCGAGCAGTTCATACGCTGAGCGGCAGAGTCCATCATTCGCGGGCGCGGGGCTGCGGGGGATTCGCTCTATCCAAGCATGCGCTAGGCTAAATCCGGGCCGGCTATTCCCTATTGTGGCCACTTGGTTCATAATGATTTACAGCTAGCTTTTCCATCGTCGGGAGGGGGAAAAATGTCTACTTCGTGGATACTCAATATCGTTGGTCTACTCGCGATTACAGTCGGCACTCTCCTGATCTTGTTGTACTTGTGGAAAAGTCCAAAGACTGCCGAGGAATGGCTGCAGTCAGAGGGAAAGCGCGACTACGCAAAGCACAGACGCTGTTTGATCGTGGGTGTGGGGCTCGTCACTGCCTGGCTTGCGGTCCATTATTTGGCGCTCATTCTGGCGTAGCGCGTCGCGACAGATTCAGACCGAGTTCTCGGTTTGCCGGAGTTCATGGTGGTGCCGCTGCGCTAGCAAAATCCAGCATTGCGATGGTATCTTCCGATAGGACGCAAGCGGTGTAAGCTGCCTTGCCGTTGTTTTGGGGAGGACAACGCGCAACGCAGGTCTCGCGTGTGCGCCGATCCGGCACTTGCCGGCGCCGGATGAGCACATCGCACCGAAACAGACCCCAACCGATTCCATTGAAGGGATAGTTACCATGGCAGCACAGAACGAACATTCCGCTTCCGGCCCTGCATCGCTCGCCGGCATTCGCGTCATTGAGTTCGCCGACGAAAAGGCCGAGTACTGCGGTCTGACACTGGCCGGGCTGGGCGCTGACGTGATCAAAGTGGAGCCTCCCGGGGGCAGTCCGACGCGCCGCATCGGGCCTTTTTATCAGGACAAAGCCGATACCAACGGCTCGCTGTTCTTCTGGCAGTACAACCGCGGCAAACGCTCGATCGAACTTGATCTGAAGCAGGAAAAAGACCACGCCAAATTTCGTGAGTTGATCGCTGGCGCCGATGTCCTGCTGGAATCCTCGCCCAAAGGGGAACTCGACGCTTATGGATTGAGCGCAGACACGCTCAGAAAATCATTTCCCACGCTGATTCACGCGCGCGTCACACCCTTCGGTGACAACGGCCCGTGGGCCGGGTTCAAGGCCTCGGACCTGATCCACCTTGCGCTCGGCGGGGTGATGATGAACTGTGGCTACGATCCCGCACCCGATGGCAAATATGATCTGCCGCCGATTGCGCCGCAGATGTGGCACGCCTATCACATCGCCGGTGAGCAACTCAGCATGACGATCCTCGCCGCGCTGCTGTATCGCTTTCGCACTGGCAAAGGCCAGCAGGTGTCGTGCGCGATCCACGAGGCGGTGGCGAAATCCACCGAAGTCGATCTCATGTCATGGGTCATGCGCCGTGTGATTGTGTCGCGCCAGACCTGCCGTCATGCGCGTGAGGGCGTTTCGCCCAATCCCTCGATCGCGCACACCAAGGATGGGCGTTGGGTGATGGCGAACCTCGGCAACCGGCCCGACGACGGCGAGCGGCTGATCAAGTTGATCGCGAAGCACGGCATGGATGCCGGCTTCAGCGCTGAAAATGCCGCCCCGGCCAGGGGCGGCCGTTTTATCCCCGGCACCGGCCCGGTGACAGCAAAACGCGACGAGGGCATGGAAGCGGTGCAGCGTTTTGTGCGCGCATTCACCTATGAGAATGTGCCCTGGCGCGAGGCGCAGGAGGCGGGCTTGCTGTGCGCGCCGCTGCGCAAGCCGCACGAGAACGCCGTCGATGAGCACTGGCTGGTGCGCAAGAGCGTCACTGATGTGGAGCATCCCGAGTTGGGCAAATCGTTCCGCTACGCCACCAGCAAGTGGATCAGCACGGCTAACAAATGGGTGGTGGGCCGCCGCGCGCCCTTGTTGAATGAAGACGCAGCGACTGTGATGGCGCCGATCAAGCGTGCGCATCCGGTGATCAGCCCTAGCGCGCGGGTGGACCCCAAAGAGCCGCCGTCCAAGCGCGGCAAGCCGTTTCCGCTGCACGGCATACGCATTGTCGATTTCACCTGGTTTCTGGCTTCGGCCGGCGGCACCCGCTTTTTGAGCGCGTTCGGTGCGGAGAGCATCAAGATCGAACTGAAAAGTCATCCGGATACGCGCCTCGCCGCAATGGCGCCGGTGGGCGGGCGCGAAGCGCGCGACAAGGCTACTGCGCCGCTGCCCGGTGTCACTGATGTGAACATGGGTGGGCAATTCAACAACAAGAATCCGGGCAAGCGCGGCATTTCTCTCAACGTGCGCCATCCCCAGGGCCTTGCGATTGCCAAGCGTCTGGTGGCGATGTCGGACATCGTCGCGGAGGGTTTCTCGCCGGGCGTGCTCGACAACTGGGGACTGGGCTACAGTGATTTGTGCAAGATCAAGCCCGACATCATCTACGTGCAGCAGTCGGGCATGGGCGCGCAGGGCACCTACGGCCGCTTTCGTACCGTGGGCCCCATCGCCAATGCGTTCGCTGGCTTGTCCGAGATGTCCGGGCTGCCCGAGCCGGCGATGCCGGCGGGCTGGGGTTATTCGTATCTCGACTGGATGGGCGCCTACAGCTTTGCGCTCGCCATGCTGAGCGCATTGTTCCATCGCGACCGCACCGGGCAGGGGCAGTGGATCGATGCTTCGCAGACCGAGGTAGGCCTCTTCATCAACGGGCCGGCGATTCTCGACTGGTCGGCCAACGGGCGTATCTGGACACGCACCGGCAATCGCTCGCCGTACAAGCCGGCAGCGCCGCACGGCGCCTATCCGTGTGCCGGCGACGATCGCTGGATCGCGATTGCGTGCTTTAACGAAGCCGAGTGGTGTGCGCTGACCGAGGTTGCCGGGCATCCCGAGTGGACGCGTGACGCGCGGTTCAAGGATCTCGCGTCACGCATGGCCAATCTGGACGCGCTCGACAAACTCATCGGCAGCTGGACCAAAACGCAGGAACCGTATGCGGCGATGCACGCGCTGCAAAAATCCAGCGTGCCCGCGGGCGTGTGTCAGCACGCGGGAGACCGCTGCGATAACGATCCGCAACTGAAGACACTCGAATGGCTGACCGAAGTCACCGGCACCAAGATCGGCCGCTGGCCGATTGCTGAAGTGCCGATCAAAATGAGCGAGAGTCCTGCCTACATCGGCGGACGCCTTGACCGCGGCGCCCCGTGCTACGGCGAGGACAACAACTACGTGTTCGGCGAACTGCTGGGGTTTTCAGCGCAGGAGATCGAGGCGATGGCGGCAGAGGGCGTGATTTAACCTAGAAACGGTAGTTGGACGGGGTGGAGCGCGCGGTTATGGTGGTGCAGGGCAAGGCGCAATGACGCGGAATGGTTGTTCCATTCCAAGGAGTTGCAACGCCGCCATGCGCCGCCAGAACCGCGCGATCCGCCCCGTAGCGCTCTCACCAAGCGGGTGCTCGTTGATAGCATGAAAAACTATAAGGCCATCAAGAGGTTGGTAGCTTGGTAAGCGGTCAACTGCCGTTTCTAGGTTTAAGCTGAATCCGCTTAGCCGGCGGGCGCCAGCACATGCACTACGCGGCCGGCGAGCATGTCCTTGACCTTGGCCGCGTAGGCGGCCATATGCGGCGCGGCGGCGTGCGCCTTGAGCGCGGCAACGTCGCGCCATTTTTCGATGACCACAAAAGTGTCGGCGCCGAACTTGGTCTGGAAGCTGCCCAGTCCTTCGGCATCGATGGCGGGACCGTACTCAATACAGCCGTCTTCCGCGATTACCGCGGGAATGTTGGCGCGAAACGCTTGCAGCACGCTGTCACGCATGCCGGGCTTGGTGGTGAGGATGGCTACGACGTGGATCATGGTGTTTCTCCTGTGAAATCCGCAGCAGGCTGCAATTGTCTTAAAGGGTTGAATGCGGCAGCCAGCGCCGCACGTGCGAATAAGGCCTTGATTTAAAAACCAGTAATTTGGAGTGTGTGGGAAGATACCATCGAAAATGCCATCAGGCCAGCCGGCTTGCGTTTGCAGAAGAAAGCCGCGCAATTGGTACTGCAACAGGCCGCGGTGTTGCGCGTGAAGGGGCTGACCTGATACTGCTCGCGCGGGAGAAAAAAGCCGGTATGTGACGGGCGACAGTATTATGTGCGCGGGCGGGAAGTACATGTAACGTTGGCTATTCAGCGAACCAACCTACCTCAGCAGATTTAAAATCACGTAGGACAGCAGCCACCTTGCCGCTGTCGGTGGGGCGCCTCTCAGAACGGTTCGCAACTGGCCTGGGCGCCGATCCGGAAGTTAAAGTCGCGCAGATCCCGCCCAGCCTGTCCGCCCAGATGTCCTCCGCGGAAGCTGATCGTATCTCCGCTGACGGAGAAGGTCCCCGCGTTACCGCCGTCGAGATTGGTGAACCGGTTGCCGGGAAGGACCTTGAAGCCGAGACCGGCCAGGATGCGACCGCCCGACCGAGGCTGTGTGAAAACGTGGCAGCAAGTGTACGGAACATTTCGTGGAAGCGCATATCAAATACCTTGTGAATCCAGCCATGCGAGGTATTCCTGATGAAGCGCTTTATTGAAGGTCAAGACCGATCACAAAGCACGCTGTTTCCGGAGTCTCTCG
>CAMATZ010000044.1 GCA_945861275.1 Bordetella parapertussis
TGATCGGGCAATACCACCATTGCGACGACGGCAAAGCGATGCGCTCGTTTTACCGCATTGATGCTGTTGCGCAAATCGTCGATGTAGCGAACGAGAAAATCATCCTTGCGCTGCGCCAGATTGACGGTAAAGAAATACGTCGCGCCTGCCGCAGTGGAACGCCGGTAACGCATTGATTTTCAGCTTTAGATTGTTGTTGGGCTTCGCAGGCTCAGCCCAACCTACAAAATCTGAGAGTTTTTTCAGTCATTTATCAGGAATCCGGCCCCACCACATTCTGCGGCTTGCCCGCCAAAAACCGCTCCACATTCGCGATCGTCAGTAACAGGCCGTCGCGCCTCACCTCTGGCGTCTGGCCGGCGTTGTGCGGCGACAAAACGGTATTGGCAAAGCCCAGTATCGGATCGCCAGCCTTGAGCGGCTCATCGTGAAACACGTCGAGCCCCGCGCCGGCGATGCGCTGCCCGGCCAGCGCTTCATGCAGCGCATCACGATCCACCAGCGCGCCGCGGCCGGTGTTGATCAAAATCGCAGCGTGTTTCATTAACGCAAATTCGCGCGCACCGATAAAGCCACGCGACTGCGGCGTCAATCGCAGGTGCAGCGACACAAAATCGGCGCGCTGTAAAATTTCATCGCGCTGTGCGGCACTGTTGCGGCGCGCGCTCCATTCCAGCACGATCATGCCGAACGCCCGCGCGAGTTTAGCCACATGGCTGCCGATGGCGCCGGTGCCCATCACGCCCAGTGTCTTGCCATGCAGTTGCCCGAGCATTTCACGCGGCCACGCACCCGTGCGCATATCACGATCAATTTGCGGGATCTTGCGGGCCACGGCGAGCATAAGCGCTACCGCGTGCTCGCCCACGGCGATCGCGTTTGCGCCCGGCGTGTTACACACCGTGACGCCGCGCCGCGCGGCAGATTCAAGATCGATATGGTCGGTGCCCACGCCCCAGATCGACACCAGGCGCAAATTAGGGCAGGCCGCAAAAACCGCGTCGGTAAACGGCGCATAAGCGCGTATGTTGACGGCCACTTTCGCACTGCCGATACGACGCGCAAGTTCACTCGCATCGTCTGCACCACGCTCGCCGCATACGCGCAGTGCCGCGAGTTTCTTCGCGCTTTCGTGCGCAGCCGAGCCTTCAAACACCGGCGGAAAATCGTCGGGCACTACAATTAACGCCTCATTGGCGCTCATGTCAGCACTCATGTTAAATTAATCCTTTAAAAACAAATAGTTACTGACTATCTTCGCTGCGACGCCTGATATAATGGCATCACCTGTTGCGCATACGTTTGCAGTTCGCTGATGCGATCCGCAGCCGTCGGATGGGTACTCATAAACGCCGGTCCGCTGCCGCCACTGACACGCGCCATCTTCTGCCACAACGTTACCGCCGCATGGGGGTCATATCCCGCGCGCGCGGCAAGTTCGACGCCGATGCGATCGGCTTCGCGTTCAAACTCGCGTGAATTCGGCAGTCCGTAAGTCACCTGCGCCGCGAGATTGGCGAGACTCGCGCCGCCTTCGCCGATGCCCAGCAACGCGGCGCCCACGCCGATCACCACGCTTTGCGCAGCCTGTTGCGATGCTTTTTCGCGCCCATGCTCACGGAGTGCGTGCGCAATTTCGTGACCCATCACCGCCGCAAGTTCCGCATCGGTAAGTTGCAAGGTATCAATCAACCCCGAATACACCGCCATTTTTCCTCCCGGCATGCACCACGCGTTCACGTCTTTCGAGGCGATGACGTTGACTTCCCACTTCCATTTTAATGAATCATTGCGGAACACACCCGCCGCCGCAATCAGCCGGTTCGCCACCGTGCGCACACGGTTCAACTGCTTGGCGTCGCGATTGAGCAAACCCCTGGCCGACGCCTCTTGCAGGGTCTGTTGGTAGGACTGTGCCGCGGCGGCATTGATTTGCTCGGCGGAAATCAACATGTGCTGCGTGCGGTCTACGCCGACCGTGCCCCCTTCGGTGGTTTGCACTGTCTGGCAGCCGGCCAGTGCCAGCGCGACCAGGCACAAAAACGCTGTGCGATAACTCATGGGCATGATCGCCTCCTCTTAATAAACGGGAACCTTCGAATCCGTATTGTCGCCCAACAGCTCATACGCGCGCCACTCGCCGCCCGCCTCGCGGCACATGCCGTAACGGAACGGCCATGCCGAGCGTCCCGGCGTGAGAAAGCGCAAATCCTGAAACCACACGCAGGTATGGGGATTGCCGGCATCGACACGATACAGCACCGGGTACTGCGCAAACCACCTGAAAAACGCGAATTGCGGATGGGCCATCACTTCTTTTGCGACGGCTGATTGTGCGGAGGCGCCAAATCGATCGGCGGCTACCCACAGCGCACGATCCAGCGGCAAATAGGCAGCGCCCATGCGCGCAAAAAATCCCGCATCCGCGGGTAAAGGCGGTGACGCATCACGCCGTGACAAACTCACCAGACTGTAGTGGTAGCGTGACCCGTCGTCGACCATCACCATCCAGTTAAACGGCGACAGCGGACGCGGTAGCGCACTCACCTGTGCGTTACGCAACCCGGATTGGGCGGCAAACTGCTCGCCAAAATCCACGGCGCGCTGCTGCATCGCGAACTGAAACACCACATAGGCGCACAACACAGCCGATCCCGCCACGGCGGGCCAGCGCGCATAGCGTGATTTTCGCCACGCCCACGACGCCAACAGACCCGCGACTATGATCCCGGTGAACCACAGATCGATGATAAACGTGGTTGACAGCGCGGCCCGCCAATCGGAAAGCGGCGCGAACACCATGGTGCCGAACGACGTTATCCAGTCGCCCGCGATATGCGCGGCAATGCCCCACGCAATCACCCCGGCGTAAGCGCGCCAGCCCGGCCCCCCGCGCCAGAGCTTCGCGCATAGCCAGGACAGCAACAGCGCCCACACCACCAGCATCAGCAGCGAATGCGTAACGCCGCGATGATGATAAAGGTAGGACAGCGGCGACAGCCACGAAGCGACGATATCGACATCGGGGAACGCCGCGGCGAGCGCGCCGATGGCGATGCGGCGGCGCAGCGGAAGTGCCCCTGCAGACGGCGCGGGCGCGGTGGCCCGCGCGAGTAACGCGCCGGAGAGCGCGTGGGTCAGGGTGTCCATCTGAATGCTGTGAAGGGTGAGGAGTGAAGGGTGAAGGGGTACCCCGTCATTCCGACATCCTCTTCACTCTTCACTCTTCACCCTTCACGTCTGTCAGACCGCCACCACCTCAATATCCGGTTCGATCTGCCGCACCAGATTTTCGATGCCGGTGAGCGTGCCCGACAACGAACTCGGACAACTGCCGCACGCACCCTGGTAATGCACGCTGAGTTTATTGCCTTCGAGGCCCATCACGTGCAGATCGCCGCCGTCGCTCTGCAAATACGGGCGTATCTGCTCATCGAGAATTTCGTTGATCTTGTCGAGGCGTGCAAGATCTTCCGCGCTCATTTTCGACGGATCGAAGTTCGCTTCGGTATCCTGCATCATCTGCGCCGATTGCTCATCGGCTGCCGGCGCGTCACGTATCGGCACTGCCAGTTCGCGCTTGAGTTCGTTCCAGTCGGCCTGACCGTTTTGCGTGACCGTGATCCAGTGATCAACATAAAACACATTGGTCACATGCTTGATGCTGAACAGCATCGCGGCGAGTTTGTCGTCCTGTGCTTTGTCGGCGCTGTCATACGAGCGCGTGATGCCCCAGGTCAGCGGCTCCTTGAGGATGAACTTCATCGCGTTCGGATTCGGCGTCGATTCGATTTCGGATATTTTAGGCATGAGGTCAGTATTTTTTTATACGATGTTTAAGCTACGTGCCAATCACCGCCGCATGCACCGGGTCTGCGTCGGCCTCGGTCGAGGTGGTCGATTGCGAATTTAGCGCCGCATGCAAGGTATGCCACGGCAAAATCGCGCACTTCACGCGCGTCGGCAGATCACGCACCCCGGCGAACACCGTCAACCGCCCCAGATGATGCGGCTGCGTGCCGGTATCGAGCTTGCCTGTCGCCATGTCGCGAAACTCATTCACCATTTGCTCGGCATCCTGTTGCGATTTACCTTTGACCAGCGTCGTCATCATCGATGCCGAAGCCTTGCAAATCGCGCACGATTCGCCTTCGAAACTGATCGCCTCGACCGCATCACCCGCCATGCGCAACGCCAGATGAATATGATCACCGCACAACGGATTCACCCCTTCCGATTTGTGCGTCGCATCCGCCAGCGCACCCCAGTTGCGCGGCTTGCGGTTGTGATCAAGTATCACTTCCTGATAAAGATTTCTGCTGTCGGCCATTTTTTCGTGAGGCATGAAGCGTGAGGCGTGAGGCGTGGGTGATCCATCTGCACATCCACGGTCCTCTCGCGCCTAACGCCTCACGTCTCACACCTCACGTTGTTCATCCAAACACCTTCTGCACCCGCTGGATCGAAGCCACCAGCGCATCGACCTCTGCCAGCGTGTTGTAAAACGCGAACGATGCGCGGCAGGTCGCCGCCACCTTGAAGCGCTGCATCACCGGCTGCGCACAGTGATGTCCGGTGCGTATCGCCACGCCGTCTTCATTCAGCAGTGTGCCCACGTCGTGCGGATGCACGCCCTCGACCGTGAACGACAACACCGCGGCCTTCTTCTCCGCCGTGCCGATGATGCGCAGTCCGGGCAGGCGCGTGATCTGCGAGGTGGCGTAATCCAGCAAATCCGTTTCATGTGCCGCGATGCGATCGATGCCGATTTCAGTCAGATAATCGACGGCGGCGCCGAACGTAATCGCGGCAGCAATCGGCGGCGTTCCTGCTTCGAACTTCGCCGGGATAGGCGCGTAGGTGGTTTTCTCGAAGGTCACCGACAAAATCATGTCACCGCCGCCCTTGAACGGCTGCATCGCTTCCAGCAGCGCGGCTTTGCCGTAGAGCACGCCGATGCCGGTAGGCCCGCACAGCTTGTGGCCGGAGAACGCATAAAAATCGCAGTCCAGCGCCTGCACATCCACCGTCAGGTGCGGCGCGGCTTGTGCACCATCCACCAGGGTGACTACGCCATGTTTGCGTGCGACGGCAATCATCTCGCGCACCGGATTGATGGTGCCCAGCGCATTCGACACGTGGGTGAAGCATGCAATCCTGGTGCGGCTGTTAAACAGCTTTTGGTACGCGTCGAGATCGAGTTCGCCGTTATCGAAAATCGGCGCCACGCGGATCGTCGCACCCGTCTCATCGGCCACCATCTGCCACGGCACGATATTCGAATGGTGCTCCAGCGTGGTAAGGATGATCTCATCGCCCGCACGCAGAAATTTGCGGCCCCAGCCATGCGCCACCAGATTGATGCTCTCCGTCGTGCCGCTGGTAAATATGACTTCGCGCGCTTCCCTGGCATTGATGAACGCCTGCAGCTTGCGGCGCGCCGCCTCGTACTCGGCAGTCGCAGTCTCGGAAAGATAATGCACTGCGCGATGAATATTCGCGTGCTGGCTCGATTGATAACGCGCCCAGCGCGCCATCACCGCCTGGGGCATTTGGCTGGATGCGGCATTGTCCAGGAAAACCAGCGGCTGCTCGTTGACCTTGAGCGCAAGAATCGGGAAATCCCCGCGGATGCGTTCCACATCCAGCGCGGCCACGGATTTGCGCGCGTCCAATGGCGCATTCATCTCAAGCCACCGCCTGCGTATTGGCCATGACCAGGCGCTCAAGCTGCGCCACCAGCGATTTCACCGGGATGCGATCCACGATTTCCGCGCCAAAAGCGTAGGTCAGCAGATTGCGCGCCTGGATGTCGGGCAGGCCGCGGCTACTGAGATAAAACAATTGCTCGGCATCGAGTTGGCCGACGGTGGCGCCATGCGCGCATTTCACATCGTCCGCGAAAATTTCCAGTTGCGGCTTGGTATCGACGCGCGCGTTGGGCGACAGCAGCAGATTGCGGCTTTGCTGCGCAGAGTTGGTGAGCTGCGCGCGCTTGCGCACCAGCACCTTGCCGTTGAACACCGCGTGCGCCGCGCCGCCCACTATGGTTTTGTGCAACTGCGTGCAGCGGCCATTTGGCTGCGCGTGATCCATCGTGGTATGGGTGTCGGCGAGCTGCTGGCCGCTGATCAGCGCGAGGCCGTCAATCGCCGCGTCCGCACCTTCGCCGTTGTGCAGCACATCGAGGTTGTAGCGCGACAGGCGCGCGCCAAACGCGATCGACTGCGAGACGTAGGATGCGTCCTGCGCCAGCGACACCGCGCACGACGCGATATGTATCGCCTGCGCACTTTCGCGCTGCAGGCGCACGTGGCGCACACGCGCCTGCGGCTGGATCGCGATTTCCGTCACCGCATTGGTGAAATAGGCGTCAGCCGTTGCCGCGACGTAGTCTTCGATAACCGTGCATTCGGCGCCCGCTTCTGCCACGATCAGGCAACGCGGGCTGGTCGCGGCATCCTTGCGCGCGGCGACAAACAACAGGTGCAATGGCTCGCGCATCGTGCAGTTTTGTGCAATATGAACAAACGCGCCATCGCGCAACCACGCAGTGTTGAGCGCGGTAAATAGCTGCCGCTCGAATGGCGCGTGCGCCGCCAGATGCGGCCCCATCAGCAAGGGATTCGCCGCCAAACCTTCCGCCAGCGTGCTCACCGTCACACCCGCGGGCAACGCGCCGCGGCTGGACAGGGGCTGCGAATACACGCCGTCTACAAATGTCAGGCGCAGCGCAGCTTCCGGCACCACATACGGCGCAATATCGGCAAGCGGGGCTGCTTTATCCAGCGCTTCGACCCGCAACTTGTTCAGCGGCGCCAAATCCGTGAAGCGCCATTCTTCGTCGCGCGTGGTGGGCACGCTCAGCGCATTGGCGCGCTCCAACGCCATCGCGCGGCGCAGGTTCAGCCAGGATGCCGGGCTTTGCGGCAACGCGCGGCCGCCGGCGACCAATGCCTCCACAAACGGATGCGTAGCCGCCGTAGTTACACCTGCGCCTGCGCCGGTGCGGCTACTCATGCCGCGGCCCGGGCATCGAGCAGCCAATCATAGCCGCGCGCTTCAAGTTCCAGCGCCAATTCCTTGCCGCCGGTCTTGATCACGCGCCCGCCCTCCATCACATGCACATAGTCCGGCGTGATGTAGTTGAGCAGGCGCTGATAATGGGTCACCAGCACGCACGCATTGTCGGCGGTCAGCAACGTGTTCACGCCACCGGCAACGATGCGCAGCGCGTCGATATCGAGGCCGGAATCGGTTTCGTCGAGGATGGCAAGGCGCGGCTCGAGTATCGCCATCTGCAGAATTTCGTTGCGCTTTTTCTCGCCGCCGGAAAAACCGTCATTCACGCTGCGGTCGAGAAACTCCGGACTCATTTCCAGCAGTTTCATTTTTTCGCGCACGAAATCGTCGAACTCCAGCGGGTCGAGTTCATCCTTGCCGCGACCGCCCTGCACCGTGTTGTAGGCCAGGCGCAGAAACGAACTGTTCGATACACCCGGAATTTCAACCGGATACTGAAAACCGAGGAACAGTCCCGCGCGCGCACGCGCTTCGGCCGTCAGCGAGAACAAGTCATTGCCGTCGAATAACACCGTGCCACCGGTCACTGCATACGCCGGATGGCCGGCCAGCACTTTGGCGAGCGTGCTTTTGCCCGAGCCGTTCGGCCCCATGATGGCATGCACTTCGCCCGCGCGCACCGTGAGGTCGATGCCCTTCAGTATGGTCACGCCCGCGACCGTCGCGGTGAGGCCGCGTATGTCGAGCAGGGTTTTTGCGTTACCGTTAATCATCCCACACTGCCTTCGAGTTTGAGTCCGAGGAGCTTGGTCGCTTCAACCGCGAACTCCATCGGCAATTGCTGAAACACTTCCTTGCAGAAGCCATTGATAATCATCGACACCGCTTCTTCGGCGCCGATGCCGCGCTGCTGAAAATAAAACAACTGGTCTTCGCCGATCTTGGAGGTGGTCGCTTCGTGCTCGACTTTTCCACTGGGATTGCGCACATCGATGTACGGAAACGTGTTTGCGCCGCAGTCGGCGCCGATCAGCATCGAGTCGCACTGCGAATAATTGCGCGCGCCCGCCGCTGTCGGCGCGATGCGCACCAGGCCGCGATAACTGTTGTTGGAGTGTCCCGCCGATATGCCCTTGCTAATGATAGTGCTGCGGGTATTTTTGCCGATGTGGATCATCTTGGTGCCGGTGTCGGCCTGCTGATAATGATTGGTCAGCGCCACCGAATAAAATTCGCCCACCGAGTTGTCACCGCGCAGCACGCACGAGGGATACTTCCAGGTAATCGCCGAGCCGGTTTCGACCTGCGTCCATGAAATGCGCGAGTTCACGCCCCGGCACATTCCGCGCTTGGTGACAAAATTGTAGATGCCGCCGAGGCCGTTTTCGTCACCCGCGTACCAGTTTTGCACGGTGGAGTATTTGATATCGGCGTTGTCCAGCGCAATCAGCTCCACCACCGCGGCGTGCAACTGATTGGTATCAAACTTGGGTGCGGTGCAGCCTTCGAGATAAGACACCGACGCGCCGTCCTCGGCAATAATCAGCGTGCGTTCAAACTGCCCGGAATCCTGCGTGTTGATGCGAAAATACGTGGACAGCTCCATCGGGCACTTCACCCCCTTGGGGATGTAGCAAAACGAACCGTCGGTAAATACCGCCGAGTTGAGCGCCGCATAAAAATTATCGCCCACCGGAACCACCGAGCCCATGTATTTCTGCACCAACGCCGGATGATCACGCACCGCTTCGGAGATCGAGCCGAAAATGATGCCCACATCGGCGAGCTTTTGTTTGTAGGTGGTGGCCACCGACACCGAATCGAAAATCACATCCACCGCCACGCCCGCCAGCGCCGCGCGCTCATTCATCGGCACGCCGAGCTTTTCGAAGGTCCTGAGCAATTCCGGATCAACCTCATCCATGCTCGCCAGTTTTTTCTTCGCCTTCGGCGCGGAGTAATAACTGATGTTCTGAAAATCGATTTCAGGATAGTGGACGTTGGGCCACGCCGGTGCTGTCATCGTCAGCCAATGGCGATACGCTTTCAGCCGGAACGCCAGCAGCCATTCCGGCTCATGCTTCTTCGCCGAAATGAAACGGATGGTGTCTTCGCTCAGTCCCTTGGCCGCCGTATCGGATTCGATATCGGTGACAAAGCCATGCTGGTACGGCTGATTGACGAGATTTTCTAATACGCTGCTCATGTTTTGACCCCGTGAGGCGTGCGGCGCGAAGGGTTAGACGAGCAATACCACGGCGATGGCGTCTCGCACCTCACGCCTAACGCCTCACGCCTCACGTCCGCTCCTTGACGCTGAAACTCTCACCACAGCCGCACATCGAATCGACATTCGGGTTTTCAAATTTGAACGTCTGCTTCAAACCGTCCTTGACGAAATCCAGTTTTGAACCGTCGATGAACCCGATGCTCTTGTTGTCCACCACCAGTTTGGAATCAAACGCTTCAAACACCTGATCGTCCTGTTTCACTTCGTCGGCGTAATCGTAGGTGTAGGCCCAGCCGGAACAGCCGACTTTTTTGATGCCCACGCGCAGGCCCACGCCCTTGCCGCGCTTGGTAAGCTGCGATTGAATTTGCTTCGCTGCGTTTTCAGTCAGTTGTATTGTCATAAATTTATCCTTCACTCTTAATCAACTTCACACCGCGACCGCCGTCATGCCGCGCAGCCGCTGGACCGCGCCGTGCAACGCCGCCAGGAACGCATCCACGTTGTGCGTGGTGTTTGCCGCACCCAGCGAAAAACGCACGGCGCCACGGGCGCTTTCCGGTGCGATGCCCATCGCCAGCAAGGTCGCGGAAGGCTCAGGATTCGCGCTGGAACACGCGGCGCCCGCCGCCACACCGAACCCCAGTTTGTCGAGTTCGATAACCAATGTTTCACCGTCGATGCCTTTGAGCGCAAAATAACTGGTGTTGGGCACGCGCGCGGAGGCTGCACCGAATAACACCGCGCCCATTTGGGTTAAGCCCTGCTCGACTCTGGCACGCAGTTTTTCCATTTTTGCCGCGAGTTCCGTAGTGCGGCCGGCGGCAAGCTCGGCGGCGGCGCCAAAGCCGACGATGGCCGGCACATTTTCCGTGCCTGAACGCAGACCATGCTCATGCCCGCCGCCGGCGAGTAACGGCGCAAGCTCTATGCGCTTATCGACAATCAAGGCGCCGGCGCCTTTGGGCCCGTAGATCTTGTGCGCCGAAAGCGTCATCGCATGCACACCGAGTGCCTCGAAATCGACGGCGATTTTGCCCAACGCCTGCACCGCGTCGGTGTGCATCCATGCTTTGGCGGCGCGCGCGCGCGCCGCGATCGCGGCAACATCCTGAATCACGCCGGTTTCGTTGCTGGCAAGCATCACCGAGACCATACCGGTGGGTGTTTGCAATGCCGCATCGACATCGTTCAAATCCACTTTGCCTGCACTGGTAACCGCGAGCTTGCGCACAGCCCAGCCGCGGCGGGCGAGCGCTGCGGCAGGTTTGGCGACACAGGGATGCTCAATGGCGCTGATGACGACTTGTGACGGCTTCAGAATCTCTGCCGCGCCCTTGATAAAGAGATTGTTCGCTTCGGTGCCGCCCGAGGTGAACACCACCTGCGGTGGCCGCACGTTTACCAGCGCCGCCACTTGCTCGCGCGCCTGATCGATGGCACGGCGTGCACTGATGCCCAAATCATGGCGGCTCGACGCATTGCCATACTGCTCGCGCAGAAACGGCAGCATCGCTTCCAGCACGCCCGCATCCAGCGGCGTGGTGGCGTTGTGATCGAAGTAGGTGAAAGACATTGCCGGCGTTGGGCGTTCGGAGTCAGGCGTAAAGTGCGTTACGCGGTCGCTATCGCACGCTTGGTTACACTCGGCCGCATATCCAGCATGGGCGAGACGCCAGACTCTTTCGCGCGCTGACTGTCCACCAGTTGCTGCAATGTCACTGAACCGAGGTATTCAAAAATCCGCTGGTTGAGCGCCGCCCACAAATCGTGGGTGATGCATTTGTTGTCGTCGTGGCAGTTCTCTTTGCCACCGCACTGCGTGGCATCAATCGGTTCATCCACCGCGAGTATGATTTCGGCGACCGACAGCTCACGCATGTCCTTGCCCAACAAATAACCGCCGCCGGGTCCGCGCACGCTGCCGACGATGTTCCGCCGGCGCAGTTTGCCGAACAGTTGCTCCAGATACGATAGCGAAATCTTCTGCCGCGCGCTGATTTCCGCCAGCGTCACCGGACCACCGCCGTGGCGCAGCCCCAGATCCACCATCGCCGTTACGGCAAACCGCCCTTTGGTTGTGAGGCGCATGGTATAGCCTATAAAATAATGTTTAAAAACATATACTTAATAAATAGTAGCTGCCGGATTAGCGCGGTTATGTTGCCGTATTCACGCGTAGCTACATTGCCGACTAATTCGGTCAACTATACCTATCCCGACAAATTTAGTCAACTATGCGCAACGCGCCCCGGCGGCATCTGAACGTGCGCTGGATTACGCACCCAGGCGCTTGAGTTGCGCCAGAATTTCATCGATGCGCCGGTCGGTCTCGCTGCTGTGGCTGATGATTTCGTTGATGGCGCGCGCCAGCGGATCGTTCTCGTCACGCCCTACCGCATACGCGGCAAAACGTCCGTTAGACTCCTGCGACTCAATCACCCGCGCGGGTATGCCGATGGCGGTTGCACCCGCCGGCACGTCTTTCACCACCACCGCGTTGGAGCCGATTTTGGCGTGATCGCCTATGGTAATCGGCCCCAGCACCTTTGCCCCCGCGCCAATGACCACCCCTTTGCCCAGCGTGGGATGGCGCTTGCCTTTGTTCCACGAGGTGCCGCCGAGCGTAACGCCGTGATACAGCGTGCAATCGTCACCGACATCCGCGGTCTCGCCGATCACCACGCCCATGCCGTGGTCGATAAAAAACCGCCGGCCGATGGTCGCACCGGGATGAATCTCGATACCCGTCAGCCAGCGCCCGCAGTGCGAGATGTAACGGCCCAGCCACTTAAAGCCCGCACCCCACAACGCATGCGCGGCACGATGCAGCAGCAGCGCATGAAAGCCCGGATAGCAGGTAATAACCTCCCAGGAATTACGCGCGGCGGGGTCACGCTCGAATACCACAGCGATCTCTTCTTTAATGCGTGGAAACATGGGGTTGACAGAGAAAACAGAAAGATTGATGAATAGTTTACTAAATTTATCGGCTATTGAGACAAATTTTGCAATTGGCATTTGACAAAAATTCAATGGCTTCTTGAGAAAAGCAAAGAAGTGTACTGAAATTTCACGCAATTGACTGTGCGCTCATCGCGGGATAGATTGCGGGCTGGTCAAAAATGGTGTTTGAAGATTCTAAGGGGGATTCTATGAAACAGCTTTCCAAAGTCGCGCTTGCTTTGCTGTGCCTCGCGGGCTCATCGGGCGTCATGGCCCAGGGCGTGGTCAACCGGCCGCAGTTGTCGGCTACGCTCGCGAACGAGCTGGTCGGCGAAACGGTCGCTATCTGCGCGTCGCGGGGCTACAAGGTGTGGGCGGTCGTCGTGAACCTCGATGGCGTGCGGCAGGCCGTGCTGCGCGGGGACGGGGCGCCGATCCACTCGCAGGACAACGCCTATTACAAGGCCTACTCGGCGGCCACGCTGACACTGGGGCGGAATGAAGGCAGCACGAAGGAAGTTGCCGCCCGTGCGGCCAAGGCCGCGCCGTCGACGGTTCCGTATACGCCGCTGCCCAATGTCACCTTTGGGGTCGGCGGGGTGACGATCAGGGCTGGGGGAACGGCGATCGGCGCGATCGGCGTGAGCGGCGCCCCGGGTGGCCAATTCGACGAAGACTGCGCCCGCGAGGCGATCGCAAAGATCCAGGATCGCGTCAAGTAATGCCTGGCCTTGGGGGCGGACCGTTAGTGGTCTGTCCCCTAGGATTGCCGGTCCCCGCGCCGCTTCGGCTGGCGCAGTGTGCGTACTATGCCGCGCAGAATTCTGACCTCTTCGCGATCCAGTTGCGTGCGCGCAAACAGCCGCCGCACGCGCTGCATAAGCCTTTTCGGTAAAACGGGATTGAGAAATCCGCTGGCGAATAACTCCTGTTCCAGATGCGCGTAGAAGCGTTCGATATCTTCGTGAGTGGCCAGATTACGCGGCTTATTCGCCACCGCCGTTAACGGATCCCCCAGCGCGTGCATGCGGCATTCGTAGGCCAATACCTGCACCGCGGCTGCAAGGTTTAGCGAGGTGTGGCTGGCGTCGGCCGGTATCGTCGCGATCACCTGGCAACGCTTGACCTGATCCGTGGTCAGGCCCCGTACCTCGCTGCCGAACACCAGAGCCACCGGCTGCGTGCGCGCTACCTCGACCAGCCGCGCCGCCGCCTCGCGCGCCGCAAGGGCAGGCACCGCAATATCGCGGCTGCGCGCCGTGCATGCCACCGCCAACACCACGTCCGTTAACGCGCCATCCAGATCGGCGCACACGGTCACCTGCGCCAGCACGTCCGCGGCGTTGGTGGCAAACCAGGTGGCCTCTTTGTCGGGAAAACGCAGCGGGTTCACCAGGTAAAGCTGCGTCAGCCCCATCGTCTTCATGGCGCGCGCCGCCGCACCGATATTGCCCGGATGCTGCGTGTCACAAAGCACGACGCGGATGTTTTTGAGCGTCTGAGTCATAAACTGAGTCATATCACGTACAATCCAGCGCGCACTCGGTCACGTCCCACGATTCACCCTTCACCCTTCACCCTTCACTCTTCACGTCCTTAACCATGCACCCCATGCTCAACATCGCGGTCAAGGCCGCGCGCCGCGCCGGCGCCGTGATCAATCGCGCCTCTCGCAACCTGGATGTGCTTGCCGTGCGCGAAAAAGCCGCCAATGATTATGTGTCCGAAGTGGATAAAGAAGCCGAGCAAACCATTATCCGCACGCTGCTCGAAGCGTATCCCAAGCATTCGATTCTAGCAGAGGAGTCCGGCGCCACTAACACCGGGGCGAAGTCGGATTATCAGTGGATTATCGACCCGCTCGACGGCACCACCAATTTTGTCCACGGCTTCCCGCAATACGCGGTGTCGATCGCACTGTCACACAGGAGCGTGATCACCCAGGCGGTGATTTACGATCCGTGCAACAACGATTTATTCACTGCCACGCGCGGCGCCGGCGCGTATCTCAATGACACACGCCTGCGTGTCAGCAAGCGCCTGAACCTCAAAGGCGCATTGGTCGGCACCAGCTTTCCGTTCAAGGAACACCATCACCTTGACGCCTATCTGGGCATGCTGCGCAATATCATGGAAACCAGCAGCGGCGTGCGCCGCGCGGGTTCGGCCGCGCTCGACCTCGCCTACGTCGCGGCAGCCCGCCTCGATGCGGTTTGGGAAATGGGCCTGGCGCCCTGGGATATTGCCGCCGGTTCGCTACTCATCACCGAAGCCGGTGGCAGCGTCACCGATCTCCAGGGCAAGGATCATTACCTGAAATCCGGCAACGTGGTGGCGGGCAATCTGAAACTGCTGAGCGAACTGTTGCAGCATTTGGCGCCGCATCTTACGCCTGCGTTAAAAGCGCTTTGATCGACAGGCGTGATTCGCGCAGTATTTTCAGTTCTGTCGTTCCGGTAGCAGCGCCTTCGTTCGCTCGCCGCGCCAACGTCTCACTTGGACAGGAGTCCCGCTTCCCTGACGATACGGGAAAACAACACGATGTCAGCACGCAAATTCTTGTCGTGCTCCTCGGGTGTCGTGGGCGCGGCATGAAATCCGAGGTTTTGCAAGCGCTCCCTGACCTCGGGCAGCGCAAGGTTGCGCGCTATCTCCCGGCTGATCTGCTGCCGGATGGCGCGCGGCGTACCGGCCGGCGCAAGCCACGCCTGCGACCCGTCCCTGCCCCAGCCCGGCAGTACTTCCGGTGCTGCCGGCACATCCGGCAGCTGCGGCGCGCGTTGCGCAGAAGCCACCACCAGCGGCACCAACTTGCCATCCCGGATGAACGACAGTGCAACCATCAATCCCGGGCTGCCGAAGTGTATGCGTTCGGCAACAATTTCGATCACGAATTCGGACTGTCCCTTGAACCCCACATGCTGTGCCTTGATGCCGGCAGCAAGCCGGAAGCGCTCCGCGTTCAGGTGAGTTGAGCTCAAAGCGCCGACGGAGCCGAATAACAGCGGCCGGGGCCTGGCGTTGGCATGCGCAATCAGTTCCTTCACGGTCTTGACACCGAGCGACGGCGCCACCACCAGCACGGTGGTGCTGTAGCCGATTTCTGCGACACCCACAAAATCCTTGAGCGGATCGTACGAAAGGTTGGGATTCGCCACCGCGGTTATCGCGTAAGCGGCCGAAGTCGCGAGCAGCGTATGGCCGTCGGGCGTTGCCTTGGCAACGATGGCTGCGGCAAGCGTGCCACTCGCACCCGGACGGGCCTCAAGCACTATCGGCTGTCCCCAGGCCTCGCTCATCCCGGGCGTGATCAAGCGCGCGAGTATGTCGGTGGTGCCCCCCGGTGTGAACGCCGTTACCAGGCGCACCGGCTTACTCGGAAATTTCTGCTGCGCCTGCAGCGCACCGGGCGCGACGACGCTACTGCCTATCGCGATCAACGTTGCAATCATGATGCGTTGCACAGAATCCATGACGCCGCCTCTCGCCTCTCAGCTATAGGATTATTAAGCACCCGTTTCCAGCAACCCGCAATCTATTCCCCGTCCGCGGAACAGTCAACCGCGAATAATTTACGGCTGAATTTTCAATGGCGCTCCGATCCCGCTTCTTATGGCCGCCGCCAGTTGCGGATGGCTTTTCTCCAGCGAGCGCGCGATCTAGCGGGCAACCTGGAAGGCGATTCCAATCAAGCCGGCCGCCACGATCAGCGGCAGCGGCGGCAGGCGCCAGCGGCATAACACGATGGATACTATGAACAGGGCGGTGAGACTGACTGTATCGGGTGCGGCATGCGGCAGCAGTTGCAGCAGCGTGACTATGAGGCAGCCGATTACCGCCGCGCTGACGCCGCTCATGGCCGGTTTAATCCAGCGCAGATGCCTGAAGCGTTCCAGCACCGGCAACAGCGCAAGCATCAGAATGAAAGCGGGCAGAAACATGGCCAGTGCGCTTACCGCCGCGCCTGTCGTGCCGGCGACCTTGTAGCCGACAAAGGCTGCGATCATGAGGGTTGGCCCGGGCGTAAGCTGACCGAGGGAAAGTCCATCGAGGAATTCGCGCGAGGTGAGCCAGTGCATCTGGTGGACGACCTGTTCCTGCACCAGCGCCAGCATCGCGATGCCACCGCCAAAGGTGAGCGCGCCGATCTTCAGAAAAATACCCGCCAGCTGCAGCAGCGAGGGGCGGATTCCCTCTGGACTGCCGATTACACCGTGCGTGATCGTGACATCCGTGACCGGAAAAAACAAATGGCTCGAGGCAGCAAGCCCCACCACCACCAGTGTGGCGGCCAGTCCCTGCAGGCGCGAGTGATAGAGCGCTACCCCGGCACACGCCGCGAGCAGCAGCAGGGTCGCGATGCCCACCGCCGTCGTCGCGGCAAAGAGGGCAGCCGCCACTGCAATGACTATTTGCGCCGGGCGCTGTAACGCAGTGCGGCCGAGTCGATAGACTGCGGCAGCGAAAATGGCCAGAACCACGCTGCCCATGCCGTGGAGCGCACCTTGCAGCAAGGCAAGGGCGCCATAGGTGGAATAGATCAGGGTCAATCCCAGCAGGATGAGAAACGCAGGCAGCATGAAACACACGCCGGCAAGAATGCCGCCGCGCCAACCGCATCGCTCGTGCCCGATGAAGATTGCCAGCTGTACCGCCGGTGGCCCGGGCAGCATGTTCACCAGACCGACGCCATCGAGATAACGCTCGTTGCTGAGCCACTGCCGCCGTTCCGCAATCTCGGCCTGCATGATGCCCAGCATCGCAGAACCGCCATAGCTCAATGCGCCGAGTTTGAGAAAGACCGCCGCAAGCTCTTACCAGCGGCCTTGAAATAACTCTGATCCAGTCGCCACCTAACCCCCGCATTCCGAGACACTGTTGCGTCACAGCTCACACTGCTGTACGTGGACGCACATTCTGAACCCATCGATAATCTACTGCGGCACTTTCATCTGCGCCCCGATCTCGCTTCTTATGGCCGCCGCCAGTTGCGGATGGCTTTTCTCCAGCGAACGCGCGATACTTTCCGCCTCCGCCAACTGCCCGCGCTTGATGTGTGCGCGCGCGAGGCCCGCCCACGCCGGCGTCAGACCCGCATCAATATCAAGTGCCTGACGGTAGGGGCGCACCGCCAGATCAAATTGCCCGAGGTCGCTGTAACTCTCGCCCAGCAGCATCAGCGTCACGGCTGAATCACGCAACGCGCTAAGCGCTTGCGTCAGCACCGCCACCGCGCGCTGCGAATCACCCGCCATGCGGTGTTCCTGTCCCAGCAGATTCCAGCCTTCTGCTACATCGGGTTCCAGCCGCACCATTTCACCAAAGCAGTCAACCGCGCGTAGATGATTTTTTTGCCGCGAATAGGCATAGCCCGCCACCAGCCACCAGCTTGCGTTGGCACTGTCCTTCGCGATATTTTCCTCGGCAAATTTCGCCAGACCCGGCCAATCGGCCTGGCGCTCCAGTTCGGCCACGCGCTTTCGGTTGGTGTCGCTTTCACGCTGCAGATGACTCAACAGAATGGGAATTGTGCCGTCGGGAATAATCGCATACAGCAACTGCCCCGCCGGTGTGCATGCGGCGAGCGCGGCACAGGCAGCCGCCACCACCAGCCCGTGGCGCAGCGCGACTATCATGCGCCTGCCGCTGGTTCGCACGCACCCGCCAGCGTAACGCCAGCCGTTTCCATCACTGCGACTATTACCGTGCGTTGCAGAACCATGCGCACCATTCTCGAACTGTGGAAGTTAGGCTAGTTTACGGTAAGAAGTCTGGAGATTGCTGGGCGGCAGATAGCTTGGGCCATCGCTTGATGGCATTTGCCATACTGCCGCGTCGCGCTGACACATACCGGCAACGAGGCGATGCGAAACTGTCTACTCAGGCGGGAGATTATTACTCGGAACCGCCGCGATACCTGTAAGTCAACCAACAAAGGATATTACGATGACACGCATCATTCAAGGTTTGGTTCTAGCTACACTCATTTCAGCCGCACAAGCGCAAGAATCACCGTTCCCCAAGAACGTGGGTGGTGATTTGAAGCCGCTGTCGACCTACGCCGATGCCCGTGGGGGTTCAGTCAACGGTCAGGGCAACGACGCGTTCCCCAAGAGCGCGGGTGGCGACTTGAAACCCCTGTCGACCTACGCCGATGCCCACGCGGCTGACGCCAACAGGCAGGTAAGCAGTGCGATTCCTGGCGACGGAAAACTGGAATCGATCGGGGACTAATCCCACGAGGCGGCCTGCTTGGCCGCCCGCTGACATTTCGCACCGGTGGCTTGTGCCACCGGGCGCGTGTGTTAATTAACCTCCGACGCCGACCCAAGGGCTGGAACTGTCGCTCGGCGGTTCGCGTACTCCGTCAATACAGCGTTTCGACTTCGCTAGCCAGCCGGTAGCCTGCGCCGCGCTCGGTGACGATCAACACAGGATAGGCCGGAACAGGCTCCACCTTGGTGCGCAGCCGCCGGATCTGTGAATCGATTGTGCGCTCGTAGACCTCGGCTTCGTGCAGGCGCGACATCGACAGCAGTTGATCACGCGACAGCACACGCTGCGGCGCACGGCAGAATGCACCGAGCAGGCTGAACTCGCCATTCGACAGCTCCACCGAGACTCCCTCCGGCGACATCAGGCGGCGGGTGCGCAGGTTCAGCTCCCAACCCGAGAAGCGGAAGGCGCGGCGGGTATTGTCTCGCTCCGGCAAAGTGGCCTGCAGTTGATAACGCCGCAACACGGCACGCACGCGCGCCAGCAACTCGCGCGGGCTGAACGGTTTGGTGACGTAATCGTCGGCGCCGAGTTCCAGGCCCATCACGCGGTCGGCCTCGTCGTTACGCCCGGTAAGCAGGACAATCGGTACAGTCGCCCGCTCGCGCAGCGTGCGCACCAATTGCATGCCATCCTCTCCCGGCAACTTCAGGTCGAGCAGCACCAGATCGATGGCCTCCCGATCAATAATCTCGAACATTTCATTTCCCGAGCTGCCAGCACTGACGCGCATGTCATTTTCGCCCATATACTCAACCACCAACTGGCAGATCATGGGATCGTCGTCGATAATTAGAATGTGCGGGACAGTGGAGGCATTCATGACTTGCGAGTACGGGCTTTAGGGTTGCAAGCCGCTGCAATGCGCACGACTGGCGAGGGTATCGGGGCATAATAGCGCATGCATCCATTTTCGCATATGCGGATGAGCGCTGCCCTGCTGATCTCGCTGATGCTGGGCTTGGGCGTGGTGGCGCTCGCGGCAGTCGCGGTATGGCACCTGCGCGTCACGAGTATCGACAGTCAGGCACGAGAACTGAAGGAGCTTGCGATTGCGCTGTCGCGCGAGCTCAGTCGCGGCTTGCAAGGTGCTGAAGTAGGTATGCACATGATGCGGCTGGAATTGGGCGAAGGCCGCCTGCCCACGACCGGCGCAGAAGTAGAGCGAGCGCTGCGTATGCGTGCCGAGCTTATGCCCTCGGTACGAGTGCTATGGCTGGTCAACCTAGAGGGCCTGGTGCTCGCGGCATCGGATACAACGCCGGCGCCCGGACTGTCGTCATTTTCTCCTGCGCTGGAAGAGCTTGCGACCGACGCCGTCGCAATGAGCCGCCCATTCGTCGATAGGCGTACCAACGAATCGCTGGTGGCCCTGGCTATGCGCTTCGACGGCACATCAGGCTACTCCAGCGGCTGGATTTACGCGGCCATGCCAACCAGGTCCCTGCTCGGCGCGTTTTCCGTTGCCTCGCAATCTCCCGATGCGCGCATGGCTGTCTTTCGCAACGATGGCGTGCGCCTCGCCGGATCGATCGTCGCCACGCCGACACTCGACGAGGCAGCCAGGGCGCAGCGCCTTGCCACCGCGCAAACCATGGAACTGCGCCGTTTCCGTGATGGTAATGTGCGTCTGGTCGCAGTGGATAGTTTGCCGCGCTACGAGCTTAAGTTGATGTTTACACGAAACCTCAATGCGGTATTGGCGTCCTGGCGCCAGGTCGCATGGCTGGTGGTGATGGGCGTTGTGCTGATTCTGGCGATCATTGCTGCATCAGCGTACCTGTTGCGGCGCGCCGAGCGGCGGCATGACAAGAGCCAACGCGAGCTGCAAGCGAAGCTCTCCCGAGCCAGCCGCCTCGAATCGCTGGGCACCCTGGCGGGCGGCGTGGCGCACGACTTCAATAACGTGCTTGCATCGATCCTCGGTTTCGGCGAAATGGCGCGCGACGCGGCGGCAACAGGCAGCGCTCAGGCGCGCCACCTTGACAATGTGTTGCAGGCAACGTTGCGGGGTAAGGCACTGGTAGAGCGCATACTCACTTTCAGCCGCGGTGGCGCTCGCGATTCGGTTGTTTTTGAAATAGAGCCCGTCGTCGAGGAGGTGCTCACCCTGCTGGCGGCCTCATTACACCCACGTATTATGCTGGAGCGCAGGTTCGAGGTACATGGCGCGCGGCTGCGAGGTGATCCAACCCGGGTATTCGAGGCGTTCATGAACCTTTGCACGAATGCGATGCAGGCTATGCCTGACGGCGGCTCGCTGGGCATCCAACTGACACGCGAACGCGTCACCGCGTCGCGCGTACTGTCGCACGCACCGCTCCATGCTGGCGACTATCTGGTTTTGACGGTATCGGATCAGGGTACTGGTGTTACGCCCGAAGTCATGGAACACTTATTCGAACCGTTCTTCACTACGCGCAGCGCACAGTCCGGCATGGGCCTTGGTCTGGCGGTGGTACACGGCGTAATGACCGAATTCGGCGGTGCTGTTGACGTGCAGAGCACGCCGGAATCTGGCGCCCAATTTATCCTGTATTTCCCCGAATGCACCGACGCTCTCGACGCACCGGCAGGCGCGCAGAAGACCGTGCCGAGTGGCACTGGACAGACAATTCTGATCGTCGACGACGAGCCCACTTTAGTGGCCCTGACCGAAGAATTGCTGGTGGGCCTGGGGTATGAGCCCGCCGGCTTCATCGACCCGCTCGCGGCGCTGCAAGCATTGCGCGAAACGCCACAGCGCTTCGCTGCGGTAATTACCGACGAAATAATGCCGGGTCTGAGTGGCACCGAGTTGACCCGGGATTTGCGACTGCACGCGCCATCGCTTCCAGTGCTGCTCATCAGCGGTTTCGGCGGCGCGGCATTGGCGTCACGCGCCGCCGCCGCCGGGGTAACGCGGGTGCTGGCCAAACCGCTGCAACGCGCCGAGCTTGCACGCACGCTGGTTGAAGTGCTGCACCAGACGAACCCGCCGGGCTAAATACAGCGCAACGCGCCATCGCATGCGCGATATACGACAACTCTCTTTTTTCAATTCAGGACATCGATGGGCTTTTCAAAGAAAAAGCAGTCAGGCAGAAATGCCTGAGCCATGTGCTCGATATCCTTCCCGGATACGCCGCAGGCGCGAAAGTGGTCCCGCCAGGTACGGACGGTGGTAACGATCCTGTCGATTTCCTCTCCCGCCGCTTCGGCGCTCAACCCAAACCGCTCGCATTGGGAAATCAGGTTGTAGATGCTCGCCGTGCGGCCAAAGGTGCCGACGGTCATCGCAAGGTCGCGGCGCTCAAGACCGACCAGCGGCGCCGGCACCAGGTCATATGCTGGGGTCAGACGCCATCCGCGGCCGGTGCGAAGCACCGCGTGGTTGCGGGGATGGTCGTCATTGTTGGTGACTGCCGCGTTGAAGACGATGCGCCGGAATAGCTCAATACGATCTGTGTCGGGCTGCTCCGACCAGCGGCGCAGTTGATCCGCGAGCAACAGATAGGACCAACGTTCCCGGTCCAGATGATTGTCGTCGCAGTCGAGAAGAGTGAGTGCGCTGACGACCCCGAAGCGCAGATAGCCGCCCTCCGTGTGCTCGCGGTCGAAGCGCTCCACCATGAGCACGTCGTGTCCCGCGACCGGCTGCAGGCGGGTATTGCAGGCGGTGATGCCGCAGCGGCGCGCAAGTTCAAGCGTCGCGTATTCCACGCGCTGCAGGTTGTATCGGTCCGCTTTTTCCGGGAACTTGCCCAGCCATAGATGATTGCCGTCCTCGATCGTGGCCTTGGGCCTCGCACCACCCATGGAGGTGCCTGGCTCGAGCTGCTCGAGAATGTGGGCAGGCACGTGTTTGCCCTCTTCTATCGCTTCCGCGGCCGTGACCAGTTCCGCCAGTTGATGCGTGCGGTTGTAGCGGCGCTTCGGCGGCGGGACTTCCAGCTTGGATCCGAAGCTCAAGTAGCCAGCGCCATCCTGCGGCCCGTTCACCAGGTAGTCGATTTCCTCCAGGTCACCAGCGCTGCGTTGCAGCTTGTGCTCGATCACACGCCGTCCCCAGGCGTCGGGCCCGGCGTCGCGCACGGCGCCGGGTATCCCCCTGAGCCCAGTGAATTCGTGGACGGTGTCACCGAGCGGGAGCCGGAAAGGATCGAACGCGATCGCGTCCCTGCGCTCCAAGTACCGATCACCGTAGCGAAAACGGCCAATGAATGTGCCCTCCGGCAGCTTTTCAACCTTGAGTAAAGCAGCCGGTACCGTGTCGAGAGTACCGGGGAGTTGGACGAAGATGTAAGCCAGGCGCTCAGAAGTCATATTCACCTTTCGACTTCTGCGATTTGCGAACGCGCACCGGCCGGCGTGCGGCTTCCAGCGTCTTGCCATGCGTATCGGCGTCGGGATGAGCAACGCCATCCAGCGTTCTGTCGAGACCGAGCACCCAGAGAACGGTGACGTAGGCCCCCAACGCGACCCCATGCTTCCCGAGTTCAAGTGCATTGAGGGTGTTGCGATTGATACCGGCCTTGGCGGCAACTTCGGCAATCGATAAACTGCGGCGAGTTCTGGCGAGCCGCACGCGACGGGCAAGTTCGTTTATACGCTCGGTAGCCACAGTAGGAATAATTTTCCTGGCGATCATAATATTAGGCTTTAAGGTAATTAACGCCTATTATATTAGGCTATTTTGTACAACAAATCAATGTAAACAAACATCAAAATCCTAATAAAATAGGCATTAAATATCCTACAGCATAAAATAATAGGCAGTAATTAATATTGCGTATGGAAAAATATGTACTCCTCCAACCATGCCGCACGTCACTCTCCGCTACGAGCGGGCCAAACTCTACGGGGAAATAGCCGCAGCACATTCGCGTTGGCGACTGATGGCGGTTGCGAATAACATCATCTTTTTTTGCGTGCCATTTTTTCAGACACTCACAGGTTATAAACATCATGCACGTCAAGTACAAAGCTCTCTTATTTGTTGGTGCTATCACCATTGTGACGGCGGCCGTTTCCGGATGGTCATCCTATGCCACTAACACCAGCATTGTAGAAATCGCCAAGCAAAATGAGTTGCGCGCCACGGCTACACTGATTCAGAACGATCTGCAGGAACAAGCCACCAAAGCCGCCGCACGTGCGTCGATGGTGGCTACTCTGCCGTCGATCCGGGAGGCGTTTCGCGCCCAGAATCGTGACCAGCTGGTCAAGCGTCTGGTGCCGGCCTTTTTGATACAGCGCGATAAATATGGTATCCGCGAAGGGCAGTTCCATTTGGCCCCCGCGGTGTCGTTTCTGCGCCTTTATGATGTCACTGCCGGTCATGGCGAAGACTTAAGCAAGTTTCGCGAAATGGTGCTCGCCACCAACCGCAAGCAGGAATCGCAAAAGGGGATTGAAATCGGGCGGCGTGGCCTGAGTATCCGCGGTGTGGATATTTTGAAGGACGAGCAAGGGCCGATCGGCAGTTTCGAAGTGGGCCTGAGTTTTTCACCAGTGCTCGAAAATATTAAGAAAAACGCGGGCTTTGAGGCGGGCGTATTTGTCAGTGCGCAGATGATGACGGATGTGGCTAATCTGTTGCCCAAGCCGGATGCTGAACGTCTGGTGGGCTCGTACCAGAACGTCGAAGCAACTAATTGGAATGTCGTGCGTCCGATGGTGTCGTCTGATCTGCTCAACGAAGCCAAGGATGTGGTTACCCGCATCCGCAGCGTCGCCGGCGTGGACTATGGTGTGGTCGCAGTGCCGCTACTTGATTTCAAAGGCACCCGCATCGGCGCCATTGTGGCGGTGAAGAGTTTTGAACAGTATCAATCCATGCAGGGTTCCGCACTGGTGCGGGCGATCGCATTCGCGGCTTTGCAGGCGATTATTTTGGCGGGCGCCATGCTGATGCTGATCAATGTGCTGTTTATTCATCCGCTGAATGTTGCAGCAGCTGCTGCTGCGGCCGCTGCAACTGCTGCAACCAGGAAGGAGTCCTGAAATTTTGCGACTTCTACCTCTTCGGGACGGGATGGCAGCGGCGTTGCTGATTTTGTTTGCGCTCGTCGCGGGTATCGCCACCGTTCATGCACAGGAGCAAGAGCCGGCGATGCCCAGTGGTTCGCCACTGCCTGTGCGCGTGGGTGTGGCCGTGTTGCTCAATAGCATTGCGAAAATCAGCGAACAGACGGGCACTTTTGAGGCATCCGTTGACGTGCGATATCGCTGGCGCGATTCGTCACTGAAATTCGATGTCAAAGAAATCGGGGGCGACCGGCAGGAATTCAGCAATGAGGCCATGACAGCCAAGCTGAAGAAAATCTGGACGCCGCGCCTGACCATCGCCAATCAGGTGGGCAATCCCATTCGCACCGAGGGCGGGCTGTTCATTTACGCCGATGGCACCGTGGAGCAGATACAGCGCATCAAAACCGCGCTGGACGTCAAATACCGGATGGCGGCGTTTCCCTTCGACACTCAGGCTTTGGGTGTGCGTATTCTGTCCACGCGCTACACCGCCAACCAGATTGACCTGATGCAGGAACAGGGGGACATCAATGCATCTGGCTTCAAGGACAACATTGCCATCCCCGGCTGGATTGCCAAGCGCATGGATTTTGAGGCGTCGCGCAATCGTGGCTGGAATGGCGATTATTTTCCGGAGATAGAGGCCAGAGCCTACATTCAGCGCCAGCCGTTTGCCCTGCTGTTCGTACTGATTGCGCCCTTTATACTGCTGATGCTGGTGCCCACCACCATGCTGCTTTATGTGAAGGCGGATATCGCACCGCGCATGACACTGTGGGGCGCGTCGATATTGGCCTTGATCGCCCTTAATTTCACATTCTCGGTGCGCTACCCGTCTTTGGGGGCGGATAGTCTGGTGCAGCAATTGATCGCCATCGGGTTTGGTTACCAGTTGCTGATGATTTTCATCACGGTAACGCTGATGAATCCGCTGGTTGCAGATCGCTATCTAAGCAAGCCGGTACAGGCCGAGGTGGTTGGTTTTCTGCGCTGGGGCATACCGTCCATGTTGTTGGGCCTGATCGCTTCGCGCGTTTTGATAACGGCGTTCGCTTAGTTCGTTAGTGCTTGACGAAGGGTGCCCGCTGCGGCAGGTGTGAGCGGCAATTTCACTTTCTTTAACAGGCAATAGTCAAGGCATGACCGAATGGTTTTCGCGCGCAATCTTGCGTCATAGGGCTGGCATGCACTTCTGGCCACACCCACGCCCCGGACCGCCCCAGTAATTCGCCAAATAAAGTGGCGCATATCGTTTCTATTTGGCGCAATAGAGATCAAACCCGAATAGAGCTAGTCTATGTATAAAAGGGTATTTATAATTATAATATATGCCTTATAATACATTTAATGAAACCAAAACTCCACGAGACCATTCGAGCGCGCCGACTTGCCCTGGGACTGTCGCAAGTCGAGGCTGCGCGCCGCAGCGGTATTCAGCAGCGGCAGGTGTCACTCTTCGAGCGCGGGGGAGACGTCACGCTATCCACGCTCTTGAAACTGGCCCAGGCGCTCGACCTGGAACTCATACCCGTTCCGCGGGAGGACGTGGCAAAAGTTGAATCGCTTCTCAAGGCGAAGCACGGGCCGGCGCCCTTAGTTTCAGTTCCGGCCTCTCCCCCTTCCCTGCTCGACCGCTATCAGGTGAAGGACGACGAGGAGCAATCGAATGGCTGATGCCCACGTCCTGAAGATACTGTTGGGCGATGTGCCTGTCGGCCACCTCACCGGCTTTCAGAACGGGAAGAGCCTCTTCGCCTTCGACGACAACTACATCGACCTGGGGCCCGGCCGGCCGACCCTGAGCCTGTCTTTCAACACACCGGGCAATGAAGAATCAACCGAGCGCAAGCTGCGGGAAATTTATTCAAGCCGGATGAAGCTGCCGCCTTTCTTCAGCAACCTGCTTCCCGAAGGCGTGCTGCGGGAATACATGGTCAAACGTCTGAAGATCCATCACGATCATGAATTCGACATTCTCATGTCGCTGGGCGCGAGCCTGCCCGGCGCGGTTCGTGCGCTTCCCGCGGATGAACTGCTGCAGACCGCCATCAACCACCCGCCGGGCGCCACGCACGCCGCCCCCGACGAGACACCGATCAAGTTCTCGCTGGGCGGATCACAGCTCAAGTTCTCGATGATCGAGCGCGGCGGGCGCTTCACGCTGGCCGACGGCAACGACGAATGGATCGTCAAACCGCCGCACCCGAGCCACCCTAACGTCCCGGCGAACGAGTACACGATGATGCGACTTGCGGCCGCTGCCGGAGTACAAACGCCTGAAGTTAAACTGGTGAAGCTCGATGACGTTGATCTGGGCGGGCTCACCGGCCTCTCGATTCCGCAATGGGAAACCTGGGCCTACGCGATCAAACGCTATGATCGCACCGCGGAAGGCCGCGTCCATGTCGAAGACTTTGCGCAGGTGTTCAACGTCCATGCGGATCAGGAATACAAGGCGACCAATTACGATACCGTCGGTAGATTGATCTTCGATCTCTTTCCCCATCGCTTCGAGCAGATCGCGGAATTCGTCCGACGGCTGGTGGTCAACATCCTCATCGGCAACGGCGACGCCCATCTCAAGAACTGGTCGGTGATTTACAAAGACAAAGTCACGCCGCAGCTATCACCGGCATACGACCTGGTGTCAACGATTCACTATGTCCAGCACGACAATCTCGCGCTCAATCTGGGTGGAGAAAAGCGGTTTGAATCCATTGATGAGTCACATTTCGACCGGCTCGCCCGTCGCATGGAAGCGCCACCGAAATTCGTGCTGGACGTCGTCAAGGAGACGGTGGCAACCGCAAGCAAAGCGTGGCCCGGAATAATCCGTGAAGCCGGTCTCCCGCAGAATATGCAGGATCGTCTGTACAGTTATTGGAGTAATCTTTCCAATCTATTGCGACTACGCCAATAGCAAAATGCTAAGGTCACCAGCTAACCCTGTACCGCCACTTATACCAAACGGCCCGACAGGGTATGTAAGAATGGTCTTGTCTAGTACGCGCGAAACGGTATGAATATTCAAAATAAACGCAATGTGAAAATATGGCTGGAAGCGATTTTTGCAGGGATGACAACAACTTGAACGACCCCGGCGTGAGTAAACACACGCCCATGATGCAGCATCAAAGTGGGTTGTGATAAGAATCAAGCACTTACCTTCGTTTTATACGCATTTCATACTCAAGTGAGAGGCGTAGGGGTGGTACGGGATGGGAACCCTCTGAGCATCAGATACACTTCGTAAATTGGCCTAGTAACGAGAAGAACCCGTGCCTACAAGTTTAAATACCTTACCTACACCAACTTCATCCGCGATAAGGAGGCGCGGTCGATCTGCCCGAATGAGTTTTAGAACCGGCCTGTACTGATATGGGACAAATTTGACTCGGCCAGAGCGAAGCGAATACAAATTGGCAGCCGACGGCGCCAGCAATTGCATGCTCGTCAGTGCAGAATGCATTTCATCGACTGTCAATCTCTTGCGACCGGAGCTCTCAACCTTTTGCGCCCGCAGCTGGCTCTCGTAATAAATGGCCAAGGCGCTATTTTGAAATACTCTATAACGACTTTCGCCGGCCTTGTTTTCTAGCACTTCAATTACGGGCATCACCGAAGCCGGGTTTGACCTTAGACAGACCAATTGACCAATAGCAAAAAGCGAATGCACATGACTGGGCGCGACAGGTTCCGGACCTATTGCCTTAGAACTTCCGGTCAACTGATTCAATGCTTGCACCTTGGCTGCCTCAATTTGATCTATCACCTCGACTGGCGCTTTGATCGCCTGCATTACTCGTCCTAAGGTGTCGGCATCACGAAAATATTCACTGGCTGGCAATTCGCTCGCGGGAAGGTGAGCCCATTTATTGCGTACCGTTTGCAGTTCTTTGATCCAACTCCGTGCCTCGCGAGGTAACGCTTGTGTATTAGAAAGCTCAAACCAGTTCTGGTCGAGCACGCGCAACAGCGCAGCAAAATCTAAGTCCGCGAGTTTGCCAAATCGTTTCTCCTGAGCAACGCGCTGTTGCTGGAACGAAAGGCGATCAACGACAAGCTTTTGCCACCACTGTGATTCCAACGCGGGAAGAGCGCTTGCGAGAAAGCGTTCCAGCTCTCGTGTTGCCACCTTGAATAGTTCATTCACCGTTGCGCCCTACCCCAATTCAGTGAGACATCATCACTTCCAACAAAGCATCGCGACGCTAACGGCGACGCATCTCAATACTATTCTGGCCGAGATTCTTCAGCAGTAACTGCTGGAGCTGTTCCAAAGTCTGGCAGCTCACTGATATTTTAACGGCAAGCAGTCCTTCTGCCAGCAACACATCTTGAAAGCCTTTTTTGATTGCAGCTTTTGTCTCGATGATGGCGCTAGGGGATTCGTCCAACGAAAATTCCAATTGAAGCTTTCCTTTGAGTAATTCCAGGGCGGTTAGGTATAGCGAATTGCATAATGGGCAACCTGAGTGCCCTTCACTAAATCGGAAATGCAACTAATGAGGCCGTACACGTTCCCCTTACTAATCGCGGCGACGATTCTACGCTTGCCCGACGAGTAGCGGTGAAGCGAGCGCATTGATTCACTTTCAGGCTGTAGGACTTCCATGTTTAGGCAATGCACCTTACGGCGATACGAACCGTATGGGCGTGAATAGCACAATCGAAACGGCCGCACCAAGCGGGTCGCTATAATGCCTCTATGAAAGCCCCCGCCAGCGATTCCGCTGCCATCTCGCATACACCCATGATGCAGCAGTACCTGCGCATCAAGGCCGAGCATCCGGACAAGTTGTTGTTCTACCGGATGGGCGATTTCTACGAGATGTTTTTTGCCGACGCCGAGCGCGCGGCGCGTCTGCTCGACATCACCCTCACCAGCCGCGGCGCCTCGGCGGGGGTGCCGATCAAAATGGCGGGCGTGCCGTATCACGCAGCCGAACAATATCTGGCCAAGCTGGTGAAACTCGGCGAGTCGGTGGCGATTTGCGAGCAGATCGGCGACCCGGCGACTGCCAAAGGTCCGGTCGAGCGCAAGGTCACACGCGTGATCACGCCCGGCACGCTGACCGATGCCGCGCTGCTCGATGACAAACGCGACAACATTCTGCTGGCGCTGCACCGGGTGCGCGATACGCTCGGCATCGCGTGGCTGTCGCTCGCCTCCGGCCGCTTCGCCATTAGTGAAACCGCATGGAGCAATCTTGACGCCGAGCTTGAGCGTCTGCGCCCGGCGGAAATTCTTGCGCCGGAGGGTTTGGATAATCTGCTCGGCGACAGGCTAAAAATTCCGCTGCGCCGCATAGCACCGTGGCATTTTGATTTCGATGCCGCGCGGCGCAATTTGTGCCAGCAATTCGGCACCCATGATCTTTCGGGTTTTGGCGCGGAGCAAATGACCATCGCGGTGGGCGCCGCCAACGCTCTGCTCGATTACGTCAAATCCACGCAGGGGGCGGCGGTTGCGCACTTGCGCGCGCTCAACGTCGAGCAATCGAGCGCATGGGTGCGCATGGACCCGGCGACACGGCGCAATCTTGAACTCAGCGAAACCCTGCGCGGCGAACCCGCGCCGACACTGCTGTCTTTGCTCGACCAATGCGCCACGGCGATGGGCAGCCGCCTGTTGCGCCATGCCCTGCATCACCCCTTGACCGACCGCGCTCTGCTGCGCGCCCGTCATGCCGCTATCGCTGAGCTCACGGCCGGCAGCGGCCATGAGCGTATCCACGCGGTGCTGCGCAGCTTTGTGGATGTGGAGCGCATCACCTCGCGGATCGCGCTCAAAACCGCGCGCCCGCGCGATCTGTCGGGCCTGCGCGATACTTTGCATCAATTGCCCGCGCTGTGCCTGCTCACATCCGGCGCCATCGGCGGGCGTCTCCACGCCATCACCCAACCACTGGCGCTGCGCGATGATCTTGCAGCCTTGCTTGCCACCGCGATACAACCCGAACCCTCAAGCGTATTGCGCGAAGGCGGCGTGATCGCCGATGGCTACGACAGCGATCTCGATGAACTGCGCGGCATTCAGATGAACTGCGGTGAATTTCTGCTGGCGCTGGAAATGCGCGAAAAGGCCCGCACCGGCATCAGCACGCTCAAGGTTGAATACAACCGTGTGCATGGTTTTTATATCGAAGTCACGCGTGCGCAAAGCGATAAAGTGCCTAACGATTACCGCCGCCGGCAAACGCTGAAGAACGCCGAGCGTTACATCACGCCGGAATTAAAAACCTTCGAGGACAAAGCGCTGTCGGCGCAGGAGCGCGCGCTGGCCCGCGAGAAACTGTTGTATGAGCAGTTGCTCGAGGCGCTGGCGCCGCATATTGCGCCCCTGCAACTGGCGGCAGCCGCACTGGCGGAACTCGACCTGCTGGCGACCTTTGCCGAACGCGCTGCGGCACTCGACTGGAGCGCGCCGCAATTCACCGATGACGCCGTGATCGAAATCGACGGCGGCCGCCACCCGGTGGTGCAGTCGCAGGTCGATCAATTCATCGCCAACGACACGCGGCTTGCGCCCGAGCGGCAGATGCTGTTGATCACCGGCCCCAACATGGGCGGCAAATCAACCTATATGCGGCAAGTCGCGATTATCGTGCTGCTGGCGCACTGCGGTTGTTTCGTGCCCGCAACGCAGGCGCGCATCGGCCCGGTGGATCAGATCTTCACACGCATCGGCGCCGCCGACGATCTGGCGGGCGGGCGCTCCACCTTTATGGTTGAGATGACGGAAGCGGCGTACATACTGCATCACGCCACGCCAAAGAGCCTGGTGTTGATGGATGAAATCGGCCGCGGCACATCGACCTACGACGGCCTCGCACTGGCGTGGGCGATCGCACGGCATCTGCTGGAAAAAAATCGCTGTTACACGCTGTTCGCGACGCACTATTTTGAGTTGACCGAACTCGCTGTGCGCTTCAGGGAAGTCGCCAACGTGCATTTTGATGCGGTCGAGCACAAGGATCACATCGTTTTTCTGCACAGCGTTGAAGAAGGCCCCGCCAATCAAAGCTACGGCCTGCAGGTGGCGCAGCTGGCGGGCGTGCCGTCGAGTGTGATCCGCGCCGCGCGCCGCAATTTGCAGGCACTCGAAGAAAAAGGAGCCGCAGCCCATCCGCAGGGTGATTTGTTTTCCGCAGCCGGCGCTGCGCCGGAGCCCGAAGCGCCGGCAGAACACGCGGTGCTGGGCTTGCTGCGCGCGGTTGACCCTGATGCACTCACTCCGCGTGATGCATTGCAATTGTTGTATCAGCTGCGCAAACAATTGGATGCATAAAACACATTTAAAAACAAATAGTTACAATAACTCTATACTTTGACATTTTCGCCGTGCCGCCGCTAACACGATTGCTCGCCACGCTTTTTCTTGGGGTGGTTTGCGCCGCCTCTGCGGCGGCGCAAAGCGCCTTCACCTTCGCGGCCTTTGGCGATACGCCCTACACCGAAGAAGAAGAGTCGCGGCATATCGGCATGATCGCCGAGATCAATCGCGAAGCGCTCGCGTTTGTAATTCACGTGGGTGATTTTAAAAGCGGCTGGTCGCCTTGCACCGATGCGCTGTTCATGCAGCGCCGCGACGCGTTCGCGTTGCTGCACCACCCGTTGATTTACACGCCCGGCGACAATGAATGGTCGGATTGCCATCGCGCGTTCGGCGCGGCCAGCGATCCGCTGGAGCGTCTGCAAAAATTACGCGGCCTGTTTTTTGCGGACGGCAACTCACTCGGCCAGCGCAAGATTACGTTGGCGCGGCAAAGCGCGGCGTATCCCGAAAACGCGCGCTGGCTGCATGAAGGAATACTGTTCGCCACGCTGAATGTGCCGGGCGGCGACAACAATGCGCGCATGCCCGTGGAAATGGCGGCACGCAGTAAAGCAAATGAGGCGTGGGTTGCCGGCACCTTTGCGTCTGCGCGTACGCAGGGGCAGGATGCCGTGGTACTCGCGATGCAGGCCAACCCGTGGGCAAGCGGCGGCGCGGTGAAAACTCATTATGCCGGTCTGATGGCAGCGATCACGCGCGAAACACTGAACTTCAGGGGCGAAGTGCTGTTGATACACGGCGACACGCACCGCTTTCGTGTCGACCAGCCGTTGCTTGATACGCGATCGAAACAGGCGGTGCGCAACTTCACGCGCATTGAAGTGTTCGGCTATCCGTTCATGAACTGGGTACGGGTGCGGGTCAGCCGCGACAACGGGAAGGTGAGTTTCTCGGTGACGCCGGGTGGGTGACGAGCAGGTAACGCGCTGTGTGCGTTTGGAGTTTAGCGTTAAGCGTTTGGAGTAACCCCGCCATGATGGGCATGCCCGACTCCTGACTCCTGACTCCTAACTCCCAACGCCAAACGCTCAGTGATGATGCCCATGCGCGCCATGCACATGCCCGTGCGACAACTCCTCCTCGGTGGCCGCGCGCACCTCCGCCACGGTGCATTGAAAATTCAGCGTCTGCCCTGCCAGCGGATGATTGCCGTCCACCACCACTTTATCTTCGGCAATGTCGGTCACGGTGTAGACGACGGTTTCATCGGTTTTATCCGAGGGTCCCTCGAACTGCATGCCGACATTGATGGTGGCGGGAAATTTGTCGCGCGTCTCGACGCGCATGAGTTCGGCGTCGTATTCACCGAAGGCGTCAGGCGGGGTCAAACGCACCTGACAGATTTCACCCACGGCCTTGCCTTCCAGCGCCTGTTCCACTAGCGGAAATATCCCTCCATAGCCGCCGTGCAGATACACCAGCGGGTGCTGCGCCTTTTCAATCAAATTTCCGTCGGTGTCGTAAAGTTCGTACGCAAGCGATACCACTGTGTTATGCCCTATGTTCATTTCTTCCTGTCCTTGACTTTCCGTTCACCCAATGCCTTCACCAGATCCAGCACGGCGTCGGCGTGGCCACGAGGGCTCACGCCATACAGCGCATGTCTGACCGTTCCCTTGCAGTCAATGATGAACGTCGAACGCTGTATGCACAGTATTGTGCGGCCATCGTAGGTTTTTTCCTGCAACACGCCGTAGCGCCTGCACACTTCGCCATCCGTATCCGACAGCAGTTGCACCGACAATCCATGCTTGTCGCGAAAATCACCGTGCGACATGCAGTCATCCATGCTCACCCCCAGCACCACGGCTTTCTGTTTCGCGAATGCATCATCCAGGTCACTGAAATCGATGGCTTCGATGGTGCAGCCCGCTGTGTCATCGTGCGGATAAAAATACAAAACAATATTGTGGCTGCGGAAGCTCTCCAGCGTCACCACATTCATATCGGCATCCGGCAGTTCAAACGCCGGTGCGGTTTGTCCCGTCTGTAGCATGCGGCCCCTGGCTGCCTCATGGATGACATTGTTTGGTAACAGGGTTCGATTGTAGCGGATTTCATATTGCATACTGCTCACGCAGCGGTGTTTGTTTCACCGTGACCACGTGGCGACTATAATCGCGCCTATGGCACAAGGTTTGCTAGGCCGACTTACTCACGCGAAATTTTTGCACCAGCATTGGCAGAAGCGGCCTTTGTTCGTGCGCGGCGCGATTCCCGATTGTGGCGCATGGCTGCAACCCGATGTCCTGTTTGAGTGGGCCGCACGCGACGACGTTGAATCACGTCTGGTGACAAAAACGCGCGGCCGCTGGACCGTGCAACACGGCCCTTTTGCGTGGTCGCGGGCGCAATGGCGGCGCATGCCCGCGCGCGGCTGGACCTTGCTGGTGCAAGGCGTTGAGCAACACCACGCCGAAGCCGCCCGCCTGTTGCAGCGATTTTCATTTATTCCGCACGCACGTCTCGATGATTTAATGGTGAGTTACGCGCCACCCGGCGGCGGCGTCGGGCCGCACTTTGACAGCTATGATGTTTTTTTGCTGCAGGGCGCAGGCACACGGCGCTGGCGCATCAACACACAGGGCACGCAGCGGGATTCCGATCTGCTGGAGAACGCACCGCTGCGCATACTCAAGCGCTTTCACCCTACCCGGGAATGGATTAGCGAGCGCGGCGATCTGCTCTACCTGCCGCCACGTTGCGCGCACGAAGGCGTTGCCCTCGACGCGTGCATGACGTTATCGGTGGGCTTTCGCGCACCGCGCACGCAGGAACTGGCGACGCGCTTTCTGGAGTATTTGCAGGACGAACTGCAACTGCCCGGCATCTACCAGGATCGCGGCCTGCCGCTGCAACAACACCCGGCGCAACTACCGCCCATGATGCTGGAAAAATTCTCGCGCCTGCTGAAACGCATACGCTGGAGTGATAGCGACGTGCGTCACTTTTGCGGGCGCTATCTGAGCGAACCCAAGGCGCAAACCGTGTTCCGCAGGCCGCGTCGCCCGGCGCCGTTGCCGGCATTCGCCAGGCGCGTCGCGGCCACGGGCGTGCGCCTGGCATTGCCGGCGCGCATGCTGTTCAGCGGACGGCATTTTTATATCAACGGTGAACACCACTGCTGCGACGGCCCTGACCGCGCGCAGTTGATGCGTCTGGCGGATCAACGCGAGACCGGCGCTTGCGCGCTGTCGGCCGCCACCCTGCGCCTGCTGCACGCCTGGTACTGTGCGGGATACCTCGAAATCTGATGCATCATGACAGCGGGACCAGCACTGCCCATCGCCGCCTACCGGCGCTTCGCGAGCTTCAAGGAATACGAAGCGCTGATCGATGCGCTGATCGAACAAACGCAAACCTTCATTCGCGTCTTTGAGCGCGCGCTGCCGGTGGCGTGGAACACCCCGGCGCGCAACACGCTGCTGCGGGAGTTTCTGCGGCGCAACCCCGCGAACCGTTTGTGGATGGTGGTGCACGAGACTGAAGGTATCGAGCGCCGGCTGCCGCGTCTGCTGGATCTGCAGCGCGATTTTGGGCACGCCTTCAAAATCCGGCAAACACCAAAAATGGCGCATCACCTCTACGACCCCTTCGTGATTTTTGACGCCAGCCACTATCTGCATCGATTTCACCACGCGCATATGCGGGCGGCGCAAGGCATCCACGATGTGGAAAGCGCGAGTCAATTGCTTGATCGCCATGCGGAATTATGGGAGGCGTCCGCGCCCGTCAGTCCGGCAGCGCCTGGCGGGTTCTAGTGCGAGCGGCGAAAAAATCCTTCAAAATCAGGGGAGATCGCTCGCCCCGCGCGAACGGCTGGTGGACAAGAAAACGTCCGCGAGTTAGAATTCGCGCCGCTTCAACCCACTGGCTCACTGGCTATGGGTCAGTAGCTTGAATGGCTGGACTTAAGCTGGCCTACAAAATAGTAAAGTGCTTCAATTTAATTAAAAACTTTTTCACCTTCGAAGGGAAATACCATGATGACACGTACCCTGATTGCTGCCGCCCTGCTGGCGGTTGGTCTCACCGCTTGCGGCGACAAGCCCGCGCCCCCCAAACCCGCCGCAGCGCCGGCTCCCGCGCCTGCTGCTGCTCCGGCTGCCGATGCGGCCAAGCCCGCTGAAGCGCCGAAAGCCGACGCAGCTGCACCTGCTGCTGCCGAAGCACCCAAAGGCGCGATGGATGCCGCCAAGGACAAAATGGGTGACATGAAAGACAAAGCAGCTGACGCTTCCAAAGACAAGATGACGGAAGTTGCCAAAGGCGCCGCTGCTGGCGCTGCTGCCGGTGCGAAAGACGGCGGTGCTGCTGGTGCCGCCAGTGGCGCGAAGGCTGGCGCAGCGGACGCAATGAAGAAGTAATCACTGTTCGTATAAGCTGCATAAAAAACCGGCCCTTTTCGAAGGGCCGGTTTTTTTGTCGCTGCTTACCCTGAATGTGTCAGGCGATATCGCGCCAGGAAAATCCGTCGTCCTGTGTTGCCACCGCTATCCAATCGTCTGCGCAACCCAGCGCCTGCGCCAGCGCGCGCTGCGCCAGCGCCGGGGTATTGTTCTGTTTCGACAGATGCGCAGCGATCACGTGCTGCATGCGGCCCCTCGGCAAGGCCTGTAACAAACTCGATGCCGTGCTGTTGTCCAGATGCCCCAGCGGTCCGGCGATGCGCTGCTTGAGCGCATGCGGATAGGCGCTGGCCATCAGCAGCGCCAGTTCGTGATTGCATTCCAGCACCAGCGCATCCACCGTAGAGAGCATTGCCTCGATATGACTGGTGGATGCGCCGGTGTCGGTCAGCACCCCCAGTGATTTGTCACCATCGCTGAATACAAATTGCGCCGGCTCGCGCGCGTCATGCGGCACCGGGAACGGCCGCAACTCAATGCCGTTCAGCGGCAGCGCGATGTGGCTGTCGATAATATTCACCACCACGCCTTCGAAGCGCGACACGCCGGCAGCCATCAAGGTGCCATGCGTCAGATAAACAGGAATGCCGTGCTTGCGCGCGAAGCGCGGCACGCCGCCGACATGATCGTCATGCTCGTGCGTGACCACGATGCCATCAATATTTTCCGGGGTGAGACCAAGCCGGCCCAGGCGCCGCGCGGTATCGGCAAGCCCGAAACCGCAATCCAGCATCAGGTAAGTGCCGTCAGCGTGGACAATCAGGCCGTTGCCTTCACTGCCGCTGCCCAGTGATGCAAAGCGCATCGTTTAGCGCCTGTGAAGAGTGAAGGGTGAAGGGTGAAGAGTAAGGCCAACACACCGCAGTCTCCCGTTTTTACCCTTCACCATTCACCCTTCACTGTTCACCGCCTTACCGCCTTACCGCCCTACCGCAATTGCTCAAACAGCAAATTGAGTATGCGGTTTGCCGTGGCCGACTGCTCCTGCTTGCCATCCTTGGTCAATACGTTGACCTGGGCGCTGGCGTTCATATCGCGCACGGCGATCTGATACTGCTCGTTCTTTTTGGCGGGCGAGCTACCCCAGAATTTGAGCGCACCCAGCGTACGTCCGATGATGCCGGTGCCATCCGTGGCGGTCTTGAGATCGGTTTCGGGATCGATATAACGCACGAAATAAATGCCTTTGGCGCGATCACGATCTTCAACCGTGAAGCCCACTCGGTCCAGCGCCAGGCCCACGCGCCGCCAGGCCCGGTCAAACTGCTCATTCACCGTCAATATGCCGCCACTTTGGCTGGCCATGCTCGCACGCGGCGCCTCGGCGGCGGCGATCTGCTGCTTCGCGCGGGTTTCCTGTACGCCAAAACGCACCATCAAACGGCGCAGCATTTCCGCTTCGAGATCCGGGTCGGGCCGTCGCGGCTGCCAGCGTGTCTGATCCTTGCCTTCGGTGATATAGACTTCTTCCATGCCGCGATGGCTGATGTAAATTTCAGTGGTCGCGGCCTGTGTCCCCCGCTCCAGACGGGTGCGGAATTTGTCACGCTCCGCGGTCGAATATACGGAATCCAGCGCTCTGCCCAGCGTACGGCGGATGATGCCGTCCGGAACCCTGGCGCGGTTTTCGTTCCAGTCGGTTTCCATGACACCCGCTTCGGGCGTTTCAACGTTGACGATAAAACCGACTTCCTGCCAGAAATCTTTCACTACCGGCCACACCTGCGCCGGATCACCCTTCACCACCAGCCAGCGTTGTGTACCCGCGCGCTCCACACGCGCACCGCTCTGCTCGGGCAACACACCGCTGGATGCCGGCGCGCCACCCTGCGCCCGCCACTCGCGATCGATGGTGTAGGTCGAAAATGTTGCTGCGCCCTTGCCGGCGCCGGGCACCGTATAACGATCATCCGCCGTCGGACGCGTCAAATCGGGCGGCACTTCCAGCGTGGGCAGCCGTCCAGCGGACTTGTAATCGATTTTCTTGGTCGGCATCTCAAAGTCCAATGAGCTGCAGGCGCCCAACAACACCGCGGCGAGCGCGCCGGCTGTGACGCAGCACAGCCCTTGAAGCATACGCAAATATCGCATCTATAACCTCGTTCGCATCAGCGATGCATTAACCACACTCAGCGCGCATCAACCGGCAATACCGGCCTGGCGCATCGCCTCGCGCACCACGCCATGATATTGCGCCGACAACGGCGTCATCGGCAGGCGGATGCCGCTCTTGACCAGCCCCATCTGTTGCGCGGCCCATTTCACCGGAATCGGATTGGCCTCGCAGAACAAGTGCTTGTGCAAGCCGAGCAGGCGGTCGTTGATCTCACGCGCCGTGACCGCGTCACCTGCCAGTGCCGCCGCGCACATTTCGTGCATGGCCTTGGCCGCGACGTTTGCCGTCACCGAAATCACACCGTGACCGCCCAGCAACATCAGCGGCAGCGCAGTACCGTCGTCGCCGCTGAGCACCAGAAAATCTTTCGGTTTGCGGCTGATCAGATCGGATGCGCGTTCCATGTTCGCGGTAGCGTCCTTGATACCCACGATGTTGGGAATTTGCGCCAGCCGCAACACCGTATCGTTTTGCATATCGGCCACCGTGCGGCCGGGCACGTTGTACAAAATTTGCGGAATATCAGCCGCTTCGGCGATGGCCTTGAAATGCAAATACAAACCGTCTTGCGTCGGCTTGTTGTAATACGGCACCACCGACAGGCTGTAATCGGCGCCGATTCGTTTCGCGTATTCCGAATGCTCAATCGCCTCGCGCGTGGAATTCGCACCGGTGCCGGCGATCACCGGCACGCGTCCGGCGACATGCTCCACCGCGGTTTTGATCAGCGCCCAATGCTCATCGTTATCCACCGTCGGCGACTCGCCGGTAGTGCCCACCACGACAATGCCGTCGGTGCCTTCGGCGATATGCCAATCCAGCAATTTGCGAAAGGCAACCAGATCGAGCGCTCCATCGTCCAGCATGGGCGTCACTATTGCCACCACACTGCCTCCCAAGGTTGCCGCTACGCTTGCCATATCGTCACCATCTTATTGAATTTGCTAAATTATCTGCAAGGCTTCCGTCTAGCCTTGCTATTGTACCTGAAGAACGTAAACGCCGGATACCCGCCAGCCGACCGAAGTTGTGACCAAACTACTCGGCATTGGTTGCATACACGGCAACTATACGCTGCACGCACGCCGCCCGCGGCGTCTCAACCATCAGGTCTTCGTACGCAACCACACGTAGTCGCCCGCGCACAAGCTCCAGCAACTCACCCGGCTTTAACAAAAAATCCGGATTCGAAGGCCGCCCGAAGCGTTCATTGCCGAGTGCAAAGGTTTCATAGATCAATACCCCGCCGGGTGCAAGCGCATCGAGCAACGCCGGGAACAGCGGACGGTGCAAATAATTTGTCACCACCACACAGCTATAGGTGTGCGGCCGGTAAGGCCACGCCCCCGCTTCAATATCCGCGCACAGCGGCCGTATGTTCGCGAGGTTCGCAAGATTAGCCAGGCCATCCAGCGCCGCCGCATTGCGATCCACCGCATCCACCGCGTGGCCACGCGCCGCGAAAAATCGCGCATGACGGCCGTGGCCGCAGGCGACATCCAGCACGCGCCCCCGCTCGGGAACCAGCGCCGCCCAGCGCTGCACCCACGCGGCAGGCCCTTCGACAGTGTCGTGCATTTTTGATTTTCCCCTGTGTGCAGGAGAGCATCGCGCATCGAGCGACCGCTAATACGCAAGCCTCACATGCACACCCTCCCACGCCGACTTGCCCAGGGCATCGGTCAACTGCACGCTGCGCAGTCCGTCGATGCCGGACGGATTCGGCACGCGGTCGTCGGCCAGCGCCTGACTGAAACCCACCACGCTCGCGGCGTGCGCGTTGATCGCCGGAAATTCGCTGCTGCGCGATGCACCGTCGTTGGTGATCACCTGCAGCTCGCCGCCGGCACGGCTGCGGGTGAGCGCTTTGCCGGTGATGCGCCCTTTGGCGCCGTAGATCACAAAATCATTGTACGGGTTCGGCGTCGTCTGGTTGACATTCAGCTGCGCCATCGCGCCATTGGCGAATTTAAAAGTCGCGAGTGACACGCGCTCCATCACGCCGGGCGCCGCATCGAACATCGCCGACACCTGAACAATCTCCGACGACAGGATGTAGCGCAAAATATCGTATACATGCACGCCCACATTCATCGACGTGCCCAACCCCGCCAGCGCCGGATCGCCGCGCCAGTTCGCCGACACGCTGACCGCGGCAGGCCCCGCGCTCGCTTCCAGTTGCACCATCATCACCTTGCCGATTTCACCGCTATCGACAATGCGTTTGGTCTCGATAAAACACGGCATGAAACGATTGTGAAAATTCACGCCGAGCTTGACGCCGGCTTTTTCGCATTCGCGCACGATGCGTTCGGCATCCGCCACCGACGTCGCCATTGGCTTATCGCAAAACACGTGCTTGCCCGCGCGCGCCGCGGCTATCGCCTGCTCCGCGTGCAAGGAATTTGGCGTGTGTATCGCCACCACCGTCACCTCAGGATTACGCAGCAGGTCCTCGTAACGGGTGTAAGCATGCTGCGCGTTAAAGCGTTTGGCGAAATCCTGCGCCCGCGCCTGATCGCGGCTTACCACCCCGATCAGCCGGTTGCCTGCGTATGAATTAATGCCGGGCAAAATACGATCTTCCGCGATTCTGCCGGTGCCGATGAGTCCCCAGCCGTTTTTTGTAGTCATGTTGATAAGTTACTCGCAGTGAGTGTTACTGAAAATCTTGTGTATATTCCACCATTCAAGACGATTCACGCAAGCCACCACATCGTGGAAGGAGTAGTCATGGGCGCCACAGCTACCATCGCCGAGTTCATCGTCAATACCCGGGCCGCGGATTTTCCCGCGGGCAGCAATGAAAAAGCCATCAAAGTTATCGCCGACACTTATGCGGTCATTCTCGCCGGCGTGAGTTCAGAAGTAGCGGCGCCGTTACAGCGTTATCTCGAAAGTGCGCGCGAATCGGGCGCATCGCCGATACTGGGCACCGGATGCACGGCCTCGCCGGAAACCGCCGCACTCATCAATGGCACCTATGGCCATTCGCTGGATTACGACGATGTGCTGTCGATGATGCCGGCGCATCCGAGCGCGGTAATTGTGAGCACGCTGCTGGCCAGCATGAACGGCAAGCCCGTGAGTGGCAGGGATTTCATCGAGGCCTATATCATCGGCGTCGAAGTCGGCGGCAAAATCGGCCTCGGCATGACCAACGAACACTATCAGCGCGGCTTTCACGCCACCGGCACGCTGGCACTGTTTTCCGGACTCGCCGCGCTCGCCAAACTGCACCGGCTGGACGCAGCGACCATCCGCCAGGCGATGGGCATTGCAGGCTCGATGGCCAGCGGCCTGCGGCGCAACTTCGGCACTATGACCAAGCCGCTGCACAGCGGGCTCGCCGCGCGCAGTGCGCTCACCGCCGTGCGATTGGCGATGGCCGGCTTTACCGCCGCGGACGACATCATGGAAGCCCAGGCGGGCTTTTATTCAACCTACGGCACGGCGGATTCCGACCCGGAAGTCACCGCAAATGGTCTGGGCAAGCCCTTCGTCATCATCAGCCCCGGCATCGCAGTTAAAAAATTTCCCTGCTGCTACGCCACACACCGCGCCATCGACGGCGTGCTGACCCTGCGCGAACGCCTCGGCTTCGATGCATCGTCCATCGACAAAGTGATTTGCCGTATGCCGCCCGGCGGCATGCATGTGCTCACCTATCCGCGCCCCGTGACCGGGCTCGAAGGCAAATTCAGCCTGCCGTATTCGATCGCCGCCAGCGTGCTCGACGGGAAATTTTCGCTGTGGTCGTTCAGCGATGAAGCGGTGCGCCGTCCGCAGATTGCTGCGCTCTATGAACAAATCGACGCGCACGAAACCGCAACCAGCCGCGGCGACGATCCGCTGTTCGACAAACGCAGTTCCGGCAGCCGCGGCTTTGTGGAAGTCGAAGTGCTGCTCAAAGATGGCCGCAAAGATCAGATACGCGTGGACGTGCCGCCCGGCTCGCCGTCGCGTGAACTAACCTGGGACGAATTGCGCGCGAAATTTATGGATTGCGCGAAGCAGGCGCCGCGTGTTTCCACCGCAAACGCGGAAGCCGCGTTCGCTGCGATACGCAATTTGCAATCGGTTGCGGATATAGGTGCGATTACACAGCAGTTGCATTAACGAGATCGCCCCCCACTGCTTTACGCTTCACCCTTCACCTAAATTATTGCTTTTATTGAATTTCAATCTTCTTTGCACTGGCAATTTTTTTCCACCTCGCGATTTCATTCACCACATGCCGCTCGAATTCATCAGCTGTGGTCGGCGTAACGGTGCCGCCCAAATCCGTGAAACGCTTGACGATATCGGCCTCGCCCAGAACCGCGCGCATTTCACGATTAAGTTTTGCGATCACCGGCGGCGGCGTGCCGCGCGGCGCGGCAAAACCCGAATACGAGGTCACCTCGTAACCGGGCAGGGATTGCGCAACCGTCGGCACATCCGGCAACTGTTGCGAACGTTCGCGCGAAGTGACCGCGATCGCGCGCAGCCTCCCCGCCTGCACATGCGGATAAGCGCCGGTGAGGGTTTCGAATACCACGTCAATGCGCCCGCCGATCAGTTCCACCACCAGTTCCGCGCCGCCCTTGAACGGGATATGCGTCATATCCACGCCCGCTTGCGCGTTGAATAGCTCGGTCGCGAGATGGAACACTGAACCGATGCCCACCGATCCATAGTTCAGCTTGCCCGGTGATTTTTTTGCGAGGGCGATGAGATCGGCTATCGTCTGCATGCGCGCATCGGGCTTGACGACCACCGCGAACGGATACACCACTGCGTTGGTGATCCACGCAAAATCCCGTGCCGGATCGAAGGGCAGTTTTTTCAGCACCGCCGCCTGCGTGCTGAACGCACCACTCACCAGCAGCAGCGTATGCCCATCCGGCGTGGCTTTGGCCACGTAATCGGTGCCGATCATGCTGCCGGCGCCGGGACGGTTTTCGACGATCACCGTTTGCCCAAAACGGTCGGTGAGCTTCTGCGCCATGGCACGCGAAATGATGTCGGTGTTACCGCCGGCAGGAAAGCCCACCACGATGCGCACCGGGCGCGACGGATACGCTTTGGCGGCATCGGCGGCATGCACCGGCCCTGCGATAGCCATCACCACCATCATGCCCGCGCCACATAACCATCGCTTCATCCCGTTCTCCCCACAAATATTGACGCTAACGCGCCACTTTCGCCGGCCCATAAATCACCCGTCCCGGCCGCGCATCGGTGACAACGCCGCTTTCGTAAACAAGCTGCCCGTTGACGATGACGTGCGAAAAGCCTTCCGCGTATTGATGCGGCTTTTCAAAAGTGGCCAGGTCGCGCACGGTGGCCGGATCGAAGATCGCGATATCGGCTTTCATGCCCGGACGCAGCACGCCACGGTCGCCAAGTCCGATGCGCGCGGCGGGCATGGCGGACATTTTTTTCACCGCTTCCTCGAGAGAAATCACTTTCCTGTCGCGCACATACACGCCCAGCACGCGCGCAAACGTGCCATAGCTGCGCGGATGCGGCACCGCGCGCCCGAAAATCGCCACCTCGCCGTCGGACGCGATCATCGCCGCCGGATGCTGCATGACGCGCACCACATCTTCTTCACTGGCCGCGTGAAACACGCCCCGGCACTGACCGCTGGCTTCGAGCCACATCGTAGCTTCAGCCGCATTTTCGGGGGTGGGCTCCATGCCGCGCTGTTGCGCAATGTCCGCCAGATTTTTACCCGCCAGCGTGGCATCAAACGAGCAGGAAGACACCACGACATTGCGCGGATCGCCGCCACCGCGTTCGTTGCGGATAATGTTTGCGATCTCCGACTTGAGCTTCGCGCGTGTGGCCGGGTCTTGCAGACGTCTCAGCATATCGGCTCGCCCACCTTCCAATGCCCAAGCCGGCATCAACGCCGCCTGTATCGAGGTGGCGGAAGCCGTATAGGGATACAAATCCACCGTCACGTCGACGCCGCGCGCACGCGCTTCGTCGATGAGCTTGAGAGTCTCGGTGCTGCGCCCCCAGTTCGCCTTGCCGATCATTTTGTGATGCGACACATGTGTGGGCAGGCCGCCCTGCTCACCGATGGCGATCGTTTCCTTCACGCTGTCGAGCACACCCGCCGCTTCATCGCGCATGTGCGAGGTATGCACCCCGCCCATGCGACCGGCGACTTTCTGCAACTCGACCAATTCCGGCAACAGCGTGAAACGGCCCGGCACGTAGTAGAGCCCGGTGCTAAGACCGAATGCGCCATCTTCCATCCCCTGCCTGACGATGCCACGCATGCGATCCAGTTCTTCCGGCGTCGCGCTGCGATTGGCGAGACCAACCACGCGCTGGCGCACCGAACCCTGCCCGATGAAGCTGCCGATGTTGATGGACTTCGGCGTCGCTTCCAGTTTGTCGAAGAAGGGCCTGATCGGAATCGGCGACCCGCCGTCGGGACCTTCAATTAAAGTAGTTACGCCCTGCCGGATGTAATTGTCCGCGGTGGGCACCTGAAAGATGCCGCGAATCGCGTGCGTGTGGATGTCGACAAATCCGGGCGCCACCACCTGCCCACGCACGTCGATCACGCGCGTCGCTTCGCCAGCAATAGACGCCGCAATACGCGCAATGGTGTCGCCGCTGATCGCGATTTCGCCGCGATACCACGGCCCGCCCGTGCCATCGACGATGCGTGCGTTGCGCAGAACGAGATCGTACGGCTGCGCGGCAGCGGACATGACAACGCTCATCAGCACTGCACATGCCAAAATGCGAGAATTACATAAGTATTTGTTTTTATTAACTATTTTATCCACTTTTACTGATCCGGCTTGGCCCCTGATGCCTTGATGATCTTCGCGTACTTCTCAATCTCTCGATTGATATGCGCTGCCAATTCCGCCGGCGAGCTGCCCACCGGCTCAGCACCCTCTCGCTGAAAGAAAGTTTTCATGTCCTGATGCTGCAGGCTTTTCACCACTTCGGCATGCAACTGGTTGATGATCGCAGGCGGCGTGCCTGCGGGCGCCCATAGCGAAAACCAGTTGTCGATATCGAAGCCCGGAAAAAAGTTAGCCACCGGCGGCAGGTCGGGCAGTACCGAGGACTTGCGTATGGTCGTCACCGCGAGGCCGCGCAGCTTACCGGCAGCGATATGCGGACGCGCGCTGGTGGTGGCAGGCATGCCGATTTCGACTTCGCCGCTGATCAACGACAGCATGGCGCCGCTCGCGCCCTTGTACGGGACGTGCGTGAACTTCACACCGGACAATTGTTGCAGCAACTCGCCCGCCAGATGGCTGGTGGTGCCGGTGCCGTTGGAGCCGAAGGAGAGGATGTCCTTGCGCGATTTCGCCAGCTTGAGCAATTCGGGCAGCGTGCGCGCGGGCACGGAAGGGTGCACCACAATTACAATCGGCGCCGACGCCACCTGCGAAATCGGCGCGAGATCGCGGCGCATATCGAACGGCATTTTCGGAAACAAGGTCACATTGACCACCATCGATGCGGTGGACATCAACAGCATATGCCCGTCCGGCGGACTTCTCACCACGAGTTCCGCGCCGATGTTGCCCGCCCCGCCGGGACGATTCTCGACCGGCGCCACCTGTCCCCACGCCGAGTGGAAGCGCACGCTCAGCAGCCGCGCCAGAATATCGGTGCCGCCGCCGGGTGTGAACGGCACGATGATGCGGATCGGTCGCGTTGGATAGTTCTGCGCTTGTGCGGGCGTATAACCCTGCACGCTGGTCAGTGCGGCTATCGCCGTGATCTGAAGAAGATTTTTCATAAGTCCTTGATTGTTGTTTTGTATAGGTGTGTGTTTCGTAGCTTTAATCGTCTCACCGCCCCACCCAGCCCGGCAGTTTTCTGCAGCGCTCCATCCACTTGACAATCGCCGGATAGTCTTCAAGCGCCACCTTTGCCTCCGGCGCGGTTTCGATATACGGAAAACACGCGGGCTCGGCGATCGTGGGCCGGTCCAGCGCAAGCCAATCATGACTGCTTAAACGCTGCTCGCAGATATCAAGCGCAATGCGGCCAAAGCGCTGCCCTTCCTCCAGCGTGCCCAGCGTCCAGCGCCCTTGCGTAACGCCGCGCCGCGCGTACTGCAGCCCGCACTGTATCTCGGTGGCGGCAAGCGCCACCCACTGCATGACTTCCGCCATACCGGCCGGGTCTGCCGGCAGCCATTGCTCGCCGCCGAATTTTCGCGCCACGTAAACCAGACAGGCCGCCGAATCCCAAATCACTTTGCCGCCGTCCTCCAGCGCCGGCACCTCGCCACGCGGGTTTATTTTCAGAAACTCGGCGCCTTTGTGCTGCTTGTTTTTCATATCGATGATCACCACTTCATGCGGCGCTTTCAGCAACGACAGCAAAATGCGCAGCTTGTAGGAATTACCCGACACCGTCCCCAGATAGGCTTTCATGTGATTCTCCTGTCGTTATTCTTAAACGCTTTTTATGCGCTGCACAAAAACGGCAACGCCTCCCCAATCGAAGTATTCAGCACCGCATCCGCCAGTGCATCAAACTGTGTCGGCTGCGCATTCAGTATCACCAGCCGCGCACCGGCCTGCTTCGCCAACGGCACCGCGCCCGCCACTGGATACACCTGCAGCGTGCTGCCCACTGCGAGCAGCACATCGCACTCCTGCGCAACCTGCAGGGCGCGGTCGATCACCTCCGGCACCAGCGCCTGACCGAATGAAATGGTGTCGCTTTTCAAAATGCCGCCGCATTCGGTGCATTCCGGGTCTTGCTCGCCCGCACGCACGCGCGCCAGCACCAACTGCATATCGTCGCGCCAGCCGCACGACAGGCACATAGCCTTGTGCAGCGTGCCATGCACTTCAATCACTTTTTCGGCGGGTATGCCCCCGCGCTGATGCAGGCCGTCGATATTTTGTGTGATCAGCGCATGCAGCTTCCCGCGCTTTTCCAGCTCCGCCAGCGCCCGATGGCCGTTGTTGGGTCGAGCCGTCCACGCCGGACTGGCGAGCCGGTTCTGCCACGACAGTTTGCGCACTTCCGGGTCGGATACGTAATAACGAATGTCCGACATTTTTTCGGCGAGCGGATTCTTGGTCCACAAGCCCTGCGGCCCGCGAAAATCCGGAATGCCGGAGTCGGTGGAAATTCCCGCGCCGGTGAGCACCACCACGCGGCGGGCATCCGCGATCCAGCTGCGCACTTGATCTATAGGGGTAGTGCTCATAACCAGTACTCCGTCAAACCGAATACACCGGATGCTTCAAGCCGTCGGCCAGATGCTCGCTGGCCCATGCCACCGGATCGAGCGCGCGATCCAGCAGCACACCCGCCGCGCGCACGCGCTGTTGCTCAGCGTCGAGCGCGGGCGGCTCGATGCCCTGCGCCAGACCGAGCGCAGCATCACACAGCATGCGCCGCGCCATCACGATACCCTTGTCGGTCGGCAGCAGGCGCTCGATTTCATGATTCTGGATCACGCCCATGCTCTCCTGCAGCGATGCGTCCTGCACCGAAAAACCGAATACGCCGCTGTAGGCGCGCTTTTCCTGTTGCGCCACGCGGTCGATCAGGTAGTCGTTGTCGCGGTTTGCCCTGGGACGGAACGAGCCTGATTCGTATTCGACGTGTATGCCTTTGCCGGCGGCCATGTTGGCGCGCTCGGTTGCGGTGAGCGGCTTGCCGGGATGAAAATTGATGCTCCACGCCCAGCAGTTGTGATCATCGACAGGCACCCACACATGGCCGCCCATCGCGTGATCGCCAAACGGCGGTATCAATGTGAACCACGGGAACAGCCACTGCGTGACGCGCCAGTAATAACTATCCGCGTCGCCGTTGCGGCGGCCAAACAGCGTCATGCCAAAATCAGTTTTCTCAATACTGAAAACCACATTGCCGTCGGCCTTGATGTAGTCGTTGGCCCGCGCGCCTTTGTGCATCGGGTCGATATCGACCTCGTAGCGATGCACGTACGACACATGCGCGGTATCGATGCCGCCCTCCATCGCCTGCAGATAATTACACTCCTGCAAACGCTTCGATACAAATCGGTGGCTCTCCGGCAGCGTGCTCCACTCCACTTCCGGCGGCGCAGGCCTCTTGTCCGGCGGCCCCATGTAAGCCCACACGATGCCGCCGCGTTCGATGCACGGATAGGCCTTGATGCCCATTTTGGATGCGACTTGCGGCGCCGAAGGCACATCGACGCACTGACCTGTGACATCAAATTTCAGGCCGTGATACGAGCAGCGGATGCCGCATTCCTCGTTGCGGCCGAAGAACAGCGAAGCGCCGCGATGCGTGCAGAATTCATCGATCAGGCCGACGCGGCCCTGAGTGTCGCGAAACGCCAGCAGGCGTTCGCCCATGATCTGCACCCGCACCTGCGGCCCGTCCGGCGCGGCGATCTCACTCGATTGCAATACCGGCGCCCAATAGCGGCGCATCAGATTGCCCATCAATGTGCCCGGGCCGGTGCGTATCAAGGCCTCGGCCATTTCCTTATTCATGCGCTTGTTCCGTATAACAGAAACGGGGCACTTTACCAGATGCCCATAAAATGAGCCAAGCGCGCGGCTTTACATTCGCCGCATCCCGCCTTAGTGTTCCGCTTCCCTACCCAAGGAGATGCAAACCATGGCAGCACAAGACAAGGCCGCGATACTGGCAGCGTTGCCGGTACGCCCCGGCGAAGACCCGTTTTCCGTCACCATCGGCGGCTTTTATCGCCGCTGGTTCAATCTGGTGGACGATCTGCAGGCATTGATCGATACCGTCGCCAGCATCAAAAGCACCGAGGATGAAGACTGGGTGCCCGCGTGGAACGGCGTCGCTGAACGCTTCGAGGCGCAGGCCAACGCAGCACTCGCGCGCGGCGACAAAGCCGGCGCGCGCAGGAATTTCCTCGAAGCAAAAACTTTTTATTCGCTGGCGCGTTTTCCCGCGCCCTATCACTCCGGCTCGGCGATCTGCCCGCCCGACATGAGCCCGATCAAGGCGCGCTCGTATCAAAAATACCTTGACTGTTTTCACAAGGCTACCGCGCTGCGCGATGCGCCGCAGGAAGTGCTGAAAGTCCGGCGCGACGGCAAAGAAGCCGTCGGCTATCTCAGATTGCCCAAAGGCGCCTCCGCCAAGAACAAAGTGCCGGCCGTGCTGGTGATGTGCGGCGCCGATATGTTAAAGGAAGATCGGGAAAAGTACGCCGACGGCGCCAACCATGAAGGCATGGCCGCGCTGGTGGTGGATGCACCGGGCACCGGTCAGACTACATTCGCGCACGCGCCCGAAGCCATCGTCGCCTGGCAGGCCGCACTCGATGCACTGCAGGCGCGGCCCGAAATCGACGGCAACCGTCTCGGCGCATTCGGCGTCAGCCGCGGCGGCCTGTGGGTGATGCGCCTCGGCGCGCAGGACAAGCGCATCAAGGGCCTGATCTCCTGCGCGCCCGGCGGCGTGGGCTATTGGGGCACCGACGAAGAGCGTGCCGAAATTCGCAAAGCCGCGTTCGAGCGCTACAAAACCAACTGGTTCGGCCCGCGCGGCACCAAACCCGAACCGGTCGAGATGAGTGAAGCGGACCAGCGCGAGGATTTCCTGCTCTGGTCACTCAAAGACAATGGTCTATTGGATAACCTCACCATGCCGATGTATCTGGTCAACGGCAAAGTCGATCACCTCACCCCCATCGGCAACCTCTACATGGCGCTGGAAAGCGGCCCGCCCACCGGGCGCGTTGCCCGCGTGTATCCCGACGACGGCCACATCGCCGCGCGTAACGAACGCGAGTGGGGGCCGGCGGCGTGGAAGTGGCTGGGGGGAGTATTGCGCGAGGGGATGAAACCAGCGGCGCCCGCCAAGGCCGCAAAAAAGCGCGCGCCTGCGAAGGCTGTAGTCAAGGCACGAAGTACCGTGAAGAAAGTAGCGAAGAAAAAGGCAGTGAAAAAATAGGCTTCGTAGGTTGGGCTGAGCCTGCGAAGCCCAACATCAACCCAAAGCTGAAAATCAATGCGTTACCGGCGTTCCGACGCAGCAGGCGCGACGTATTTCTTTACCGTCTTGATAGAATCATTGTTACGAAGGATTGGAGAGGCGGCGGAGTCGAATCAGTTGACTTGTATGGCGAACGTTGAAGTGTTGGGCTTCGCAGGCTCAGCCCAACCTACAAAACCTACGGATTCCGTATACACGAGAATGATAAACAAATGTAGGTTGGGCTGAGCCCGCGAAGCCCAACATCAACCCAAAGCTGAAAATCAATGCGTTACCGGCGTTCCGACGCAGCAGGCGCGACGTATTTCTTTACCGTCAATCTGGCGCAGCGCAAGGATGATTTTCTCGTTCGCTACATCGACGATTTGCGCAACAGCATCAATGCGGTAAAACGAGCGCATCGCTTTGCCGTCGTCGCAATGGTGGTATTGCCCGATCA
>CAMATZ010000045.1 GCA_945861275.1 Bordetella parapertussis
GACGCCATCGCTTTCAGCCACGACGTCCACTGCTTTTCTTCGCGCGGGGAAATCGCGGCGTAACCGTCGCTCGCAGGCAGGATCGTTACCGTTGCGCCATTGCCGTCGGCGAAGCGCTTGCGTGCCCAGCTCTTGCCGCTTAAGCCCGCGCGTGCGAGCTCGGTCATGGCGAGCGTCGCCAGCGCTTCGTGAATCGAAACATCGATGGCCGCGCCGGGCTGATTGCCCAGCGCCGCATGCATGCCGGCACAGGCTGCAGCCAAGCCGCCGATGAACGCCGATTGCTCACCCACAGGACGTATTGGCGCTTCTGACAGATCGTCCACTTGCCCGGTCAGCAGGCGCGAGATGCCGCTGGCAAAGAACAGGGTCAGGTCGGTGGCCGGATCGTTTGCCTGAGGACCGGTCTCGCCATACGGCGAGATGGTGACGACTGTCGCCGAGGCATTGATTCGCCGCAACTGCGTCAAATCGTAGGGGCTTGCGGCCCAATCTTTCGGCTGCCCTTCGCGCACGATCAAGTGAGCGGCAGCCAAGCCGTCGCGCTGTGCTGTTGCATCCACAGCAACGGCTTTGCCATGATTCAGGTAGGCCAGCAGCATAGTGCCGGCGTCCGCAGCTATGCAAGTCACCTGCGCGCCGGCGTCGGCCAGCAGCCGGCCGCAAACCGCGGCAGCCGAACCGCCGCCAATCTGAATCACATTAAATCCGGCCAGCAGCGTCATGCCTGCCTTACGCTGTACCTCTTCTACGCTTACGTCTGTCCCGCCACCCGCTGCTGAATATGCGTTTCGACGCCCTGCTTACCTTCATCGGTTTCCGGATTCCAGATGTTCTTATGATCAAGCAGATCGCTCTTCTTCCAAACGTGCTTGGCATCGCCCATGTAAACGATGAACACTTCGCACCCATCCGGATACTCGTACGGGCCGTGCGGAATATCCCAGCCGAACACATAGTCGCCCGGATGCAGGTCCTTGCCCGCGACGCACATGCGGCCCTTGGTCACCAGTATCGAATGCCAGCTCTTATGCGTGTGCACGGGCTCGACATAACCTGCCGGAAAACGCTGCTTCATGTCGATGCGGTTCATCACCGGATCGTAGTTCAGCACTTTCACCTGCACCCCCTTGGGCAGCGTCAGTATGCCGCGCACATCATCGTTTTCCCACGGGATATCACGGTCGTAAATCGCCCTGAAAGTACGGTCGCCCTTGGGCGCTGCTACGCGCTTGACTGTTTTCACTTTAGCTTTGCCCTTGGCGCTCACTGTCTTGCGCGACGCTGCCTTGGCTTTTGCCTTCGATTTTGCTTTTGGCTTCGACTTTGCCGCTACCTTCTTTTTTGCTTTCATAGTGTCTCTCTCCACTCAGGTTCAGGTTGCATCGCATGCCACGATGATGGCGCTATTCTCGCACGCACCAGCAGCGAGCAGAATTTACTTTTTAAAACAACACCTTACTTCACCATCACTTTCTCACCGGTGCGCGCCGACTCAATGATCGCCTCCAGCGCCGCGATAGTGGCGAGCATCTGATCCTGCGGCATCGGATATGGCAGGCGTCCTTCAACCGCATCCGCGAAGGCTTCAACATTCGCGATCACACTGGACGACGGCGCGTACTCCACGCTACTGCGTTTGTCACCCGTGACCACTTTGGTCATGGTCCAGCCCTGCGGCGTGCTCGGATGCGCCTTGTCGCGCACTTCGATCCAGCCCTTGCTGCAATACACTGCAAAGCGCCCGTCGAACGGCGTGGCGAGTATCGCGGTCAACAAGGCATGCCCGCCGCTTTTGAATTTCACCATCGCCGCCAGCGTGTCGCCGTTGCTGAGCGGGCTGCCCAGTTGCTTGACGCTGCACCACACACTTTCGGCAGCGCCAAACACTGAAACCGACAAATCAAGGATGTGTATGCCGGTCGCGGTGATCGGCCCAGCGGGCGCTTCTTCAGGCGTCAAGCGCCAGTTGTCAGCGGGCAACGCCAGAAATTTATCTTGACTGAAATTGGCCTCGATCTGCAACGGCACGCCGAGTTCGCCCGACTGAATCGTGCGCATCAAATCCACTATCGGCGGCTCGAACCGGCGCTCGTGGCCTATGCCTATCTGCAAATTGTTCGCATTGATCGCCGCCAGCGCGCGCGCGGCATCGGCGCGCGTCATCGACAGCGGTTTTTCGCAGAACACATGTTTGCCGGCATTTGCGGCGGCGATCACCTGCCCGGTGTGCAGCGTGTGCGGCGTGCACAGCAGCACCGCTTTCACCTTCGGATCGTTCAGCACCTGCGCATAATCTGCCACCATCTCGAAGCCGTGTTCGCGCGCAAAATCGGCTTCCGTCGCCGGATTGCGCTTCATGCCTTTCACCACGCGCAGCTTGGAACTCTTGCTGATCAGATTGACCAGCGTTTTTCCCCACCAGCCCATGCCCACCACCGCGACATCCAGCATTTGCCTCTCCTTATTTACGCTTCGCGGGTGGAATAATACGCGAGCCAGCGGCGATCAATGCGAGCTTTTCGCGGCGGTTGAGTTGCTTGATCGCGTATTCGCGTTTGCACGCCGTGGAGCGATTCGCGGCACTTTCCTGATAAACCCGTTTTACCGGCCGCCGCGAGCGCGTATAGCGTGCGCCAGTCTCACGCCGCACACGATCACCGTTAGGGCTGACGCCGTTATGCTCGGCAACGCGCCGCGCTACATCCATGGCAACGCCCGTATAGAGCGTGCCATCAGCGCAGCGCACGATGTATACCTGCCATTGTTGCTGCGTGCGCGGCATGCTACGGTTTAGCTGTATGTATTTGTTTTTAATATATTATTTGTGCAGACCGCGACCGCGAAGATAACGCGTGCCTTTGGCGGCGAGACAAAAGCGCTGCTTTTTTCCGCGCCCAAGCGTAGCAGCGCCCTTGCTGCCCGCGAGGTGCTTCACGTACTGGGTTTTCAGCAAAAAAACCAGGCTGGATTCGACAATCTGGATGTGCGTTTCAATGCCGCGCGCGATTTCGGCGGCCGCCGCGTGCGCGTGTTCAGGTTGCGACAGATAGATGAGCGCGCTGACCTGCGGACCGTCCAGCGTTTCCCATTGCTCGATCGTCTGCGCGAGCGCTTGCTTGAGACGTGCATTTTCGGCACGCAGTGCGGAAAGCTCTTTTTCCAGCGCTTGCAGCCGGGACTTGAATTTCGCCGTCGCCGACGCCTGCTTCACCAATGTTGCCACTGCACTCACTGCCGCGCCCCTTTTTCCGGTGTTTTGAGCGCGGTATTTTACACGCTGCTTCTGCAACCGCCGTGGCGGGTGATGGCACAAAAAAAACGCGCCTGAAGCAGGCGCGTTTTTTTCTGGACGATTGCTCGTGTTGCTATTTATCGTCGCTCTTCTTGGTCATCACTTTCCACATATACCAGCCGCCGCCGCCGAACATCAGCACCAGAAAAACAACAATGCCCACGTAGTTGGGTTCGGGTATCGGGGCATCGGCAATTTCAGCGGCGTGCGCAATGCCCACCATGAACAACGAGAAAATAACGCTAATCAGTTTGGTCAACAGAATCTCCACGAAAGTTTCTTATAGAGCATAACTTCAAGCAGGATTGCCGCGGCGCCCGGTATTGACGAGTACCGTGAAGTGATGCAGGTTTTAATTATTTCATACGGTTCTTACTGCAGGCTTACCGGCAGCGTACGCACCCGCATAGGCGCGCGGATACTACTTGGCTTCGTCCTGCTTGTCCTTGCTACCTTTACTCATGACTCGCCAGAAAAACCAAACGCCACCGCCAACCATCAGGGCAAGAAAAACGAGGATGCCCACGTAGTTGGGCTCGGGTATCGGTGCGTCGGCAATTTCAGCTGCATGCACGGCGCCCAGTATGAACAATGAGAACAGAACACTGATAAGTTTGGGCATCAGAACCCCTCCATAAATTTAATGGCGGCATAACATCAGGCACAATTGCCGCTGCATTCGGTTATAACGAAGTTGATGAAAACGGAGCGCACAGTAATCCTCGTGGTTAGTTTCTCAGGGCAGCCTTACCACAGACTTACCGGCGGCGCCGGGAGGGAGAGCCACATTGTGCAAATCAGCCAGACACTCGCGCATAGTCGCATACCGCGCTGGAGGGCATAATACGTATCTTCCACAACACATTCACACAAGGAATCGTCATGGCCACCACCAGCGGGCTCATCATCGAAGACATCACGGTTGGCAGCGGCGCTGAAGCGAGCGCGGGACAGGATGTCACGGTCCACTATACCGGCTGGCTCACCAGCGGTGAAAAATTTGATTCCAGCAAAGACCGCGATGATCCATTTGTATTTCCGCTCGGCGGCGGACGCGTGATCAAAGGTTGGGATGAAGGCGTGCAAGGCATGAAAGTCGGCGGCACGCGCAAACTGACGATTCCGCCCGAACTCGGTTACGGCGCACGCGGCGCGGGCGGCGTGATTCCGCCCAACGCAACGCTGGTGTTCGAAGTGGAGCTGTTGGCTACAACTTAATCCGCCAACCCCGCGAACAACGGCGTGCTCAGATAGCGCTCGCCAAACGACGGAATAATCACCACGATCATTTTGCCTTTGCTCGACTCGCGTCTGGCGACTTCCACCGCCGCCCACATCGCCGCGCCCGACGATATGCCCACCAGCAGGCCCTCCTCTTTGGCCATGCGCCGCGCCATCGTCATCGCGTCGTCGTTTTTCACGCGCACAACTTCGTCGTAAATTTTCGTGTTGAGCACCTTGGGTATGAAGCCGGCGCCTATGCCCTGCATCGGATGCGAACCGGCCTGGCCGCCTGAAAGCACCGGCGACGCATCCGGCTCCACCGCCACACACTGAAACGAGGGCTTGCGCGCCTTCAACACCTCGCCCACGCCGGTGATAGTGCCGCCGGTGCCTATGCCCGAAATCAGAATATCCGCCTTGCCCTCGGTATCACGCCATATTTCCTCGGCGGTAGTGGCACGATGCACTGCCGGATTGGCGGGATTTTCAAACTGTTGCGGAATCAGGTAGCGCGCATCTGCGGCAGCCATTTCTTCCGCTTTTTTGATCGCGCCCGGCATACGTTCGGCGCCCGGCGTGAGTACCAACTCCGCACCGTACGCGCGCAGCAGGATGCGACGCTCTTTGCTCATGGTATCGGGCATTACGATGGTGCATTTGTAGCCGCGCGCCGCGCATACCATCGCCAGACCAATGCCGGTATTACCGCTGGTCGGCTCCAGAAAAATGGTGTCGGCCTTGACCAATCCGGCTTTCTCGGCGGCTTCGATCATCGACAAGCCGATGCGGTCCTTGACGCTGTGCGCTGGATTCTGAAATTCGAGCTTGGCAAGAACTTCGCCCGCACAACCTTGCGCGAGCCGGTGGATACGCACCAGCGGCGTGTTACCGATCAAATCGGTGACGTTGTTAGCGATCTTCATCATGGCCCTCCACGGCAGCAGGATTTAGTGTGATTGTTAGCGCCCGTAACGCACAAACGGAATTTTCCGCGCGCACAGGCTGCGAAAACCCATTTTACGCTTCTAACCCTGCCCTGCGGCCTGCCAGGAACGCCGCGCCGGCTGCGTTTGCGGTCCATTATGCCGCCACCATGCACGCCGTTTCGTGCCAGTAACCCCATTTGAAGCAGCCCTCACACGCCAAACCTTTGATATTACAAATGAATTACGCCATTGCCATTACAAGGATTGGGGTATAATGGTGGACGGTGTTTGATTTCTAAGTAGGATTTCCGTACAGGATTTCCGAGTACTAAGGGTTTGGATTTTCAGTAGTTGTTGGATGTTCGTCCTTGGGAAGCTTTGAGACCAAAACATTGGAAGGGGTTTATTTAAAATTTATCCCCGGATTACCTCAACTCTAAATCTTTAAGGAACGCGCACAATGGCTACCGGTACAGTGAAATGGTTTAACGATGCAAAAGGCTTTGGCTTTATTACCCCCGATGGCGGCGGCGAAGATCTCTTCGCGCATTTCTCCGCCATCAACATGTCAGGCTTCAAAAGTCTGAAAGAAGGTCAGAAAGTGACCTTCGACATCACCGACGGCAACAAAGGCAAAAAGCAGGCGAGCAACATTCAGGCTGCTTAAGCTTCAAGTCGTAGCAGAAAAAAGCCGGGCCTTGTGCCCGGCTTTTTTTATGCACGGAGTAAACAGCCAGAAAAAATGAGGGAGCCTTGTTGACGATTTTCTGGCTAGCGTTGGACATAGTGTTTTTTGATTGTGGCACAGCGTTTCATTCCGATCCGCAATCGCCGCGGTCAGCTTATCAACCCCAGGATTTTCTGTTTGGCATCGGTCAACGTATCCGGCAATCGGGCAACACCCTCCTTGAGCCGTTTGCGCCATCCCGGGCCGCGCGCATTGATGTTTTCCGCCGCCAGTTCGATGTCGCCCGGCCTGTCCTGCATCAGCACCTCGATCATTTCGCCCGCCTGCTGGCGATCCTTGACGGACTTGGTTTGCTGGGCCACCGGCCGGTTCATGCTGACAATCAGCTTGTGCAGCGCGAACCGCGCCGGCTCGGCAACTTTCACCATCGTCGCGCCGCCGTTGATGATAGGCACGTCCACCGGCGCTTCAAGCAAATAGTCCAGAAACTCCAGCGGCTGCGCAGACGCCTTCAGCCGCGGTATGCGCACGGGCGCGCCGGTGCGCTTGCCGCGCGCCGGCGTCAGCAGATCCACGCGCAGCGTCTTGCCGCGCACGTAGAACGAGGTCTCGGCGCGGCGCGGATCAAGCCCCGGCGCCGGCAGGAACCCCATGTTGAGGCTTTCCAGCGTCGCCGGCAGATCGGCCTCGACTTCGCCGATGGCCACTTCCAGCACCGGGTTGGCGAGTATGTCGATATCCTGCGTGGAAAGGCTGGATTGCCAGCGCACGCCCAGCACATTGCCGAGCGCGATAAATGCATGCGTGCCCACCAGCACACCGCCCAGCCTGAACACGCCCGCGCTGCCCAGCCCGGAAATCACTTTGGCTGATGCCGTGTCGGTCATCATCGCGCCGCCCTGCCGCAGCATCGCACACAGGCGCGAGATGTTCGATTCGACTTCCGCCACCGCGGCGCGGTCTTTTTGATACGCCTCGATTACCGCGCGCGTGGCGGGTGTATCCGGTCCGACCGAATATTCGCGCTGGCCGGCGGGCATGGCGCTGGTTTTGAAATACCAGTAATCCGCGCCCGAGATATGCTTGGATACAAAGCTGCCCTTCAGGCTCGAAAACGAGCGCGCCGCCTCGTACGCCGCGAGGCGCTCCGACAGTTCGGCGTAGAGCGTCTGGATTTCCTGGGGTTGCCTCTGCATGCGATGCATTATACCTAGTAAAAATAAAAATCAGGTATAAAATTACATAATAATTTGATTATATTATGTTTTTTTAGTACTCTCAACCACCTAACCGGCAGGTGCGCCACCGATCTCGCCTAATCCACCCGCGCACCCGACGCTTTGACGGTAGCACCCCATAGCGCAATCTGTTCGCGCAAAAAAACATCGCACTGTTCGGGACGCGAGCCGATGATTTCGATGTCAGCCTGCGTCAGCCGTGCGCGCACGTCGGGCGTCTGCAAGGCCTTGACGATATCGGCGTTGAGTTTGGTCAGCAATGCCGGTGATGTTCCCGCACGCGTAACGATGGCCCACAGGCCGGAGCCGGCGCGATACGCCGGTAGTGTTTCACTGAGGGTCGGCACATCGGGCAACGAGGGCGCACGCCTGGGGCTGGTGCCGGCGATCACGCGCACTTTGCCGGATTGAATGTAGGGCACGGCTTCCGCCAGTATTGTCGCCAACAGCGGCACGCGGCCCGGCAGCACATCCAGTATCGCCAGACTGGTGCCTTTATACGGCACGTGCTGGATATTGATGCCTGCCGCAAGGCGCAGCGCTTCCATCGCAATGTGGTTTTGCGTGCCCGAGCCGCCGGTCGCATAGCTGATCTCACCGGGGCGCGCTTTGGCAAGCTGAATCAACTGCGCCACGTTCTTCGCCGGAAAGGCGGGATGCACGAGTAGCAACCCATAAAGATTGCCGATCTGCGTGACACACGAAAAATCTTTCTGCGTGTCGTAGGGCAGTTTGGCGTAGAGCGTTACATTGATGGCGTGCGCGGTAATCGCGTGCAGCAGGGTGTGGCCGTCGGGCGTGACCTTGGCCACCACGTCGGAGGCTATGGTGGTTCCGCCGCCGGGACGGTTTTCAACCAACACCTGCTGATTCCAGGTGTCGCCAAGTTGCCGCGCCAGTGTGCGCGCAAACACATCCGTCTCGCTGCCTGCCGGCAACGGCATGATGTAACGCACGGCGCGTGTGGGAAAAACCTGTGCTGAGCCTGTCGAAGGGGCCTGCGCTGCGCCTGTCGCAGGGGCTTGTGCCGCTACCGCCATGGGAAAAACTGTGGCGACAATCGCCGTAATAATCATGCCCGTTCGCTGGGCGTGGTAGTCGCGCCGCATCCTGTTGTCCTCGCCAAGTCTACAAAATATGGGCGTGAATGTAGCAGCAAGCCCGGCCACGTGCAAAAGCTATCGGCGCGAATGACAAGCAAGTCACGCGTGGGCAATACAACGAGGTGAAGTAAGCGCCGCCGATTACACCGCCTAAACCGGCAGCTTGTCGCCGTCGGGCGGCGGCGCGACCTCGAATGCGTTGGCGATCCCCGAGATGAAACCAAAAAAATTCGCGGCGGCCGTCAGTTCAAGCAGCCACTGCTCGTTGTGGCGCGCCCGCAGCGCGTCGAATGCCGACTGCTCGGCGCGGTTGGTGCGCATCAGTTGGCGCACGTAGTTCACCACCTCGCGTTCATCTGCAGCAAGCGCAGCGGTGTCGCCCTTGGCGCGGATCACGGCTATCACTTCCTCGCGTATGCCGCTGGTGCGCGCCGCGGCAGCCTGAGCAGCCCACACATAGGCGGCGGCGCGTTCGCTGGCAGCGGTGAGTATCGCCAAGAAGCGCAGGCGCGGCTCGACCACACAATCATTGCGAAAGAAACTGACCAGCGGCAGCAGCCGCTGCGCCAGCGCCGGGCTGTGCAGCAACATGCTGAACGGCCCGCGTATGTGTCCGAACACTTGCACCACGGCGTCGGCGATGGCATGGTGCTCGGCGGGTAATTGGGCTTTGGCGGTAATCGGGGTGAGGCGGGGCATCGGGTTCTCCTTGAAGTGATTAGGGTGGCGGCGAATCATGCGCTTGATGCAGAAGGCGGGTCAACCGCAGGCATGTCCCAAACACAAATTTGCCGCGGAAACGTTACACTGATGACGTTGTATTCACTGAATACCGGAGCAAATCATGGCAGAGGCCAAAGTCGTGTTTCTTCACGGGCTGCATCAGCGCATCGTAGAGGCCATCACCTCATTCAATCCTGCGGGCTTCGCCACGCTGGTGGTGGACGGCAAGACTGCGGAAGCGCCGCAGTTGGAAGCCGTCAAAGACGCTGATTTCATCATGGTGTTCCGCGCCAGATTGAGCGAGCAGGTACTGCGCGCGGCCACCAGAGCACGCCTGGTTCAGTTACTCTCTGCCGGCTATGACAGCATTAATCTCAAACTGCTGCGCGAGCTGAACATACCGTGCGCCAACAACGGCGGCGCGAACTCGCGGGCGGTGGCCGATCATGCCGTGCTGGCGATGCTGTCGCTCTACCGGCGTGTCATTGCTGCCGACCGGGCGGTGAAGGACGGCCGCTGGGCCGCCGCCATCGACGGCATGAACACCTTCGAGATGGCCAACAAAGTGGTGGGCGTACTCGGATTCGGCAATATCGGCCAGAAAGTGGCGCGGCGGGTGCAAGCCTTCGATGCGACCGTGCAGTACTACGACAAGTTTCCGCTGTCGCCCGAGCGCGAGCGCGAACTGAATGTGCGGCGGGTATCACTGGAGGAACTGTTCCGCACCTCGGACATCATCTCCTGCCACACACCGCTTACCGCCGATACGCATCACGTCGTCAACGCCCAGCGCCTGGCGCTGATGAAACCCACGGCGCTGATCATCAACACCTGCCGCGGGCCGGTGGTGGATGAGGCCGCGCTGGTCGAAGCGCTGCAGCAAAAGCGCATCGCGGGCGCCGGCATCGACGTATTCGAACAGGAGCCGGTCGATCCCGGCAATCCACTGCTCACGCTGGAAAACGTCGTGGTGTCACCGCACAGCGCAGGCACCACCTGGGACACCTGGTTTCGCCGCGCCGATTTTGCCTACAAGAACATGCGGCAGGTATGGGACGGCCAACCGCCTCAGGCGGTCGCGACCGACTATGACCTGTAATCGAGCGCCCCGCATGCCTGTCGTCTATACGCTATCCGCGCTACTGCTGTTTGCGGCGATCACCGCGCCAGCGCGCGCTCAGAGTTCCTACCCGACCAAGCCGATACGCATGCTGGTGGGTTTCCCGGTAGGCGGTGGCGCGGACGTTGCTGCGCGTACGCTCGCGCCGCGCATGAGTGAGAGCCTCGGCCAGCAGATCATAGTGGATAACCGGCCCGGCGCTGGCAGCGCCATTGCATCCGAGATCACCGCCAAGGCAACGCCGGATGGTTATACCTTGGTGTCGATCGGCAGCAGTCACGCAGTTAACGCCGCGCTGTATCCGAAGCTGCCATACGCACCGGCAGCGGGGTTTAACGCGATTGTGCTGGTCTCCACCGCGCCGGTCACGATCACCGCCAATCCGGCGGTCCCGGTCAAGACTCTGAAAGAACTCATGGCACTGGCCAGGGCGCGCCCCGGTCAGCTCAACTATGGTTCGGCGGGTGTCAACGGCATCAACCATCTCGCCGCCGAACTGCTCAAACGCACGGCGAACTTTGACATCGCACTGGTTCCTTATAAGGGCGTCGCGCAGGCGCTGCCGGCGCTGATTGCAGGCGAGGTGCAGCTTATGTTCGCCTCCCTGCCCGGCTCGATCGACCAGATCAGGGCGGGGCGGATCAGGGCGATAGCGGTGACTTCGGCCAAGCGCTCCAACGCGGCGCCGGATATTCCCACCGTCAGCGAATCCGGCGTCCCCGGCTACGAAGCGTCGAGCTGGTTCGGGATACTGGCGCCGGTGGCAACGCCGAAGGCGATTATCCTGCAGCTCAATACCGTGGCGATGAATGCGCTGCGCATGCGCGACGTGCACGAGTTGCTGGTGCGGCAAGGCATGGATCCGGCGGGAAGCACCCCGGGCGAGTTCGATGCGTACTTGCGATCCGAGATAGCGAAGTGGACGCGGGTGGTGCGTGAAGCGGGAATTCGCGCGGAGTAAGGCAAGGTATCCCCGTAGGCAGGATTCGCGCGCTGGCTGTCACCTCGCGCGAGCGCTCCACGCTGCTCAAGATTCAACAAATCCGCGACATCGCCAAGGCGGCGAATATCAAATTGGATTAGGGACTCTTGGCCATGCCCAGATCGGTCAGTATTTCCCGCGTCTCCGCGTACTCCTGATCGAGATGCTTGCGCGCGGCGGCAGTGCTTATGTATTCGTCCACCCATTGCTCCTGCGCGACCATCTTGCGCCAATCAGGCGAGGCCACTGACTTGCGCAAAATACCGTCCCAGTAGGCGATTTGCGCCGGCGTCAGTCCGGGTGGCGCCATCACGAAACGCGAGTTGGATATCACGGCATCGATGCCTTGTTCTTTCCAGGTCGGTATCTGCGCGTACTCGCCTTCCAGCCGCTTCGGCGCGGTGACCGCGAGCAGGCGCAGCTTGCCCGACTTCCAGTGCTGCGCGGCAACGGACAGCCCGCCCGTCGCATAGTCAAGATGCCCGCCCAACAGGTTCGAGATCGACTCGCCTGCCGACGGAAACACCACCACGCGCAGGCGCTTGATATCCACGCCCGCGCGCTTGAACGGCAGTGCAATCGCGATATGGCTGCTGTTGCCCGGTGTGGTGCCGATGGCCACCGCCAGACTATCGGGCGCCTGCTTGAGGCGCGCAAGCAGATCGTTCGCCGTTTTGAAGCTCCCATCACTGCGCACCGAAAGCACGTTGTACTCGGTGTAGAGCTGTCCCAATATCGTGAAATCCGTGTAGTTCAGCTTGTTCTTGCCGGTGATGTGATTGGATAGCAGCGGACCGGATACCAGCAGCAGCCGGTGCGGATCGTTCGCTGCCTGCTGCACGTAGGTGTAACCCACTGCTTGTCCGCCGCCCGACCGGTTGATGATGTTCACCGGCACGTCGACGAGCTTTCCCTCCTGCCAGATTTTCTGCAGCAGACGCGCGGGCCGGTCCAGCGATCCACCCGCCGGCGCCGGCACCACGAATTCAACCGGCTTGCCGGGTTTCCAATCGGCAGCAACGGCGGGAGGGGTGCGCGGCAGGATCAGCGCGACTGCGGTCAAAACTAAAGCCGGGTAACGCAGGTATTTCGCGGTCATGGCACACTCCTCTGTGGAATCGTGTTTGGTTCAAGATGAGACGAGCGCATGCGCTTTGCCTGGTTTCTCATTTTGCCGTGCGCCGTGAATTCAACTACCATGGCGGCATGCAACATTTCGAATAGCCACCGGTGTCATCCGTAGCCAAACTCAATCCCGGACTCGCGGAGTTCTCGCGCGATATTAGCACGCATAATCTCGCACCGCTGTGGGAGCGCACGCTGCGTATGCAGCCCGGCTCGCCATGCGTGCCTGCGCTGTGGCGCCATGCCGACACACGGCCATTGCTGGTGCGCGCCGCGGCCTTGATTACCACGCATGCCGCCGAACGCCGCGTGCTGGTGCTCGAGAATCCGGCGTTGCGCGGGTCGTATCAGATCACGCAGTCGCTGTTCGCGGGACTGCAGATTATTTTGCCCGGCGAAATTGCACCCTCACACCGGCACACGCCCAACGCCTTGCGTTTTATCATTGAGGGCGAAGGCGCGTACACGTCGGTGGATGGCGAGCGCACGCCGATGTCGCCGGGTGACTTTGTGGTCACGCCCAACTGGGCGTGGCACGACCACGGCAATCTCGGCGCCGGGCCGGTGGTGTGGCTGGACGGCCTCGACACGCCGTTCGCACAGTTTTTCGGCGCGATGTTTCGCGAAAATCATCCACAGGAGAGCCAGCCGCTGGCACGCGCCACGGGGGATGCCGCCGCGCGCTACGGCGCGAATCTGCTGCCGGTGGATTACGTTGCCAGCGGCACGCACGCGCCGCTGCTGCGTTTTCCGTACGCACGCACGCGCGAAGCGCTCGAACATCTTGCGAAAAATGCCGCGCCGCATCCCGCACTCGGCATCAAAATGCGTTACGTCAATCCGGCGACCGGCGGTCACGTGTTTCCGACGATGGCGGCGTTCATGCAGTGGCTGCCCAAGGGCTTCGATGGACGAAGCTATCGCTGCACAGATGGTGCGGTGTATTGTGTGGTCGAAGGCAGCGGCGCGATTTTGTTTGGCGATGAGCGCCACGCATTCGCGCCGCACGATTGTTTTGTGATTCCACCGTGGCAAGCGCATCGTTTCACGGCACAGTCGGATTGCGTGTTGTTCAGTTTCTCCGATCGCGCGGCGCAGGAAACCTTGGGCTACTGGCGCGAGTCATTGGAATGAACTTAATTAGTCATTTAAAAACAATAGGTTACGTATGAACGACTGCTGCAAGCTGGATATTTTTCCGCACATTTTCCCGCAGACTTTTTTCGAGCGCATGAAGGCCATTGCCGAAACCAACCCGGCGCTCGCTGCAACCATCCGCCGCTGGCTGCACATCCCCGTGTTGTGGGATCTGGATGCACGCATACGCATGATGGGCAAGTTCAATAACTACAAGCAGATACTCACACTGTCGCTGCCGGCGATTGAATTTCTCGCGGGACCGGATGATTCGCCGGCGCTGGCGCGCCTCGCCAACGACGGCATGGCGGAAATCGTGCGCGAACGCCCCGATCTGTTTCCGGCTTTCGTCGCCTCGCTGCCGATGAACAACGTGGCCGCCTCGCTCGACGAAATGGATTACGCCATTCGCAAACTCGGCGCCAAGGGCATACAGGTATTCACCAACGTCAATGGCCGGCCGCTCGACGAACCGGAGTTTTATCCGATCTTCGAGCGCTGCGTCAAAAAGTATGATCTGCCGATCTGGCTGCATCCGGCGCGCACCTCGAAGTTTGCCGATTATCCGAGCGAAGAAAAATCCAAATACGAAATCTGGTGGTTGTTCGGCTGGCCCTATGAAACCAGCGCCTGCATGGCGCGCATCGTGTTTTCGGGCATGCTCGATAAACTGCCCAACATGAAAATCATCACCCATCACCTCGGTGCAATGGCGCCGTATTTTGACGAGCGCATACGTCTGGGCATGGCGCAGATGGGCGCGCGCACCACCGACGCCGACTACTACGCATTGCTGCGCGGCCTGTCAAAACCGCCACTCGAATTATTCAAGATGTTCTACGGCGACACAGCGATCAACGGCTCCGCGCCCGCGATCCGCTGCGGGCTGGATTTCTTCGGCGCCGACCATGTGCTGTTCGGCACCGATTGCCCGTTCGATCCCGAAGGCGGCCCGCTGTTCATACGCAACGGCATCCGCGCCATTGATTCACTGAAACTTTCCACCACCACGCGCAACAAAGTTTACTTCGGCAACGCGGTGAAAATGCTGCGGCTGGATCCGGCAGTGAAGAAGGTGGTGGCGAAACCCGTGGCTAAAAAGAAGGCGGTAAAGAAGTAGTTTCGTAGGGCGGGAGGCGCGTAGCAAATCCCGCCGGCCGTCGCGTACGTTTACCGAAGGCGGGATATCTCCCGCCCTACCGTACTGGTAACAGGAGCATCAAATGAGAATGCATAAGTGGAACTTGCTGTTTGCTGGCGGATTGGCCTTGATGGTCGGGTTATGCACACCCGCCTTCGCACAGACGGCGCCCGCCTCCGCAGGCCCCGTCGACCCCAAACTGATTGAAGACCTGGTCGCTGCCAATCGCATTTTGGCGATGGAAGGCATCCTCGACGGCTGGGGACATGTCAGTGTGCGTCATCCCAAAGACCCCAACCGCTACCTGATGTCGCGCAATCTTGCCGCCGAACTGGTGACCATCGCCGACATCATGGAATACGATCTGGACAGCGTACCGGTGGACCGGCGCGGACGCGAGATGTACACCGAGCGTTTTATCCACGGCGAAATTTACAAGGCGCGGCCCGACGTCAATTCGGTGATTCACACCCACGCGCCGCCGTTGATCCCGTTTGCCGCCAGCAAGGTGCCCATGCGCCCGATGTATCACCGCGCCGCGTTCGTGGCGCAGGGCATCCCCGTATTCGATATCCGCGACGGTTTCGGCATGACCGACATGCTGATCCGCAATCAGGCGCATGGTCAGGCGCTGGCGAAAACGATCGGCGACAAGCCCGCCGCGCTGATGCGCTCGCACGGCGCAACCGTAGTGGCGCCCTCGCTGCCGCGATTGGTGGGTCGCAGCGTGTTTCTGGTGAAAAACGCCACTGCGCAACAACAGGCAATCGCACTCGGCGGGCCGATCAGCTATCTCGACGCGGAAGAAGCGCGCCTGATCGAAGCGCGCGAAGGCTACGGCCTTGGACGTGCGTGGGAGGCTTGGAAGCGCAAAGTGGAGATCAAGTAACACGTAATGGCGGGTTACGGCTTCGCCTAACCCGCCCTACAGGATAAAGCTCACCGATGCGAGTGAGCCCAATTCGATGGCATCGATGATTGCCACACGCGAGGCGATCTTGAAGCTTGCACCATCGATGCGCAATTCATAGCGGTATTGCCCCACGAACTGGTACACGCTTTCGTTACGGCGAAAACGGTGCACGATGAAATTCGCTTCCGCCCTGACCCTATGCGCGTCCTGTTCAAGGATGCGCACGTTGGTGATCAGGCGCCGTGTGCGCGAACGCGGAAATTCGGCGTGCGCGCTTGTGTTCTTGAGCCGGGTCACACGTGCGCGGATGCGGTGAATGTCGTCGGCGATGGTGAACAGCGTGTCCTTCGGATCGCTCGCCGGCTTGTCATTGGATGGCACGCGATACACCGCATCATCTGTGAGCAGTGTCAGCCATTCGTCGAGCTGCCACGCGTCGAGCAGCGCGGCTTCGGCGTAGAGGAAGTCTTCGACTTGCTGGCGGGTGGCTGGCGGCATGTGGATTAGCCGCCGTAGGTTGGGCTGAGCCTGCGAAGCCCAACACCGCAATCGATGCAATCCGCGACGGTCGCTGCATTGCAACCGGTGTTTGTGTTGGGCTTCACAGCCCAACCTACAACCGCTACAACCGTCTGGGTTGTGATGGGTTGCACGCACAGTGTCATGGCTTTTCCCGCATCAGCTTGTCCCACTGTATCCAGAACTCGCGCAAGTGCAGTTCATCGGTGTTCAACTGCTCGCCCGCTTTCGCCATGCCGCGCGTCATTACCGACCACGGGATTTCGCGATAACTGGCCATGCCCGCCTGCACCGACTCCAGCGCCTCGATGTCGTCGGGCGTGGCAAAGCCGCCGGGGCCGTAAAAAGTCAAAAAGCTGTCGAGCCGCACCGCGCGCGCGACAGCGGTTTCTTCCCTGGGTCCCAGCGCGCATGCGCGCACCTGCATGTGATCGGCCGCCAGCGGATGAAAGGTGCGTATGGTCACCGACGAACCGTCGTTCAGCACCAGGTTGGGAAACACCAGCAGATTGCGGTTGGTGTCGGCCACGCGCGCGGCGCGCGCCTCGCCCAGGCGCGTGACGAGCTCAGCGCGGATGCGCTCTATTTCCGGTTTGGCCGCCTCGCCGTAAATCGGTATCCAGCGCGCCACCGGGCGCCCGCGAAAATTGATGTTGTCGATCACCGCATGGCCGTTGCCGAGCACCTTGCCCACGCCGTGCGCGGGCAGCAGGTGGCCTTTTTCCGGGCGCTTCATTTCGACGCCGGAATTTTTCAGGTAATCGAGCCACGTCGAGTGCGTCGCCGGCAGGTGATAATCGTCGAAGCTGTTTTCGGCCAGCAGTTTCCAGTTGGCGCGGATGTCGTATTCCTGCACGCCGGGGATCACTTCCATTTCGCCCGACGGTGATTGATCGACGATGAGGTCGATGTACTCTTTCGCGCCCGCAAGGTAAGCGTCGAGCGCCATCGCACCCGCATCAAAATTGAGAAACACGAAACCGCGGTAACTCGCCACGCGCGGCGGTTCCTTCAACGCGAATTCCTCGCGCTTAAAACTCGGCGGATAGGCGCTTTGACCCGGCAGACCATACAGCGCGCCGTCGCGATCGTAGGTCCAGCCGTGGTAAAAGCAGGTGAAATGTTTGGCGTTGCCCTCCGGCTCGCGGCACACCAGCGAGCCACGATGGCGGCAGGTATTGAGATACACGCGCACGGCGTTGCGGCTGTCGCGGCAGAAAATCAGCGGCCGGCCACACACCGTGCGCGTCCTGAAATCGCCCGGCGCGCGCACCTCCGATTCGTGGCCTACGTAGATCCAGCAGGCATCGAAAATGCGGCGGCGTTCGAGTTCGAGCACCTGCGGATCGACCAGCGTGGCGCGGTTGACCGCGAAATGCATCGCCTCCGGCTGGTTGACGACCCAGACTGATTCGTTCGATTCGTTCATGGCGCCGATTAAAGCCGTGCGCGGCAGGCTTGTCAATTTTCATTTTACTGGCGTGCGTGCGCGGGGCTTTCCTGCATAATAGCGGCGATGGAAAGGACAAACTTATTCATACTGCCAGTGGTGATGGCGCTCGCGTTGGCGCTGACGTTGGGACTGACGTTGGCGTTCGGCGGCTTGCCTGTCGCTTATTCACAGGACGCCGCTTTTCCGTCCCGCACCGTGCAAATCGTGGTGCCCTACACGCCGGGCACCGGCGCCGACATACTCGCGCGCATACTCGGTCCGCGGCTGGCCGAGCGCTGGAAAACCGGCGTCATCACTGACAATCGCGCGGGCGCCACCGGCAACATCGGCGCCGAGTTCGTGGCGAAGGCCGCGCCCGACGGGCATACGGTGCTGTTCACCGCCACCTCGTTTAGCACCACGCCCGCGCTCACCTCCAAACTTCCGTTCGACCCGGTGAAGAGCTTCGCACCGGTGTCGCTGGTGGCAACGAGTGCCATGTCGCTGGTCGTGCATCCGCAATTGCCGGTTAAATCGCTGCATGAATTCATCCGTCTCGCGCACAGCCATCCGGGCAGGCTCTATTACAGTTCCCCGGGCAACGGCGGGCCGCAGCATCTGGCGATGGAGCTGATCAAACTCGAAACGCGCAGCGACCTCGTGCATGTGCCGTACAAGGGTTCGAGCGGCGCATTGACCGACTTGATGGGCGGCCATGTGCAGGCCATGATCGTGGCGCTGCAGACGGTGGCGCCGTTCGTGCAAAGCGGCCGGCTGCGCATGCTGGCGGTGACAGGCGCGGAACGTTCGCCCGCGTTTCCCCATGTGCCCACGCTCAAACAGCAAGGTCTCGCCAATCTCGAAGTAGAGACCTGGTACGGCGTGTTCGCGCCGGCCGCAGCACAGCCGGCCGCCATCGCAAAAATCAATTCGGAGTTGCATGCGCTGCTGCAACAGCCGGATGTGCGTGAGCTGCTCGCCAAACAAGGCATGAATGCCGCCGGCGGCGCGCCGGAACGGCTGGGTACGCTGTTGAAAAGCGAACTCACGCGCTGGGCGCGCGTGGTTAGTGCGGCAAAAATTAAAGCCGACTAGTCAACCGGTGAAGGGTGAAAGCCACCGTCAGGTTGGGCTTGGTCTTAATCCGTGTTCATCTGTGTTAATCTGTCGCGAATGTATTTAAGTAATTGTTTTTAAAGGAGTTTTCATGAGACAAATCGATGATCTGGTAGCCGCGTATCGTGTACTCGCAGCGCATGAAGTAATTGACGCTTACGGCCACGTGAGCGTGCGCTCGGAGAAAAATCCGAATCGCTATTTCCTGGCGGGACACATCGCGCCTGAACTGGTGCGCGAGGAACACATCATCGAATACGACCTCGACAGCAAGCCGCAGGATGCCAACGGCCGCGAGTCGGTGCGCGAGCGTTTCATCCACGGCGAAATTTTCAAACTGCGGCCCGAAGTGATGTCGGTGGTGCACACGCATTCGCAGTCGGTGGTGCCGTTTTCCATTACCACTGTGACGCTGAAACCGATTTTTCATATGGCGGCGTTCATCGGCCACGGCGTACCGAACTGGGATATCGCGGATGCGCAACAAGGCACCGACATGCTGGTGAAGACGCCGTTCCTCGGCGCGCATCTGGCGAAATTTGTGGCGGATAAACCGGCGGCGTTGCTGCGCGGACACGGCGCGGTGGTGATGGGCGAGTCGATCGCGCGTTCGGTGGGCCGCAGCATCTATCTGGAAATGAGCGCAAAAATGCAAATACAGGCGCAATGGCTCGCGGGGGTGGGCGGCAAGCTGTTGACGTTGCACGACTCGGAAATCGCGGCATCGGTGCCTGCGCAAAACTACAACCGCGCATGGCCGATGTGGCGCGCACGTGCGCTGGCACAAGTGGCCGCCGAAAAGACCTTGCGCGATTTTCTGTAGCCGGCAACCCTCAATTAGGCGGTTTCCCCCATAAAATCATGGCTTACCCGGCACGGGCTCAGCTACCGATACGTGTTTTTACTTGCTAAAACAATTCGTTACGCCCATACTGCCGCGCTCAAATTGGTTGTCGGTTAGTCCCGCTGCCCCGTTTCGGGTTCCGCTGTTGGTCTTCCTCGATTGGTCAATTGACGCCGTGTCCAATACCGGATGCGGCTACGCCTACCTGGAGATACTATGGCTACCGGCACCGTAAAGTTTTTTAACCCCACCAAAGGTTTTGGTTTTATCGCGCCGCAGGATGGCTCCAAGGATGTCTTCGTGCACATCTCTGCAGTCGAACGCGCGGGTATGCAGTCACTCAGCGAAAACCAGCAGGTCTCGTTCGATGCGGAACGCGGCACCGATGGGCGTTATTCCGCCGTCAACCTGAAGGCCGTCTAAACCAGTGATCTCACACCGCTTACTGCTTGATCTGCACGACGTCACCGCGCTCGCCGGAGCGCGGGACGGGCGCCTTGAAAAACCATTGCATCGTTCAGGCACCGCAATCTGTTACCGGGAGTCCGCACGTGGCTAAAGAAGAAATGGTTGAGTTCGAAGGTGTGGTCAACGAAGTATTGCCCAACACCATTTTTCGCGTAACGCTGGTCAATGGCCATGAAGTCACCGCCTACGCGTCGGGCAAAATACGCAAGCACCGCATTCGCATACTCGCCGGTGATAAAGTCACGCTGGAAATGTCGCCCTACGACATGAGCAAGGGCCGCATCAGCTTCCGTCATAAAGACGAACGTGCCGCGCCCACCGGCGCGCCGCGGCCCAACTACTACCGCAGGTAGCACACTACTGCGCAGTCCAGCCGCCGTCGATGACGAGGCTGGCGCCCGTCATCAGCGTAGCGGCATCACTCGCGACGAACACCACCGCCGCCGCCACTTCATCGAGCTGACCCAGCCGCCCCAGCGGAATACGCTCCATCACCCACTTCGCGAATTCCGGCTTGGCGAACATCGGCGCCGTCAGCGGCGTCTCCAGAAACGTCGGCGCGATCGAATTTACCCGTATGTTGCTGGGCGCGAGTTCCACCGCCAGCGCCTTGGTAAAACCTTCAAGCGCGTGCTTGGTCATGCAGTAAACCGTGCGCATCGGCGCCCCCACGTGGCCCATCTGCGAAGTGATGTTGATCACCACGCCGCCGCGCGCTTTGCGCTCCGCTGATTCGAGCATTTTTTTTACCGCCGCCTGCGCCGTGATGAACATCGCGCGAATGTTCAGATCGAGCATGGTGTCGAGATGCGCCTCGCTGACGTTCACGAACAGCTCGGGAATATTGGTGCCGGCGTTGTTGACCAGCACATCCAGCGCGGGTAGCGCAGCCACCGCGCGATTCACCGCCGCGGCGTCGGTCACATCGCACACCAGTGCATGAGCACACCCACCGCCGGACCTGATTTCCGCCACGGCGGATTCCAGTTCGCTACGCGTGCGCGCCATCAGCCACACGTCAGCGCCCGCGTAGGCGAGCGCAATAGCAACCGAGCGGCCGATGCCGCGACCCGCGCCGGCAACCAATGCTGTGCGGCCATCGAGGCGGAATTTGTGGTTGATGTTGCCGGAAACAGGTGCTTTAACTTCTTCCGCCATGATGGTGTCTCATTGAAACAAATTCACTCAACACTGTCGTTCGCGTTGCAATCTCCATGGCCGATGCGGTTCGCTGCGCTCACCGGCATCCTACTTCACCCCCAACCCCACCTTGCGCCCGCCATAGCGCCGCAGCCGCAAATCCGCCTGCTCCTTGTGTCCCCAAAAGCGCTCGATCGCACACAAGCGCGAGCAATACTCACCGATGACCACGCTCGCCTCTTCGCTGACTTCCTGATAGGTGCAGGTCTTGAGGAACTTGCCCACCCACAAGCCGCCGGTATAACGCGCCGCGCCCATCGTCGGCAGCGTGTGATTGGTGCCGATCACCTTGTCGCCGTACGACACATTGGTTTGCGGGCCGAGAAACAGCGCGCCGTAGTTTTTCATTTTTTCAAGAAAATAGCGCGGCTCGCGCGTGAGTACTTCGACGTGCTCGGCAGCCTGACGGTCGGCTTCCGCCACTGCTTCATCGATGGAATCGACGAGGATGATCTCGCCGTAGTCGCGCCACGCCACGCTCGCCACATCCGCGGTCGGCAACACCTGCAACTGGCGTTCGATTTCAGCCGGCAGGGCTTCGGCCAGTTTGCGTGAAGTGGTAATCAATATCGCCGGACTGGTCGGTCCGTGCTCGGCCTGGCCGAGCAAATCGGTGGCGATCATTTCCACATCAGCGGTGTCATCGGCGATCACCAGAATTTCGGTGGGGCCCGCCAGCAGATCGATGCCCACGCGCCCGAACATCTGGCGCTTGGCTTCGGCCACATACGCGTTGCCCGGCCCTACCAGCATATCCACCGGCGCAATCGACTGCGTGCCGATGCCCATTGCGGCTATCGCCTGCACACCACCTATCACATAAATATCATCCGCGCCCGCCAGCACCATCGCGGCAATGGTCTCGGCGTTCGGCGCGCCCTGATTGGGCGGCGTGCAGGCGATCACGCGGCGCACGCCGGCGGCACGCGCGGTAACGATGCTCATGTGGGCGGAGGCAACCATCGGATAGCGGCCGCCGGGCACATAGCAGCCGACGCTATCGACGGGTATGTTTTTGTGTCCCAGCTTCACACCGGGCAGCGTTTCGACTTCGATATCTTTCAGCGCGGCGCGCTGGTGTTCGGCAAACTTGCGTATTTGCGCCTGCGCAAACCGGATGTCGTCCAGCGTACTCTCCGGCACCTGCTTCATGATGGCGGCAAGTTCACTCTGCGACAGCTTGAAACTCGCCGGGGACCATTTATCGAACTGCTGTGACAATTCACGCACGGCGTCATCGCCGCGTTTTTTGACATCGTCCAGTATCGATTCGACCGTCTGCCGCACTTTCAAATCGATGGCGTCGGTGACGTCTTGCGAAATGCGCTTTTTCAGAAATTGAGCCATGAGATTCCTTAATCCGGGATTGACATGATACGCGAACCGGCTACCGTGGCTGCAGCGATGCCATTGCTGCCGCTAAGACGACGACGGCCGAATGTTCGCCTCCTTGATCACGCGCGCCCATTTACGCTCTTCCGCCTTGCGAAAAACCGCAAACTGCGCCGGCGTACTGCCCACCGGGTCTGTTCCCTGAGCAATCAGCTTGGCGCGAATTTCAGGCACATTCATCACCTTGAGAATCTCGCCATGCCAGCGGTGAACCCGCTCGCTGGGTGTGCCCGCCGGCAGCATCATGCCGTACCAGTTTTGCACTTCAAGTCCCGGGTAGGTTTCCCTGAGCGCAGGCACCTTCGGCAAAAACGGCAGGCGCTGGCCCCCAGTGGTGGCCAGTGCCAGTAAGCGGCCGCTACGCACATGCTGCAATCCTATGGGCACCGCCTCAATGCAATATTGCACCTGGCCCGCCAGCAGATCATTGAATGCCGGCGAGCTGCCTTTATAGGGAATACGCCGCGTATCGATGCGCGCGGCAAGTTTCAGCATCTCACCCGCGAATTGCGGCAAACCGCCATCGCCCGAAGAAGACCACGCCAGCTTGCCGGGATTCGCCTTGGCGTGAGCGACCAACTCGCCCAGTGTTTTGGCCGGCACGGACGGATGCAGGTAAAGCAGAAACGACAGCGACACCACCTGGGTAAGCGGCAAAAAATCGCGATCGACATTGAACGGCAGCTTGGGATAAAACACCGCGTTGACACTGAGATGGCCCGTCGTGCCCATGTATAAGGTATGCCCATCGGGCGCGGCTTTTGCAGCAAGCTCCATGCCGATAATACCGTTGGCGCCGCCACGATTATCGACTATCACCTGCTGCCCCAGATTCTCGGTGAGTTTGGCCGCAAGAATACGCGCAACGATGTCGTTGCCGCCGCCGGGTGGCGAGCCGACGATCAGACGTATGGGTTTGGTGGGAAATGCAGGCTGCGCCGCAGTAATGGTTGCGGCGAGCGTCAGCGCCAGCAGAGGCAGAATTTTGTTGGTTGGTGTCACGATGCTTCTTTTGCAAGAGGATGTTGGTTGGGCCTGTCTATCTTACGCTGCCAAACGTGTAGGATGCGTTTATGTCTTCCAAATTTTCCACATCGACCCGAATCGCGCTCGGCGCGTGCGCACTTTTAGCACCAGCGTTCCTTGCACTCCCCACCCACGCCCAGAACTATCCGTCGCGCCCCGTCCGCTTGATCGTCCCGTGGCCGCCGGGCGGCGGCGTAGACATCGCCGCACGCACCATAGGCCCCAAGCTATCCGAGAATCTGGGGCAGCCGGTGGTGGTCGACAATCGCGGCGGTGCCGCCGGCATGATCGGCACCGAGCTTGCGGCACGTGCGCCCGCTGACGGCTACACCATCCTGCTGGGCGCGGCGGGGCCGAATGCCATATTGCCGTTACTCAATCCCAAAGCACCTTACGGGATCAAGGATTTTGCCGAGGTCTCACACTTCGCAAACACGATATACGTCATGGTGGTCCACCCGTCGCTGTCGGCCAACTCGATCAAGCAATTGGTCGCACTGGCAAAGGCCAAACCTGCGCAACTCACCATCGGCTCGGCGGGCGCCGCCACACCGGCGCACATCTCCGGCGAACTATTCAGAGTGGCCGCCGGCATCAACTTGACGCCGGTATTTTACAAGGGCGCGGCAGGAGCAGTCATCGACGTGCTGGGCGGGCAAATCACCATGACCATCGAGACTATTTCGCCGGCATTGCCTCATGTGAAAGCCGGCAAGCTGCGCGCGCTCGGTGTCACCTCGTCTCGCCGCTCAACGCAATTGCCGGACGTGCCTACGATTGCCGAATCCGGTTTCCCCGGTTTCGAGGTGATCAACTGGTATGGCGTGCTCGCCCCCGCCAACACGCCGCGCAATGTCATCACGCGACTCAATGGAGAAATGACGCGCATCGTGAAAGTGCCCGATACCCGTGATCGTTTGATCAGCTACGGCCTGGAAGTCGTCGACGCGACGGCTGAGGAATATACCGCGTTCAGGAAGGCTGACCTGGCCAAGTGGGCGAGGATCATCAAACAGACTCATCTGCGGTATGAATGAGTTTATCCAAGATCAATCCCATAATCCTGTTTAGCTTTTTCACGAACCTCCGGCCCCGGCATCTGGTACAGCATTTTCCGGCTGACCACTGTGCCCATGATTTTTTGCAGCTTCACTGCCGTCTCCGCCATTTTTATCAGCATGGCCAGGCCATCGACGATCAAAGCGCCGTCGATTTCCCGCAAGCCCCGCCGCGCCTGCAGCACCGCGTGTGATCCGCAGGGGATCAGCACCTCCGCGCCCGCCGCCACCGCGCGCCGCGCAGCCTGATCGAACTCGCTCATCACGCGCTGGTGCGCCGCCGGGTCGATAAAGCCCTGGCGGTAATCCGCAAGGTTCGGAATATTCATGGCTTCAATCGAACTCAAACGCCCGGTCAGCCCATAGAGCTTCAACTTCTGCTCAAACGAAAGCGCGAATTTTGGATTGGGCGTGATCAGCGAAAACGTTTTTCCCATCATGCACGCCATCAGCGCCGTGGTTTCCAGAAAACCGAGCACGGGAATGTCGAGTATCTCGCGCGCTTCAATCAGCGCCGGGTCGGTGGAGTTAAGCGACACAAACGCGTCGTAGCGTTTTTCGCCATTGCTGTCTTTCGCGTGCTTGCACTTCAGCACATTTTCGATGATGTCCGGCAGGTCAATCGCCTGGAAAAATCGGAACTGTTCGCCAAGGCCGCCCTTGCGCGTACCGTGAACTTCGATCTCCACGCCCGCATCCACAACGGAGCGGAGGTGTTGTTCCAGGGCTTCGTGAAAATTCGGATTTCGTTCACGTGACGAAAATACCTGCACCCACAGTCTCATGACTTAACTCTTTGTTTATATTAAGTAAACCCAAACAGCTTTACAGGATTATCAACCAGAATTTTTTGCCGCGTAGCCGCGTCCGGAATCCACTGCGCCAGCAGATTGAAAAGGTCGATCGAGTTCACCTTGTCGGCGTGCGAGAGATACGGATAATCACTGCCCCAGATAATGCGATCTGGCGCAGCAGCAATCAGTGCTTGCGCGATGAGCGTCGAATCCGCGTAGCCCGGCGCGGTCGCCATGCGATAGGGGGCCGTCAGCTTCATGTAGCAACGGCCCGGGCCATGGCGCAGAAAATCAGTCATCTTCAACAGCCCCGGCTGCTGCGCGCCATCGCGGGCCAAAAACATGCCGAAGTGCGCCAGCGTGAAATTCGATTTGAATTTGCGGTAGACCTCGAGCATGTCCACGATCAACCAGCTCGGCGACAGGATGTCGAGCTGCCAGCCGATTTCCGCGCAGCGCGCATCGAGCCGCAGCAGGCGCGCAAGGTGTTTGTCCATCAGGCCGGCTTCGCGCGGCCGGTTCGGCGGGCCGAGGTTAAAGCGTACGCCCACCACGCCGGCGCTGTTCAGGCGCGCGAGTTCTGCGTCCGGCGCGTTCTCGTCTATGTCCACGATGCCGCGCGCGTTGCCGCCGCACAGTTTGATGGCATCGAGCATGCAGGTGTTGTCGCGCCCGTAAGTGCTGGGCTGCGTAAACACCATGCGGTCGATACCGCAGCGGCGCGCGAAATCCTGATACCCGGCCAGGTACTCGGCCAGTGGCACCGCAGGCGGTGAATTACGGCGATCTGCGCTGTAGGGATAGGTTTGCGGATCACCAAAGACGTGCAGATGGCAATCGCAGCTCAGCGGCGGACCCTTGATAACCTCGGCATCAAGCGCCCTCTGATCAACCGGCATACTGGCTCCGTATCAGTTGAAATACGTAAAATCATAATACCTGTTCACGATGCCGACTGCGACATTGCTGAAAAAGCAAGCGGCGCATATAACGCAACAGCGCGCAACAGCGACAATCCACATGGCGAAAAGTTCTCCACAAAGCGGCTTGCGCTAATGAAACGTGCGGCAGGATAATGTCACATCTCCTTGCGCCCGCACTGCGGAATGCAAGATCAAATTTATTAACTGGTGAATAACGCTTCCATGGCCACGGTTCGACCCGAAATCAGTATCAGCAGCGGCACCGCGAAGCCGCAGCATTCCAGGCTCAAGACCTGGGTGCTGATCGCCGCAGCGCTGGCGTTGCTGGCCTGGGGCGGCCACTGGATCTATCAACGCGCAACGCATGTCTACATCGACGATGCGCGCATCGACGGTGAAGTCGTCACGATATCGAGCCGCGTATCGGGGTGGATCACTGATCTGCCGGTGATTGAAGGCGACGAGCTCAAAAAGGGCCAGCTGCTGGTGCGTGTCGATGAGCGCGATTCGGCATTGCAGCGTGAAGTACTGCTGTCAAAGCTGCAGGCCATCGAAGGGCAGATGGCAGTGATGCGCGCGCAAACCGGTCAGGTGGATCAGGAAACGCTGGGACGTTTTCAGAGCGAAACCAACCGTCTCGCCGCCGCCGAGGCCGAGGTCGCCTCAGTGGACGCCCAATTGAAGCAGGCTGCGGACGACTACAAGCGCATGCAAAAACTGGAAAAATTCGTTTCAGGTCAGGAGCTGGAGTACGCGCGCACGGCGTTTGCGCAAGCGCAGGAACGCCAGCGCAAGGCGGTGTCCGAAGTAGCCGCGGTGCGCGGCACGCTGTCCTCGGCAGGCGGTAGCCGGCGCCAGGTCAACGTGATCGGCCAGCAATTGCTGGTGCTCGCGCGGCAGGCCGAAGAGATGCGCGCCGAAATCAAACGCCGCGAAATCGACATCGCCGACCGCACCATCAGCGCACCGGCGAACGGCAAGGTGGTGATGACATTTGTGCGCAAGGGTGAGCATGTGGCCGTCGGCCAGCGCATCATGATGTTCCATGATCCGCATGAAATCTGGGTCGAAGCCAATATCAAGGAAACCGACGTCGGCCGCCTTAAACCCGGTATGAAAGCCGATATTCACGTCGATGCCTATCCCGGCAAGATATTCAAAGGCGAGGTGTTTCGCATCGGGCAAGCGGCCACCAACCGCTTCGCGCTGCTGCCGGATCCGAACCCGAGCGGTAACTTCACCAAAATTACGCAACGCTTGCCGCTGCGCGTCAAGCTGCTCGACAAAGACGCGCGATTGCGCCCCGGCATGATGGTTGAGGTCTATATTGCGACCGGATACGACTGACGACCTGTTCGCGCGCTACGGCCCGCGCTACCGCTGGCTGGCGACCATCACGGTGATGATGGGCACGATTTCAGCCATGATCACCACCACCATAGTCAATGTCGCATTGCCCGACATCATGGGGGCTTTCGGTATCGGCCAGGATCGCGTGCAGTGGCTCTCCACCGGTAACTTGGCCGCCATGACCGTGGGCATGCTGGTCAACGCCTGGTTGATACACAGTTTCGGCCAGCGCAAAACGTTCATCGTTGCGCTCAGTGTGTTTGTCGGCGCGCTGGCGGTGGCGGGCCTGGCGCCTAACGACACGGTACTGATCATGAGCCGCATCGCGCAGGGCGCGATTGCCGGCATGCTGCAGCCGTTCGCGATGTACACCATTTTTCGCGTCTTCCCCGCAGATCAACGCGGCATGGCAATGGGGTTTTTCGGCTTGAGCGTACTGCTGGGGCCGGCGCTGGGGCCCTCGCTGGGCGGCGTGATCATCGAGCAATTCAACTGGCGATATATCTTTTATATTGCCATGCCCATTTGCATCGCCGCGATCATGCTGGGCAGCGTGTTCCTGCCGGAGCGCGAGGAAACCGGCGCTCGGATGCGCTTTGACTGGGTGGGCTTTGTGCTGATGGTCGTCTCACTGTCGTGCCTGCTCACCGGGTTGTCCAACGGCCAGCGTGAAGGCTGGCAATCGGGCTTTGTGCTGGGGCTGATCGTTATTGCACTGATGAGCTGCACGGCATTTTTATGGTGGGAACTGCACATCGATCATCCGCTGGTGAATCTGCGCGTCTTTAATAACGTGTCGTTTTCCGCCGCGTCGGCGGTGGCGTGCATTTTCGGCATCGGACTGTTCGGCTCCACCTATCTGGTGCCGCTGTATGTGCAGACGGTGCAGCATTTCACGCCGCTCTCGTCAGGCCTGCTGCTGATGCCCGCCGGCATCATCATGGGCCTTTGCATGCCCATCGCGGGTTACATCAGCGACCGCGTTCCCGCGCGCAACATGGTGATTGCCGGCTTGTTGTGCTTTGGCATTTCGTCATTCTGGCTGGCACAAGTGGACTCGAATATGACCTTCTGGAGCATGGCTTGGGCGGTGGTCTTTTCGCGCATCGGTCTGGCCATAATGAAACCGTCGCTGAATGTCGCGGCGCTGCGCGCGCTGCGGCCCGAACATTTGAGCCAGGGCGCGGGCATGATCAATTTCGCACGGCAACTCGGCGGTGCTTTTGGCGTCAACCTGCTGTCGGTCACGCTCGACCGGCGCACGTTTTTTCACAGCGACACACTCACCGCCACACAGACGCCGGGCAACAGCGCCACCGCTGAGTTGCTGCGCTCTATTCAGGCGCTGCTTGCGCAGTCGGGCGTGCCCGAAGATTTGCAGGCAGCCGGCGCGCTGAATTATCTCGGCAGAGTCATTTACGCACAGGCCTATACGATGGGATTCCGCGACAGCTTCCTGGTGGTGGCCTTGATTTTCACTTTTGCGCTGATCCCGGCGTGGCTCATGGGGCGGCATCGGCCGCTCAGGACTTAGATCTTAGGACTGAGGACTTAGGATTGAGGACTTAGTCCACAGTCCACAGTCCTTAATCCTCGATCCTTGTAACCCCGCATGAAACTGAGCCTGCCGCTGCTGCTCGTCGCAAGCGCCTGTGCGCACGGCGCCGAATTCCCCGACCGTGCCGTGCGCATGATGGTGCCGTTCCCGCCCGGCGGCGCCAACGACATCGTGGCGCGCTTGGTCGCGCAAAAACTTTCCGAACGCTGGGCCAAGCCGGTGGTGATTGACAACCGCGCCGGCGCCGGCGGCAACATCGGCATGGAGATCGGCGCGCGCGCCAATCCCGACGGCTACACGCTCACCATCGGTTCCACCAGCACCTACTGCACCAATGTCGCACTCGATCCCAAACTCAGCTTTGATCCGCGCCGCGATTTCGCGCCGATATCGTTGATCGTCATCGCGCCGAATATCCTGGTGACACATCCTTCTGTGCCCGCGGGCACGGTGCAAGAGTTCATCAAATACGCCAAAGCGAATGCGCAGGCACGGCGGCTGAATTATTCGACCTTTGGCAACGGCAGCACCTCGCACCTGATCGCTGAAATGTTCAACAGCGCCGCCGGCATCACCATGTTGCACGTGCCGTACAAGGGCGGCGCTCTGGCGCTATCCGCGGTGATGGGCGGCGAAGTGCAACTCACGTTTTCCAATCTGTCGGTGGCGTTGCCGCAAGTGCAAGGCGGCAAGGTAAGAGGTATCGCCGTTACCAGCGCCAAGCGCGCCACTGCGCTGCCTGAACTGCCGACGGTGGCGGAATCCGGTCTTGCCGGCTTTGAAGCGATCGCATCAGTCGGCATACTCGCGCCGGCCGGCACGCCGCGCCCGCTGGTGCTGCGCGTCAATCAGGATGTGCATGCCGTGGTCGCTGAACCTGCGATGAAAGAACAGTTCATCTCACGCGGCCTCGAAATCGCACTCTCAACGCCGGAAGAATTTGCGCGCTACATACGCACGGAGATTGAGCGCTGGAGCAAGGTGGTGCGTGACGCGGGTATTCGCATTCAATAACGTAAGTATTTGTTTTTGTTCATTAATTGAATGTATGCTCACAGTAAAATATACGTAGGTTAGGCTGAGCCTGCGAAGCCCAGCACCGTAATCTTTGCGACTCGCCGTCATCACCACGTTTCAAGGAGCGGTTTTGTTGCGCATCGCAAGGTCAGCCCAACAACATCTATCCGGTTAGGACGGCGTAAGGGATAATGCTGCCGTTGTCCGCCGCACTTTAATGGCGGGCCAGGAGCTTGGCATGAGTGCAGTCATCATTAAGCATGTGAACGTGGCTGAATTGCCTGACGCTTGGCGCGACCGCCTGCCTGCACCGCGCGCTGCGCGCGTAACGGTACGGATCGAAACTGAAGACGCCGCCGCCGCTTGGCCTGCGGGTTTTTTTTCACAGATCGCGGGCGGCTGGAGCGGCGAGCCGTTGACACGCGCGGAGCAAGGCACGATCACGCCGCGCACAGCGCTTGACTGATGTGGCTGCCGGATACCAACGTCTGGATCGCGCTGATCAACTCGCGCCCATCGCTCGTCAAGCAGCAGTTCGAGTCGCGCACGCCGGAGCGCATATTCTTGTGCGATGTGGTGCAAGCGGAATTGTATTACGGCGCATTTCGCAGCGCGCGGCGTGACGACAATCTGGCATTGCTCCTGCGGCTTTTCCCGACTTTCGTGTCGTTACCGTTCGACAGCGCGGCGGCACGCGCGCACGGTGAAATTCGCGCGACGCTGGCGAATGCAGGCACGCCCATCGGCCCATACGATTTGCAGATTGCCGCCATTGCGTTGACGCGCGGCCTCAACGTAGTGACGCATAACACCGCCGAATTCGCCCGTGTGCCAGGTTTGACAACCGAAGATTGGGAAATTTGAAGCGAGGGTTGTGCAAGTGACGTTGTGCCGGGCTACTCAAGCTCAGCCCATAGATGGAGTATCCGTATTAACGAACAGTGGCGCGTATGCTTTCGCTTTAGGAATGGCGACGCCTTTGATGTTGAAATCGTCGATTACCACTAAGGAGAAATTAACATGGCCAAGAATGGATTGCCTGCACTTCATTCGGGAGATTTCCTGGGTGAAATCCTGGAAGAAATGAGTATCTCGCAAGCGAAATTCGCCCGAGCTATCGGGGTATCGCCCATGCGGATATCGCATGTTCTCAAGGGAGCGCGTCCGGTGACGGCGGAATTGGCTTTGCTGTTCGGTCGCGCGTTCGATCAGTCACCGCAATACTGGCTCAATCTGCAAGCTTCTTACGATCTGAAAACCGCAGAGCCGAACATTAGAAAACGCCTGGCCGGCATACATTCGTTCGCGCCTGCTGTACTTCTAGCCTAACCCGCCCGATGCAGCCGACCGCAGGAAGCGGCGGCTGAGCGCCACGTTATGCATCTTATCAATCCGCCATCCGGTGACGAGAAGAAACGCACATGCCCCTACTTCTACGTTATGCGTCACGAACAGCTTCACCGGAGTCGTTAGCTAAGTATCAATAACGCCGAGCATCGAAACTTCATGAAAAACAGGCCAACTCACCGGGGAGCTGTAGAAGATATTCCGTTATTTGCGAAACGATTTATCAAAGCGAGGATTGGTGGTTTCGAGAAAGACATGAATATCTGCCTCACTCCAGCCAAGCTAAACGGTCAATCCCTAACCACCCATGCTTACTTTCCGGCGCTCAGCGCATGCTGCGGGACGTTGGAGTATCTAGCGGCTTTATATTCTGGAAATGTAAATGGATTAGGATGGCCGCAAGTCGCAAATTGGGCGGATCATTATCTTCCTCAGCCTGATTACAATCGGGATACAGTTCGAGTCCTTGTATTAGCGTTTCGTAACTCTGTTGCTCATCGCGGAATCGCTAGTGGAGTGTGGATTGATCCGAGGCCGCCCAACGGACATCTGCGCCGACTAACCTGGAAATTATTGGCTGACACCAAGCATCCCACATGCGAATTAGTTGAGGAACAGGGAACCCTTCGCAAAGATCCGCCTTGGCCCTGCAATTACACGCACCGGGTTCACATTCACCTGAGAGGTTTGCAGGTCGATATTCGCAATGCATCTATTAAGTTCAGTAACGCAATCGCAAACGACTATCGGCTGCAACACAATTTCGAGGCTTGCATGCAGCAGCTTTACCCAGCGTAGTTTGCCGTCGACAATGGAAATTATTGTGATGCATAACCCGCTACTCAATTCAGACGCGCGCGATGAACCTGCGCACGCCGGTTAGCGCAACGTTAGAACTCAAAACGTCGCGATGGACGAACTCTTCGAACTCTTGCGGGAAGACGCTCTTGAGCTGGAAGCCAAGTTTCGTAAAGCGTCGATTGAGGGTAGAGGGACGTCGCAAGAAGTTGCAGACTTTCGAGAACACGCTGTTCAAGAGTTCGTCGGTCGGTTCTTCCCATTTCCACACCGCATCACAAAAGGAAAGATCCGCGATTCCTTCGGTTCGCTATCCAATTCAGTGGATTGCATCATTTGCAACCCAAACCACCCGTACACAGTCGACTCTCATGGCAAGTTCCGCTTGCTTTTTGCCGAGGGGATTGATGCTGCCATTGAAGTGAAGCCAGACTTGGCAGCAAGCGCCGAACTCCTTCGTGGATTGGAACAGGGCTTGTCTGTGAAGGCGCTTAAAAGGGCCACGGCCCCGACTCTCATGCTGATGCCATGGAACCTAGAGCGCGCTCATCGCGTTCCGTATGTCATCTTCGGAATGCGTTGCAAGGCGGATCCGATGGACACCGCAAAGGAAATTTCTGCGTTCTATTCCGCCAAAGGGACACCCGTTACGCAACAAGCAGATTTCATCGTCGTGAACAACGTTGGAATCTTCGTCAACTTTATTGATGCATCGATGTACTGCTGGGGCAACGCAGATCAAGTCACTGATAAGACAGGCTGGTTCTTTGAGGAGTGGGCCGAGAACACGCTAGCTGGCTTCGTTTGGCGATTGCAGCTTCTGGCTCATGCTTCGATCAAGATGCAGGACGATGTGCTGCCGCGCTACCTCACCCCTAAGGGTATTCGTTCTGTACGGAAGGTTACGCAATGAGTTCTAGTAGTTGTACCGGACGCGCGAAAACGGTCACAGTTTTTTCACAACCGGCGTCACGCGCTCGCCGCTCAAAAAAAAGTTAGCCGTCAAAATCGACTCCATGCAGCAACACGTCACGTTCCTTCACACCTCGCCTGTCCATGTCGAGACGTTTGAACGCCTTATGCAAGCGACTGCTCCGCAGGTGAAGGTTGAGCACATCGTGAACGAAGAACTATTGGCTGAAGCTCAGCGTGTAGGGGCAGATGATCCGGCGCTGGTCAAGCGCGTTCATGACGCCATGGTTGAGGCAGCCTCCACTGGCGCTTCGATCGTCGTTTGCACCTGCTCGACCATCGGTGGCCTGGCGGAAAGAACACCAACAAGCGATCGTTTCGCTGCGGTTCGCATTGATCGGGCAATGGCAGATCGTGCGGTCAAACTGGGTCCCCGAATACTTGTGGTCGCGGCACTCGAGAGTACGCTCGGTCCGACCACGAAGCTCATTGAAGAGTCGGCCACTGTACTGGATGCCAAAGTTGAGATTGAGCATTTGTTCGTTGCGGGGGCATGGTCGTACTTCTTAGCGAATGACCGAGCGGCGTACGTTGAGGCAATCGCTGCCGCCGTATACGCTGGCTCGCGCACTGCCAACGTAATCGTCTTGGCACAGGCTTCGATGTCGCCAGCGGCAGTGCTACTAGGCCGCCTGGGCATCGAAATACTTTCCAGTCCGAGTCTCGGTGTGCGAAGCGTTGTCGAGCGTCTACAGACATGACGGCCAACTATCAAGTCGAGAGGGACGCGCTAAAGCGCGCCCCTCATCGCACACTTTAGATCTCCATGATCCTCGCGATCGCACTTTTCTATCTGCCGAGCCTAGCCGTGCTAGTGCCCGTCGCGTGGTTCATCAGCAATCGCCTGTATATGCGCAGTGAAACGGACGTTATAAGGCCTCGTCTAGGTCGAACCCTGGTCGCCTCGGGCGCGGTAATTTCGGCTGGAATTGCATTCCTTGCCCTATCTTGGCCGCCACTCGGCGAAATGGCGAACGCCCTCATCGCACCGTTTTTGGTGGGTCTTGCCTTATTAGGTATTGCACGTGGCCTGCGAGGTGTTCATCTCGTCGCTTCTGTGGTTCTAAACCGCTTGGGCGCAGGTGCACTTCATGGCGTATGGGTGCTCCCAGTCCTGGGACTTCTATATTTCATCATATTTGTTTTGCGGTGGTGACCTTGCATTTACATGAGCAAAGTAAGATCTATTCATTGGTGCGGACGCCTGTCGGCGCCGCACAATTCAGACGTTAGCGTGATTCGGACAACGGTGGTAGGCTATGTGCCATGAGTGATACGGATGTTGCGGAAATTCTGAAGCTCCCGGTTGAGGAACGGTTGCGGCTCGTCGAACTTATCTGGGAAAGCCTCGCCGCCGATCCCTCGGTCGTGCCGCTCGGCGATGCCCATCGCGCGGTGATTGATGAGCGTCTGGCTGAACATGAACGCACCCCGGACGATGTTGTATCGCGAGACCAAGTATTCGCTGACGCTCGCCGACGCTGATGGCCTTGCCAGTCGTCTACCGCCGCAAGGTTGGGCGGGACCTGGCTGGGGCATATGGGTGATACGAAGACCAGCGCACCGGCTTGGGGGAGGAGTTTCTTGCGACTATTGACGCCACGTTCGATGCTATCGAACAAGTTCCGGAGATGTTTCGCCGAGTACACGGAGAAGTACGGCGCGCCAACGTGTCGCGATTTTCATACGCCGTGTTCTATCGCATCGACCCGAAGAGCGTTGTCGTGCTCACGATCCTCCACACGGCGCGTGACCCGAAGCTCTGGCCACAGTCAAAAAGGGAGACACGCTAACCGCCGCATCGACGCCGACCGCTTTGCGCCGGGTCATGCGGAACGTAAGCGTCAACATCGTCCCCTAACAATGACAATAGTTCAACTACCACGGCTGTCTGCGCAAGCGTCTAAACTTTGGAACGCGATTCCAATTGACGCGCGACGGAAAATTCTGGCAAATGTTTATTGTGGACACTGTCGTGGTGGCGTCTCCATCATCAACGTGGTGGGCACACTGAAGGGCGGCGATCTCGTGCTGCACGGAAATTGCGCGGTGTGCGCGCATAATGTCGCTCGCCATATTGAAGGTCCGAACGCCTGATCTGTACTCACTCGTCGTTTAACATTATGTCGCTCCCCATCAACGACAGGCACCTATCATGAATGCAGGATTAAAGCCGTTTACCTGGATTGCATCGATCACTGTGGCGTTGTTGTGCACAACCGCGCAGGCACAGATCACGGCGAAGCGCCCCATGCGCGCTATCGTCGCCTCGCCGCCGGGTGGCCCATCCGACATGCAGATGCGTCTGCTGGCGCCAAAAATGAGCGAGGCGCTGGGCCAGACTATCGTGGTGGACAACCGCCCCAGCAACAACGGCATCGTCGGCTCCGAATTGTGCGCGCGCGCGGCGCCCGATGGCCTGACCATCTGCGTCGGCAACAGCGGCACGCATGCGATTAACGCCACGCTGTATCGCAAGCTGCCTTATGACATCATCCGCGACTTTCAGCCGATCAGCCTGATGGGCACTACCGGACTGGTGGTGGCGATCCATCCCAAGCTGCCCGCCAGCAACTTGCAGGAATTTGCCGCGTTCGCCAAAAAACAACCGGGCAAAACCAATGTCGGCATACCGGGCGCCACCGGTCAATTCGCCGGTGACGCGCTGTGGAAACTGCTCGGCATGAGCATGAACAACGTCAACTTCAAGGGCAGCTCGCCGACCGAAATATCGCTGTTGTCCGGCGAAATTGATTGCGCTCTGCTCACGCCGCTGGCGAGCATGCAGCACATCAACTCCGGCCGCATGCGCGCACTCGGCATCACCAGCGTCAAGCGCGTCGCGCTGCTGCCGAACCTGCCCACGATTGCGGAACTCGGTGTGAGCGGCTACGCCTTTGAATTCTGGAACGGCATTTTTGCGCCGACCGGCACGCCGCCTGCGGTGATCAGGGCCGTACACCAAAGCATCGTGCATGCGCTGAACACTCCCGAAGTGCGCGAACGCCTGATGCTGCTGGGCTTCACCCCCGGCGGCGAAGCGCCGGAAGTGTATTCAAAATTCATCCGCGCTGAAGTCGAGAAATTCCGCAAGCAGATTATCGAATCCGGCGTGACGTTGCTTTAATTTGTATTCATGTCCTCGCAAAAACTAAAGGCAGTGATGCTGTGCCTGACCGCCATCGCGGCCACGATGGCCTTGTGCGCGCTACCCGCGAGTGCGCAGCAGCCCTTCCCCAATCGGGCGATACGCTTGGTGGTACCGTCACTGCCCGGCGGCGGCACCGACATCAGCGCGCGTCTGATCGCGCCCAAAATGAGTGAAGTGCTGGGGCAGCAGGTGGTGATCGAAAACCGCGCGGGCGCGGCGATGATGATCGGCGGTGAAGCAGTAGCGCGTGCCGCACCCGACGGGCACACGCTGCTGATGGGCATCAGCACACTCACCATCAACCCGCACATCCAGCGCAAAATGCCGTTCGACGCGGTGAAGGATTTCGCACCGGTGTCGCAGGTTGCTGTGGTGTCCAATGTGCTGGTCCTGCATCCCTCGGTTCCTGCAAAAACCGTGAAAGAACTGATTGCGTTTGCGCGCGCCCACCCCGACCAACTGAGTTATGCCTCGGCGGGCGTCGGCAGCAATATTCACCTCACCATGGCGTTGTTTCTGAACATGGCGGGAATCAAAATGGTGCATGTGCCCTACAAAGGCGGCGGCGGCGCGATGGTCGATCTGTTGTCAGGACAGGTCGCGGCCATGACCACCACTACCCTGCAGGCGATGCCGATGATCCGTGCCAGGCGCCTGCGCGCACTCGGCGTTAGCGCCGCCAAACGCAGCGCGGTGCTGCCGGACGTGCCGACGATAGCCGAAGCCGCGCTGCCGGGCTATGAAGCGGTGCAATGGTACGGCGTGCTCGCACCTGCAGCCACCCCGCGTGATGTGGTGGCCAGGCTGCACGCGGCCGTAACACGCGCGCTGCAGGAACCCACTGTCCGCGAGCGCCTGCTCGGCGACGGCGCGGAACCGGTAGGCAATACACCCGACGAATTCGCCATGGTGATTCGCAATGACCTTGTAAAATGGGGCAAGGTCATCAAAGCTGCCAGTATCACCGCGGAGTAATGGTCATGAAAATCAAGCCCGTGAAGCCATCGTTTGCTGCACGTAAAAATCAACCTGACAAGAAGCATCCGGCCGCGCCCGCATCGAATGCGGCATTTAATGCACAAAGCCGCCGCGTGCTGGCGCAACATTACCGCGCTAAATATGGGGTGAAATAAGGAGTCCCGCATGAAAGCCCCGCCGTTCGCCTACGTCCGAGCGCGCCATCTGCCCGAAGTGTTCGATCTGCTCGAACAGCACGGCGACACTGCGAAAATACTTGCCGGCGGCCAGAGCCTGATGCCCGCACTCAATATGCGGCTGTCGTCGCCGGAACTGCTGATCGATATCAGCCGCCTGCATGATCACGCAGGCATCCGCGTAAGAGACGGCCACGTGCATATCGGCGCGCTGACCACGCATACGGCAATCGGCGACTCGACGGATATCCGCAAGCACCTGCCGCTGTTGTCCGACGCGGTGCAGCACATCGCGCATCCGGCGATACGCAATTCGGGTACCTTCGGCGGCAGTCTCGCGATGGCTGATCCGGCGGCTGAATGGCCGGCCTGTTGTGTGACGCTCGACGCGCAAATCGTGCTCGCAAGCAAGTCCGGCACGCGCCGTGTGGCGGCACGCGATTTTTTTCAGGGGCTCTACGCCACCGCGATCAAGCCCAACGAAGTGCTGACCGAAATAGTGATTCCGATTCTCGGTGCGGACTATCGGCATGCGTTTCTGGAACTGACACGGCGGCGCGGCGACTACGCCATTGTCGGCGTGGCGGCACTGGTGCAGGTTACCCAAGGCACACTGGCCGCTCTACGGCTCACCTTTCTCGGTGCAAGCGAGAAACCGGTGTTTGCCGAAAGAACATCACAAGTATTTGTTTCTAAAGGTTTTTCAGAAACTTCACTGAAGGAAGCGCAAGACGTTCTCGGCACTGAACTCGAACCCATCGCCGACCTCTACTCATCCGCCGCCACCAAACTGCATCTCGCTCGTGTGCTGACCGCGCGCGCAATGAAGCAACTCATCGCATGAAAGCCGCCATGGACACCATCCTGGAAACCACCTTGACGATTAACGGCGAAGTCGTCACCCGCCGCATCCCCGTGCGCCAAAACCTGGTGGATTTTCTACGCGAGGACATGGGATTGACGGGCACGCACATCGGCTGTGAACACGGCGTGTGTGGTGCATGCACGGTGCGCGTGGACGGCAGAATTGTGCGCGGCTGCCTGCTGCTGGCAGTACAGGCCGAAGGCCGCAACGTCGAAACCATCGAAGGCTTATCTGACAGCGGCGAAATTGCTGATCTGCAGGATGCCTTCCATAAGCGCAACGCGCTGCAATGCGGCTTCTGCACGCCGGGCATGCTGCTCACCGTGCAGGATTTGGCCACGCGCAACCCGCAGGCCACGCGCGAACAAATTCGCGAGCACCTCTCCGGCAACTACTGCCGCTGCACCGGTTATCAGGCGATCGTGGATGCCGTAGAAACCGTGCTCGCTGCGCGCAACACCCGCTCATGAACGCACCCTACATAGGGCAAAGCTTCCCGCGTGCCAACGCCAGGCGCCTGTTGCAGGGGCGCGGTACCTATACCGATGATCTGCGCTTTCCCAGACTCGCGCATGTGGTGTTCTTTCGCAGTCCGCACGCGCACGCGCGCATCGTCAGGCTGGATCTCGCCAGGGCGCGCACACTGCCTGGTGTGATCGCAGTAGTCGATGGCGCAACGCTGGCGCAGTACTGCAAACCGTGGGTCGCGGTGCTCGGCCACCTGAAAGGCATCAAGTCACCCACGCAACACGCCGTCGCCATAGATCGCGCGTGCTGGCAGGGCGAAGCCATCGCCGCGGTAGTCGCGCAGACACGCGCGCAAGCCGAAGACGCGCTGGACGCTATCGAAGTCGAGTGGGCGCCGTTGCCTGCCGTCACCGATATGGCAGCCGCTCTGTCCGGCACGCAGATCATTCATCCGGAATTCAGCGACAACATCTGCTTCAGCCGCGAATTCGCCACTGACAGTGTGGATGCCGCCTTCGCCAAAGCTGATCTGGTGGTCGAGGAAACCTACGACTTCGGCCGCCACACCGGCGTCACGCTCGAAGGCCGCGCCCTGCTCGCGGATTACAACAGCGCCGAGCACACGCTGACGGTGCATCACTCGACGCAGGCGCCGCACATGATGCAGGATATTTTTTCGCGCCACCTCGATATTCCCGAAGGCAATGTGCGTGTGATCGCCAAAGATGTCGGCGGCTCGTTCGGCATCAAGGTGCATGTCTACGCCGACGAAATGGCCACCGCCGCGCTGGCGGTGATGCTCAAACGCCCGGTGAAATTCATCGCCGACCGCATGGAATCGTTTCTATCCGACATCCACGCGCGTGAACACAAAATCAAACTGCGGCTCGCCTGCACCCAAGCGGGAGAAATTCTCGCTTTCGATCTCGATGATCTTACCGCCATCGGTCCCTATTCCGTCTACCCGCGCACCAGCGGCATCGAAGGCAATCAGGTTGTCAACCTCACCGGCGGGCCGTACAAGCACCAGCAGTACCGCGCAAAACTCAACGTGGTGTTCACCAACAAAAACGTCACCTGCCAGTACCGCGCGGTGGGCCACCCGATCGCGGTAGCCGTCACCGAGGGCATCGTCGATCTCGCGGCCCACAAGCTCGGCATCGACCCGGCGGAATTTCGCCGCCGCAATCTGGTGCCCGACGACGCTTATCCGCACACCTCGGCATCGGGCATGAAGATGGAAAAGTTGTCACATCAGCAGTGTCTGGATAAGTTATTGTTTCTAATGGGTTATTCCGATCTGCGTAGAGAGCAGGAGAAGTTGCGCCAGCGTGGCATTTATCGTGGCATCGGGTTGGCGGCGATGATCGAGGTGACCAACCCCTCGCCCGCGTTTTACGGCGTGGGTGGTGCGCGCATTTCGTCGCAGGACGGCGCAACGCTGCGTCTTGAACCCAGCGGCATGGTGACGTGTCTGGTGAGCGTCACCGAACAAGGTCAGGGCACCGAAGGCATCTTCGCGCAGATCGCGGCGGACGCGGTGGGTGTGAGCGTGGATCGGGTGCGCGTGATCACCGGCGACACCGCCATCACACCCTACGGCGGCGGCACCTGGGCCTCGCGCGGCGCGGGCATCGGCGGCGAGGCCGTGCTGCAATCGGGCAAGGTGCTGCACGCGAACATTCTTGACGTTGCGGGCGCCATCCTGCAGTCCAGCCGTGAAATGCTTGATCTGCGCGACAACAATGTGATCGACCTGCGCACCGGCGAAACCCGGATGAGTCTCACCGAACTGGGCCGCATCGCCTACTTTCGACCCGACACACTGCCGCTGGATTTTCAATCGGAATTGATGGTGACGCGCCACTACACCCCGCGCGGCTACGGCTTTGCGTTTACCAACGGCATGCAGGCGTCGCTGGTCGAAGTGGATATCGACACCGGCTTTGTCAAGCTGCTCAAGCACTGGTGCGTCGAAGACTGCGGCACCCTCATCAATCCGCAGCTTGTTGATGAACAAATCCGCGGCGGCATCGTGCAAGGCATCGGCGGCGCTATGACCGAACACTGCCTCTATAGCGACGAAGGCCAGTTACTCAATGGCACGCTCGCGGACTACCTGGTGCCGATGGCCGGCGAAATGCCTGACATGATCATCGGCCACGTGGTCACGCCGACCAAAACTTCCGAGCTCGGCGCCAAAGGCGCGGGCGAAGCCGGCACCGCCGGCGCGCCCGGCGCGATCATGAACGCCATCAACGATGCGCTGCAGCCGTTCAACGCGCGGGTCACCGCGCAGCCGTTCACGCCGGAGCGGGTGTTGCGGGCGCTGGGCAAAGCGCTTGCGTAACGCCCTCCCAAACGCTATCATTGATAGCAATGTTGATTCGAGGTATTTAACGCAATGGCAAATTTATTGGTACGGGGTATTGACGACACTTTAGTCCAGGCGCTGCGCGAGCGTGCGGCGCTGCATGGCCGCAGCGCCGAGGCTGAGCACCGTGAGATTCTGGCCGCCTCTTTGCGCCGTCCCAGAAAACGCAGCTTCGCCGACGTGCTAGCCGCCATGCCGAATGTCGGGGAGGACGGGGATTTCGCGCGCAAAAACGAGACTAGTGAGGCGCCGGGTGTATTTGGTTGATACCGACGTTATCAGCGAAATCCGCAAGCGCGGCAAGGCGAACAAGGGCGTTGCGAAATTTTTCCGGCAAGCAGCCACAGTGGATGCTGCGTTATACCTCTCCGCTGTCACTGTCGGCGAACTCAGACGCGGCGTTGAGTTGATTCGCCACCGCGGCGACTTCGCGCAGGCGCAACTGTTGGACGCGTGGCTCGCGCTAATATTGAGCGAATATCACGACCATATCCTGCCGCTGGATGACGCTGCCGCGCAAGTTTGGGGCCGTCTGCGCGTGCCCCATCCAGAAAATGCCCTGGATAAACAAATCGCGGCCACCGCGCTTATCCATGATCTCACCCTCGTGACGCGCAACGAGAAACACTACGCGGGCGCCGGCGCCAAACTGCTCAACCCATTTCAGCCAGCATAGCCCGTAACGGGCGTGGAGTACAGGTTACGCTTGCCCAAACCTCCAACCCCGTCGCCAAGGGGTGCGATAGATCGCATTACTCTATTGTAGCCTATTGTTTTTATTGAATTTTAACAGTTAATTTCACTCTGACCCCATTTCAAGTCAGCCGGATGACGACTTTGCCGAAGTGCTTGCCGCTGGCCAGGTACTCGTAGGCCGCGCGGGTATCGCTGAAGTCGAACACGCGGTCGATCACCGGCTCGAGTTGCGCCATTGCAATGGCACGGTTCATGGCCTCGAACATATCGCGGCTGCCCACCTGAATGCCGCACATCGAAGCACGCTTGGCGAACAGCGCGCCCGGATCGATCAGCGCTTTGCCCGCAAGGTTGCCGACGACGCTGATGTGACCACAGTAGCGAAGCGCGGCAATTGACCTGGCCAGCGATCCCGGGCCGCCCACTTCCACCACCAGGTCCGCGCCACGCCCATCGGTAAGTTCGCGCACGCGGGCATCCCAATCGGGCAGCGTGCGATAGTTGATGACGTCGGCGATCCCCAACGCATGCAGGCGCGCGGCCTTGTCGTCGTTGCCGGTGGTGGCGATGACACGTGCCCCGGCCATCAATGCAAACTGCGCCGCAAACAACGATACCCCGCCAGTGCCGAGTGTCAGCAACGTGTGCCCGGGTTGCAGCGCGCCCTTCACCAGCACCGCATTCCACGCCGTGACTGCGGCACAGGGCAGCGTCGCCGCCTGCTCAAAACTCAACTGCGAGGGTATTCGCACCAAGCCCTCTTCGTGCAACACGATCTGCTCGGCCAGCACACCGTCGCTCGGCCCGCCCAACGCCGAGGGCATATATTCGGGCAACAAGCCGCCGCCGAGCCAACGTTGCACAAAGATAGGCGCAACCCGGTCTCCCACCTTCCAGCGCGTGACTCCTGGCCCCAGTGCGGCAACCTCGCCCGCTCCGTCAGAAAGCGGAATCGCCCCCGCCTTGAGCGCGAGGCTGGTATAGGTGCCTGCAATGATGTTCAGATCACGGTGATTGAGCGTGCAAGCGCGTAGTCGCACCAGCACTTGACCGGGTCCGGGCTTCGGCGCCTCCTCTTCAAGCAGTCTGAGTCCATCAAGGTTGCCCAGTTTGCCCAGCCGGTAAAGACGCATCTGAAACTCCCCAGTGTTGGAAAGCGAAAGCGGCCTGGTTACTTCTCGACGGTGTCGCGCTCCACCGCCAGCAGGCGCTCCATGCCTATGCTCTTATGCACCGCATCCTGCTCGGCCTTGTGCGTGACGCCCGCCATCAGCGGATCGGGTTCGCCGCGCGCGAGGCATTCGTAGCTTTGCTTTAACGCACGATGAAATGCCCACGCCGAAATCGAACTCGCAAGGATGCGGTAGCCGAGCGTACCCAATTCGGCGAGCGGCAAGCCCGCGCCTTCTGCACCATGCCCGGGCAGGCCGAACATGAAGGGCGGTGGCAGTTCGCGCGCGATGCGGCGTGCATCCTCCGCGTTGCGCACGCTTAAGTACAGCATGTCGGCGCCGGCCTTGCGGTAAGCGCGTGCGCGCTTGATCGCATCCGCCATGCCACCGGGTCCGCGTATGCCATTGGTGCGCGCGATGATGACAAAATCAGGATCGCGCCGCGCGCGCGCCGCCTCACGCACCTTGGCCGCCATCAATTCCAGCGGCACCATATGCTCGATGCCGACATGATGATGCGCGCGCTTGGGCAGTATCTGGTCCTCGATTTCGATGGCGGCGAAACCCGCCGCCTCGGACATGCCAATGGTGTGGTGCATGTGCATCGGATCGCCAAAACCGGCCGCGCCATCGAGAATCAGCGGCAGGCTGCACGCCGCACGGATGTCGATGCCCGCCTGGCACAATTGCGTGATGTTGAGATTGGCTTCGAGGCAGCAGTTGAGATAGCCGATGGTGCCGCCGCCGAGATACAACACTTCGAAGCCCGCCGCTTCGGCAAGTTTCGCGGACAGCGGATTGAACACAGCCGGTGCGATCAATGCGCGGTTGCCGGCCAGCAAATTGCGTAACGTCTTCGCTGCGCTCATCGGTATTGCCCCCCGTGTTCAGACTATTCAGCAGCGCACGCAGGGCGCAATGGGATTGCGCCCTGCGTGCTTCTTTCTGCAGCCGGCGCAATGGGATTGCGCCCTACGCGCTCAGGCCGCGTCGAGCGCGGCGAGCACCTTGGGCGGCGACATCGGCAACTCTGTCATGCGGCGGCCGGTGGCGCTGTGTATGGCATTGGCAATAGCCGCCATCGGCGGAACGATGTTGGCTTCGGCCACACCCTTGACGCCGTAGGGGTGCTTCGGGTTCGGCACTTCGACCAGTATCGATTCAATCATCGGCACATCGGAGGCAACCGGCATGCGATAGTCCAAAAATCCGGCATTCTCAAGACGGCCGGCCTTGTCGTAGATGTATTCCTCATTCAATGCCCAGCCGATACCCTGCACCACGCCACCGTGGATTTGCCCTTTGCAATAGCTTGGGTGTATGGCGCGGCCGACATCCTGCGCAGCCACGTAACTCAGAATTTTGACATGGCCCGTTTCAGGATCGACCTCCACGTCGCAAAACTGCGCGGAGAATCCGGGCGCCTGGCCTTCCGCGTTGATCGACGCCGACGCGGTAATCGGCCCGCCGGTGGCGGTGCGCTTGGCGGCAATGGCCTTTAAGGGCATCGCTTCGAACTCGCCCGCGTGTTTGCCCGCGGGCCGGGCGCAGCCGTCTTCCCAGATCACGTCGACGCGGTCGATCTTCCACAACTTCGCCACGCGCCCGCACATATCGTCGATGACTTTGTTGCAGGCGTTGATTACGGTCATGCCGGTGGCAAAGGTCACGCGCGAGCCGCCGGTAGCCTGGGTGTAGCCCACCGAGTTGGTGTCGGCGATGATCGGCCGCACGCGGTCGTATTCAATGCCCAGTGTTTCGGCTGCCATCTGCGCGGTGGACGCGCGTGAGCCGCCGATGTCCGGACTACCGGTGGCAACCACCACCGTGCCGTCTTCGTTGACATGCACGGTTGCACTCGATTCGCCGCCGCCGTTAAACCAGTAGCCCACGGCCAGGCCGCGCCCCTGATTCTTGCCCAGCGGCTTGGTGTAGCCGGGATGTTTCTGCAGCGCCTGCAACGTCTCGGCAAAACCGGCGTGCTGGAGCTTGGTGCCAAAAACCGTTGGCGTGCCCGGCTTGGCAATATTCTTCAGCCGGAATTGCAACGGGTCCATGCCAATTTTCCGTGCGGCCAGATCCATCGTGCTTTCGCAGGCATACGCCGAGATCGGTGAACCCGGCGCGCGATAGGCCACGGTTTTCGGACGATTGCACACCACGTCGTAGCCCACGGTTTCCACGTTGGCAATGTCATACGGCGCGAAACCGCACATGCAGCCGTTCATCACCGGTGAGCCGGGAAACGCGCCCGCCTGATACTTAAAGAGGCCATGCGCCGCGACGATCTTGCCGTCGCGCATGACGCCGATCTTGATGGTCATCGATGCACCGGAAGTCGGCCCGGTGGCCTTGAACACATCTTCGCGGGTCATCATGATTTTCACCGGGTGGCCGGTCTTGCGCGAGAGCGCGACCGCCACCGGCTCGACATAGACCACGGTCTTGCCGCCGAAAGCACCGCCGATCTCGGCGGGATGCACCCGCAGATCGCCGGTTTTCATACCGAGCAGCTTCACCGTCATGGTGCGCACCACGAAGTGGCCCTGACTTGACGACCACAGTTCCGCCTGGCCATCCGCATCGCAGCGCGCGAGGCAGGATTGCGGCTCGATGTAGCCCTGATGCACCGGCGCGGTTTTGAAACTCGCTTCGACGATTTCATCGGCCGCGGCAAACCCCGCATCCGGGTCGCCCATCTTGAACCCCAGGCGCTTGGAAATATTGGACGGCTTGGCGGGCGGCGGTTCGATACCGCGCGTAATCATGTCTTCAAACAACAGCGGCGCATCGGGCTTCATCGCGTCATCGACATCGATCACATGCGGCAGCACTTCGTAATCAACGGCTATCAGTTTCAGCGCCTCAGCGGCAATGGCCGGGGTGGTGGCGGCAACGGCGGCAAGCGCGTGGCCCTCGTAGAGCACCTTCTCGCGCGCAAAGATGTTGCGCGTCATGTGCCAGAAATTCACCGCGACCCGTTCCGGGCCGATGTACTCGAACTTCTGATCGGGCAGGTCAGCGCCGGTAATCACTGCCTTGACGCCCGGCAGCGCCAGCGCTTTGGTGGCGTCGATCTTGCGGATCCGCGCGTGCGCATGCGGCGAGCGCAGGATTTTGCCCCACAACATTCCCGGCAGGGAAAAATCCGCCCCGTATTGTGCCGTTCCCGTGAGCTTGGGCACGCCATCAGGACGATCCGGGCTGGTGCCGACGACTTTGAGTTTCTTTTCCGTTACGACTGCGCTCATGATTAATTCCCCCGTATTTCCTTGGCGGCATCCAGCACCGCCTCGATGATCTGGTTATACCCCGTGCAGCGGCACAGATTGCCCGCCAGCCAGTAGCGCACTTCTTCCTCGGTCGGGCTGGTGTTGTGATCGAGCAAGGTCTTCGCCGCGACCAGCATGCCCGGTGTGCAGATGCCGCACTGCAGTGCCGCGTGCTCCAGGAATTTACGCTGCAACACGTGCAGTTTCTCGCCGTTGGCGATGCCCTCGACCGTGGTGATCGACTTGCCCTGCGCCTCCGCGCCGAGGAAAAGGCACGAACACATCATGCGCCCATCGACATTGACGGTACACGCGCCGCAGTCGCCGGTGCCGCATCCTTCCTTGGTGCCGGTGAGATGCAGTTCGTCGCGCAGCACCTCGAGCAATGTCTGGCGCGATTCGCAAAGAAACTCAACCGCATTGCCGTTGAGTGTGGTTGTTACATGCTGCTTGGCCATTATTTATTCCTCCGTGCTCTGTCGAGCGCTATGGTGGCGGCGCGCCGCGCCATTACACCTGCAACCTTGATCCGATAGGCCTTGGTGCCGCGTTTGTCGTCGATAGGCTTGCACGCCGCACTGGCCGCCGCACCCATGCGCTCAAGCGCAGCAGCATCGACCGTGGTGCCGATCAGTGCGTCCGCTGCCGCCTGCACCAGCAAGGCGCGCTCGGCGACCGCTCCGAGCACTACCCGTGCGTGGCTGCAGACACCTTTTGCATCCAGTGTGAGATTAATGCCTGCACCGACCACGGCAATATCCATCTCGGTGCGCGGGATGAAGCGCAGATAAGCATCACTCGCATGCGCTGCGCGTGGCGGCAGCAGGAATGAAACCACGATCTCGCCCTTGGCCAGTGAATTCTTGCCGGGTCCGGTGGCGATGTCCTCGACCTTAGCCTCGCGTCTGCCTTTCGGCCCCACAATGCTCGCGATTGCACTTGCAGCGATCAGCGCCGGTACGCTGTCCGCAGCGGGTGAGGCATTGCACAGATTGCCGCCCACCGTCGCGCGCCCCTTGATCTGATACGAACCAATCAGCATGGCCGCTTCGGTCAGTCCGGGCCATGCCTTAGCGAAGGCCTTGTGCTCGGACATTTCCATGGCGGTAACAGCCGCACCGAAACGATAGCCGCCGTTTTCGGCAGTTATCGACGTCATCTCGGGGATGCCCTTGATATCGATCAGCAGTTCGGGTTCAACACGGCCGCCACGCATCTGTATCAGCAGGTCGGTACCGCCCGCCAGCACTCTCGCCACTCCGTTCGCGCCCGCGAGCAGGGCAACCGCCGCCGCCAGCGTCTGCGGCGCTTCAAAACGCATTTCGCTCATATCGCTTCCCTGAAGATGGTGTAGTTCATTATTGTCTAGGATTCAGACACGGTTGTCACTGTCAATTACTGTACTTAAACCCGGCAGCCCGTCTTGACCCGCAATTCCGCGCTGTCATAATGCGGAACCTGATTGAGGACAACCCATGACTATCCGTTCGCTGCAGCACATCGCCCTGACCGTGCCCGACGCCGCTGCCGGCAAGCAGTTTTATACGGATTTCGGCCTGCAGGCGCGTGAAGATGGCGCACGGGTCGTCATGCGCTGCGCTGGCCGCGATCAGGATCAGGTGATCCTGCTCGAGGGCGCGAAAAAACGCATGCACCATATCTGCTTTGGTGCGCGCGCCGCAGCCCTCCAGCAGATTGAGCAGCGGCTTGAGCAAAACGGCCACAAGCTCATCGATGCGCCGCGCGAGTCACCGGCGGAAGGTATCTGGTTTACGGACCCCGATGGTCTGCTGGTGAACGTGTGTGCACAAACTCCCGCGCCGTGGCCGCCTGCCGCGGATTGGAAAATCAACAATCCGGGTCATCTCAATCGTTCCGGCGTTGCGGGCCACCCTGCACGCGATCTGGCGGTGCGGCCACGGCGTCTCGGTCATACGCTGCGCTTCACCGCAGATCTTGACAGGCAAACGGATTTTTACACCCGCATCGTCGGCATGAAACTTTCCGATCGGTCGCCCGGCATAGTCTCATTCTTGCGCAGCGGCGAGGGCGGCAGCGATCATCATGTGCTGGGATTCATCAAGTCGGATCACCCCGGCTACCACCATGCGAGCTTCGAGGTTGGCAACATCGACGAGCTGGGGGTGGGCGCCTGCCGCATGCTCGACAAGGGTTACCGCAATGGCTGGGGTTTCGGACGGCACGTGATCGGCTCGAATTTTTTTCACTATATACGCGACCCCTGGGGCAGTCTCGTCGAATATTTCTGCGACGTCGACTACATACCCGATGGCTTTGACTGGCAACCCACGGACTATCCGGCGGCGGATTCACTGTACGCGTGGGGGCCGAATGTGCCTGATGATTTTGGCACTAATTTTGAAGAGCGCGCCTGAACTTCATTGTTTGACAAGGCGGCACGCTGGCCTGCATCATTGGTAAACATCTGATAACGTGAAATGTGAAAAGTGAACCCCCTCTCCCCGACCCTCTCCCCCGGTAACGGGGGAGAGGGAGGCGCATCACGTTTCCCCTTCACTCTTCACTCTTCACTCTTCACTCTTCACGAAGTTAAAAAGGAGACGGTAACAATGAAATTCATTCGTGTAATAGCCGCACTATTTTGCGCCGCGCTGTTGACGGCATCAGGATTACTGTTCGCGCAAGCCACTGCACCCGTCAAGATCGGCATGAGCATGCCGCAAACCGGCTCGCTTGGCGCCGGCGGTCAGGCAGCGCTGCTCGCGCTGCGCATGTGGGTCGAAGACGTGAATGCCAAGGGGGGCTTACTCGGACGCAAGGTCGAGTTCATCGTCTACGACGACCAGACCAATCCCGCGCTGACGCCCGGCATCTACACCAAGTTGCTCGACATCGACAAGGTGGATCTCTTAATCGCACCCTATGGCACGGTACCCACCGGGCCGATCATGCCGCTGGTGAAGCAGCGCGGACTGCTGCTGATGGGCAATTTTTCGTTCCAGGCGAACCGCACGGTGAAGCACGATATGTGGTTTAACAACTCGCCATGGAACGACGCTTCAAGCTGGTCCGACGGCTTTTTCAAGGCCGGAGAAAAAGTCGGCGCGAAGACCATCGCGATTCTTGCCGCCGATCAGGAGTTCGCGCAGAACCTCGCCAACGGCGCGCGCGAGCTTGCCAAGAAGGCTGGCTTAAAAAACGTCTACGACCAGAACTACCCGCCGGCAACCGTGGATTTTTCCGCCATGATCCGCGCTATCCGCGCTGCCAAGCCCGACATGGTGTTTGTCATGTCCTACCCCAATGACTCCGTCGCCATCGTGCGTGCGGTGAACGAGATCGGCGTGGGCGAGTCGGTGAAGCTGTTCGGCGGTGGCATGGTCGGACTGCAATTCACGCCCAACATGGTTGCGCTGGGCAGCTCGTTAAACGGCATAGTCAACTACAACTCGTGGGTACCGGGCATCAAGCATCCAGGCATCGACGAGTTTCTGGAGCGCTACGCCAAACGCGCAGCGGAAGCGAAAGTCGATCCGCTCGGATTCTATTTGCCGCCGTTCAACTACGCCATTGGCCAGATGCTGGAGCAGGCAATCAACGCCACCAAGAGCTTTGACCACAAGACGCTGGCAGCCTACCTGCGCAAGAACGAAATGCGCACCATCGTCGGCCCGATCCGCTACGGCCCGGACGGCGAGTGGGCAACCCCGCGCGTGGTGCAGGCGCAGTTCCGCGGCATTGTGGACAAGAACATGGATCAGTTCCGCCAACCGGGCAAACAGGTCGTGCTGTTCCCTGAACAGTACAAGACCGGTGAGGTAGTCGCGCCGTTTGAGAAGGCGCGCAAGTAGGGGCGTTCCTAAAATACGGTTAATTGTTGTGGTCTAATTCCAACGGACACCTTGATAGGTGGAAGATACACCAATTAAGGAGAAAGCAATGAGTAAGGACCGCAGGACGTTTGACACGAGCTTCAAGCTACGAATTGTTCAAATGATCAAAGAGCAAGGTGTCGGTGTTGC
>CAMATZ010000046.1 GCA_945861275.1 Bordetella parapertussis
CAACCGCCGTTTCTATCCATTCAACGCTTTCCGCTCCCTGCTTGGCATTGCTGGCGACGTGACTGCGCCGACCTATGCCGAACTTTATGCAAAAAAATCACGAGCCACTACAGGTAGTAGGCTTGGGCACTAACCGGATAAGCACGGAAGCAACTGGGTTCGACCACGGCCGGCAAGGACGATGCGCCACGTTAATTAGATGACGTGTGATAAACTAGTGCTTGATTTCATTAGGATTTTTGGCCATGTCCGGCAGCACACTGGGTAAACTTTTTTGTGTCACTTCCTTCGGCGAAAGTCACGGCCCGGCCATCGGCTGCGTGGTGGATGGCTGCCCGCCCGGCATGGCGTTGAGCGAAGCTGACCTGCAGATTGATCTGGATCGCCGCAAGCCTGGCACCTCGCGTCACGTCACGCAGCGGCGCGAAGAAGACAAAGTTGAAATCCTCTCCGGCGTGTTTGAAGGCAAAACCACCGGCACACCGATAGGGCTGCTGATCCGCAACACCGATGCCAAGAGCAAGGATTACACTAAAATCGCCGACAAGTTTCGTCCCGGTCATGCCGATTACACCTATTGGCAGAAATACGGCATTCGCGATTACCGTGGCGGTGGCCGGCAATCAGCGCGTGAAACCGCGGTGCGCGTGGCGGCGGGCGCGATTGCGCGCAAATGGCTGCACGAGAAATTCGGCATCGTGATACGCGGTTACATGTCGCAGTTGGGACCGATCAAAATCCCGTTCAAGTCGTGGGACGGCGTTTACGACAATACGTTTTTTGCGGCGGACGTTTCATACGTGCCGCAGCTCGAAGAATTCATGGACAAGCTGCGCAAGTCCGGCGACTCGGTCGGCGCGCAAATCACCACAGTGGCGTCGGGCGTGCCGGTGGGCTGGGGCGAGCCGGTGTACGACAAGCTGGATGCCGATCTCGCCTACAACATGATGAGTATCAACGCGGTGAAGGGCGTGGAAATCGGTGCGGGCTTCGCGGCAGTGTCACAGCGCGGCACCGAGCATTCCGACGAAATGTGCCCTGAAGGATTTTTGTCGAACAACGCCGGCGGCATTCTCGGCGGCATTTCCACCGGGCAGAATATCGTGGTGAATGTCGCGGTGAAGCCGACCTCAAGTATCCGTCTTACGCGCCGCACTATCGACCAGCAAGGCAATGCCACCACCATCGAAACCCACGGCCGCCACGATCCGTGCGTGGGCATACGCGCCACACCGATTTGCGAAGCGATGATGGCGCTGACGCTGATGGATCACGCGCTGCGGCATCGCGCACAGAATGCGGGTGTGGTTACGATTACGCCCAAGGTTGCGGCGCAGGCGCCGGCAGAGGTGGTGGCGACGTTGCAGGCGGCCGCGGCAACGGAAAATCCTGATCCTGATGAGGCGTGACATGCGTGAGCCGATAACCCTCTATCAACTAAAGATTGCTCTTTCCTATATTGAACCTGCCATTTGGCGGCGGCTTGAGGTGTCCGGCGAAGCAACATTCCGTGCGCTGCACGACTCGATACAGGTCGCGATGGGCTGGGAGGATTGCCATCTATGGGCGTTTTTCGCCGACGACACCGAGATCAGTCCGGAATCCGAGCATTCGCCATTCCCCGGCGCGCCGCATGCGCGTTCGGCAGACGATTTCACGCTCAATGAAATACTCGCCAAACGGCGCATCAAGTTTCGCTACGAATACGACATGGGAGACAGTTGGCTGCACGAAATCGAGGTGGAGAAGGTCGGTTTTGTCGAACAGGGCGTGCAATACCCGCGCTGCACCGGCGGTGCGCGCGCCTGTCCGCCCGAGGATTGCGGCGGGTTTCCCGGCTATATGAATATTCTGGAGGCGCTTGGTGATACCAAGCATCCGGAACGCGAAGAATTGCGGGAATGGGTCGGCGAGGATTTTGATCCGGAAGCGTTTAACCTCGAGGCAGTGAACCGCCGCCTGCAACCCCGCAAGCGCAAGCTATACACGGCTTCGAAGAAGTAAGTGCAAGCCCGTCATAACCGTTGCGCATTGCACTGAACTGAACGCAATCGCTGCCACGTGCACACATTGTTCGTTGCGCCTTGCTTGCACACCTCACTCCCGCGCAAACGCCACCAGATGATCCATTTCCAGCCGGATGCCGATCTTTTCTCCGATAGCATGGTTATGGTGGCTGGGCACGAATGACATCACGCGGCCGCCGCCGGGCAGTTCCAGCGTGTAGATAAACTCCGCGCCGCGGAAAGCCTTGGTCAGCACTTTGGCCTGTAAGGGGCTGGCGTCGTCGTGCAGAATATCGTCGGGGCGCAACAGCACGTCCACGGTTTCGCCGGGAGCAGCGGGCAAGCGCGTGTCGCTGGGCAACTCGCCAAGTTCGAGTCTGATGCGATTGCCTTCCAGCACTATGCCGGGCAGGAACACGCCGCGGCCGATGAATTCCGCGATGTCGCGGTTTGCCGGCTCGTGATACAGCGCGTAGGGCGTGGCCCATTGCGCGATGCTGCCCTCCATCATGATGCCGATTTCGTCGGCGAAGGTGAAGGCCTCGTTTTGATCGTGGGTGACGAGTATGGTGGTGGTGTGCTGGCTTTTCAGGATGTCGCGCACCTCGATGCTGAGGCGCTCGCGCATTTCAACGTCGAGATTGGAAAACGGTTCGTCCAGCAGCATCAACGCCGGACGCGGTGCGAGCGCGCGCGCGAGTGCTACGCGCTGTTGCTGGCCGCCGGAAAGTTCCTGCGGGTAGCATTTCGATGCGCCGGCAAGGCCGACGATGTCGAGCAGTTCATCGACGCGCGCGCTGCGTGTTGCGTCATCAGCGCCGTGCAGGCCAAACGCAATGTTGCGCGCCACGGTCAGATGGGGAAACAAGGCGTAGTCCTGAAACACCATGCCGATGCGGCGTGATTCCGGTGGCATCACAAACCCGGGGTGGCTCGCCACGTTGCCGTTGATGATGATTTCTCCGGCGGCAACCCGCTCAAAGCCGGCAATGCAGCGCAGCACGGTGGTTTTGCCGCAGCCGCTGGCGCCGAGCAGGCACGCAATAGTCCCATCGCCCAGGCGAAAGCTGATGTCGTTAAGCACCTTGCGTGCGCCGTAAGACTGGCTGATGTGGCTGAGTTCGAGCGTTCCGGACATACGTTAATTATAATCGTTTGATGATGATAATGATTCTTGTTACAATAAATTGTTGTTTTTTATCTGGCACTTAGGTAACTCCTGGTTAGCGTATGACGTGAGTTTCCCTTCACTCTTCTGATTCCCCCAATTCTAACAGTGGTATTGTTTTGACGTGACCAGTACCCAAGCCCAAGCCGTTACACCGTGGCGCGAGCGCCACGCAGTTCCGCGCCCAACGCCGCTGACCATAATTGCAGTGCTGGTGGCGGCCGCAATCGCATTGCCGGTACTGGTGGTGCTGCAAAATATTTTTGTGCCGTCGCAAGGCACGTGGCGCCACCTGGTGCAAACCGTGCTCGGCGACTACGTGCTCAATTCGCTGTTGCTGATGGCGGGCGTGGCTTTCGGTGTGATTTTTGGTGGCGTGTTGACAGCGTGGATTACCACCATGTGCCGCTTTCCTGGGCGGCGCGTATTTGAGTGGGCGCTGCTGCTGCCGATGGCGATGCCGGCGTATGTGATGGCGTATGCCTATACCGATCTGCTGCAATTTTCCGGGCCGGTGCAAATGACATTGCGCGCATGGATGGGCTGGGGGCCGGGGCAATACAGGTTTCCCGACGTGCGTTCGCTGGGCGGTGCGGTGCTGATGTTTTCGCTGGTGCTGTATCCGTACGTTTATCTGCTCGCGCGCGCGGCGTTTCTGGAGCAGTCCGACAGCATGCTCGAAATGGCGCGGGTATCCGGCTACGGGCCGGTGGGGACATTTTTGCATGTGGCGCTGCCTCTGGCACGGCCGGGTATAGCCGCCGGCACTTCGCTGGCATTGATGGAAACGCTGGCGGATTTTGGTACGGTGTCGTATTTCGGCGTGCAGACGTTTACCACCGGCATTTACCGCGCCTGGTTTTCACTCGGCGACCACACCGCGGCGGCGCAGCTCTCGGCGGCGCTGCTGGGCTTTGTGTTTCTGGTGCTGCTGATCGAGCGTGTCACGCGCGCGCGCGCGAGTTTTTACAGCACGTCGCAGCGCAAGCAGTTGCGCAACGTCTATCAGTTGCGCGGCGTATGGATGCCGCTGGCTTTCGTATTCTGCGCAATACCGGTGGTGTTCGGATTTCTGCTGCCCACGGGCGTAATGCTGCACATGGCGTTGACCTCGGGCGACGCGCAGTTTGGCGCGCGTTACGTGCAGCTTACCTTTAACACCGTCACGCTGGCGACGCTGACAGCGCTGCTCGCGGTGATGCTGGCGCTCGCGGTGGGTTATGCCGCACGCTCCGGCAGCATGGCGGTGCGCATCGCCAATCGCATTGCGGGGCTGGGCTATGCCGTGCCGGGCGCGGTCATCGCCGTGGGTGTGCTGATACCGATTACCCGGCTTGATCACGTGCTCGCGGCGGCCGTCGAGTCATTAACGGGCGCAAATCCCGGTCTGTTGCTGACAGGCGGTGTGGCGGCGCTGGTGTATGCGTATCTGGTGCGCTTCTTTGCGGTGGCCTTGCAAGCGGTGGATGCAGGGCTATCCAAGATCACACCCAATATGGACAACGCCGCGCGCTCACTCGGCCTGGGTCCGGGCGCAACACTGGCGCGCGTACACGCGCCCATGTTATGGCGCAGCGCGCTGGCCGCCGGGCTGCTGGTGTTTGTCGATGTGATGAAGGAACTGCCGGCGACGTTTGTGATGCGGCCATTCAACTTTGACACGCTGGCGGTGCAGGCCTACAACTTGGCTTCCGATGAACGCTTGGCCGAGGCTTCTACCGCGGCGCTGACCATCGTGGCAGTTGGGTTGATACCGCTGATCGCGCTGTCGCGGATGATTCTGGATCCGCATCGGGTGGCGGGGAGCAGGGCAGCGTAGGACGCACTAAGCGCAGCGCATTGCACTGAATCGGTCGTAAGACAGCCATGCGGCACAATAGGGATTGCGCTCTATGCTTGCTGGATTTCCCCACGTTACAATCGCCACATGAGGAAAAATCCGAAGGTCACGTAGGGTGGGCACGTTTTTGTGCCCACGCCGACAGTTGGCTGTTACGTGCGTCGGGGCTGGTTAACAGATCGCATGAGATCGAGCGGAAATTAGTAGTCGTGATTGACGAACCGCGTGGGCACAAAAAGCGTGCCCACCCTACGTTTGCTTGGTTGTAGTGATATTGAATCGTGTTTGGATGCAATCCTCCCTTTCAGGATACGTTGCGCTTCTTCCGGGCTTGCTCAAGTGCGCGGCACCCGCCCAAGAACAGGAAACTTCGGATCGGTATAACCGGGTGTGGACGAGTGCCCGGCAGCGACCAGACTGTCGATCAGCGCTTCATCCTCCGCCTCAAACTTGTGATCAAGCGCGCCGAGGTATTCGCCCCACTGCGCTTCGGTGCGCGGCCCGGCGAGCACTGATGTGACCAGCCGATTGTTAAGCACCCAGTTGAGCGCGAACTGGCCTGCCGTCATGCCGCGCTTTTCGGCGTGGGCCTTGATGCGTTGCGCATGTGCCAGCGATTGTTCGCGAAACTCGGACTCCAGCAGGCGCCGGTCGCTGCGGCCGGCGCGTGAGTCGCTCGCGGGCTTGCCGCCGGGCAGGTACTTGCCGGTGAGCACGCCGCGCGCGAGCGGGCTGTACGGCACGATGCCCATGCCGTAGTACGCACACGCCGGAAACATTTCGACTTCACCGCTACGATTCATCGCATTGTAGACCGGCTGCAACACGATGGGCTGCGGCACGCCCAGCCTGCGGCAGGTATTGACGACTTCGGCGATACGCCAGCCGTCAAAATTACTGAGGCCGAAGTAGCGCATCTTGCCGGCGCGGATGAAATCGCCGATGGCGCTGACCGTCTCCTCCAGCGGCGTTTCGAGGTCGTCGCGGTGCAGGTAGTAGATGTCGATGTAATCGGTGGCGAGCCGCTTCAAGCTGGCATCCAGCTCGAAGGTCATCCACTTGCGACCGCCGCCCCCCGAATTCGGGTCAGCAGGAATGGTTGCATTCTGCACCTTGGTCGCGAGCACCCAGCGCTCGCGGTGCTTGGCGATGAGCTTGCCGACCATGCGCTCTGAGGCGCCCTTGGCGTAGCTGTCGGCGGTATCGATGAAATTGATGCCCGCGCTGAACGCTGAATCAACGATGCGCCCCGCGACTGTCTCATCCGTCTGCTCGCCAAACATCATGGCGCCGAGACAGATGGGCGAAACCTTTAATCCGCTGTTGCCGAGCCGCCGGTATTCCATCGCCTCTCTCCTTCAAATAGGTTGCAGATTCGTGTAGAGCCGCAGATAAACGCCGACAGATCAAGCGTGGAATTATCCACCGATATAGGCGCACAAAACAGGGCACATGCAAAACACCAAGGATAGGGCGTGCAAAGTGCACACGCGCGCGGACACGAGACAGGTTACGCCGGAATACCCTGGGGATTCCGCGCTAAAATCCATACATGCCTTCCCCGAAAAACCGCAAACTGCGCTGTGATGTAGTTTTGTTGGTCGATCAGGAAACCGGGGAGCGCACGCGTGGCGGTACGTTCAGGGTTGATCGTGGCAGCGTGGAGTCGCAAGTGTTGCGCGTGCTAAGGCTGCAACACCGCCGCGTCGCCGTCGTTCCTTATGGCCCCGATACCGAAGTTACGAGCGCGGCATTACGCGCGCTTAATCCGCGCCTGGTATTCAATCTCACCGAGTGGATCAACGGTGATCGTAGTCAGGATCACGTTATTACGGGCATGCTGGAGAAATTGGGCTTGCCGTATACCGGCACGGCGGGTGACGGTCTGCGGCTCACCCGCGACAAGGTGAGGGCAAAGGCGGTGGTCGCAGCATTGGGCGTGGCGACGCCCACACACTACACGATGGCTGTGTTTGGCGGCACGCGAGTGCCTTTTCCGCTATTCGTGAAGCCTCACTATGGCGATGGTTCCGATGCGATTAGCAGTGCTGCACTGGTAAGAACGCATAGCGAATTGAGCGCCCGCTTGAAGTCATTGCGCACCCGCAAGTTGGGGCCTGTCCTGTGTGAGGAATACGTCGAAGGCCGTGATCTTTTTGTGGCGCTGCTGGGCAACAAGCCGCAGGTTTTGCCGCCGCTGGAGCTGGTGGTGGGACGGCAGGGCCGTGGCGCACCGCGATTTGCGACGCGGCGTTTAAAGCACGACGACGAATATAAACGGCGGTGGAAGGTGAGTTACCGCAGGGTGCACCTGCCACGGGCCGTCATGAACGAGATACGCCGTTCGAGTCAGCGCATTTTTCATGCGCTCAAGCTGCGCGACTACGCGCGTATCGACTACCGGCTGACAGCGGATAACCGGCTGGTTTTTATCGAGGTCAATCCCAACCCGGATTTGGGACGCCATACGTTTGGACGTGAGCAATGTTTCGCGGGCGTGGCTTATGCTGACTTGATCCGGCATATAGTGGCTGCGGCGCGAAGACGATACCGGAAATTGTAGCGTGTGCTATGCGCACGTAATCAAGGGTGATTGTCGTGCGCGCAGCGCACGCTACTTGCCGGTAAAAATCGGCTTACGCTTCTCGCCAAACGCGCGCACGCCTTCGAGCCGGTCTTCGGTGACGACGGTACGGTTGTAGGCTTCGATTTCGATAGCCAGCCCGGTGCGTAAATCAACATCCAGCCCGCGGCGTATCGCGGTTTTGGCCTGACGCAGCGCTACCGGAGCGCTGGCGCAAATGGCGTTTGCCGCTTCCAGCGCAGCGGGCATCAGTGCCGCCGGTTCGAACACACGGTTCACCATGCCCCACTCGTAGGCATCCTGCGCGGTGAACGCCTTGCCCATCAGGATCAATTCCTTGGCGCGACGTTCGCCTACCGCGCGCGGCAGATTTTGCGTGCCGCCGCAGCCGGGCAATATGCCCAGTGTGGTCTCAGTCAGTGCAAAGCGCGCGCTGGCCGATGCGTAAATGAAATCACACGCCAGCGCCAGCTCGCAGCCCCCGCCAATTGCCGAGCCATTGACCGCGGCGATCACCGGCACGGTACAGTTCATGATTGCGTAGAAGGCTTCTTCAAAGATGGCGTGCTGCACTAGCCATTGTTCTTCGCTCATGCCATTGCGTTCCTTCAAATCGCCGCCCGCGCAAAACGCTTTGTCGCCCGAACCAGTAATCAGCACACAGCGCACGTCTTGTGGATGATACGCCAGGGGCGCAAAAATCTCGCGCAGCTCAATACCCATTTGGGTGTTAAGTGCGTTGCGTACGTCGGGGCGATTGAGCGTGAGTTGCAGCAGGCCGGTGGCGGATTTTTCAAGGTGCAGTGTTTGATGTGTCATAAAGTGTTGTTTAAAAAAAATAGTTAGTCGATGCGTGCGCCGGAAGAGGCAATTACTTTGGCGTAGCGCGCGGTTTCTGAAGCGATGTACCTGGCGAATTCTTCGGGCGTGTTAATCATGGGTTCCACACCGGCGGCGGCGAGGCGTTCACGCAGTTCTGGTTGCGTCATGATCGAAGACAGTTCCGTGTGCAGCCGCGTGATGATGGCCGGCGCGGTGCCTGCGCGCACCAGCACGCCGTTCCACGAACTCGCTTCCACGCCGGGCGCGCCGCCTTCCGCGGTGGTGGGCAGTTGCGGCAGCAACGCTGAGCGTTTGGAGTGCGCGACCGACAAGGCCTTGAGGCGGCCGCTTTTTACGTGGGGCAATGCGGGTGGTATGGTGGTGAACATGAATTGCGTTTGTCCTGCGAGCAGATCAATTATCGACGGCCCCGCGCCCTTGTAGGGCACGTGCACCATATCGAGCCTGGCCACGCTTTTCAACATCTCCGCACCCAGATGATTGGCGCTGCCGTTGCCGGTGGAGGCAAACAAAATTTCACCGGGGCGCTTGCGTGCGAGCGCGATGAGTTCGGGCAGCGTGTTCGCGGGCAGCGTGGGATGCGCAACAATGATTTGCGGTAGTACCGCCACCAGAGATATCGGCGCAAAATCGCGCACTGGATCATAAGGCAGCTTCTTTACCAGGCTGGAATTGATGGCGTGAGTCGTTGCGGTGCCGAGCAACAGGGTGTAGCCATCCGCTGCGGATTTTGCGGCGAGATCGGCGCCGATTACGGTGCCACCACCGGCGCGGTTGTCAACCAACACCTGCTGATTCAGGTTTTTTGACAATCGTTCGGCAACGATGCGGGCAACCAGATCCGCGCCGCCACCGGGCGGCAGCGGCACAATGAAACGGATGGGCCGTGACGGGTAGTTATCGGTTTGCGCAGATAGCGGTGCCGCTGCGAGCAGCAGCACAGCAGCAGCTCCATACGCACACAGTTTCACGGTACGAACCTCATGGAAACGCGATGTCCGCGGCGGTGGTGATGGTCGCAAAGCGCGACACCATTTCCAGCGCCGCCTTGTGCTGCTCATCGGTGATGGCAGCACTGCAATCATCGAGAATCACGATATCGTAGTCGCGATCATGGCCATCCTTGGCAGCAGACAGCACCGCGCCGGTGGTGGATATGCCGCACAGCACCAGCTTGGTGATTTGATTTGCGCCGAGTATCGGCTCCAGCGTGGTCGCGTAGAACGGGCTCACGCGGTGCTTGATGATGTCGTAGTCGTCGGGCGTGGGCACGAGCTTGGGATGCACCTCGGTGCCCCAGGTGCCGAGCTTAAAGAGGCCGGCTTTCTTGGCGCCCATGAACACGCCGCTGTTGCTGGCGACTTCGCGGTAATCGGGTGAGAAGCCCACGCGCACATAGGCGATTTTCACGCCGGCTGCGCGTGCCTTGGCGATGGCGATCACGGTGTTGTCGATAACCTTGCGCCGTTCAAGGATGGGGCCGTAGCCCTTTTTGCCGTTGGGGCCGTCTTCATGGATCAGGTCGTTGATCATGTCGAGGACGAGGAACATTGTGTTGGGCATGATGAAGACTCCTGCAATACAAGGTCAAAAGAGTTTTTGCCACAGAGGACACAGAGGAACACAGAGAGAACCCGCCAATATCGTCATTCTGGCGGGGGCCAGAATCCAGTTCGTAAAATAATGCAAAGCAACTCGAACCAGAATCCTTCGGATTGGATTACGCACTGGATTCCGGCCTACGCCGGAATGACGGGGGAGTGTATTCCTCTGTGTTCCTCAGCGACCTCTGTGGCTAATTATTTTTAGAGCGTCACCGCACCATCGGCAATTCCAGATCGCACACCGCGCCGTTGAGCGGCACTTTGGTCGTCGGATCCTTCGACGCCAGCATGACAGTCGCGAAGCCGGGCGACGACAGGTCGCCGCGCTGGTTGATGCCTTTCATTTCGATATCGACCAGCGCGCAGCGGTCTTTAACGTATTTTTTGACCACTTTTCCGCTGATGAAGGTGGTGTCGCCCTGACAGTTAAACAGGCGCGCTTCCATGCGCAGGCGTTTTAACACCGCGTCGTCACCCATCCAGTTGGTAATGGCGGTGGCGAACCAGCAGGCACGTTGCGGCAGGTAGTCGTACATGCCCGGCACGCCCACATCTTTGGCGAAATCCTCGCGATGATGACCTATGCCGGTGTATTCGACGCCGCCGCCGGTTTTCTTGTTACGGATGTAGTGGTTGGGGTGCCTGGCGGCGTGGCGCAACAGCACGCCGTGCGCAGAGCCGCGGCCCGATGCGATGACGAAGGCCATGGTATCGGAGGCAGAGAGCGGACCGCGTGCGATTTCGTCTATCGAGTCGCCAATTTTGACATCTTCCCAATGGCGGGTTTTTTGACCTTGAATACGTTCCACTTCGGTCAATACCATCTCATCGATGCGGTCGCGCTCCTGCGGCGTGTAGACATGGGTTTTAACTTCCTTGTATTTGCCCTTATCGCGCGAGGCCTTGCGCTCGTGGCGCGCCGTCAGACCCAGCGCGCGGCAGAGGATTTCATCACGCTGGTTGATGTAGGTCGATTCCAGATACTGCATCGCCATTTTGCCGGAGAATTTGGATTGTTTTTCCTGCACGTCGATCACGCGGTTCCAGATGCTGATGCGATCACCGGGGCGCACGTTGCGCATGTATTCGCAATCGATAGCCACACCAAAGCCATGCACGCCGGGCAGACCCCAGTAGGAGCGGCCGGGCCAATGGTGCGTCCACGGAAAGCAGGGGTGCGCGATGAGTCCGCCAAAACGTGTCCAGCGCGCATATTCCTGATCGCGATAGAGCGGGTTCAAATCACCGATGCCATTGGAGAATATGGTGATGGCGTCGAGACTGGCATCGCGCAGGTATTGCTCGGGACGCAACTTGGCTCCGATCAGGTCGCGCGCGGCGGACATCGAGGCTTCGTTGATCAAGCCTTCCGGGGCGTCTTCGCTAATTTTCAGGTCGGTGGGTTTGTTCATGGGTACTCCTTCAAGCGATAAAATCACAAAGAAATTTCAAATTGTTCTTGAATTTACTTAAACTTTGGCCAATGCCGCCTTTGCCTGCGACACCAGATCGGTCAAGCCCTTGCACACATATACGCCGCTTTTCGCCAGCATCTTCGTTTTCGCGGCGTGGCTGTCGGCCTTGCTGCCAACCAGCGCGGCAGCGTGCCCCATTTTCTTGCCCGGCGGGGCGGTCTTGCCGACGATCAATGCGGCCACCGGTTTGGCGTCCTTGCGGGCGGCGTATTCCGCCACCGCGGCTTCTTCCGTGCCACCGATTTCACCCAGGTACATCACGGCTTGGGTTTCCGGGTCGGCATGAAACAACGCCAGCGCTTCGGCAGCGGTAGTGCCTTTGATCGGATCACCGCCGATGCCGATGACCGTGGTTTGTCCGATGCCGGCGAGCGTGAGGCGCTTGCTCCCTTCATACGACAGCGAGCCGCTGCGCGAGATGACACCCATCGGCCCGCGCATGAAGCAGAACGAAGGCATGAAACCCATCTTGGCTTTGCCCGGCGAAATGATGCCGGGTGAGTTGGGGCCGACGAGACGCGCGCCGTTGGCTTTGGCCGCCGCGCGAATCTCGATGGTGTCGCGCACCGGCATTTCATCGGCGGTGGCTACCACCAGTTTGCAGCCCGCTTCGATCGCTTCAATGGCTGCTGCGCGTACCAATGGCGGCGGCACGAATACCATCGCGGTATCGGCATGAGTGGCGTTGCAGGCGGCATGAGCGCTCTCGAATACCAGAATGCCGTCTACATTACCGCCGCCGCGTCCCGGCGACACGCCGGCGACCACGGTAGTGCCGTAGCCACCGGAATCCGTAACAAAAAACTTGCCGTAGTTGCCGGTGATGCCCATCACCAGCACGCGGTTGGACTGGTCTAGTAGGATGCTCATGCCGCTCTCGCCAGTTTGATGGCTTCCTTGACCGCATCTTCGAGGCTCGCGTGATTGGTAGCACCAAAGGTATCGAAAATCGCGGCCACCTGATCGACATAGGTGCCGTCGAGTTTGAACACCACGGGTTTTTTGCTTTTGCGCATGGCCATGTTTTCCTTCATCGACCTGGCAACGCGATTCATGTGCGTGCCGCCGCCGAATACACTGACCAGTATCACCTTCACCGCCGGGTCGGCATCGAGCATGGCGAACGCCGGTTTGTAGCCGCGCGTGGAGGTGGGGCCGGGACTGGCGTCCAGAAAACACGCAGGCTTGCCGCCCAATTGCGAAATCAAGTCCATCGCGCCCATGGTCAGTCCGGCGCCGCCGGATATGAGTCCGATGTCGCCGTCGAGCTTCACATACATGTGGCCCATTTCAAGACTCGCGCGCAGCAACTTGCCGGCGCGGCGTCTTTCACTGTCACGCTGGGCGAGGATGTCGGCGTTGCGATAGTGCGCCCAGTCGTCGTACACGATCTTTGCATCGAGCGCCATCAGCTCGCCATCTTTTAACCGCACCAGCGGATTGATTTCTATGGTGTGGCAGTCGCGCGCGGCGGCGGTTTCCAGCAGGCGTTGTGCAAGAAAAATAACGCGCTCACGCAACTGAAAATCTTTTTCCACGGTTTCCAGCACCGCGCGCAACTCGTACGCGCGAAATTTCCACGGCGCGCCTATGGCGTAGCGCGCAGGCGGCGCGCCACTTTCAATATCGATGCCGCCCCGCGGCGAGTAGAGCACGACATAACCTTCGGCGGCGCCATCGATGGTGACCGATAAATAAAGCTCGCGCTCGAACGGCAGCCACGGATCCGCGAGCAATACTTCGGGTTTTTCATCGCCAAACGAAGTGGCAAAGAGTTTTTTCGCGGCGGCTTTCAGCGCTGTAGCGTTGTTGGCGCGTATCACGCCGCCTTGCTTGCCGCGACCGCCGCTGCGCACTTGCGCTTTTACCGCAACCGGATATTCAGCAACGCGAAATGTGCGTGCGCCGGGTTTTATCAGGACGCCTTGGGGTACGGCGACGCCTACCTCGCGCAGCAAAGCCTTGGCTTCGTGTTCAAGAATCATCATAGGCGCAACGTTCTTCCTTCGGGTAGGTTTGGATAGCCGGTTTAACCGGCGAGCGCAAGTCCATCATGCGCGATAAATGGATCGCTGAAGCCGCGAATATAAATCAAATGGGCGGCCTTTGACACAGCCATCCGCAATATTCATTTGTGGCACACTTCACGGCACCTGCGGAGACTGCAATGACAAAACCTAAAGTACTGTTGACCAACCCCATCGGCGCCGAAGGCATACGAATCCTCGAACAGGTCGCCGAGGTGGTGATCGCGCCGGACACACGCCACGAAACACTGCTCGAATATGTGCGCGATGCCGATGCCCTGCTGGTGCGTGCCTACCTGCCGGCGAATATTTTCGATGTGGCGCAGCGATTGCGCGGTGTGGTGCGTTACGCGGTGGGTCTCGACATGATTCCAATGGAAGCCGCGACCGCGAAGGCCATACCCGTCGCCAACGTGCCTGGTGTCAATTCCGAGGCTGTGGCCGAATACGTGGTGAGCGCGCTGCTGATGCTCGCGCGCCGCATGCACCGCATGAACCACCTGCTGCGCACGGTCGACTGGAATACCAGCCGCGCGCTCGGCGAGAAGTCGAGCGAGTTGCTCGGCCGCACCATCGGCATCGTCGGCGTGGGCAATATCGGCGGGCGTCTCGCGGAAATTTGCCATGCGGGATTCCGCATGCGCGTGCTGGGCCATCAGCGCCGGCTGGATGCGCTGCCGGATTTCGTGACTGGCGTGGACATCGACACACTGTGCCGTGAAAGCGACTACATCGCATTATGCTGCCCGCTGACGGACGCCACGCGCAATCTGATCAGCGCCGCGCGCATAGCCTTGATGAAACGCGGCGCGTGCCTGGTGAACGTCTCACGCGGGCCGGTGGTGGATGAAATGGCGCTGGCTGCAGCCTTGCGCGAAGAACGACTCGGGGGCGCCGCCGTTGATGTGTATCACGAGCAGCCGCTGCGCCGGGATCATCCCTTCCTCGCGCTGGACAACATGGTGCTCACCGCGCACGTGGGTGGGAATACCCAGGAAAGCAACCGGCGCTTAAGCGAAATCTCCTCGCAGGAAATCGTGCGGCTGTTAAGAGACGAGAAACCGGTCAATTTCGTGAATCCGCAAGTTTGGGAAAAGCATCTCGAGCGAGTGCGGGCCTTTCCGTAGGTTGGGCTGAATGAAATGAAGCCCAACACAACGGCTCATTGCAAACCGTTAGTTGTCCGGATCGCCATCGTTGCAATGTTGGGCTTCGCAAGCTCAGCCCAACCTACAGGGACTTATCCCTGAGCTTTGAGCAGTGGGGCAGTTAGCTCCGACAATGAAATCCGTTGCTTGCCTTCGGCGTCGAAATTGTCCGGCGCGAGCCAGCGTGTGAACGCCTTGTCGAGTGCCGGCCACTCACTGTCGATAATGGACAACCACGCCGTATCGCGGTTGCGATTCCTGGACCCCGCGGCCTGACGGAAAACACCTTCAAACGAAAATCCAAGGCGTTGCGCTGCCGCAAGCGACGGCGCATTGAGCACATTGCACTTCCACTCGTAGCGGCGGTAGCCCAATTCGAAGGCGCGTTTCATCAGCAGGTACATCGCTTCGGTGGACATGGGCGTGCGCTGCATCAGCGGTGAGTATCTAAGGCCGCCGACTTCAATCGTGCCGTTTTTGGGATCAATGTTCAGATGGCTTGCGATGCCCACGGCCTTCTGCGACTGTGGGTCGATAATTGCGTAAACGACCCGGTCATCGCCCGCGCACGCGCTCTGCAGCCACTGGCGGTAATCATTGATGTTCGCAAAAGGACCGGAGAGCAGGTAGGTCCAGCCCGCGCCACTGGTATCAAGCGCGTTGGCCGCGAACAAGTCGGCCGCGTGGAGTTCGACGTTCGCCGGCTCGATACGGCAGAAGCGCCCGCTAAGTGGTGTGCGCGGCGGTAGTGACGGCGGCTTCCATTGCGGCAGCGGGAAGCCGACAGGTTGGCCGAGGGCGTTTTGATGTGAGGTAGCGTTCATGTTCCCTAACCACGGCGTTTGACCAGGGGCGCGGTGAGCTGTGACAGCGATAGTCGTTGCTTGCCGGCCGCGTCAAAGTTGTCCGCTGCAAGCCAGCGCGTAAACGCCGCGTCGATCGCCGGCCATTCACTGTCGATGATGGAATACCAGGCGGTGTCACGCGTGCGGCCCTTGTAGATTACGGCCTGGCGAAACACGCCTTCATAGGAAAAACCGTAACGTTGCGCCGCCGCGCGCGAAGGGGCGTTGAAGGTATCGCATTTCCATTCGTAACGGCGATAACCGAGTGCGAACGCGCCCCGCATCATGAGGTGCATGGCTTCGGTGGCGGCGCGTGTACGTTGCAGCAGCGGTGAATATTTGATGCTGCCGACTTCAATCGTGCCGTTCTTGGGGTCGATGCGCATGTAACTTGCCACGCCCACCGCTTTTTCGTCCGGCAAGTTCACGATGGCGTAGTACAAAGGGTCCTCGCCCATGCACGATTTGTGCATCCAGCCGTGATAGTCGTCCAGCGTAACCAGTGGCCCCGCAGTCAAATAGGTCCAGCCACCGCCATCGACATCCAGCGCGTTCGCCGCGCACAGGTCCGCCGTGTGCTGTGCCGGGTCCAGCGGTTCGAGACGGCAGTAGCGCCCCAAGAGCGGCGTGCGTGGCGGACGGGGAGGTGGTTTCCACTGCGGCAACGGAAAACCTACAGGCTGTCCCAGTTCGTTATAGTGTGCGGTGGTATCCATAAATAGCTATTAAATACAATGGCTTACAAAAATTTGTCGATTACTTCAAGCGGCGCAATTCCGCCGTTGCCCCTTCATACTCCAGCAGATTTTTCGGGCAATTGCGTTGCACCTCCTGCAGCAGCGTTTGTGCACGGGACTGCTCGCCGTTAACGATGTGCGCTTGCGCGACGTAAAAATTGGCTTCGCAGCGCAACTCGCGCTGACGGTCGGGTTCGGGGCTGGTAGCGCCTACCATCACTGAATTGACGTCGGTGCGGCCCATATAAAGTGCGATCAACGGCGCCGGCCAGCCTGCGCGGATACCGCGCGTTTCGCGCTCCAGCAGATCGTCTGCATCGTTGTTGCCGCTGCGCTTGCGCGCGAGAAACAGCCATAGCGCGGTGTAAACATTGGGCTGTGATTTGAAGGCAACTTCGAAGTCGCCACTGGCGCGCGCAAACTCGGACATGTAAAACAGTGTGCGGCCCCGCGCAAAATGCACCCCTTCGACTTTGGCATCGAGCTGCAACGCTTTTTCAAAATCAGCGATGGCGCGCGGGTAGTCGCCTTTCACCGTGAGTTCGACGCCGCGTGCGTGATACACCACCGGGTCATCGGCGCTTAATTTTGCGGCTGTATCAAAGTCGGCGATGGCGCGGTCGAATTCGCCTTGGTGGGACCATGCCGTGCCACGATAGTAATTGGCGTGACGAACTTTGGAGTCAAGCTTCAACGCGGCGCTGTGATCGGCAATCGCGCGCTCGTAGTCGCCCTTGTCGGCCCACTGCACGCCGCGCTGCACATACCACAGCGCCAGCATTTCGTCGTTGGCCTTGCGCCCCGCGATGGCGGCGGTGCAATGTTTGATCGCGAGATCCGGATTATTGGTGATGGAGCGGCACAAATCCGCATCGTTCACCGATTGTGCCTGTGCTGCGCCGCCGGCTAAAAGCAGGGCAAGGATGATTGCTGGTGTTTTCATGTTTTCTTCTTATACGAGTGCTCAGAACTTCAGATTCTGCGACTGGATCACCTTTGACCATCGCACATGCTCCTCGCGCATTGTGCGGGTGACGGCTTCCGGCGTAGAGGGAGACGCCTCGGCGCCCTGTGCTAACAGCGGGCCGGTGATACTGTGGTCAGTGAGCGCCCGGTGCAGCGCAGCGTTGATAAAGTCAACCAGCGTGCGCGGCGTACGCGCGGGGGCGAAAAAGCCGTACCACGTTGTATATTCGAAGCCCGGCAATCCCGCCTCGATCATTGTCGGCGCTTGCGGCATCAACGCGGTGCGCTTGCTACCCGTGGTCGCGATGGCCTTGAGCCGGCCGGAATTCAGATGCGGCCGTGCTGCCGGAAAGTTGCAGAAGCTGAAGGTCACCTCACTGCTGAGCAACGCCACGATAGCGGGTCCGCCACCCTTGTAGGGCACGTGAATGACGTCGACGCCGGACAGGGACTTCAGCATCTCGACCGCCAGGTGATGTCCGCCACCGGTACCGCTCGAGGAAAAAGTCAGTTTGCCCGGACTGGCGCGCGCGAGTGCGAGCACCTCCTGCACGGCGTTAGCCGGCAGCGAGGTCTGTGCCACCAGAAACGCCGGCAACAGCGCCACCATGCCCACGGGCGCAAAGTCCTTGTGCGGGTCGTAGCCCACCGCACCCATCACCAGTGGCGCACTCACCATGCCAGCGCCGGTCGACAGAAACAGCGTGTAACCGTCAGGCGGCGAATGCGCAACCATCTGATGCGCGACCACGCCGCCGCCGCTGCCGCGGTTGTCCACAACGATAGGCTGTCCCCATGCCTTGGAGAAACTCGCGGCTATCGGCCGCGCTACCGCATCGGTGCCGCCGCCCGGCGGATAGGGTGCTACGAGGCGTACCGGCTTTAGCGGAAATTGCGCCGCTAACGACAGGCTGGCAAAGGTGAGCAGTGCGAGTGCGACAAGCGCAACGCGCGAGAGCGAAAAACACATAAACAACAGCTTATGCGCCAGCCGCCGCAGGCTGCTCGCCTTGGGCACGGCGCATCGCCCGCGCTTTATAATCATCTTTGGCGCTACAGGCCGCAGCCCAAGCGACGGTGCGCTTCGCCATGTCGTTCTCGTATTTATCGATGACTTTGCCTTCAAACTGCCCTACCGATTCACCTGCATTGGTCAGATTGTCGAAGGTATCGATGACTTTGTTTGCCCAGGTAATTTCGTCCGCGGTCGGCGACAGGCCCGAAACCAGCGGTTGAATAAAGTTAGGATGCAGCGCGCCGGCGTGGTGAACGCCCGCCGCGTGCAGCGCTGCCGCCTGGGCGGTGGCCTGGTCGCCCTGATCGACGCGCCCCGAGGGGTTGGGCACGAACACGCCGCCGGTGGGCTCTATGTCCAGCACCATCGCCGCCAGCGCGACATAAGCCACCGGAAAAGCGTACTGATCAAAACTTGCAAACATTTCGATGCCGAGATTGACCGCCATGTCGTAACCGCCGCCGCCACCCACCGAGCGCAGTTTGCGCGGCGTTGCGGTGAGCGTTTCATAAATATTCACCGCACCCAGGCAGGATTCGATCATCGGGTATAACTCGATCGTGCCCGGCACTATGCCGCGCTCTTTTTCCAGCCGCAGGATGATTTCATGCACACGGCGATATTCCGCCGGTGATTCCGTTTTGGGCAGCATGATGCGGTCCACGCCGGGCCACACCGCGTACGGCAGATCAGCATCGACAAACGGCTTATTGATCCTGACGTAAATCGACGCGCCACCTTTGTTGGCTTTTTGTATCGACTCGCGGATCAGGGTGCGGCAACGCGCCTTTTCCGCCGGCGCGATGGAATCTTCGATATCCAGGATGTAGACATCGCCGCCTCGGGTCCACGCTTTATCGATAAAACGCGGATTGGTGGGGGTAACGAACATCGAGCAGCGAGAGACTCTGTTATTCATGGTTTAAGTTCCAGTGAAATATTGTTGCGGTGAATATCATGCGATCGGCTTTTCATGAGCACGGGCTTTCACATCATCGCGTGCCTGCACCCGCTTCGCCCACTTGAGATAGAGCTTCGCGCGCAAATCCACCGGCACGTCGATCATCTTGCCGTCTATCGGTACGGACGCCATGCCATGCTTTAACCCCTCGGCAAATACCTCGATGACCTTTACGTAGTAGGCGGCTTCTTCAGCGCTTGGACGGAACCCTTCGTTACACAACTTGATCCATGAGGCATGCGCACATACAGCGCCTTTAAATCCGGTGTCGCGGGCGCGCCGCACGGCCTTTTTCAACGTGTCCTCGCTGACATTCTCCAGCGTCAGGCTCAAGGGGTAACTCATGCCCAGCGCCTGCCCGCCCACGGAAATGGCAACCGTGATCAGTTGCGACTTGATGTACTCCAGCGGATCGAATTCCAGCGTAGGCGCAGATTGCATGCCGAGACTACTGCACAGTTCTTGTTCGTTGACGAAGAAAATGCCGAAACGCTCACTCGCGCGGGCAATTTCCAGCGCATGCCACACCGCCCCGGCGTTATTCACTTCAACGTCAATTTCCACAGAGCCGCTGGCGATGCCGCGGCTTACCTCAAGCGCATCCAGGCATCGCGCCGCGGTCACAATATCCCCGGGGCTGGTTATACCTTTCAGCACCACACCCGAAATGCCGCAGAACACCGTTGCTTCAAGTTCGGCGGTAGCGCTGTCACCGTTAATTCTGACAAAAACTTCAGCGCCGCCCTGTGCCGCCGCGTGAATTGCCGCAGGCATACGGGACTTCAGGTCCTGCTGCCAGTCACCATCCGGCTTCTTTACGAAATCCAGAATGATCGCGTCCGCCCATGAGGCATAAGCTTTTTTGCCGAGTTGCGCATCGTCGATGGACAGTGCAAGCAGCGAACGGCGTATGTACTTGGGCATAGGCTGCTCGCTGACGAGCGGTTTGATTTCTGAGCTGGGCTGCATATCGTGATTCATCCGGAGTTCGTGAACGTCAATTACCAACCCTGTCGTTCCTGCCCTCGAATGCTGTAGTCGGGGGCGGGAATGACAGTGGAGAAGTTTTTCATTTCTAGTTTGAGAAGTTAAGCCGAGGCAAATCCTTCGTTGACCGCAGCCACCTGTTGCGGTGTTGCGCACACACAGCCGGTAAAGCCCATGAGCCGGGCTTCGCGGGCCGCTTTTGCCGTGCCTTCCTTCGTTGCCACGCCGCCGCGCGAGCCGGGCCGCCACAGTGCGCCCAACGGCTGTTTGCCCAGCATCCTTGCGGCAAGCAGCGCGCGCGTCATCAGGAAACGGTACAGCCGGAATTCGTCCTGCGGCACCGGTCCCAGTCGCATGGTCAGGTCAATGCGCCCCACGCCCAGCGCGGTCACGCGCGGGCTGGCTTGCGCGATGGCAGCCGCATTCCAGAAACCCTTGGCGGATTCCAGCATCAGCACCAATTCGGTGGTGCCCGGATCAACGCCGCGCTCTTTTTCCATGGCTGCGATGAGCTCACCGAGTTCGGCAACTTCCTCGGGTGCATCGGGGCCGGGAAAAATAATTCCTGTGATGCCACGCTGCATGGCGGCGCTGACATCCGCCCAGCGGGTGTCGCGGTCTATGCGCACAAAGACCTGCGCCCGACTGTCACCGATTGTTTTTATTAAAGCACCCAAACCCGCGCGCGCGGCCTCCTTGGCTTTAGGCGGTACTGAATACTCGAGGTCGAGCACCAGCACGTCCGGATGGAATTCCGCATAACGCATGACTGCCGCGGGATCATGCGCGGGAACTATCATCCACGAACGTCTCATGTTATCTGCCATTCTTAGTACCTCCCTGTCGCCGGCAACAATCACTCCAGCTTGATTTTCGCATCCTTGATGAGTTTCGCATACCTTACTAAATCCGCCTTGATCAGTGCCGCAAACTGCTCTGCCGAGCCGACCAGGGGATCCGCACCCATCTTCAGCAGGGTATCGCTGAGTTCCGGCATGCGCAAGATGCGAGCGTATTCCAATGACAGCTTGCTGATAATGGCCTTCGGCGTTTTTGCCGGCGCGAGTACTCCCTGCCATGACTTGACTTCGAAACCCGGCAGTCCAGACTCGGTGAAAGTCGGCACCTCGGGCAGGGCTGTCAATCTCTTTTCGCCAGACACTGCGATGGCGCGAAGCCGCCCACTCCTTACAAAAGGCGCCAGCGGTAGCGCATTGTTGGTAAACACCTGAACCTGTCCGCCGATCAAGTCCGTAACTGCCGGCCCCGCGCCTTTGTGGGGGATGTGCTGCATCCTGATCCCGGCAAGAATGCTGAATAACTCTATCGCCAGATGGTTGGCAGTTCCGCTGCCCGACGAAGCATAGTTAAGCTGCCCCGGCCTGGCTTTGGCCAGCGCGATAAGCTCCTGCAGGTTGTTTGCGGGCACCTGCGGATTCACCACCAGCAACGTCTCCGTGCCAACCAGCGTCGCAACCGGCGCAAAGTCCTTCACTGCGTCGTAAGGCGTTTTGAGCAGGCTGGGGTTGATCACATGCGTGCTCGTCACATGCAGCAGGGTATAACCGTCGGGCGCAGCTTTCACCACAGCTTCCGAACCGATAATGGTGTTGCCGCCGCCGCGATTATCCACCACCACCTGTTGACCCCAGCTATCGGTCAGTCTCTGTCCGATCAGGCGTGCAATTATAGTAGTGCTGCCGCCCGGCGGAAAGGTAACAATCATGCGTATAGGCTTGCTCGGATAGTTGGCCTGGGCCAGTGCCGGCAGCGGGCACAGCAGCAGCGCCAACCCGGATAGAAATTTATTCAAAAACAAAACTTTATGAGTCATAGCGGGTATCTCTCCATGACTATTCAGGCTTGACGTTTTTTACCGCGCCCTTCCAGCCACTGGCGGTGATGTCGAATACGATGCCGGTGGGATCGCGGTATTTCACTTCGTAGTAACTGTTGGGTGTGTTGGGCGGGCGGCCCTGAAAATGCGATGCGCCGGCGGCTTTTACCTGTTCCTCGGCCTGCGCAAGGTTGTCCACCCACATGCCGAAATGCATCACACCGTAATAGGGGTGTTCCACGCCAGGCACCTGACCGCCCTTGGCGAGCAGCGCGACGTTGATGGTGCCATCGGTCATGTAGACGCCGTTCTGCGCGTTGCCGGCGTGTGTCATGCCAAACGCGTCCTCGAAAAACTTTTGCGCCGCCGCGACGTCGGGCACCGACAACGCGATATGGCGCAGCTTGTAGGGTTGCTTGTCCATGAATTTCTCTGCAGTGGGGGAGTATCTGTGTTCAGATCGAGTATAGAGGGGGGCATCCCGGCGGGCAAGCCTTGGTGCGTGACAGTGCTATCATGAAAATCCAGGAGGCAGGCATGAAGGATGGTTTTACTGTGGTGTGTTTGATGGCGGCGATTAGCGCGTGCGTGTCCGTGCAGGCCGCCGAGTGGAAACCGTCGAAGCGCATCGAAGTGGTGGTGCCCAACGCGCCAGGCGGCGGCAATGACCGGCTGGTGCGGCTGGTGCTGAAAATTGCGCAGGAGCAAAAATTGATTGAGCCGGTGGTGAATGTCATACACAAGCCCGGCGCGGGTGTGGTGATGGGGCTGACGTACCTCAATCAATTTGCGGGCGACGGCCATCACATTGCCATTGTGTCGTCCACCTTTCTCGGCGACTATGTGTCGGGACGCAGCGCTATCAGCCCCACCGACATCACACCCATTGCGCAGTTGTTCACCGAGTATGTTGGGTTCGCGGTCAAGCCCGATTCGCCGCTTAAGTCGGGCCGCGATATCATGGCGCGCTTGAAGGCTGATGTCACATCGTTAAGTGCGTCACTTTCCGGCGGGATCGGCAATCACAACCATATCGCGCTGTCGCTGGTGGCGCGTGCGGCGGGCGGTGACCCCAAAAAACTCAAAGTCGTGGTGTTTAGCAGCGGCGCTGATGCCATTACTGCGGCGCTTGGAGGACATGTCGATATGCTGGTCGGGCCTGCTGCCAGCGTGCTGCCGCATGTGCAGGCGGGGCGGCTGCGCTTTGTGGCGCTGGCTGCACCCAATCGTCTCGAAGGCGCGTTTGCTGCCGTGCCGGTGTGGAAAGAGCTTGGCGCCAACGCTGTGACCTCAAACTGGCGCGCCATTGTTGGTCCGCGCAGTTTACCGCCGCCCCACACCGAATACTGGGAAAATGTGCTTGCGCGCGTGGTCGAGTCCGATGACTGGAAAAAAATGCTTGAACGGGATCTTGTCACCAACGAGTTCCTGCGCAGTGCGCGCATGCGCGACGAGCTCAAAGCGGACTATGAAGAACTTAAAACAGTGATGACACAGTTGGGATTGGTAAAGCAGTAGTTCTAACAGCCGGAAAGACTCAGTGGCAGAGGAGATCAGCATGCAATTTTCGGGATGCGAAATGTTTGCAGTGGCAGTGGTGATGTTCGGCATGAGTCTGACGACAGCGCAGTGCGCGGAGATCGTCGTATTCAGCACGATTTCCGCGAAGGAAGCGTTAATCGAGCTGGTTCCGGAGTTCGAGCGCGTGAGCGGGCACAAGGTCAACATTACCTACGCCGGCGGTTCGGGCCTTGCCAAGCAGATACTCGGCGGCACGCAGGGTGATCTCTTCATTGGGCCGGAAGAATTCTCGGGTCCGCTGATAAAGGAAGGCAAGCTGCTGGCGGCCAGCCGCACGGCGTTTGCGCGCTCCAGCACCGGCCTCGCGGTGCGCGCGGGCGTGGCGAAGCCGGACATCAGTTCGCCGGAAAAACTGAAAAGCGTCCTGCTCGCGGCTGGCAAGGTGTCGTATAGCGCGGGGGCGAGCGGCATGCATTTCGTCAAGGTGCTCGAACGGCTGGGCATTTCCGATGCCATAGCGGCGAAGCGGGTGACGCCGCGTGCGGGCGAGTTGGTCGGCGCGGTGGTGGCGCGGGGCGACGCCGACATCGCGGTACAGCAGATCAGCGAGCTGTTGCCGGTGCCGGGCATCCAGATTCTCGATCCCTTGCCGCAGGAATTGCAGCATACAATCGTCTATGGCGCCAGCGCATTTCCGCAATCGACGCAACGCGAAGTAGCGCAGGCCTTCGTGAATTTTCTCAGGTCGGAGGCGGCGCGTGTGGTGTTGCGCGAAAAAGGGCTGGACCCGGTATAAGCAAGGATCGCGGTCGCATGCGCGATACGATCCTTGTGCTGTGTAAAAAATTCAATAAAAACAAATAGTTATGTGTATAAATCGAGTCTGACCCCATAAACAAGTTACTGCTTAAGGAGTATCTGACATGCGCACCAACACGCTCAAGCAAAAACTGCAGGACGGCAAGCCTGCTTTCGGGGTGATGATCACTTTTCCGTCGCCGCCCATTGTGGAAATGCTGGGCTACATGGGGTTCGATTGGGTGCTCATCGATAACGAACATGGTTCCATCACGGTGGATACTGCCGAGGAGCTGATACGCGCCGCCGAGTTAACCGGCATCGCACCCATTGTGCGGCCGGTGGCCAACCGGCCGGAGGTGATTGCGCCGTTCCTCGATCGCGGCGCGTGGGGCGTGCAGGTGCCACATGTCAATACCCGGGCGGAAGCTGAGGCCGCGGTCGCGGCCTGCAAGTATTTTCCCGATGGACAGCGCGGCAGTTTCAGCCGCGGCAGGCCCGCGGAGTACGGGATGGGCGGGACGACGCAGGAATACTTTGCGAAAGCCAATGCGAACACGCTGGTTTGCCTGATGCTCGAAGAAGTTGAAGCCATCGACAATATTGCCGAGATCGTTACCGTGAAGGGCGTGGATGTGCTGTTTATCGGGTCGGGCGACCTGTCACAGTCGATGGGCCACCCGGGACAGCAAGCGCACCCCGAGGTGCAGGCGGTGATGGAAAAAGGCGTAAAGCGCATCCGTGATGCGGGCATTGTGGCCGGCGTAAGTTGCCCGGACGCGCTTATTCCCAAGTTCCTGGGTCTGGGCGTGCAGTACTTTCACAGCAACGTAGGAAGCCTGCTGCAAAGCGCCGGGGAAGCGTATCTCAAGAACGTGCGCAAATCTGCAGGCGGGTAAAGGAGACAGATCGATGGCTTCGAACACATTTGATCCGATCGGCATGCTGCGCAAAATGATCCTGATTCGCGAGTTCGACGAATTGGCGATCAAGCTGCGCGGCAGTGGGAAAATTTACGGCACGGTGCATCCTTACGTCGGGCAGGAAGCGGTCGCCGTGGGCGTATGCGCCAATCTGACTAACGCCGACCGGGTGACCAGCACGCACCGTGGGCACGGCCACTGCATCGCCAAGGGCGCGGACATCAAACGCATGATGGCCGAGCTGTTCGGGCGCGTCGACGGCTACTGCAAAGGCAAGGGCGGGTCGATGCATATCGCCGACTTCGCGGTCGGCATGCTCGGCGCAAACGGCATCGTCGGTGGCGGACTGCCGCTGGCGACGGGTGCCGCACTGGCCGCCCAGCTCGACGGCAAGGGCAATGTCGCGGTGTGCTTTTTCGGCGACGGGGCGGTGTCAGAGGGCGAATTCCACGAAGCGCTTAACATTAGTTCGGTGTGGAAGCTGCCGATTGTTTTTGTGTGCGAAAACAATCAGTACGCCGCCAACAATGCGGTCGCAGTGCAGCACCGCAACATCGATCTGGCGGTGCATGCCGCCAGTTACGGCATGCCGGGCCTCACCGTTGATGGCAATGACGTGCTCGGCGTGCGCGAGGTGTCGCATACCGCCATTGACCGGGCGCGGCGCGGCGAAGGTCCGACCCTGCTCGAGTGCAAGACCTACCGCTGGTACTTTCATGCCATGCGCGCCGCGCCGCCGCCCGAAACCAGGCCGGCCGAGGAGATCGCGGCGTGGAAGGAACGCGACCCGATCGCCCGTCTGGCAGCTGACCTGATTGCGCGGCGTGTGATCAGCGAATCCGATGTGGGGGGACTGCAACGGCAGGTTCATGCTGATTTGCAGGAGGCGGTTGCATTTGCCGACGCGAGCCCGTTTCCGGATCCCAAAGACATCCTGGTTGACATGTACGCGGCGCCGGTTTGATAACGCCGCGCTTACTTCACAAAAAAAGGAATTGGCCATGCGGGAGATCAGTTTTGCTCAGGCGCTCGATGAAGCAGTCGCGGAGGAGATGCGGCGCGACGAACGGGTGATCACGCTTGGCACCGACTTCACCGGCAATCCGCTTAAGGAATTCGGGCCGGCGCGCGTGCGCTTTACGCCAATTTCCGAGTCGGTGCTGACAGGCATGGGGCTGGGCGCAGCCGCAAGCGGATATCGGCCGATTGTCAACTGGCGCATGGTCACGTTTTCCTTCGTCGCGATGGATCAAATCGTCAACCAGGCCAGCAAAATACGCTATATGTTCGGAGGGCAAGCGGACTTCCCGGTGACCTACCGTTGTTCGACTGGCGGCGGCATGAATCTGGCAGCCCAGCACTCGCAGAGCCCTTATTCCATGTGGATGCACGTGGCCGGGCTGAAAATCATTTTGCCGGCCACTCCGGCCGACGCCAAAGGCCTGCTCAAGAGCGCGATCCGCGACAATAATCCGGTGGTCTCATTCGAATGCAGCCGTCTGAACACGGTCACCGGCCCGGTGCCCGACGGTGATCACCTGGTGCCGCTGGGTGTTGCGCAAGTGAAGCGCAGCGGAACCGACGTCACGGTCGTCGCTCTTGCCTACTATGTGCAGGAAGCGCTGGCGGTGGCCGAGGAGCTGGCCACTCAGGGGATTTCGGTTGAGGTCATCGACCCGCGCACGCTGGTGCCGCTGGATGTCGAGACCATCCGCGCCTCGGTGCGTAAAACAGGCCGCCTGGTGATTGTCGACGAGGCGCCTCCCACCTGCTCGGCGGCATCCGAAATTGCCGCAGTGGTGGTCGAGGACCCGGCGACGTTCCGCGCTCTCAAAGCAGCGGTGCAGCGCGTGTGCGCGGCGTCCGTGCCTGTGCCCTATAGCCCGACTCTGGAAAAAGCGGCGTTGCCGGATCGTGCCGCTATCATCGCGGCGATCCGGCGGGTTCTAAAAACTGTGTAACGAGGAGAAAACGAGTATGAATGATCAGGAAATGCATCAAACCGGGATGACCATCCGCAAAGAGATTTTCGGCGCGGATACAGTCGAGCGGCGTATGACGTCCGCCGGTGAATTCGGCGCCCCTTTGCAGAAGCTCATCAACCAGTACGCGTACGGTGAGATCTGGGGCCGCGACGCGCTGCCGCGCAGGATGCGCAGCCTGCTGGTACTGGCGATGATGTGCGCGGCCAACCGTCCGCACGAATTGCGCATACATCTGCGCGGTGCGATCACCAATGGTTGCAGCAAAGACGAGATCCGCGAAGTGCTGCTGCAGGTCGCCATTTACTGCGGCATTCCCGCGTCCCTCGATGCCCACAACATCGCGATGGAGGTGTTTGCCGAGATGAAAGTGAAATGAAATCGCAATCTGTCCTGCGCTTCCTTGCCGCCGGTGCGTTGCTATGCACGACAGTCTGCGCGCTCGGCCAGAGCTACCCTGCCAAAACGGTGCGGCTGGTGGTGGGGTGGCCGCCGGGCGGCGCCGCCGACGGAGTCGCGCGCCCGCTCGCGTTGAAGCTCAGCGAAACGCTGGGCCGGCCCGTGGTGGTGGACAATCGGCCCGGCGCAACCGGCACCATCGGTGCGAGTGTGGTCGCAAAATCCGCAGCCGATGGCTACACGCTGCTGCATGGCAGCAGCAACGAACTGGTGCTCAGCCCCTACGAAAAGATGCCCTACGACCCGGTGGAGGACTTTGCTCCGGTCAGCACGGTGATCACGTTCCCGAGCATTCTGGTGGTGCATCCCTCGCTGCCGGTGAAATCGGTGAAAGAACTGATTGCGTTCATGCGTACGCGGCCGGGCAAACTCAACTTTGCCACCACCGGCGCCGGGACATCGCATCTGATCGGCGAGTTGTTCAAGTCGCGCACCGGCGTGTCGTTCGGCTACGTGGCGTACAAGGGCGGCGGCCCAGCAATTATCGACCTGATCGGCGGGCATGTCGAAGCCATGTTCGCCACGCTGCCCTCGGCCGTGGCTTATGCCAAAAGCGGCAAGTTGCGCGGGTTAATGGTGACCGACCGCAAGCGCTCCGTCACCGCGCCCGACGTGCCCGCGGCGAGCGAAGTGGGTCTCCCCGACATGTTGGCGTTGACCTGGAACGGCGTGCTCGCGCCCAAAGGGACGCCGCCTGCGATACTCGACCGGCTGCAGCGCGACATTGCTGCAGTGATGAGCACTCAGGACATGAAGGAGCGCATGCTGCTGCACGCGGCCGAGGTCACCACCAGTTCGCGCGAAGAATTCGCAAAGATCATTCGTGATGATCTTGCGCAATGGACGAAACTTATCAAGGCGGCGGGTATCAGTGCTGCGCGATAACCAGATCCGGGAACTGCTAATACCTCCACCGCGAAAATAGTTGCATATCGCTACGGGTTCGGGACACAAGCTGCACGAACTGATATCCGCCGGCTGCATTGGTGACGGGCGGAAAACCTGCTCCGCCATTGGTCAGTGTGGCGGTGTTGGCGCTAAAGGCGACGCTCTGCCGCTCCTGCACCGGGGTACTCGCCGAATTCGTTCTGATCTGGGCCAAAGCAGAGGTTACCGGCGGGGTGTTGGACTGCGCAACCCACGAAATGGTCAAGTTTCCGCCGCTGAATGATTGGGCGTTGCCCGGCACCAGCGCAGCCTGCGTTGCATCGGCGAGCATATTCCAGCGCACCGTGTTTATTTCCTGCAGCGTCGCCGGACGTCCGCGCAACCGCTCGACGAAGGTCAGGACCGTGCCGTTGGTCCGATGTACTTCGAAGGTGTAGGCGGACATTGGCTGCAGGGTGGCGACTATCGTGGCGTCGGCTACCGGTACCGCCGTAAAATCAGGCGCGCTGCCAAACGAACCTGCGTTCGGGTCGGCCGCACTGCCGTCGACTGCCTTGCTCGCGATCTTGAGATAGCTGCTACAGGTTTGGGTGCTGGGCAACGGCGTTGGCGGCAGGCTCGCCGCAAGCACGAAGGATTCGTCGCAACCGCCCGGCCCCGGGCGCAGGATCTGGCCGCCGGCTGCCAGCCCGGGGCCTTTGACCAGTACGTAACTTACCCCGGTCGCCGTTCCCGGTACCGCATCGTTTGCGCCGCCGGCGGTGAGATCGAAATACAGATTCAGGCCGGTGGTGTAGGCGCTTGGTGCTGCACCGGTTCGCGGCAACTGAAGGTTGCGCTCGGCAATGCCATTGACGAACATCAGGTAGGGACGCTGATTGCCGCGCAATTTCCAGGTATTGCCGGTCGCGGCCGAATTCTCCGCGACGCTGCGCAGCGCCATCACCACGCCATCAGAGCGTACTGCGCTCAGCTTGACCAGCACGCGCTGCGTGGTAAAAAAGCGCAGCACTTCGGGCTTGTTAAACTTCGCGCCGTCCATTTTGGAATCGGTCAGGAATTTGTCGAATTCCGCCGCGCCGTTCTTGCCATCGTTCAGATAGTCACTCGCGGCGAGATTGGCGCAAGCCAGGCCTGGACTGCCGAACGTGCCGCGCTGCGCCGCCAACACCGCGAAACAGGCGTTGAACGCATTGCGTGCGGCGTCGATAACGCCGTTATCGTCCGCGCTGCCCGGCAGCGGGGTTGCGAGCGCGGTCTTAAAGTTGCTCTTGTTCAGCGTGATTTGCGCATTTGCCGGCAGCCCGGGGGCAGCGCTGCCATTGGCGATGGGCGCCATGTCATCGACTTTGGCCGCCGCGATGTTGGTCAGGGTGATGCCCGCCGGCGAGACCTCGACCTTGACGTTGTCCAGCACCCGGTCCCAGCCCGTGCCGTTGGCGTTGAACAGGTTGTCCAGGCCCGAATTCGTTCCCAGCGGAGTGCCGGCGCCTGCTGTGGTGATGATGTTGGCAAGGGCGGAATCCAACGCCGTTGTAATCTCGGCAACAGCGCTCGTGGTTATGCCGGACTTCTCGCCAGCAAAGTTCCTCACCAGATCAAAAGGGTCGCCGCTACTGGCCACCAGCGCAGCAATCGCATGCGTAAGCGGCGTGACGTTGGCCCGAATTACGAAAAGCTCAAGTGAGCAAACCGCACCGCAAAGTTCTGGTGTGCGATTACTGGGACTTAGCGAGACCAGCGTGTCTTGCGTGTCGCTCATGGCGCCCGACACTGTGACCACAAACGGCCCGGAGCAGGCCGAGATGTTGACGGAATACGTACCGTCGCTTGCAGTCGTGGTGGTCTTATTCTCGCCGGATCCGCAAAGCACGTTGACTGTCGCACTGGCAATGGGCATGCCGGTTGCGGCAGTGCCCGTCAATACGGCGCCTTTGAACCCGGCGGGCGGGGGACTGCCAGCACCGCCACCGCCGCAGGCCGCGAGGATAAGACATGCCAGGAGCGCGAGAGCGTATTTCATGACCCTTCCTTGCGTTTTGTTTATCCGTTGGAGAATGGCGGCAATAATAGGATTCGCCGCGTTGCGTGCCAATCCCATACCTATGGGAGGCGTGACGCGACAAACGGGTTGAACGGCCTGACACTTCGCCGTATGCTGGCGGTCAACTCTGCGCGCTTATCCGTATCGAGCAGGCTACCCGCGAATACCAGAAATATGCATATGCTTCCCGATGCCGCCTTACGCGTGATGATTGTGGAAGACGACCCGATCACGCTGAAGCGATTCAGCGATGCCGTGTCGTACGACCATCGCATCACGCTCGCATACGGCGCCCGCACCGGCCGCGAGGCGATCGAGCGCCTTGCGGCGGCAAAGCCAGACGTGCTGCTGGTCGATCTGGGCCTTCCGGACATTCACGGCATCGAAGTGATTCGGGTGGCCGCGCGATTGCTTCCCGAATGTGATGTCATGGTGGTCACGGTATTCGGGGACGAGCGCAATGTTCTGGCGAGTATAGAAGCCGGCGCGACGGGTTATGTGCTCAAGGACTGCAGCAGCGACGAATTGATACAGCACATCCTGCAACTGCACGCGGGAGGTTCTCCGGTGAGTCCGGGCGTTGCGCGCCTGGTGCTGGATCGCATGAGGCTGGCGGGTCAGCGGTTTACGACCTCCACTGCAGAAAATGGGGAACTCTCCGCCTCCCTGACGCCGCGCGAGGCTGATGTGTTGCGGCTGGTTTCACGCGGCTACACCTATGCCGAAATCGCTGAAAAACTGAAGATATCAGTTAATACGGTGACAACTCACATCAAAAACAGCTACCGCAAACTGGCGGTGCATAGCGGGGCCGCAGCAGTTACGCGCGCCTCACAAATGGGATTTCTCCCGGGCGCTTCGAAATCCTGATCGCACTGCAGACTGGAATGACTACGCGGGACTCGGCTCCGCGCGAAGCGTCCCGTCACGCTCCGGATTCGCGATAGTGTCGGCTCGCGGGAGCGAAAGCCGGAGTACCAGCCGCACACAGGTGCCGCGGCCCGGGTGCGAATTAATCTCCAGGCGTCCCCCAAGCCTCTCGGCGCGAGCGCGCATGATTCTGAGTCCGTGGCCCAATAAGTGTTTTGCAGCCTCGAAACCCTTTCCATTGTCCTCAATCAGAATTTCTACGCCCTGTGCGCTCCCGCGTGCAACAAAGCGCAGTTGTATCGCGCCGGAGTGCCGTACGGCGTTACTGATCGCTTCGAGTGCGATGCGCTGAATTGACAGTACCGCCCAGGGCTCGAGCGCATCGATTTTCGGAAGCTCGTCAACTTCCCAAATAAAATCGATGCCCGTGGATTCAATCGTCTTCTCCAACCGGTAGCGCAGACTGCCGAGCACGGCACCCAGATCTCCGTCCCGCGGCTGAAGTGCATCGACCGCTACACGCATTTCCTGTAATGCATCCTGCACATGCTGTTCAAGACTTCTCGCATCGGCGTGAGGCGATCGCACATGATGCAACAGGCTAATCAGGCTTGCGCCAAGGCCATCGTGCATGTCTTCCAGAATACGCTGGCGTTCACGCGCGAGCGCTTGTTCTCTTGCTGCCTGCTCGATCTGAACATGATAGGCTTCGATCTCGGCCGCCTTTTGCCGTACGCGGTCTTCGAGTTCGGCATTCATCGCCTTCTGACTCCTCATCGCGCTAACGTGGCGCTCGAAAATGGCTGCGCCCGTCGCAAACAGCATGACGGGAACGTGGTAAAGGCGAATATAAATGCTATCCACGTCGATCCAGCCGAAGTAACGCGCAGCTTCATGGAAGTTGAGGGAGGCAATCAACAGCAGCGACGCGATTTGCAACACATCGGACCAGCGCAGCCTGGGACGCATTTTGCCGGCGAAGCTTGCAAGGCCAGCGAGCGGAACCACTGTGTACACCAGATCCCACGCCATCACAACTGCGGCGTTGGTCAGCAAGTAGCCCTCGAAGGCCGAAGCGATACCCGTCAGCAGCAACACCCACAGAAACACCTCGAAGCGCGGCCATCGCATTTCCATGGATCGCAGGCAAAGTATCACTACTGTGGTTGCCATGCCATAAGAGACAAAAAAATTCAGCGCGAAGCGCGGACCATCAGCGCCGGACCACTGCAAGCTTGTTTCTGCCATGCGAGCCAGCGCCCACGACAGGCCGGCAATGGCGTACCAGAGCATGGCCCGGTCTCCGGGCCGGGCCAGCCAGATAACAAGGGAAATAAGGCCAACCACCAGTGCGATGACAGTGAATGCCCGGGTCGCATTAATGCTTATCTCGGCGTTCCGTATATAGCGCGCCATTATTTCCGTGGCACCGCCGAAGGTGACCCTCGGCAAGCCATGAATCTGGGTCGACAATCCCTCGACGCGGGCATGGAGTACGTTTTCGCCGGGCTTGAGCAGAGCCGCAGACATCATCAAATTTATGGGAATGCCGAGGTCGTTGTAGGCAATAGCGCTGGCGCTAACCCCGAACAGCGCGCCGTTAATGTAGAACTCGTTATTCATCGATCGCCGGTGCGGAATGAAGATGCCGTGTACGCCGGCGGGGAGGCTGTTCAGCGGGAATTTCATGCGATACCAGCCTGTGCTGTTCGCCTGCGGTCCGCCATGCCGCCATTCGTGGGGCAGCGCTACGGACTTCCAGGGCGCATCGTCACCGGGAGGCAGGCGCTCGGCGTTCTCGACGAAATCAGCGCGTTCAAACACGACGCTTGAAGCAAAGTATGGATCCGCCCTGGCCAGTGCTGCAGTCGCCATCAGGCAGAACAACGCCAGAAGGCGAAACGTCTTGGCTTGCCATTGGACTGTAACTAACGGCGACATGTGTATCTTCTGAAAGCCTCGTGCGCAAACGGCGCGAAGGTCACGAAAGGGCGTGTTGAATATTGATAGTGAACGAGACATGCCTACTCCGATCCACGCCTAACGGGGTTGGGGAGGCCGCGTGCGCCTGTCTTTCCCGGTTTTCCAACTGGAATTCTATAATTTACCGACGCCTTTACCAACTAAAACACTGCGGTTGATCCCAAGTTGGCCTAAAATCTATTCACAAAATCCACTGATGGGTCCTAATAAAGGAGCGCGCTTGAACATTCTGCACAATCACATCGCCATCCACACTTGGACACTCGACACCACGCCGCTGGCGGATGTTTTGCGCGTCGCGCGCGAGACCGGTTACAACGGTGTTGAGTTGCGTCACGTCGATTTCATGCGCGGGCGCAAAGCGGGCATGAGCGAGGACGCAATGGTGAAGCTGGTGCGCGATGCCAACATCAAAGTGGCGGTGATCGGCACCGAAGGCGGCGTGCTGTTCGAGACCGGCGACAACTTGAAGCGGTTGCTTGAATCGTTGCGCTACGTGTGTGAAAAGGCGGTTGCGCTCAACTGCGATGTGATCATGGTGTCGCCGGGTCAGAACGCGCCTGGCGGCATTGCACTGGCACAACAAAATCTCAAGACCTGCGCAGAGATGACCGCCGGATACGGATTGAAGCTTGCGCTGGAATTCAATTCGCGTCACCCGCTGATCAATACGCTGGCGGCAGGCATGGAACTGATCAACGCGGTGAACATGAAAAACTGCGGACTGCTGCTCGACACTTACCACTTGCATTGCAGCGGCGGCAACGGCACCAGCTTCAAGGATGTGCCGGTGGCGCAAATCATCACCTTTCAATTCAGCGACGCGCCGCCGGGAGCGTCGTCGGTAACGCGTATGCCCGTGGATCGGCTGCCGCCGGGCAAAGGTGTTGCACCCTTCGTAGAGATTTTCAAAACCCTGATGGCGATGGGTTATCAAGGCTACATGAGTTACGAGGCGCCGAATCCGGCACAATGGAATCGTCCTGCGGATGTGGTGGCGCGCGAAGGGTTGGAGCTGGTGCGTGCCTTGCTCACCGAGGCGGAACGGCCGCAGTAATGACGACCAGCAACGTTAATGAGCACGCGACAGGACAGGGCACTCGTAAAGCGCTAGTATACCGGCGCGCGTTTATGCGCACGCCTTCAAGCGACTAACCTATTAGGAGACTGAAAGATGGGCAAGTTAATCGAACTCACAGCCGCCGATGGTCATAAGTTTTCTGCGTATCGCGCCGACCCCGCGGGGAAACCGCGCGGCGCTTTGATCGTCGTCATGGAAATTTTTGGCGTTAACGCACACATCAAGGCGGTAACTGACAGTTACGCAGCCGACGGTTATCTGGCGATTGCACCCGCGTCGTTCGATCGCGTGCATCGCGGGCTCGATATCGGTTACACGCCGGCTGATATCGATTTCGCGCGTCCGCTGATGCAAAACATGAAACTCGATGACGCGATCAAGGATGTCACCGCCGCACTCAATGAAGTTAAAGCGGCGGGTAAGACCGGTATCGTCGGTTATTGCTGGGGCGGCACCTGTGCCTGGAAGTCGGCCGCCAGCGTCCCTGGACTGGCTTGCGCTGTGCCCTACTACGGCGGCGGCATCCCGGGATTGATCGGCGAGAAGCCGCAATGTCCGGTGATGTTCCACTGGGGCGAAACCGATCACTCGATCCCGCTCGAAAAGGCCAAAGAAGTCGCGGCTGCGCATGCGAACCAGATCCATTATTTCTATCCGGCCGGCCACGGCTTTAACTGCGATCATCGCGGTTCGTACCACGCGGAAAGCGCCAAGCTCGCGCGCACCCGCACGCTGGAGTTTCTACGCAAGCACATCGGCTGAGTCGCACCTGAGGTGCGACAAACGTTACGTGGCGACGCGCGCCACGCCTGCACCCGCAGCCTGTGGATGGCTGCGGGTGGTCCAGACACGCCGGCCTGTTATGCGCTGACGAGGGCTCGATCTTGTACGCTGGCCTTGGCGCGTTTTGCTTCGGTGGTCACCGCATCCATCAACTCGGATATGTCTTTCAACTTTTCCAGGCGCTGCACCAGTGCGATCGTTAGTGCGACGCGCTCACGGCCGAGAGTAGCCTCTGCATTGAGGCGAAACTTGTCGAGTACCGCTTCACCCGTAAGATGATGGGCAGTCCCGAGCAGCAAATCGTGCACCACGCCATTGCGCATGGTGACGCGTAGCCGGGCTTCCGGATTGCCGTCGGCAATGTGAGGACGGCGCAATGCCACGTCGTCGCTGCGACGGACTTTGACCCGCTCCATGAACGCCTGCAGGTCGCCTTTCGCTGACCGCTTGTCGGTGAACGTCTGGTAATCAACCTTGCCGTCGATGATGGCCGCGGAAATGTTGTAGGCGAGGGTAAACTTGCCTTCCAGGCCCTGGGTTACCGTTGAGCGCAACAATGCGCCCGTGCATGGAATGTTGGGGCCGATATGTTCGACCAGTTCGATCTCGGCGGCCTTGAGCTTTTTCTCCTTTAACAGCGCCAGCAAGCCGGTCAGGGTCTGGTGATTGCCGCCGCAGCAGGGCCAGGGCTTGATGCGCGTGCCTTCGTCCTCGAGGTAGTAGAGCTTGCCGAGAAACTTGGTGATGGCGGGAATATTGCACTTGGCGCCGCCGAAATTGTCGGCGTAGCCTTGCCGGCCCTCGATGATGTCCGGGTCTGCGGTGAATCCCTTGGCCGCCAGCTTGGCGGCGATGACGCCGTTGCGCGCCACTTGCCCCGGATGAAACGGCTTGGTCATGGTGCCGAAATTGCGCCGCAAACCGCCGGCCTCGGAGCCTGCGATGCCCAACGCCATGCGGGTTTTTTCCACGTCCAGTCCCAGCAGTTTGCTGGCTGCGGCCGCAGCGGCCATCGTCCCGTAGATGGCGGTGGGGTGCCAGTCGCGGTCGGTGTGTATATTGGAACTCAAGCGGGTGCCGATTTCATAGCCAATAACCCATGCCGTAAGCACATCGCGGCCCGACAGGTGCAGTTCGTCCGCCAGCGCAAGCACTGTCGGTGTGAGCACTGTCGCGGGATGGCCACCCACACCACCGAGGTCATCGAAGTCTTCGGCGTGGCCCGTCGCACCATTGGCGAACGCAGCAGCTGTGCTCGCGGTGCGGATATTGGTCGCGATCACGCGCGCCTGCGGATTGCCACCTTGTTCGCGGGTGAATTCGAGGATGATTTTTCCGAGCGGGGTCGACGTGCCATACGTTGCGGTGCCGATATAATCCAGTATCGATTTCTTGGCTTGCGCGAATGCCGCAGCCGGAATGTCATCATACTTTGTGGCGACGATCCAGCGCGCCAGGGTTTCAGTAGTTCCCATGGATGCCCTCTTGATGGTTGATTGCTGCCTGGTTAAGGTGGCGGCCGAGACCTCGGGCGCCGGAGAAAAATACATCATGCCACACGATTTTTGCGCTCGTCAATCGCTTATGGTTTAGCCACTATGTGAGAATAATTTAGCTCGCCCGCGGGCGCGCTTACGACTTGCGCTCTTTGCGCACGAACCCGCCGAGCCTTTCCTTCCACTCGTCCGAGTGCATGCAGCCGACCCAGGCTTCGACATCGAAACGCAGTCCCGCAGTCATCCCAACTTCCATGGATTGATTCAAGGCGCGTTTGGCCTGAATCACACCGATCGACGGATAAGATGCGATTTTTTTTGCCATGGCCATGGCTTCGTCCATCACCTTGTCCACCGGCACAATCCTGTTGATAAGGCCGAGGTCTTTTGCTTCCTTGGCGTCCCAGCGCCGGCCGGTCAGGACGAGTTCCTTTGCCATCTGATAGCCGACCAGGCGCGGCAGCCGCTGGCACGCGCCGCCGCCGGGGAAGAAGCCGTGTGTTACTTCGGGCAGGCCGAAGATTGCATTGTCGGCGGCGATGGAAATATCACACTGCAGCACCATCTCGAAGCCGCCTGCCATGCAGTAGCCTTTGATGGCAGCGATCACCGGCTTGCTGACACTCGACAGGGTGCTGGTCGATTTTGAGGTGAGATAGTGCCGGTCGTAGACCATTTCCTCGGTGGTTCGGGTAGAGCGCTCTTTCAGATCCGCGCCGGTGCAGAAGGCCTTGTCACCGGCGCCGGTGATGATGATCACCTTCACGTCTTTGCGCAGGTCGAGTGCGGGGAACAGCTCCAGCAACTCCAGGCGCAAGGCGCGATTGATTGAGTTGAGCGCTGCGGGGCGATTGAGTGTCACGACAGCGATACCGTCTTCGACGCTGAGCAAGTGCAGAGAAGCAGTAGACATGGATGCAGTCCTCGATAGTGGGAAATGTGATGGTTCGCGGCAGGGCGCTACACCACCAGCACGCCTTTGAATGACCGGGGGCTACTGGCTGTCCCAGGGCGATTCGGCGACGGCATTGCGCGCGCTGATGCGGCCAAACGCAAACGCTTCGCCGATGTTGCCGGTACCCTGATAGAGGTAGCTGTAGATCGATCCCATCTCGCCGGCGCTATACAGCCGCGGTATCGGCGTATCGTCAGGCCGCACGATCTGTCCACGTTCATTGCGGCGAGGTCCGCCTTGCGTGTTGAGCATTGACGGCGAAAGTTCAATTGCATAGAACGGCGCCTTGCCGAATGGCACCAGCATTTTTTTGCGGCCGAACTCGGGGTCGCTGGCGCTCGCGCAATTGCGATTCCAGCGCTGGATGGTTTCTTCCAGCGCGCCTGGATTTAATCCGATGGCTTTCGCCAGTTCGGACAGGGTTTCACCGCGCTTGATCCAGCCGCGTTTCAGTTCGGCGCTGTTGTCCGCGCTCCAATCATAGCGCTCCATGATGCGCCCCCAGCCGCTCACCGGCTTCTTGTCATACAGCGGGCCGCAATCGAACAGCGCTTGATCGAACACCATGTGCATCGGACATGGCACAGGCATAGGGCCCCACAGCCCGTTTCTTTTAATCTTGCCGTGACGGGTTTTGAATTTTTCGTCGGTGAAGCGGCCCGCATCCGGGCCGACAACGATCATGCCGCCGGCTTGCTCGTGGCTGAAGTGCAGCGCGGTCATGGAGAAGGTCGTTTTGTACTCCGGCACTTTCAGCGCCATCGAAGGGCCGGCATAGTTGTTCATATGCCACAGGTCGGCGCCGACCGTCAGCGCCATCTTGATGCCGTCTCCCTCGTTATGAGGTGTCCCTGATGTGTAGCAGTAGGGCAGGCCGGGCAGATAGTTGCGGATCATTTCCTGATTGTTCTCGAAGCCGCCGCAGGTCAGCACCACCGCTTTGCGCGCTTTCACGTAGATTGCCTTGCCGTGCTGTTCGGCTTTTATGCCGATAATTTCCTTGGTGATACCATCCTGAATCAACTCGCGGCCGGGTGATTCGTAGAGAATTTCAATCGGCCGGCTCTTCACCGCCGATTCGTAGAATTTCCAGGTATTCGAGTAGCCGAGGATGTCGCCGTTGTGAAACTTGTGGGCGCAATCCGCGCCGGGCAGCTCCGGAAACTCGATACCTTCCGGCTGATGCTGATGCTCCTGCGGATCGCCGCCGATACTAACGGCCCAGTCGTTGTTCCCGCGCACTTCCTCTGCCCAGGTGCGCATCATGGTTTGCGGCACCGGAAACGGTCCGCATAAGGCATTGAGATAGGTGACGGCCTTATCGGCATCGTAGATTTGCAGATAACCCTGGCCGGCGATCCGGGTATTGCCGCCTTCTTCGCCTTCCGGCGCCTTTTCCAGCAGCAGCACCTTGGCGCCGAGACCTTGTGCGGTGATAGCAGCCGCAGCGCCAGCCGCGCCGAAACCGACGACGACGATGTCCGCTTCCTTGTCCCATTTCTTCGGTAGCCACGGCTGTTGCATAGTAGATTGCCTCTTAATATTCTGGTTGGCGGCAGCCCGCCAGGAGCAACCGCGCTGCGCAGGCAGGCCAGTGGCCGGCTGCGATGATTAATTCAGTCAACAAGGGACTCGAGGTGGCAGCCGAGGCAATTCGCCGAAATTTAGCCACGCAAATATCTGCCGCCGTAACGCACAAGCACGCGACGGCTGCATGCCATCGCGCGGCTGGACAGCAGGGCTACGCAGGTGATGCGCGACCTAAGCGACTTTCCAGATTTCTCCAGCCTTGGCGATATGCCGGATCGGCGTCAGGCTTTCCACGCTCCAGCCTTTTTTCTTCAGCCAGTCTTCGAACTCGGTTGAAGCAGGACCATGGTATTCCGCCACCATGCGGCCATCACCGAGTGCATACACGCTGGTGACGGTGGACTTCTGATCAATCCGCCACTGGCTCGTGTCCTTCATCTCCACGCTGAATCGCTTTAAATCGTCCCAGCCTGGCGCTTTCCCAATTGCAATCCAACGTCCCATGCTGTTTCCTCTTAATCTGGCGTTACTGGCTAACGAGTTTTTTCGGGGGAACGAAAGGATAAGGTATTGCCTTGCCGTTCCGAATCGGCAGTACGATAGTCGCTTTTCCGGGGCAGGTCTCGGTGTCGGACTGAAGGCGAATACCGACATCGAGATCGATGAAGCCGAGGCCCTCTTCTTCGTACTTCTTGGTGACCGCCGCCCACACCGTCAAGGTGTCGCCGGGCACGATCATGGCACGGTGCTGAAACGTCACCTTCCATGGCCAGCCGTCGGGCAGGCAAATGTCCTTCAGGTAGCGCGGCAATATGCTTTGCTTCCAGGAACCCTGCGCCAGTATGTTAGGCAGGCCTTCGTGATAGATGGCAAAGCTTTGATCGTAGTGTATGCGATGCCAGTTCTCGATTGCAGCGCTCCAGCGGAACAGATGCGTGGGCGTCATTGGACCGATGACAAGCGGCGCAAACTGATGGCCGACCGCAACATCGTCGAAATAAGTCTGTTTCTTGTCCCTAAGTTCCTGCACGGTGGTCATTGTCGGTCCTCAGCGCCTGATCGAAGATGCGCGCAATATACAGAGCACCTCGTCATTCTGATTGGTATAAACGTTTTCCGTGGTCACGATCAGCATGCGCGATCCATCTTTGCCTACGCGCTCCTTGATATCGGCATACTTCGCTTGCGAGAACACGCGATCACCGAGCTTGGGATACTGGCGCACTTCAATCTCGTTGCCGGCATTGAGGATGCGCTTGAGATGCGTGGGAACCTTTGGCAGCGCCGCAGGACCGTCCTCGGCGTCACGAACACCACCGATGCCATCGGAATTGGGATTTTCGGCGAACGCGCGGGTGATCGGATCTTCCGATCCGGGCCGCGTACGCCGGCCGAGATAAGTGCAATAAATCGGCGGCGTGATGATGGCACCGAACTTCGTGGTCTTGGCGAAGTCATCGTCCCAGTAACGGGGGTCAGGGTCCATGATGGCCTGCGTGAATATGCGCAATCCCTCGCGTTCGATGCCCCACGGCAGGCTGGCCTCGATCTTTGCAGCGGTAGCGCCGATGACCGCCTTTACAGCCGGGGTCAGGGCGCTTTCGCTGGTAGCGGGTGACTGACTCATGCTGCCGCTACTTCTTTTTTCGTCACCACACCCGCCGCACGCAGATCTTCCACCTTGGGAAAGAACGCTTCCTGCCACGGCCAATTGCCATTCAATTCATAGACGGGTTGGCCCTTCTCCATGCGCTCGAGGTACGGGCTGGTAATGGGTTCGGCCCAGGGCGAGATTCCACCCTCGTAGAGTTTCGGCCCATACATGAAGTGTTTGGCTTGTTCCAGGGTTTCGACAAATGGCGCGTTGGCAGAGAACAGGCGCTCTTTTTGCATTGGCCGCGGACCCGCTCTTGAAACATGTCCCCATACCTGACGTCCCAGAATGCGCTCCAGCAACCACACGCATTCGATGAGCTTATCCAGATTGACGCCGGTTTCAATGCCCATGCCTTCGAGCATGTGCATGAAGTCTTCCGTGGGCATCATGCCGGTGGCTTGGCCGCAGCCGCAATACGGGCAACCGCCGACGCCGCCAAGTGTGCCCTCCAAGTGCAGCGTATCGCGTTCATCCAGTGTCTTGATCGCGGCGTAGGTTGCGGTGATTGCCATACCGCGGGCGTTGTGCAGGTGGGCACGAAAGTCAATAACATCCGGCCACATCCGCTTCACCCGGCTGAAGATCTCCTCGACCTTGATCGGGTGTACCCAGCCCATCGGATCGCCGACCGATACCTGGGTGACCTTGATGCCTGCCGCATCCCATAATTCATGCTGTTTCGTGAGAAACTTCATGGTCAAATCGACGGAAAAATCGCCGAGGAAGTTGGAACCGAAGGTGGCATTGGTTCCGATGCCAGCCTCAGTCGCGCCCTTTTCCTGCGCCGCTGCGATGGTTTTCGGCCAGGACGCCATTTCCTTCATCTGCGAACGGTTGTAGTTGCGGCGCGTGAACACATCGCATTGATGGCAACTGGTGCGCGGCAGGCCTTTGCCGCGCGACAGCGTGAGCGGTGGCGAAAACTCTTTCGCGCGCTCCATGCCGCGCTCGTTCGGTATCATCGCCAGGTAGCTGACGCCAGCCTTGGGTTTGAAATTCATCAGAACGTTTTCGATGTTTTTCATCTGCGGCGTGTACTTCGGGCTCACAAAGGAGCCCGCCACGATGTTCTGCAGCCCGGTTTCAGAAAGGGCGTTGAGCAACTCGATCTTGTCCTCGCTGGAAATCGAGGCGCTTTCAATCTGCATGCCTTCGCGCATCACCTCTTCGGTAAAGACGATCTTCGGATATCCTTGAGCCATGAATGTCTCCTTGAGATACGGCGTTTGCCGCTTGCTGTTAGTGTAATACCAGACGCTTTTCGAACGCAAGCGAGCGCGCGGAAGTTCACATCACGGCAGGCCATCGGCTTCACCCTTTTTGTCGGCAGCTATGCTATCGTTCAATGCAACCGAACGATAATTGACGGCGATGGACCGCATTACGGGGTTCGCTGCGCTTCACGGGGACGGCGCCAGAATTTTTAGGATGTGGCCAAGTCCCTGAATACAATACCGATAGAATACGATTGCCGTACGAAGAATCATGCAGCCTGCTACGCTTGATGATCTGAAGGTGCTAGACCTGAGTCAAGGGCTTGCTGGCCCGATTTGCGCCAAGATACTCGCGGATTTTGGCGCAGACGTGATCAAGGTGGAGCCTCCCGCTGGAGACGTTGCGCGTTCGATGGCGCCGCACTTTGGTAACGATCCGCATCCGGAAAAAAGTCTGGTCTTCCTGCTCGCGAATCTCAACAAGCGGGGTGTCACGCTCAATCTGGATGCTCCGGATGGCCGGGAGTTGCTACGCCAATTGGTCCGTACCGCAGACATTGTGGTGGAGAGCTTCGAGCCGGGTTATCTGGCCGCACTCGGTCTGGACTACGCGGCACTGGCGCAGGAAAACCCGCGGCTCATCATGATTTCCATCACGCCGTTCGGCCAGAGCGGACCGTATCGCGCGTACCAGAGTGAGGAGATTGTCACTTATGCTTTGAGCGGCATCATGAGTATCAGCGGCATGGCGCAACGCGAGCCGATAAAACATGGCGGTATGCAGTCGCAGTACGAAGGCGGGCTCAGTGGTGCGGTGGGCGTGCTGGCGGCCCTGCACGTCAGGGACATGTTGGGAGAAGGGCAGCACGTCGATGTTTCGCTACAGGACGTGGTCACCTCAACGCTGGTCATTCATCAACCGATGTACGGTTGGGTGGGCGCGGTCGCGGGGCGGCGACGGCCGAGTGGCAGCAGCTACGGCCAGGTGCAGCGTTGCAAGGACGGCTACTTTATCTGGCAGACCGGTGGTGGTGCGACATGGGATGAGATTACAGAGTTCTTTGGCGCGGAGGTGCTTAAGGAAGAGCGGTTTACCACGGTAGCGGGCCGGGCGCTGCATGGCGAGGAACTGGATCGGCTGGTGGTCGAGGCGACCAAGGACAGGACCATGCAAGAACTTTTTAGAACAGCGTCGGAAAAATATCACATGCTGTTTGGCGTTGTGCAGGAACCCGAAGACCTGGCGCGGTGCCCGCATTTGGAGGCGCGCGATTTCTTCCAGGAAGTCGATCATCCGGTCATCGGGCGCATCAAAGTGCCGTTCCGGCTGTGGAGCATGCCGGACGCTCCCGCTGTATACCGCAGTCCTGCACCACTGCTTGGCCAGCACAATAGCGAAGTGTTTGGCGGCATGCTGGGACTCGATGCCAGCCGTATGGCGGCGCTCGCGGCACAGGGCGTAATTTAACTAACCAATACGGCGACCTCGGAGCGCAAGTCATGGGACTCGGTAAATGATACGTATGACCAAAAAGCCGTTGCAGGGAATCCGCGTCATCGACAGCAGTTACGTGTTCGCAGGGCCGTATGCTACGGGACTGCTGGGTGATCTGGGCGCCGAAGTGATCAAGATCGAAGGCCCCACCCGGTCCGACTTTACGCGCGGCGGCGCGTTTTCCGGAATGTTGCCCGACAATGAAGCCAAGGCGGATCCGTGGAACCGCATGAGCGCCTACAATCTGGTGAACCGGGGCAAGAAATCGGTAGTTGTCGACCTGACACGCAAGGAAGGGCGTGAGGTATTGATCGATCTCATCAAGGTCAGTGATGTCATCGTTGAGAACTTCACGCCGCGCGTCATGCGCGGCTGGGGTCTGGACTACCCCAACATGCAAAAAATAAATCCGGGGATCATCATGGTGTCGAATACCGGATACGGTCGTGGCGGCCCGTACTCGGCTTACCCCGCGCAGGCCACTACTCAGGAAGCGACTCACGGCCTGGCTGCCGTCACTGGTTACGCCGACGGTGAGCCGTCCAAAGCAGGACAGTCGTTTGTTGATTTTCTGGCGGCCTGGAGCATCGCCGCCGCGGCGCTGCTTGGCCTTCGTTACCGGCGGCGGTTTGGACGCGGACTGTGGGCCGATATTGGCATGTATCAATTGGGCTGCTACAACGTCAGCGAGTATGTTCTCGATTCGCTGGCGAACGGCGCGCCGGGCGCGCGCATCGGCAACCGGCACCGGCAATATGCGCCGCAAGGCTGTTATCGCTGTGCTGGAACGGATGCCTGGTGTGCGCTCAGCATTCGGGATGACGAAGAGTGGGGCGCACTGTGCGGGGTGATCGGACAAGCAGAACTCGCGAATGATCAGCGATTTGCGACCGAGGTGGCGCGGCGTGCGAATCATGACGCGATCGACGCGATCATCACGCGGTGGACGACGACAGTGAACAAGATCGAAGCGATGGAGCGTTTGCAGGCGGCGGGTGTTGCGGCGGGCGCCGTGCTGGATGGACGCGACCTGCACTTTGATCCGCAGTTGAAGGCGCGTGGCCTGGTTGAAATGGTGGAATTCCCCGAGGAGCGGGGGATGGGACCGCGCCGGCCGCTGCTCGGCCGCCCCTGGAAATTCAGCGCCATGCCTTTGTCGATAACGGGCCCTGCGCCGGCTTACGGTCAGCACAATGGCGAGGTGCTGCGCGAAATTCTGGGGTATGATGATTCTCGCTGTGCGGCGCTGGCCAACGCCGGTATTATTGTGGATAAGCCGGTGAAACCCCGGGAAGTGCCGACGATGAGCATGGACAAGCGTGTGGAAATAGGACGCCTCGCGTATTGGGATGCCGATTACAAGCAGAAATTGGGTATCGCTTGAACGCATGTATGTGCATTTGAGAATGTTGGAACGCAGAAAGGAAAACCATGGATTTCGCTTATACAGCAGAACAGGAAGCGCTCCGGCGCGAAGTGCGCCAGTTCATTAAGCAAAACGTCACCCCTGAACTCGCCGATGAGGCGAATCCCGAGTCTGGCGTGGAACGGCCGCGTGGCCAGGGGCCTCAAGCCGCTGCGCTATACAAGAAAATATTTGAGCGGGGGTGGCTGGGTATTACCTATCCGAAGGCGTACGGCGGACAGGGCGGCGACCGTCTCACACAGTACATCGTCGAGGAGGAGTTCACCCGGGCTGGCATCAATATTACGCTGGGTGGCAGTGGCGCACCGGCGATCATGGCGGCCGGCACCGAGGAGCAGAAGCAGTTTTACATTCCCCGGCTGATCAAAAGAGAGGTCTCCTTTTGCCTCGGCTTCACCGAGCCCCACGCGGGCGCCGATCTTGCGAATCTGCGCTGCAGCGCGGTTGGTGACGGCGACGACTACGTGATCAACGGCCAGAAGATGTACACCAGCGCCGCGCATATGTCGACCCACATTTATCTCATGGCCCGCACCGACCGCAATGCGCCCAAGCACGAAGGTATCTCGATTTTCCTGTTCCCGATGGACACCCCTGGCATCACGGTGCGGCCGCTGTGGACCATTCAGAATAATCCGACAGCGCCAGTGGGCACCACCTACGGCAACTCGCGCACCAATGAAACTTTCTTCGACGACGTGCGCATCCACAAGTCGTGTCTGCTCGGCGAGGAGAACAAGGGCTGGCGTGTTGGTTCCATGGGTTTGAACCTGGACCGCGTCGGCGCTTCGCGCTATTTGATATCCGTGCGGCGCGATGAAGACATTGTCAATTGGGTCAAGAACAACAGCATGGACGGTTTTTCACCCGGAAAAGACCCTGCCATCCGCGACAAAATTGCCGAGATGTGGATTGAGGCCCAGGTGTGCAGGCTGATGACCCTGCGCAGCATGTCGATCGTGGAACGGGGCGGAAAATTCACTTATGAAGGCTCTGCTGAAAAAGTGTGGGCGCCAGAGCATGGCGTGCGCGTCACTGAGGCGATCACACAGATGCTGGGGCCGTACTGCAGCTTGCTCAGAACCTCGCCCCACGCGATCGAGGACGGTGTGTTCGCGCATAATGTGATGGGTTCATTCCAATCCGGTATCAATCATGGCAGCGTGCAGGTGATGCGCGACCAGGTCGCGCGCCGCGGGCTCGAACTGCCCTCTTCGCGCAGACCCAGAAAAGTGGAGGCAAAGTAAATGGACGTGCTACTGAATGATGACGAGAATCTGATCGTAGACAGTGCTCGTGAATTTTTAACCGGCGAGTGCCCTACCAAGCTGGTTCGTGAGATGGAGATCGATGCGCTGGGTTACTCCACGGAACTGTGGACCAAGGTGGCCGAGCTGGGATGGCAGGGCATGTGCCTGCCGGAGAAGGTCGGCGGATCGGATATGCCGCTGGTTTATCTGGGGTTGGTGCTGCGTGAAGCGGGGCGGGCGCTGGCGCCCATTCCGCTGCACAGCACCGCGGTTGCCTCATTGGCCATCGCGCGCGATGGCTCGGCGGCGCAGCAGGAAAAGTATCTGCCGGATGTTGTAGCCGGCAAGTCTGTCATGACCTGGGCTTTTACCGAACGCGATCCGCGCTTCATCCCGGAGGCTGTGCAGATGAGCGCGAAGGAGCAAGGTGATAATTTTGTGCTCGACGGCGTGAAGCTTTTCGTCGACAATTTTCCGGGCGCGGATCACTGTCTGGTGGCAGCAAGAACCACGGCGGGCTCGAAGGGTGCGCAAGGTCTGACGCTGTTCATAGTCGATGCGCGCTCCAAGGGCATCAGCCAGACGGCACTGATTACCCTGGCGAAGGACAAACAGAGCGAGGTGACCTTCAAGGCGGTGCAGGTTCCCAAAAAGAATGTCATTGGCGCCGTCGGCGAAGGATGGCCGATTATCGAACGCATGCTCGACCGGGGCACGGCGCTGCTCTGTGCGCAGATGATCGGCGCGACGCGCAAGGATATCGAAATGGCAATCGAGTACGCGAAGTTTCGCACCGCGTTCGGCCAGCCGATCGGGTCTTTTCAGTCGGTGCAGCACACCTGTGCCGACATGCAGATCTGGGTGGATGGCGGCGAGTTGCTGACCTTCGAGGCCTTGTGGAAGATGGACCAGGGCCTGCCTGCCTCGGTGGAAGTGTCGCAGGCCAAAGCATTCTGCAATGAAAAATGCGAGGCGGCCATCCGCAATTCGCAGGCCATACACGGCGGCATCGGATTCATGATGGAATTCGATTTGCAACTTTGGTTCAGGCGCGTGTCCGCATGGACCATGCGCATGGGCACCTCGTTCGAGCACCGCGCGCGTATCGCGCATGCGCTCATCGACATTCCCGGCGAAGTGATACTGGGCCGCCCCATGCCGGTCGTTGCGGAGGCGGGCGCTGCGCCTGCAGTGACGGCGCGCCCGGCGGCCGCAGTCCCGGCTTAACTTAGAGGAGTCCTATATGGCGAAATGCCCAGTGTGCCAGCAGCCCGTCGATGAGGCGGCTGCCAAGACGCAAACGGGGATGACCCCCGGTGGCGCGAAGGAAGTGGATCCGAAGATGGGAACGCGACAGTTTCACGATGGGACGTGGCATTACTTCGACTCGCTGGAGTGCCGTAACCGCTTTACGCGTGACCCGGAAAGCTACCTGAAGGCTGCGTCCTAGCGTTCACGGTAGCAAACGCCACCGCGGCGCTTATCCAGGCCCGCCGCGGCGGTGCAAATCCGCTCTACAGCACTCAGACGATACTGCGCCACATTGAAGGAGGAAGGGATGGGGGCTTATCTGGTCAGGCGCACGGCGCTGCTGTTCGTGACGGTACTGGGTGTGTCGATAATTATCTTCACGCTGATGCGGGTGGTGCCGGGCAATATCGCCGACATGCTGTTCGAGTCGTCCGGCTACATCGACCAGGTGCAGAAGGCGAAGATCGAAGCCGAGCTGGGGCTGGACAAGCCGCTGGTACAGCAGTACTGGGGCTGGATCAGCGGCCTGATGAGAGGGGATTTCGGCTATTCCTATATGAGCGAGCGGCCTGCTATATCGGAAATGTTGCCGCGGCTGCCGGTCACGCTCAAGCTCGGAGCGCTTACCCTGTTTTTTACCATCATTATCGGCATTCCGCTGGGCGTGTGGAGCGCCGTAAAGCAGAATGGGCTGGTCGATAACTCTCTGCGCATAATCACCCTTAGCGCGTTGTCGCTACCCTCGTTCTGGTGCGGATTGCTGGTGCTCATGTTTTCGGTGCATGTTTTCGGAACCATACCGATCTATTCGAGCGAGCCGCGCGGGCCGTGGCATGAACTGGCTTTGCTGAGCATCCCTGCGCTGGTGGTCGGTTTTCGCAGCTCTGCGCTCATCGTCAGGCTGACGCGCTCATCCATGCTGGAAGTGCTGCGCCAGGACTACATCCGAACGGCGCGCGCGAAAGGGGCTTCCGAAAGGGCTATCAATTACCATCACGCGCTGAAAAATGCGGTACTGCCTATCATCACGCTGCTGGGTATCGAGGCGGCACAACTCATCGGCGGTCTGGTGGTCATCGAAACGGTGTTCAACATTCCCGGACTCGGACGCTACCTGGTCGAGGCGATCCGCTGGCGCGACTATCCGATCGTGCAAAACCTCGTTCTGTTCAGCGCCTGCGCAGTGGTCATCACCAATTTTATTGTCGATATGCTGTACGCTGTCATCGATCCACGCATCAAGTATGCGGACTGATGCAGATGATCGGAGACCGGAATGACGCCGCCCGCCAGTGACCCGACCCCCGGCGTTGTGGCCGGCAACGATGCGTTCGGCCCTGCGGCCATTGCGGGCAGCTTTGAAGCGGAGCTCGCCAAGGCGGGGGCTAACGTCAATTCGCGTTGGGGAATGGCATTATTTCTTGCCCGGCGTTACCCGCTCGGTGGCGTCGGACTCGCCATCGTGGTCGTATTCATTCTGGTTGCGGTGCTTGCGCCGTATATCACGTCACATGATCCGCTGTTGACGAATCCGACGATCTCCCTTTCCGCGCCTTCGCTGGCGCACCCGATGGGCGCGGACTTCATGGGCCGCGATCTGTTTAGCCGCGTGGTCTACGGCGCGCGCACGTCGCTGGCGGTCGCTTTCGGCGCGACCATACTCGGTGTTTTTTTCGGGGTGTTGATCGGCCTGGCATCCGGTTATCTTGGCGGATGGGTCGACCTCACCACGCAGCGCATCATCGACATGCTGCAGGCGTTACCCACACTGATACTCGCGATGGCGATGGCGGCCGCGTTGGGGCCGTCCATCACCAACACCATCATCGCCATCGCGATTCCCAAGCTGCCGAGTATCGCGCGCGTCATCCGCGCCAGCACACTCTCGTTAAGAGAGATGCCGTTCGTGGAAGCGGCCAGGGCAATGGGGATGAGCGAGATGCGCATCGCCCTGCGCCATATTCTGCCCAACACGCTGGCGCCATTGATCGTGCTGGCGACGGCCGGGCTGGGCAGCGCGATTCTGGTCGAGGCCGCGCTGTCGTTCCTGGGGCTGGGCGTGCCGGAGCCGCATCCTTCCTGGGGGCGCATGCTTTCAGAGTCGGCGGCTGAGTATGTGCGGACGGCGCCGTGGCTGGTCATCTTCCCGGGCGTTGCGATCACGCTCGCGGTTTTCGGCACCAATCTGCTGGGGGATGCTCTGCGCGACCTTCTCGATCCACGCCAACGCACGTCAAACTGAGCCGGCAATGGTTAGCGTCGTGCAGACACAAACGGCTGATGCGTCAGCGGCGCCGGCAGCAGCGAAGACCGTGCTGGAGGTGGAGGGACTCAAGACCTACTTCTTCGTGCGGCAAGGCATCGTCAAGGCGGTCGACGATATTTCCTTTTCGCTTAAGGCCGGAGAAAAACTGGCCATCGTCGGCGAGTCGGGCTGCGGCAAAAGCATGACGGCATTGTCCATCCTGAGGTTGGTGCCTGATCCGCCGGGGCGCATCGTCGCGGGCAGTGTGCGGCTGGACGGCAGGGAACTTCTTACGCTGCCGGAAGCCGAGATGTGCCGCGTGC
>CAMATZ010000047.1 GCA_945861275.1 Bordetella parapertussis
AACCGCCGTTTCTATCCATTCAACGCTTTCCGCTCCCTGCTTGGCATTGCTGGCGACGTGACTGCGCCGACCTATGCCGAACTTTATGCAAAAAAATCACGAGCCACTACAGGTAGTAGGCTTGGGCACTAACCGGATAAGCACGAAACCACCATTGAAGACGAACTGCCGCTGGCGCAGGAAGCGCACGTGAAGGTCGAAGGCGCAGTGCAATCGATTCTTGACGACATCGGCAAAAGTAAAGTACTGGAACTTGAACAAGTTAACGATGCCGTGGGCCGCATGGTCGAATCCGTGGTGCGTAACCCGGACGGCATGCTTTGGCTGACGCGCCTGAAAAGCGTTGATGCGTATACCTACGATCACGGCATCAACACCGCGATTTATCTGATCGCGTTTGGGCGGCATCTGGGCTTGCCCGAAGATCAGTTGCAGGTCATCGGCACGGCGGGTCTGATGCAGGACGTGGGCAAAATAAAGTTGCCGCGCGCGTTGTTGGACAAACGTGAAAAATTGTCGCCCGCGGAATTCAAGGTGTTTCAAAGTCACGTAACGCACAGTCTGGAACTTGTGCGCAGCTCGAAAGAGGCCACTGCGCCGCTGCTCGACGCTATCGCCCAGCATCACGAGCGTTATGACGGCAGCGGTTATCCGCAGGGCCTGGCGGGCGAGGGCATTTCACTGTTCGGTGGCATGGCCGGACTCTCCGATACCTACTCGGCGCTGATCAGCGCGCGCCCTTATGCGCAACCCCTTTCCGTGCAGCAGGCTTTGCATGATCTGTATAGCGATCGTGGCATCGGATTCAAGTCTGATCTGGTTGAACAGTTCATTCAGTGCGTCGGCGTGTTCCCGGTCGGCAGTCTGGTGGAACTCAATACCGGCGAAGTTGCGGTGGTGGTGTCGCAAAACCGCGCGCGGCGCTTGAAGCCGCGCGTCATGCTGGTACTGGACAAAAACCGGCAGTCCTATCCTTCGCCGACCATGCTCGACCTGATCCTTGATCCGCCCGCACCCACGGGAGAGTCGTATCGCATCCTGCGCGGCTTGCAAGCGGGTATTTATGAGCACGATCCGCAGCAGACTCTCAACGCCCTGATGGAAGCCGCTTAGTTCTTGTCGGCCTCCAGAATGGCGAAACCGGCTTGCAGCGCTCTTTCAATACGCGCTTTTTCCTTGGCGATGGATTCATCGGTCCATTGCCAGAATCCGTGCTTGGCTTTCATCCCGACGTGGCCCCGTTCATTCATCGCTTTTAAGAACGGCGGCGGCTCATCGTTTTTATAGAGATGCGGATACAGCGCGCTGGCCACCGCATAGTGGGTGTCCAGGCCCGACATTTCTTTTTGCAACAGCGGGCCGCAGGCGACAAAGCGAAATCCAAAGCCATAACGCACGGCGGTATCAATGCCTTCGGCTGTGGTTACGCCATCGTGAATCAGCCACAGCGCTTCGCGCATCAGCGCATGCTGCAGGCGATTGCCGACAAATCCCGGCACATCGCGATTCACTCGTATGGGCGCCTTGCCGAGTGATTTGAGCAATTGTTCCAGGTGCGCGGCGACGGCACTGTCGGTGGACTCACTGCTGACAATTTCAACCAGTGGCACCAGATGCGCGGGCATGAAAAAGTGCAAGCCAATCACGCGCGAGCGCGTTTTCAAACCTTTACCGATTTCCCCAATCAGAAAATTCGAGGTATTGGTGGCGAGCGGCGTGTCCGCGTTGGCGAGCACTTCCAGTTGCGCAAAAAGTTTTTGCTTGAGCGCGAGATCTTCGGTCGCCGCTTCGATCGCGAGGCTCACCTCGTTCCATGCAATGTCTTCGAGTGTGGCGTGGGTGGTGACGTTCGCTGCATGCGCCGCGGGCGCGCCGAGTTGTTTCAGGCCCGCACTGATGCGCGCACCGAGTGCGGCGCGCGTTTTTTGCGACGGACTCATGACGTGGACCCGCCAGCCTTTGGCCGCGAAAATAATGGCGATGTCGCCGCCCATGATGCCGCCACCGATGATGGCAACGTGTGATGATTGAGGCATTATTTTTCCCGCATCGCACTCCACGCACCCGACATACTGCCCTTGACGCTACCTTCGATGCGGTCACCGCTTACGCGCCCGCTGTAATCGCGGCCGTCCACCGAAAACGCAATCGCGTCGCCGCGCAGCGTGGCGTTGGTGATCGCCCTGCCGCCCACTGTGCCTTCGAGCTTCTGAAACAGCTGCTTTAATGCAAGAGTGCCGCCACCCTCGATACGCCAGCTGCCTTCGACTTTCGCCGGCACGATCCACAGGTATGCGGTACGTCCCTCCACGGTTTCGGTCTGGTCAGCCTGCCAGTTATCCATGGTAAAGGCATGCGACACCACCCGCGTGCCCGGCTTCATGTTGAGGATGGTGGGCCGCAATTTCAGATTCAGGCTCGGCAGCAGATAAAGCGTCAGCACATTGGCCTTGCTGAAATCGGTTTCGAAAATATCGCCACGTATGAATTCCGCGCGCGCCGCAACGGTTGCGCCTTCTTTTTGCGCATTGCGTTTGGACAGCTCAACCATGTCGGGGTTGTACTCGATGCCGATCGCCTTGGTGCCGCGCTTGGCGGCGGCGATTACCGTGCGTCCGTCGCCGCTGCCCAGATCAAAGTGAACATCAGTGGGCGTGAGTTTCGCCATGTCGAGCATTTTTTGCACCAGCGACTCGGGCGTAGGCACCCAGATGACGTCTTTGCCTTCCTGCCCGACCGAGGGTGTGTAGCCCTTGTCTTGCGCCTGCGTGTTTACGCTCAGCGCGAGCGCTGCCGCAAATGCAAGCACTACGGATAATCGTTTATAAATCAAATGCATAATGAACCTCTTTACTGGATTGAAGAAGGGGAGTCGAGGAGGAAAGCGCACTAAGTATAATGCCTTAACGCGGCGAGCCGCATCTGCGCCGACATCAGGTTTTTAGGCCATCTACGGTCGCACCGGATTGCATCAGCGCGTCGATGGCGGCATCGCTAAGGCCCGCCTCGCGCAAAATTTCCACGCTCTGCTGTCCTATCTTCGGTGCGGGGCGAAAATCCCTGCGCGCGCCGCGCGACAGTTTGTTCGGCAATTTCATGTTGATGATTTTGCCCTCGGACGGATGCTCGATGGTTTCAAAAAAACCGATGTCTTTCAGGTGCGGATCCTCCAGAATTTGTTCCAGCGTTTGAAACGGCATCGCCGGCACGTCTGTGCGGTCAAAAATTTCGATCCACTCCTGGGTGGTCTTTTGCTTCAGTCCTGCCGCGCGTATCGAAAAATAATCCGCGGTGTTCCTGAAACGCGCGGCGATGTTGCACAAACGCGGATCGGTTTTCAGTTCCGGCTTGCCGATGGCGTCGAACACCGCGAAGGCCTGCGCGTCGGTGTTGGCCGAGATGCAGATATAGCCGTCTTTGGTGGGCAGCGGGCGCGACTGCGGATCAACCAGGCGCGGGTCGCCCATTTCGCCCAGCGGCGGCACGAAGGTCTTGAGATACATATGTTCCTCGAGCGTGGCCTTGACGATGTTCTCGAACATCGGCAATTCAATCGCCTGACCAAAGCCGGTGCGCTCGCGATGGTAAAGCGCCATCAAAACCATCTGCACCGCAATCAGGCCCACCGTGCGATCCGCTATCACCATCGGCAGATAACGCGGCTCGCCGGTGCCCATCTGATACAGCGCCGCAATGCCGCCGGAGCCCTGAATAATCGAATCGTAAGCGGGCTTGTTTTTGTAGCGCCCGCCCTGACCAAAACCATACATGCCGCAGCAAATGATTTTCGGATTGACCTTGCACACGTCTTCGTAGGTCAGCTTCAGCCGCTTCATCGCGGGCGGACGCATATTCCAGATCATCACGTCGGCGGTTGCAAGTATTTTCAGCAATGCCTCGTGGGCAGCGGGCTTTTTGAGATCGAGTGCAATGCTGCGTTTGTTGCGATTCAGATGCAGAAACTTGCCGGACATGTGCGGGTTGCGTCCGCGCCCCGCAAGCGTACGCACGATGTCCCCGCCGGGGGCTTCGACTTTGATTACATCCGCGCCGTAATCGGCCATGATTTGCGTCGCCAGCGGGCCCACGACCACCGAAGTCAGATCAACTATGCGTACCCCTTCCAGCGGTCCACCGGCCATGATGCAAACTCCCATTAGTTGCAATACCGCGATTGAGCTGCGTATTCCCTGCTTGATTCTAGGTGCGTACCAATGTCATCAATTCGTCGATGTTTGGCCTGTGTTCCAGATTTTCGACGAAGGCTACGATGCGATCAGCGGTGTCTTTGGCCAGCACGCGCCGTGCACACGAGTGGAATTTCTTCATGCGCTGATCACGCGTTAACGGTGATCCCATCCAGCCCGACAGCTTATCCACGCGCTGCTGGAGCACGCGTCCATGGGTTAGTGTTACCGTCATGTCGATGTGCATCAAGTCAAAATCGTTGGGGATGCTGTCGTCGAAACGCAGCGTAATTTTCGGCAGCAACGCCACCACATCGGGCGCAAAACGCCGTTCATTGTTAAAAGAATCCACCGTGATTTCGCCGTCGAGCAGCGCGACGGCAGTGGTGTATTGCACGCTGAACTTGCCATCGAGTCCGGTTTCCGGCTGCGGGCGATTGATGTAATCGAAGCGCGGGAACACCACCTCAACGCTGGCGATTTGTTCGGGCTGGATCTGATGCGCTTCGCGCAACGCCAGCGCGGCATCAATGGGCCGGTGGGTAAAATAATTCGAAGGATGCTTTTTGAAGCCGACGCCAGGATCAACCATGCGAAACGGCGCGCCGAACTTATCGATCAGCAGATGCGGCTCGGCACGGCCGAACAAAAAGGTGTCAAAAAAGCCTTTGGGTCCGAACACGTCGGCACTGCCGTTGAAGCCCATTTTCGCCAGCACCGCGCATTCCACGCCCATGCGCGCGGCGTGGCCGGAGTGCGACGATTTGGTCATGGTGCCGGTATTGATCGATAGGCTGCCCGCGCGCGAACCCGCGATGCCGAAAGCCATCAACATTTGCCGGTGATCCAGATCGAGCATCTTCGCCGCCGCCGTCACCGCGCCAAACTGACCAGTGGTGCCGGGTTTGTGAAAGCCTGAGCCCGTTTCAAGGCCGGTGGCCGCCAGCCGCAGACGGCCCTGCACCTCAAACGAAGCGACGATCGCTTCGATGATCTTGCGGCCGCCCAGCCCGTGATTTTCAGCGATGGCCAGAATTGCCGGGAGTGTGGGCGAAGTCGGGTGATTAAGCGGATACCAGGTGTTGTCGAAATCCAGCGCGTGTGCCATGGTGCCGTTGGCGTAGGCGGCGTTCAGCATCGAAGTTTTGAAGCCGCCGGCAATCACCGAGGCCTGCGGATTGCCGCCGCTGTCTTTGACGTACTGTGTGACGATGCGGCCCAGGCCCAGCGGCTCGGTGGCGCCCGCCAGCATCACCGCGATGCCGTCGAGCGTGACTTGTTTCGCCATGTCGATGGCGGCGGCGGGCAATGCGTCGTATTCAACGGCGAGAATTTTGTCGATCAGTTGTGCGGTAATCGTGGCCATGACTTGGATCAGTCCGCCTTCGCACCCGACTGCTTCACCATCTGCGCGTAACGCGCGATTTCTTGTTTGATCACGGCGGCGAACTGCGCCGGCGTGTTGGGCGTGAATTCCAGCGACAACGCCGCGAGGCGCTCTTTCACGTCTGGCAACTGCATCACGCGGTTGATCTCGGCGTTGAGTTTGGCGACGATGGCCGGCGGCGTGCCTGCAGGTGCAAAAAACGAAAACCAGGTGTGATCGGCGAAGCCCGCAAAACCCGACTCCGCAACCGTCGGCACCTCGGGCAGTACCGCCGAGCGCCTGGCAGTGGTCACCGCGATCGGCCGCACGCGATGGGCTTTGACATGCGGCACCGCGGGTGGCATGGAGGTGGATGCGATCGGCACCTGATTGCCAATGACCGCTGTCACCGCCTGCGCCGGGCCGTACGGCACGTGCGTAATATCCACTTTCGACAGTGCCTTGAAAATCAATTCCGCATCGAGATGCGGCGTGGTGCCGGTGCCCGACGAGCCATAACTGGTCGGCGTGGCTTTCGCAAACGCGATCACCTCCTGCAGTGTGGTGGCCTTCACTGAAGGATGCACAGAAATCAGATTGGGTGTGGTCGGCCCCTGCACCACGGGCGCGAAATCCGCTGCGGTGTAACCGGGTTTTGAATACAGGCTCACGTTGACCACGAACGCGGAACTGTTCATCAATATCGTGTAGCCGTCGGCATTCGCGCGCACCGCCGTTTGTGTGCCGACATTGCCGCCGGCGCCGGGACGATTCTCGATCACCACGTTTTGTCCCCACGCTTCGGAAAGTTTCGCGCCGACAATGCGCGCCACGATATCGGTGGATGCGCCGGGCGGGAATGCCACCACAAAGCGTATCGGCCGATTGGGATAAGCGGCGGCCGCGTCGCGTGCGGGCGCCTGCGCGTGTGCGCCGTAGGCGAACAGACACAGTAGAATCGCGTGAATACCTGACCATTTGATTTTAGTCATGAATAGCCCTCTTTAACATTTTTAGCGCAGCGCGTGTTGACAGGCGGGCATTATACGGGCTGCACATTGGAGTAGTGTTATGACATACAGCACCACCGTTAGCGCGCCCTTCTTCTACATGGTCACCTTTGAAATCGCGCCGGAGGACGAAAAAGATTTCAACGAAATCTACGACACCGAGCACATCCCCAACATCCTGCAAGTTGAGGGCGTGTTGCAGGTAATACGGCTGCACGATGCCGAGCCTACGCCGCAGGGCTGGCTCAAATATTCGGCGTTGTATTTGCTTACGCAGCCGCATCTGCCCGGCACACCGCAATGGAAGGCCAAGTCTGATCTGGGGCGCTGGGCGCCGGTGATTCGTCCGCGCGTAAAAGCGCGGCGGCAGCGGCTGGGTCGTGTGCTGTCTAATGCGGCACACTAAAAAATATAATAAAATCAAGTGCTTATGTATTATCACGACGCAAAAAGCAATGCCTGTTTCTGCACGGCTCGCTGCGCCGGGCACTTTCCGTGTTGCGGGCGATCAGAGTGCTGGCCTTGCAAAATAAAATGAAAATCGTGTCCAAAAAAATCGCGTTGTTGTTGGGTGTGCCGGTATTGATAGCGACGTTGTTCAGCGGTTGCGCGCAAATTCAGGATTTTATTTTCCCGGCGCCCAATGTGCCTGGCAATTGGAACGCGCTGCTCACCGAAGTGCGGGCGTTTGAGCGGCGCATCGGGTTTCAGGAAACCGCGAATTTCAAGACGCTGTACAAGGACGAAGCAAAAAATGAAATCCGGAGCGAATACCCGATGTGCGGCTATGCGCCGCGTTTTCAGCTGCCTTATTCTTATGAAGATCCCCTCGTGCGCTGGAGTGAGACGCAGAACGATGCAGACTGCCGCGCTGCGGCGAATGGCGATGACGTTTATTTCACCATGGTTGAGGCGCTGGGCGAAATAGGCACCGCCGTCACCGCCACCATGCTCGAAGGCAAGCTCGACCGCTTTCTCTATCTGGTGATCCACGAAGATTGCCACGATCAGTTTGATCTGCCGTACGGGGTGGAAGAAGCGCTTTGCAATGTGCTGGGCTACAAAGGCATGGCGGCGTTCACCGAACAAAAATACAGTGGCAGGGCGCGCGAGGGTCGGGCCATCCGGCGCTATGCCGAAACGCAAGCACAGTTGACGCACGCGGTGGTCGGTTATTACCTGCAGGTAGAGCAGCTTTATGCGCGGCATGCGCGTCTGGAAATTGCCGCCGAAGCCGTGCTGATCGAGCGCGCGCGCATTTTTGGCAGCGCTGAACGCACCTTCGGCTGGAAGCGTCAGGGGATGAGCAACGCCGGCCTTGCCAATGAGATGACCTACAGCCGTCACTACCAGCAACTCGAAGAGGCGCATGAACGGCTGGGCAACGATCTGCAACGAACCGTGGCCTTCTTCAAGCAAGTGGATAAGCTCAAGCCCACCCGCGCCGCGGTGATGAAACAACATCGCATCAGCGACGAAAAAAGCGTGCAGTTTGTGCGCGCTTATGAGGCGGCAGTGATGGAAACCGTCGACCGGCTGTTGGCAAACGCCACCAGCAACGCGCACCCGGGCCGGATAAAATAGTGGCTTTGCAGATCGTCATCAAAAAGGTGGGGCGTCGTGGCACGTAAATGGTTGATTCCCATACTGATTTTTGTCGCGGTTTTTGTGTTGTCCAGTCAGGGGCTGAAGGGCGGTCCGGAAATCTCGGTGAAGGAAGCGGTCGCCTTGTTGAAGGGCGATCCGCGTCCGCTGTTGATCGATTTGCGTGAGCGCACGGAGTACGATCAAGGCCACCTGCCGGGCGCGATTTCCGTGCCTATGGCTGATTTCAAGGGCCGCATGGAAAGCCTTAAGTTGCCGAAAATGGATGTGCTGGTGCTTTATGCCGCCGACGATGCGCGCGCCCGCGAGGCGACCAGGCATCTATACGATAACGGCTATCAGGGTGCGCTGACGTTAACCGGCGGCTTCGAGGGGTGGCGCGCGGCAGGGCTGGCGGTGGAAAAATCGCCGCCGGCGACACCACAATAATGAAGTGCAAACCTGAAATGCCTCTGCGGTGATGTTTTGAACTTGGGCTATTTAACGCGTGCCGCAATCAGTTTTTGTATCTGCGCCACTGCGGCGGCGATCTTGAATTCCAGTCCCTGTTTGCCATAAGCTACGCTGGCGCGCGCGGGATTGCCTGCCACGCCGGTAACCTTGAAGTCGCCGCCCGGCGCGAGTTTGTCTTTGCGTATCAGGTTCGGGTCTATCGCCAGCAACTCCGAGGTGTCTTCGATGCCGGCGTGCGTGCCGATGGCTTCCGGCGTTTCGCCCTGGCTGCGCAGCCATTTTGAAAATGTCTGCGAATGATAATAATCGGCAGCGTAATGCACCCGCACATCGCTGCCGGCCCATTCCTTGTTAAGCTGTACGGCCACCGCCTTTAACCCTTTTTGATTGGGGCCGCTGTCGCCGATCAGCACAATATTCTTGAAGCCGTTGACCCGAAAACTGCGCGCGGCGTACTCGGTGACTTTCATGAAAATTTCTTCCGTCAGCGTAATCGTGCCGGGAAACAGCATATGCCCGCTGGGCGGATGAAGGTTGCCCTCCGGCACATAGGCCAGTACCGGCGCCACCAGCGCGTTGCCGAGCCGCTGCGCGATGTGCCCGGCGGCGTGCTTGACGATGAAATTGTGCTTGCCCAGCACCATATGCGGCCCGTTTTGTTCGGTGCCGCCGGTGGGGAAAATGATCGTGGTTTTGCCGGCGTTGATGGCGTCGCGCACTTCGACCCAGGTGAGTTCTTCGACGAACACGCTGCCGCCGGCCGGCGCGCAATGGGCCATGCGGGCGGGCGCCGACGCGACCAACACCCCGAAGCATATCGTCATGATGATGCGCGTCATACGAACCTCACTCTTATTGCGCGGTTGCGCCGGAAGCCTTCACAACCCTCGCCCACTTTACCAGTTCGCTGTGGATATACGCGCTGAATTCCGCCGCAGAACTGCCCACTGCAATGGCGCCATCGGCGGCGAGACGCGTGGTTACATCGGGAAACCGCAAGGCTTTCACGAACGCGGCGTTAAGCGTTGCGATAACCGGTAGCGGCGTGCCCGACGGAACCAAGATGCCGGTCCACGAGGTTGCTTCCGCACCCGCAAACCCCGCTTGCGCCATCGTCGGCAATTCGGGGGCCACGGCGGAGCGCTCGGGCGTGGTAACCGCCAGCGCGCGCACGCGGCCACTGCGGTGGTGCGGCATCGACGAGGGGATGCCGTTGAAAACCAGTTGCAATTGCCCCGCTATCAAATCGGTGAGCGCCGGGCTACCGCCCTTGTACGGCACGTGCACGAGGTCTATGCCGGCCACGGACTTGAACAGTTCCGCTGCCAGGTGCGAACCCGTGCCGCTGCCCGCCGAGCCGAAATTGAGCGCGCCGGGTTTTGCTTTCGCCAGCGCCGCCAATTCCTTGACCGACTTCGCTGCGAGCGAGGGTTGCACCAGCAACATGTAGGCCGCCGAAGCCAGTTGCGTCACCGGCGCGAAATCGCGCACCGGGTCGTAAGACAGCTTGCGATAGAGCGCCGGGCTGATGGCGATGTTGCCGATGGTGCCCATCAGCAGCGTGTGGCCGTCGGGCGCGGCCTTGGCCACGATTTCCGTGCCGATAATGCCGCCGGAGCCGGGCCGGTTGTCGATCACCACTTGCTGACCCAGCATGTCGGCGAGTTTGGGCGCCACCGAGCGTGCCACCAGATCGGTGGTGCCGCCCGCGCCGTTGGGGACGATGAAGCGGATAGGGCGCGAGGGGAAGGGCGGTTCGGCGGCGCTCACCGGCATGGGCATGCAGGCAAGCGCAAATCCAGCCGCGACTCCCCGTCGCATGGTTACTGCAACGGCGAAAACGCAGACGGCATCAGTATCTTGTTTTCCTGTGCAACAAGGCTGTACCCCGGCAGTCCCAGCTTTTCGGCGGAAGGGGGCCACACGCCGGCAGCATGCGCCTTGTCGCGCGTGGCGTTGCGCGCATCCAGCGTCGGGTAGGGCCAGATATGCACAAATTTGTTAAGGCCGCCAAGCTCGGAATACCACGCCGCGCACAGCGGGCTGAATTTCAGGCGCTCCGGCACGCCTTTCTCCCACACCGCGCGCAGCTTGGGCAGATCGCCCGCAGCGTGGGTATAGGTGCGCATCTCGTAATACGGCCCCATCGTGGCAGCTTTGAGTTCGGGCGAGATGGAAAACGGAATCATGATCTCGGAGCGCATGTTGACGATGAACTCGGTGGTGGCAGGCGGCCACGCGCCGTCTTTTACCGCGGCAGCGCGTATGCGATTGCGCTCTTCCAGATCCTTGTACGGCCACACGTGAACAATCTGATTCAGCGGGCCGATCTCGGTATGCCAGAACGCGGTCAGTTCCGAGTATTTCTTGCGTTTTTCGTAGGCCTCGCCAAAGCGTTTTTCGACTTCGGCCAGTGACCGGGGTTTCAAATCGTAAGTTCTCATTTCGTAAATCATGGTTGCTCCTTGTTGTTTTTACTACAAAAACCTCACCGCAAAGGCGCACAGAACGCAGAGAACTGCCGCACAGAAAACCTAAACGTTTCAGGATGTTCTCTGTGTAACCTCTGCGTCTGCGCGGAGAAGCTGTTCGCTTTAAGAAATTCCGCTGCAATCCATACGCACCCCGCGCGCAGCTTTTGCGCCACCCTGCACACCCTGATGCCGGTTGAGGTGCCGGGCGTGAATTGCGCGATGCCGGCAAGGGTGAAAGTTAGCGGTTTTCGGCGCTGGAGGCAAGCGGGTTTATGCAACAGTTTTGGGCGCGGTGTTAGATCGCCACATTGCGACCCCATTATGCGCGATGTTGCATCGCCGCCAGCGTGCGTGATTCGCGCTGTTTGATCGCCTCGTAACGGGCAATGAGTTTGCGCGCGCGCACAATGATCGGAATATCCACCATCTTGCCATCGAGCATGAATGAGCCGCGCCCGCTGGCAGCAGCGTCGTTGTCGAGCTGGATCAGCTTTTGCGCGTATTCAACTTCCGCAGCGCCCGGCGTGTATTCCTGATTGACGATAGTGACCTGGCCGGGATGGATGCAGCCCGCGCCCATGAACCCGAAATCGCGCGAGCGCCGCACCATTTTGCGAAACGCCTCCCAGTCGCCGAATCCGGCAATGCTGTCGATAAAGCCCAGCGGCACGATGCCCACGGTATTCGCGGCAAAAATCATCTGCTGCTTGGGATAAACCAACGCCTCGCCGGTGGGTTGCATATTGTTGTCGAGCGCAAAATCCTCGCCGCCGATGTTGCAGGCGACAATGCGCGGCGAGGCACTCACGATATCGCGTATCCGGAAAAACGCAGCTGCGGTTTCGATCATGGCGATGAATTTGGTATGCCCCACCGGCATGCCGCGCTTTGTTTCGAGTTCGCTGACCAGTTCATCGAGCAGTTGCAGGTGCGACACGCCACCGACTTTGGTACACGCCAGCGCATCGACGTCGGGGCATATCGAATGTTCTATGTCGCGCACCGCCTGCGATAGCGGCTGATTAAAACGCACCACCACGTCAGCGCCGCCGCGCCGTACACGCGCCGCGGCTTTCTCGATGAGTTTGCGCGCGCCGGCTTTTTCAGATGGCGGCACGCTGTCCTCGAGATCGAGCTGCACCACATCGGCGCCGCGCGTGTGGGCTTTGTCCACGTACTTTTCGACGTTGACGGGGCAATACATCAGCGAGCGCCAGACGGGTTGTTCGCGGTTTATCATCGCAGTTCCTCCGTGTCCTCTGTGGCAATAAGGGTTTTAGCTTGATTTTTTTCGTTGCGGTCCGGCGTAAATCACGCCGCCATCGGCCAGCGCTTGTATCGCGGCCGCCGACAGGCCCAGGCCACCCAAAATTTCATGATTATGCTCGCCCAGATTAGGCGCGCGCAGGCGTACTGCGCCCGGTGTGCCGGACATCGTCGGCACCACGCTGTGCATCGGTATTGCGCCCATTTCGTCGTCGGGGTACTCGGCGACGATCTCGCGCGCGAGCACGTGCGGGTCCCGCACGAACTGCGCAATGTCGTACACCGGGCCGACTGTCACTTCGTGTTGATCAAAGAACGCCATGTTTTCCGCCTGCGTCATATGGGCGATGAAGTCGCCGACGATGGCGTCGAGTTCGGTGGCGTGTTTGACTCTTTCGGTGTTGGTCTTGTAACGCGGGTTTTCCAGCAAATCCGCGCGACCAATCACCCGAAACAGGCGCTCGGTCATGGCTTGGGTGGAGGCCGACATACTCACCCACTTATCGTCGCTGGTGCGATACACATTGCGCGGCGCCGCGGTGGTTGAGCGGCTGCCGGTGCGCTCACGCAGTTTGCCGCCGGCTTTGTAAGCCGCCGCTTGTGGACCCATGAAGGTAAACAGCGGCTCCAGCAGCGGCAGATCTATCACCTGCCCCTGTCCGCCACTCACCTCGATATTACGCAGCGCGATCATCACCGCGAACGCGCCATACGTGCCGGCGGTGCAATCAGCCAACTGAATCGGAGGCAACACCGGCTCGCGGTCGGCAAAACCGTTTAATGCCGCGAACCCGGACATGCCTTCGGCCAGCGTGCCGAAGCCGGGCTTGTGTTTGTACGGCCCGGTCTGCCCCCAGCCGCTGACGCGCACGATCACGAGCCTGGGGTTGCGCGCAAGCAATACCACGGGGCCGAAACCCATTTTTTCCAGCGTGCCAGGCCGGAAGTTCTCGATCAACACCTGCGCGCTGTCGATGAGCTTAAGCAGCAGCTCTTTTGCTCGCGGCTTGCGCAGATCAAGGCACACGCTTTTCTTGTTGCGCGCGTAAACCTTCCAGTTGACCGCGATGCCGCCAACCAGCCAGTCGCGCAGGGCGTCGCCTTCGGGGGTCTCTATTTTGACAACTTCAGCGCCGAAATCCGCCAGCAGCAGGCTCACCATATTGCCCGCCACTACGCGCGACATATCGAGCACGCGCACGCCATCGAGCGGACAGTGTGCGTCGCGCGCAAACTGCTTTTGCGGTAGTCCGGGGAGGTCAATCATGGTCGAAACCAAAAGGCTTCAGCGAAAACAAAATGCCGGCAAAAGCGCACCGCGTCCTCGGCAAAACGGGTGCGGCGGGTTGCGCCGCGCTTACGTGTCTGCCGCGTTTGCTGCGCGAATGCGCTGTATGCCGAACGCTTACGCGCCGTTGTTCAATTGCTTTTCAATCAGACGCGCTTCGTTTTTGAGCAGCGAGGCGATTTCAACCACGCGCTTCTCGGTCATACGGCTGGAAATGGTGGACACGGACAGCGCGGCGAATGCAATGCCGGACTGATTGCGTATAGCGTGGCCCACCGAGCGCACACCCGCCAGCGTCGGCGCTTCACGCATCGAGTAGCCGAGCTTTTGCGCCTTGCGCGCCTGCGCCAGCAGCATGGCGCCGGAAACACCATACTCCTCGTAGCGTGGTTGATTGCTGGTGATAATGCCCTGAATTTCTTCGTCCGGCAGCGCGGCGACTATGGCGAGACTGCCGGTGCCCACGCCCAGCGGACGGCGCATGCCGATGTCGAGGGTGAAGGTTTTGATCGGAAACGTGCCTTCATGGCGGTCTATGCAGACGGCGTCAGGCCCGCTGCGCTGGGTGAGAAACACGGTGTCGCCGGTGGCTTCCGCAATGCGCACCATGCCGGGGTGGCAGATTTCGCGCATATTGAAACGCGGCGCGGCGGTCAGGCCCAACTCGAAAGCCATCGATCCCAAATAGTAACGGTGCGTATCGGCATCCTGCTGCACCATGCCCTCGTGCGCGAGGCATTTCAACATGCGATGCACGGTGGGCCGCTGCAGGCTGGTGCGCGTGGCGAGGTCAAGCAGTCGCGAGCCGGAACGGTTGTGGGCGGCGATTTCGCGCAACAACAGCAGCGCGCGTTCTATACTTTGGGTGCCGGTGAGCCGGCCCTGCTCGACGGACGAGATTCTGGACATAATGGCGGGTAATCCTGTAGGCAGTCCGAATAATGGTGTAGTGCTTTGGAGTCCACTATTATAACTCCTATTGCAAATAATAGGCTATTACGCTAGGTTTCAAGAGTACAAGTTTTAATATTAACCACTTAAGTCCGTTGATTGGACATCGTTTCTGTAACGGAAAAACTGTTTTTCCAGCCTCCATGGAGCACGCACATGACTGAACTTTCCAGCGCCAAGGCCATCCCTGCCGCGCAGTCGGCTTCGGCGGGCGCGCGTTTTCGCGCCGCAGTGGCTGCCGAGAAGCCGTTGCAAATCGCCGGCGCCATCAACGCATACGCCGCGCGCATGGCCGCGCGCACCGGCTTCAAGGCGATTTACCTGTCGGGTGGTGGCGTGGCCGCGGGTTCGCTTGGTGTGCCGGATCTGGGTATCAGCACGCTCGATGATGTGTTGATAGACATACGGCGGATTACAGACGTGTGTACGCTGCCGTTGCTGGTGGATGTGGATACCGGCTGGGGCGGCGCCTTCAATATTGCGCGTACCGTGAAATCCTTGATCAAGTTCGGCGCGGGCGCCATGCATATCGAGGATCAGGTGCAACAAAAACGCTGCGGCCACCGTCCGAACAAGGAAATCGTGAGCAAGGATGAAATGGTCGATCGCATCAAAGCCGCGGTCGATGCCAGGACCGACAGCCAATTTGTGGTGATGGCGCGCACCGACTCGCTGGCGGTGGAAGGCCTGCAGGCGGCGATTGATCGCGCGTGCGCGTGCGTGGAAGCGGGCGCGGACATGATTTTCCCCGAGGCGATTACCGAATTGCCGATGTACAAGAAGTTTGCTGACGCGGTGAAAGTGCCGATCCTTGCCAATATCACCGAGTTTGGCAAAACACCGCTGTTCTCGACACAGGAACTGGCGAGCGCGAATGTGGCGATGGCGCTGTATCCGTTGTCGGCTTGGCGCGCCGCCAATGCCGCGACGCTCAAGGTTTACCAGGCGTTGCGCAAGGATGGCCACCAGAAGAATGTCGTCGAATCAATGCAAACACGCGATGATCTTTACGACTATCTGGATTACCACGCGTTTGAAGGCAAACTCGACACGCTGTTCGCGCAGGGCAAAAAGCAGTAGCGCGCGGGGATGCCGTCATCACCCCTCGCACCGCAACACAAAATTCGAAAGCCAGGACCATGAACGACAAAAAATGGATGTGCATACTGTGCGGTTTTGTGTACGAAGAAGCCTTGGGCATACCCGACGAAGGCATACCACCCGGCACGCGCTGGGACGATGTGCCGGCGGATTGGACTTGCCCGCATTGTTCTGCTACCAAAGACGATTTTGAGATGTTGGAGATACAGGCTTGATGGGCATGGCTGTCCGGTAAGTCGCGCAAGGCCGTGGCTTAATCCCGCTTTTTGGATTCCATCATCGCCTTCAATTGCGCAAAAGGATTAAACGTCGCGGCCGCAGGCGCGTTTTCTGCGTCCGTGCGCCCTGCGCTATCTTTCAACTTGGAATGTTCATGCTCATGGCAATAGGTGCAGAGGAGTTCCCAATTGCTGCCGTCCGGCGGATTGTCATCGTGATTGCTGTTCTTGTGGTGGACTTCCAGCAGTTGCAGATTGCTATGCGTAAACGTACGCGCACATCGCCCGCACACCCACGGAAAGAGTTTCAGTGCCTGCGCCCGATAGCCGGCGGCCCGCTTATCGGCGTTGCGCCGGGCTTCACGAACCACCTGATCCAGCCGCTCATTTGCTTGTGCCATGGAGGTGCATGCGTGTGCTATAGGACGTCAGCTTACGACAAAAACCCGTCTGCTGGAAAGCGGTCGGCGCGACCGCCACAAACGCAAAGCCCTGCGAAAATCTCGCAGGGCTTCACAGATTTGCCACGAACCGTGGCTTCAGTTCGTCACGTTAGCGTGACGTATGCCGGAATATGAGTACCGGCTTCAGGGTAACGTTGTCGGAATTTTCATCGATAGGTAGCCTCTCCATTTAGAAAGTTACACTACGCCTGACCCCAGGGTGTCAGCTCCAGCCACCCGGCCCGGAATAATCCTCAAACATCGTGTTGAGGGTGGTCGCCGCCTTTTCGCATCAGGTACACCCGCATACGGGGCGCGCACAACAGCAAAATTCGAGAGCAGCAACCGGATCATTCGTTAGTCTGAGAATCCATCCCGAGCCGAACCACCGGAGTGAATTCAGTTGACGCCTTTCGCAAGGCGCCGTCAATAGGTAATTGTGATTATTTGCCGCTGCCATGATCTAAATCAATTATCGTTGCGTCTTTGATAGGCGTCAATGCGCGGGGCCGGGTTTCACCGGTATTCTTAAAAACCCTTGTAAATCCGTTGCTTCCGAATGGTCCGGCGGGCATCGAACCGCAGTAAGCTTTGCGCATTGCAGGCTGGCGCTTACCTCGCTTCGTTGCCCGCAGTACGCCACTGCACCAGCGCCGGGTTAATGCGGCGCGCGGCGATGTAGTACAGCACCGCGCCGGGCGCCACTTGCGCGTCCATCGACGCGTTCGGGTGCAGTCCCTCGCCATAGGTGTCGTCGGCCATCGCGATCAGGGTCGCGTTGTGCTTTTCTTTCAGCATCGTCATCAGCTGTCCGTAGCGCGCTACCGGCGCGTCGGCGGGCATGCGCACGCTGAAGTGATTTTGCCCGCCGACCACCGACAACAAATCGCGATGCACGCGCGACGATCCGGGGTCCAGCGCGGCGCGCACCATGATTTCAACCGACAACGAAACCATCACCTCCGCGCGCGTGCAATGTGCGATCAGCAAATCGGCGAAGGATTGTTGTTCAAAGTGCGCAACAATATGCGCATCCTTGTTGAGCGATGCCGCGGCGAGGGATGCCGCCAGCGTGTCATTGTCGTCGTGCCCCAGTGCGATAATGACTGCAGCGCCCGCCGAACCGGCGCGCCGGTGCAACCCCGCTTCGCTCAAGGCCTTATCGCGCACGAACTTCACGCTGTGCGGCATCGGGTTTTCGATTTCCTTGGTGGTGCATAACACGATTTCGCGCTTGACCGCGCCGGTGTCGGCGATAATTTCCTCGATCATGCGCCGCGTGCGCAAGCCCTGCCAGCCGAGGATGACGATGTGATCTTCAAGATCGGAATAATCCGCTTCTCCGCGCATGCGTTTTCTCCAACGGTTGGCGATGAACTGCAAAAATTTGGCGATGGATACGGTAAACAGCATGATGCCGCCGGGCATGATCCACAGCGTTGTAAACAAGCGGCCGCCCGGCGTTTTGGGCGCGATGTCGCCGTAGCCGATGGTGGTGGCGGTCGTCACATAGTAATACCAGAACGCAATGCCCTCGGTGATTTCACCGCTCTCGAACAGCCGCAGCACCGCGTATGAAATCGTCACATGCAGTGCCGCCAGCAGCAGCAGCGCGTCCCACGACAGCCGCGCCAGGTGCGCATACAGCGTTTTGAAGATTTGGTTGACCGTGAGCAGGTGCATGGTGCGTCGAATGTTACCGTGAGTTACGGTGAGCGGTCACTTGCAGCGGCGCGGGAAGCGCCTGCTGCGTGCTGCAATGACACCGCGCCTGGCCAAAAAACCCTTGTAAATCCGCTATTTCCGATTTATCCATCGCAGGCGGTACGGTAACATAGCTGCCCACGCAACCGCTTTGTTAAACCGCATTCGCGATGCAACTTTACACAATAGGCCTGAACCACCAGACTGCTCCGCTGAACGTGCGCGAGCAGGTGGTGTTTCACGCCGAGCGTTTGGTGGGGGCGTTGAATGATCTGGTGGCGCGCCGACCGGTGCAGGAAGCGGCCATCGTATCCACCTGCAACCGCACCGAGATTTACTGCCACGCCGACGAGCCGCGCGCCGCGGTCGAGTGGATGGCCGCCTACCACCAGCTTAAGCCGCAACAGATCGAGCCGTACCTCTACAAGCTGCCGCAGGAACGCGCGGTCAAGCATGCATTTCGCGTCGCCAGCGGACTGGACTCGATGGTGGTGGGCGAGCCGCAAATTCTCGGCCAGTTCAAGGACGCGGTGCGTGCCGCTGAAACCGCCGGCACCATGGGGTTGCTGCTCAACAAGCTGTTTCAGCGCACCTTTGCGGTGGCGAAATCGGTGCGCAGCGAAACCAGTATCGGCGCCAGCACGGTGTCGATGGCGTCGGCCGCGGTGCAACTTGCGGGGCGCATCTATCCGAGTATTGCCGAGCAGGCGGTATTGTTCATCGGCGCAGGGGCGATGGTCGAGTTGTGCGCCAGCCATTTCGCCGCGCACCATCCCAAACGATTGACGTTTGCCAACCGCACCGAAGCGCGTGCGCAACATCTGGCCGATCGCTTTCTGGGGCGGGTGATTTCGCTCAACGATTTACCGGCGCAGCTCGCGCTGCACGATATTGTGGTGTGCTGCACCGCTAGTCCGTTGCCCATTATCGGCAAAGGCATCGTCGAAAGCGCACTGGCCGTGCGCAAGCACCGGCCCATGATGATGTTTGACCTTGCGGTGCCGCGCGACGTGGAAGGCGAAGTCGGTAAGTTGGACGACGTGTTTCTGTATACGGTTGACGATCTCGGCAAGATAGCCAGTGCCGGCCTTGCGCAGCGCCAGAATGCGGTGGAGCAGGCCGAAGTGATTATCGAAAATCAGGTCACCGACTTCATGCATTGGCTGGGCAACCGCGAACTGGTGCCCACCATACGCGCGCTGCGCGACACGGCCGAGCGCGCGCGCCGCAACGAAGTCGAGCGCGCATTGCGCAAACTGAACACCGGCGAAGATCCGCAGCGGGTGATCGAGGCGCTATCGCAGGCATTGACCAATAAATTGCTGCATCCGCCGACGCATGCGTTGAATCACGCGAGTGAGCAAGAGCGCAAGGAACTTGCGGCGGTGCTGACACGTCTGTATCAAATACCGCGGCAGGACTAAGTGGTTTCAAAATGAAGCAAAGCATAGCCGCGAAACTCGCGCAATTGTCGAGGCGACTCGAAGAAATCAACCGCACGTTGAGCTCGGAGAATGTCACTGACGACCTGGATAACTACCGCCGGCTCACGCGTGAAAGCGCCGAGATCGCGCCGGTGGTGGCGTTGTATCGCGAGCATGAAAAGAGCGAGAGTAACCTCAAGGCCGCCGAGGAGATGGCCGCCGATCCGCAGATGCGTGAATACGCCGAGGCGGAAAAAACCGAGATTCGCGCGCGGCTTGAGCAGCTGGAACAGGATCTGCAAAAACAACTGCTGCCGCGCGACCCCAACGACGAGCGCAATATTTTTCTGGAAGTTCGTGCCGGCACCGGCGGCGACGAATCGGCGTTGTTTGCGGGCGAGCTGTTTCGCATGTACTGCCGCTACGCCGAGCGCAATCGCTGGCAGGTCGAGATCATGTCGCAAAACGCCTCCGATCTGGGCGGCTACCGTGAAATCATCGCCAGGATCATCGGCCGCGGCGCTTACTCTAAACTGAAGTTCGAGTCGGGTGCGCATCGCGTGCAGCGCGTGCCGGTGACCGAAACGCAGGGCCGGGTGCATACCTCCGCCTGCACGGTGGCGGTACTGGCGGAAGTCGACGAGGTGAGTGACGTGGTGTTGAATCCCGCCGATCTCAAGATAGACACCTTTCGTTCGTCGGGCGCGGGCGGCCAGCACATCAACAAGACCGATTCCGCAATACGCATCACGCATTTGCCGACCGGTACCGTGGTGGAGTGTCAGGACGACCGCTCGCAGCATAAAAACCGCGCGCGCGCGATGTCGGTGCTCGCCGCGCGCATCAAGGACAAGCAGGTGCGTGAACAAAATTCCAAGATTGCCGCCGAGCGCAAATCGCTGGTGGGCAGCGGCGACCGTTCGGAACGCATACGCACCTACAATTTTCCGCAGGGGCGTGTCACCGATCATCGCATCAACTTAACGCTTTACAAAATCGCGCAGATCATGGACGGCGATATCGATGATGTCACCGGCGCGCTCGCCGCCGAGCATCAGGCCGAGCAACTGGCACAGCTCGCCGAAGAGATGCTGCCGGCCTAGGCACAAGGGCACGCCGACCCGCCAAAACCGTATGACGACTCTTGGGGAGCTGATGCGGGCCAGCGGCATCGCCAGCAGTGACGCCCGCGTGTTGTTGCGCGCGACACTTGCGGTGAACGATGCGTATCTCGTCGCGCACGCCGATGAGGAATGCCCGGCGCAGCACGCAACGCAATTTCGCGCGCTCGCTGCGCGCCGCGCGGCGGGCGAACCCGTTGCCTATATCGTGGGTGAGCGCGAGTTCTACGGGCACACCTACACCGTGTCGCCCGCGGTGCTGATACCGCGGCCCGAATCCGAGTTGCTGGTTGAACTCGCGTTGCAGCGCAAGCCGGGTAGCGTGCTGGATCTGGGTACCGGCAGCGGCTGCATCGCCATCAGCATTGCGCTGGCGCGGCCTGCGGCCCACGTTACCGCGATCGATCAATCCGAGGCGGCACTCGCAGTTGCACGCGCAAACGCAGTGCGGCTGCATGCGCCCAACGTGACGTTGCGCGCCAGTCATTGGTTCGATCAGGTGCAAGACCAACGTTTCGGGGTCATCGTATCCAACCCGCCCTACGTGGCTGCGGGCGATGCGCATCTCGCCCAAGGCGATCTGCGTTTTGAGCCCGTATCCGCATTAACCGCGGGCGCAGACGGTCTCGCCGACATACGCGTCATCGTTGCTGGTGCGCGCGCGCATCTCGACCCCGGCGGCTGGTTGTGGTTCGAGCATGGTTACGATCAGGCATTGCGTTGCCGCGACCTGTTGACGCAAGCCGGATTTGGCGAAGTGCAATCGTGGCGTGATCTTGCGCATATCGAGCGCGTGAGCGGAGGACGCGCGCCGTAGTTATAATTCACTCGATTCAGTCCAATTGGAGGCGACTGCCATGATTCGATCCCTTGTCATCACCGGTATTGCGCTGCTGGCGGCTGGTGCGCCAGGCGTGGTGAGCGCGCAGAATTACCCGAGTCGCACCATACGCATGGTGGTGACGTTTCCGCCGGGCGGGGCTACCGACATTCTCGGGCGCATCACTGCGCAAAGACTCTACGAACGCTTCGGTCAGCCGGCGGTGGTTGAAAATCGTGTCGGCGGCGGTGGCAACATTGGCGCTGATTTTGTGGCGAAAGCCGAACCCGACGGCCACACCTTGCTGATTGGCGGCGTGCCGCACGCGATAGGCATGAGCCTGTTTAGCAAATTGCCGTACGATTTTTCGCGCGACCTGGCGCCGATCGTCAACCTTGCGGTGTTTCCGAGTCTGATTATTGTGCATCCGTCGCTGCCGGTGAAATCGATCAAGGAACTCATCGCGCTGGCCAAAGCGCGCCCCGGGCAACTCAACTACGGCGGCACCCACGCTTCGCCCAATCATCTGGCGATGGAGTTGCTCAACAGCCGGGGCGGCGTCAAGATGGTGCTGATTTCCTATAAGGGCACTGGTCAGATCGTGAGCGACCTCGTCGCGGGACACGTGCAGATCGCATCGATGGGATTCCCGGCGGCGCTGCCGATGGTGCAAGCGGGCAAGTTGCGCGCGCTGGCGGTGACCAGCGCGCAACGCTCTGCGCTGCTGCCGGAGGTGCCGTCGGTAGGCGAGTCCGGATTGCCCGGCTACGACGTGACGTCCTGGTACGGTGTATTTGCGCCGGCGGGTGTGCCCGAACCCATAGTGACAAGGCTGTATACGGAAATTGCAGCGTACTTTAAATCGCCCGAAGTGACCAAGCGCTTATCGGTGCTGGGCGCGGAGGCCGCCATCAAGCCGCCGGCGGAACTGGCCAGCTTCCTGCGCGAGGATATAAAAAAATGGGCGGCGATTGTAAAAGCCTCGGGTGCGAAGGCGGAGTGACGCCGGCAGTGCGGGGATGGTCAACATACCGCCGCTGCTGCATTAGCGTGGACCATGCCGGTTGAAACGCTGCCCGAAGGACTGACGCTGCTTCGCGATGGCGGCGTATGTACCGTCACCATAGCCCGGCCTGCCGAGCACAATCGTCTTAGCCCTGAAGTCATCGCGCGTCTGGGTACGCTTGCCGATGCCTTGCGCGAGGATACGGACGTCAACGTGCTGGTGATCACCGGCGCGGGCGCGGAAATTTTTTCCATGGGCATACTCAATCCGGCGCTCCGCGCGAGCTACTCGAAGGACGACATCGTCAATCTGGTGTTGCGCGCCAACGCGGTATTCGACGCTCTCGAAGCGTTGCCGCAAATCGTGATTGCGGCCATCAACGGCAAGGTGGTGGCGGGCGCGTCGGAACTGTGCCTCGCTTGCGACCTGCGCTACGCCGTCGCGCATGCCACACTGGTGATGCCGGAGGCGACCTGGGGCGGGTTTCCCGGCGCGGGAGCGCCGGTGCGCCTGCCGCGCATGGTCGGGCGTGCACGCGCGCTGGAACTTATTTGCACCGGGCGCGAGATCGGCGCCGCTGAAATGGAGCGTCTTGGACTGGTGCAGGGCGTGTTTGCGCAGGAAAGTTTTTGTTCCAGCGTTGCCGCCATTGCGCGCACTATAGCCGGCAACGGCCCGTTGGCGGTGCGCGGCGCGAAGCGCATTGCCACAGAACGCGACGCGCCGGGGTTTCGTCCCGCGCGTGAACTGTCAGACGCGCTGCGCCGCCAGTTGGAATGGAGCTACGACGTAGACGAAGGCATCGCCGCGCACAGCGAAAAGCGCAAGCCCAGGTTTCGGGGGCGGTGATTTGCAGCGGTTTGTATGCCCCGTTTAAAAACTCGCCACTCTGTCATCCTGAGCATAAGCGCGCATAATAGGCCGCAAATGGGGAGGGGAAATGAACCGTCGCCACAAACTCTTTGTTGCGCCTCGCGCAATTGTGTGTGCCGCAGCGTGCATGCTCAAAAATCAGCTGGATACGCACGCAACAAGTATCAGCCGGAGTCGCCCAGTCATGCTGTCCATTGCCGTTTCGGCGGCATTGACAATGACCATCACCGGCGCCGCAACCGCGCAGGAATTCCCGTCGAAAATCGTGCGCCTGGTGGTGGCGTTTCCGCCGGGAGGCGCGAACGACGCGGTGGCGCGCACGCTGTCGCAACCCTTGAGCCGGGCGCTCGGCCAAAGCGTGGTGGTGGAAAACCGCCCCGGCGCGAACACGATCATTGGACAGACACTGGTGGCCCGTGCGCCCGCCGATGGCCATACGGTGCTCATTGGCGGATTAGTGTTAACGGCTGCACTGCGCTCGAACCTGCCATTTGATCCAATCAAGGACTTTGCCGCGGTGGCCGGAATCGGGACGCAACCATTCGTACTTTCCGTGCACCCCTCGCTGCCGGCGAAAAGCGTCAAGGAACTGATTGCCCTCGCACGCGCGCGTCCGGGTGAGCTGACCTATGCGGCAACCGGCTATGGATCATTTCAGCACCTGTCGGGCGAACTGCTGAAGGTGAGAGCCCGCATCGACATGAAGCTGGTGGTGTTTCAGGGCGGCGGGCCGGCGACCATCGCCGTGCTGGGTGGACATGCCAGTGTATTGACTTCAACCATTGCCGCCATGGTAGAGCAGATTCCAACAGCCAAGCTGCGGCCGTTGGCGGTAACTTCCCGCGACCGCTCCGGTCTGCTCAAAGACGTCCCTACCATGATGGAATCGGGGGTGGCGGATTTCGACATCTCCAACATGCTGGGCGTAAACGCGCCGGCGGCCACACCGAAAGCGGCGATCGACCGGCTGAGCGCCGAGATCATACGCGCGGCGCAGCTCCCGGACATAAAAGCCAGATTGACCCTGTACGGATATGAAGGAGCCCCCATCGGCGCTACCGAATACGACGCGTACAACCGGGCCAAGATTCAACAGGTCAAGAAGATCGCCAGCGAGGCGAAGATCAAGCCCGATTAGCGCAATCACTGGCGGCAGTTGCGTCCCGCTCTGACGGTTCTCGATGTCCTGTGGTAAATAGATGGCCTGTGCTGATTGCCCGGCACGGCCGATCATTGCGCGCTACTGCGTGATACTCAGCTTCGCGTCGCGAATCAGCTTGCCCCACTTGTCGTGCTCGCTGCGGATGAAAGCGCCGAATTGCTCCGGCGTGCTTCCCGCAACTTCAATCGATTGTTCGGCGAGGCGCGCCACGGTGGATTGATCCTTGATTGCCTTCAGCACCTCGCTGTTCAGACGCGCGATCACGCGCGCCGGCGTTCCTGTGGGCGCCAACAGCCCGGCCCAGGCGCCGGATTCAAGTTGCGGGTAGCCCGATTCGGTCATGGTTGGAACGTTCGGCATTGCACCCGAACGCTGGGCGCCGCTCACGGCAAGTCCTTTCAGGCGGCCTGCGCGCAAATGCGGCACCGCGGCGCCGGCCGCAATGGTGGCGAGGTTGACATGGCCGCCGAGCAGATCGACCACCACGGGCGCACCGCCCTTATAAGGCACATGCAGGAGATCAACGCCGGCCAGCAGCTTGAACTGCTCGGTTGCCAGATGCCCCGAACTACCGGCGCCGACCGATGCATAGGTGTAGCCGCCGGGCTTCGCCTTGGCGAGCGCTGCGAGTTCCTTCATCGAGTTGGCGGGAAAGGCCGGCAGCGCCGCCACCACCAGCGGGATACGCACCACCAGCGCGATCGCGGCGAAGTCCTTCAGCGTGTCAAAGCGGATGGTCTTGTAGACATGCGGGTTCACCGCATGTGTGTCGAAGGCGAACAGGATGGTGTAGCCGTCCGCCGGCGCTTTCGCCGCCGCATCGGTGCCGATGGATCCGCCGGCGCCACCGCGATTGTCGATCACCAGCGTTTGACCCAGCGCCTCGGACATTTTCTGGCCGACCGTACGCGCGACGATATCCACCACGCCGCCAGGCGGGAACGGCACGATCGCGCGGATGGGCTTGTTGGGATAATCCTGCGCGGCGGCTGCACTGGTCGCGGCGAGTGAGGCGAGGACGAGCAGGCGCCTGGCAAGTTTCATGGGTGTGGTTCCTTGTTTATTTCGATGCAGCGCGAATGACAGGAAATACTTTTTTGGCGAACAGATCAACCGTCATCGCCGGGTCCGCCGCCAGACTTACGGTGAACATCAGGCGTTTGGCGCCGGCAGCCTTAGCCGCGAGCAACTGCTCAAGACATTCGTCCGGCGTGCCGCACACTGCAAGCCGGCGCGACAGGTAATCGAACAGCCCCAGCTCGCGCACCAGCCTGATGTCCGCTTCGCCCGGGCTGGTGCTGTAGCGGCGGCGCAGTTCGAGCAGCGGCTCGTGATACTGTGGCGGGACGCCGCGCTTGTCCAGATTCCTGGTGCCGATCACGTAACCGTTGAGGAAGGCGAGCATTGCGCCGAGCTTGGCGCGCGCGGCGTTGCCGTCAACGTGGCAATCCAGCGCCGCGATCTGCCAGATTTCGACATCTTGCGGATTGCGACCAGCCTGCGTCATCGCCTTGGTCACCAGTGTTTCGGATTCGCGGATATTGTCGGCGCCGATGCCGTAATTGATGAACACGCCATCGGCATGCGTACCGGCTTGCTGCAGCGATTTCGGATGGGACGCGGCGAGAAACACTTTCGGGGCGCGCTTGACCCACGGCAGGTGCGCCGTGCCGCCGTGGTATTCGACCGCGCCGCCCTTGAGCACCGCCTTGATGAAACACACGCCTTCGCCGAGCATCGTCGCGGTGGTCTTTTGCGTCACGCCTATGTTCCGGGTGCCGCTGTGGCCCGCACCGATACCGAGCACCGCGCGCCCGCCAGAGAGGGCGTCGATGGATGCGATAGCTGCCGCCGAAACCGCCGGATGGCGCGACGCGAGATTGGTGACGCAGATAGCCACGCGCGGGCGCGTCGTTTCCTGTGCCACCAGCGTGGCACTGACCCAGGGGTCCATAGCGTTGCCCGGGGTGTCGGCGATGCCGATCATGTCATAGCCGTGCGTTTCGGCGAGCGCGGCCAGCCTGCGCGTCAATGCGACGTTAAACGGCCAGAAAAAAAATCCAATTTCCATCAATACCCTCTCTTGCGGACGCCCCATCCAATTTGACAGCCTTGGGCCAGGCGCGGTGTTCAAGGGCCGAGAGCTGCAACATACTATGCCATGGCGCACCGCGAAGTGCGAAGCACGATTGACCGGACTTGCGAAAGCCGCTACACTAATACCCGATTGATTCTGTCAGGTAATTCTGTCAGGTAACATTGTCAAGCGAGGAAAATGGTTATGAGCGTTCAGGAAGATATCAAGGCACAAATCACCAAGAACAAGGTTATGTTGTATATGAAAGGCTCGCCGGATTTTCCGCAGTGCGGCTTTTCAGCCAATGCGATCAACATCCTGCGTGAGTGCGGCGTCGAGGAAATAGGCTCGATCAATGTACTGGAAAATCCGGAAATCCGGCAAGGCATCAAGGAATTTTCCAATTGGCCGACGATCCCGCAGCTGTATGTGAACGGCGAATTTGTCGGCGGCTCGGATATCGTCGCCGAGATGTACCAAAGCGGCGAGCTGCAAAAAATATTGAAGTAGCAGGTGCCGTCAGCGCGCAGCAAAAAGGCCATGTTTAACATGGCCTTTTGCTTTGATGCGCGTTTGCGCGCCTACCGGTCTAGGGCGCCCGGGTTTCGTAGACGTACTGTATGAGCAACACCAGTGCAATCACAAACAGCAGGCGCAACAACCAGCGCCGATAGGTCGCGGTGTCGATGCGGTTGCGGATGTTGATGCCGGCCTCAGTGGTCGCCACCACCACCAGCGCAAACGGCAATGTGACTGCCCACTGCACCCAGGTGACGCCGCCCTCTACGGTCAGCACCACGAACTGCGTGGGTTTGCCGACACTGAAGCACAGGTTCAGTACCTGCACAAACGTGGTGCGATCCACGCCCACCGAAAACAGGTACATCACCAGCATCGGCGCTGCGATATTGGCGGTGCCCTCCGACACGCCCGCGACAGTGCCGAAAATGAGACCGAAGGCCAGCGGATGCCGCTGCACCGGCGCCCACTCGGCATGACCGATGCGATCGAGATAAAGAAATGCGAGGATCACGCCCGCCAGCAGCAGCGCATACGGAAATGCGGGAAACGCAACAAACAGCCGCGCGCCGATAAACGCGCCGGCCATCATGCAAAACGGCATGAACCAGAATCGCCTGAGCGAGGCGAGAAACTGCCCGGTGCGCACGACATTCGTCACCGTCGCCGCTACGCACGGCAGCAACACCAGTATCACCGCTGTGCGCATGTCCGACACTGCCGCGATCAAGGGCGTCGCTACCATCGGGAAACCCAATCCCAGCGCGCCTTGCACCATGCCGGAAAACGCCAGCACCAGCGCGATCCAGCCGAGGGTAATGAGTGACAAATGCTCGAAGCCGGGCATGACGATTTGCACAGGAAAACGGCATTGTAGCCGGAATGTCCGGGCTCTCAGAATATAGTGTAACCATTTGTTTTAAAACAATATTTATGTTATTGGCCTGGACGTTCAGCTTTATTTTTACACCCTTGTTCGCGTATAATCCCCGCGTCCGGTTGGGACGCGCTCAAACCGTTGTTGCTATTTGTTGCGGCATGTTTCAGTAGGAAAACTTACACGTGGCGGCCGCCACACGCGCACCGTTTCCACCAATTTTCGAGAGGGGTTCCCGCATGAACACCATGACCGAGAGCAAACTGCTAGCCAAACAAATCGCCGTCGGCGGCAAAATCCGTATGACGCCTAGCGAAGCGTTCGTCGAAACGCTGGTGGCGCAAGGGGTGAAAGACACCTTTGGTATTGTCGGCTCCGCGTACATGGATGCGCACGACTTGTTCCCGCTGGCGGGCATCCGCTTTATTTCAGTGGCGCATGAGCAAAATGCCGCGCATATGGCCGACGGTTACTCGCGCGTCACCGGCAAGCACGGCGTGTGTATCGCGCAGAACGGCCCCGGCATCACCAATTTTGTTACCGGCATCGCCGCCGCCTACTGGGCGCATTCGCCGGTGATTGCGATCACACCGGAATCGGGCAGCATGAGCATGGGGCTCGGTGGTTTTCAGGAAACCGAGCAGATGCCGATTTTCTCAAAGATCACCAAGTGGCAGGTGCATGTGAATTCACCGATGCGCATCGCCGAACTCACCGGCCGCGCCTTTGACTACGCGATGGCCGAACGCGGCCCGGTGCAAGTGAATATCCCGCGCGATTACTTCTACGGCGAAGGCGAATTCGAAATCCCGCAGCCGCAGCGCATCGAGCGCTCCGCCGGCGGTCCGGAATCGCTCGACGCCGCGGCAAAATTGCTGGCCAAAGCGAAATTCCCGGTGATCTTGTCCGGCGGCGGCGTGATCATGGGCAATGGCATCAGGGAATGCCAGGCGCTGGCCGAATATCTGACCGCGCCGGTGGTGAACTCGTATCTGCACAACGATTCTTTCCCCGCGAGTCATCCGCTGTGCTGCGGCCCGCTCGGCTACCAGGGCTCGAAAGCAGCGATGAAAATCATCGCGCGCGCCGACGTGGTGCTGGCGCTCGGCTCGCGTCTGGGGCCGTTCGGCACGCTGCCGCAACATGGCCTCGATTACTGGCCCAAAGACGCCCAGATTATCCAGGTCGATGCCGACCCGCGCATGATTAATCTGGTGAAGCGCATCTCCATCGGTATTTGCGGCGATGCGCGGCTGGCGGCGGTAGCGCTGCTCGAGCGCCTGAAAGCGCAGACCAAACTCGCGCCCAACAAAACCCGGCTCGCTGAAGTCAAAGTTGAAAAAGCGGCGTGGACCGAAGAACTCGCCAAGTGGCCCTCGCCCAATGAAAAGGGCCGCATCGGCCCGCGTCAGGCGCTCGCCGCACTGGCGCGCGCGATGCCGAAAAACGCCATGGTCTCCACCGACATCGGCAACGTGTGTTCGGTCGCCAACAGCTATCTGCCGTTCGAGAGCGCGCCCTCGTTTCTCGCGGCGATGAGTTTCGGCAATTGCGGTTATTCCTTCCCCGCCGCCATCGGCGCCAAGGTCGGACGGCCCGACCGGCCGGCGATTGCCTACGTCGGCGACGGCGCCTGGGGCATGAGCCTGAACGAAGTGCTGACCTGCGTGCGCGAGAATATTCCCGCTATCGCCGTGGTGTTCAATAACGGCCAGTGGGGCGCGGAGAAAAAGAATCAGGTCGATTATTTCGAGAAGCGTTACCTCGGCACCAACTTGAAAAACCCCAACTTCGCCGATGTCGCCGAAGCGATGGGCGCGCACGGCCTCACCGTCGAGCACGTGGACGAAATCGGCGACGCCTTGCGTGGCGCGGTGAAATCCAACAAGCCGACCGTGATCAACATGATGCTGACGCAGGAATTGGGTGACCCGTTCCGCCGCGATGCGTTCAAACAGCCGAAGCGGCTGTTGCAAAAGTATCGCAAGTTTAGTGCCAAGGAGTTCCGATAGACCAAGGCGCATCAGCGCCTAATATCTCCTTGCCCCCTCGCTACGCTCTCCCCCTCCGGGACAAGGGCACACTTGAAGCGGAGCAGAGGGGTCGGGGGTGAGGGAAGACGCATCAGCGCCTCGAATCTCCCTCTCCGGGACAAGGGCACACTTGCAGCGGAGCAAAGGGGCCGGGGGTGAGGGAACCCGCGCGATTACTTGAGTGCCTTACGCGCCTTCGCAATCGCTGATTTGACGCGCGCCGGCGCGGTGCCGCCGATATGTGAGCGCGCGGAGAGCGCGCCGTCGAGCGTGAGCGAGGCGTATACATCGTCGCCGATAAGTTTTGAAAACTGCTGCAATTCCTGCAAGTTCAAATCCGCCAGATCACAACGGCGTGTTTCGCAAAAGCGCACGGCCTGCGCGACTGCTTCATGCGCTTCGCGAAACGGCATGCCTTTGCGCACCAGATAGTCCGCGAGATCGGTGGCGGTGGCGAAGCCCTGCGCTGCCGCGGCGCGCAGGGCATCTTTATTGACGCTGATGGCGGGAATCATTTCGGTGAATACCGCGAGACAGGCGCTCACGGTGTCGATGGTGTCGAACAGCGGCTCCTTGTCTTCCTGGTTATCCTTGTTGTAGGCCAGCGGCTGGCCTTTCATCAGGGTGAGCAGCGCCACCAGGTGACCATTGACGCGCCCGGTTTTGCCGCGTATCAGTTCCGCCACGTCCGGATTTTTCTTTTGCGGCATGATTGAAGAGCCGGTGCAAAAACGATCCGCAATATCGATAAAGCCGAAACGCGGGTTCATCCACAAAATCAGTTCTTCGCAAAAGCGCGACAGATGCGTCATGGTCAGCGCGGCGCAGGCGCAAAACTCAATCGCGAAATCGCGGTCGGACACTGCGTCGAGCGAGTTTTCACACAGGCCGTCGAATTCCAGTGCTTTAGCCACCATTTGCCGGTCTATCGGATACGAAGTGCCCGCCAGCGCGGCGGCGCCCAGCGGCAGCCGGTTTACGCGCTTGCGGCAATCGGTGTAACGCGCCGCGTCGCGCGCGAGCATTTCGTAATACGCCAGCAGATGGTGGCCAAGCGAAACCGGCTGCGCCACTTGCAGGTGCGTAAAGCCCGGCATCACGCTATCGGTGTGCTGGTCCGCCAGATCGACCAACGCGGTTTGCAGCGCGCGGATTTGGTCAAGAATGTGATCAATGGCGGCGCGCACGCAGAGCCGGACGTCGGTGGCCACCTGATCGTTGCGTGAACGCGCGGTGTGCAGGCGCTTGCCGGCATCGCCCACCAGATCGGTGAGGCGGTGCTCGATATTCAGATGCACGTCCTCGAGATCCAGCGACCAGACGAAGGTGCCGGCGCGGATTTCAGCGCGTATCTCGCTCAGGCCACGCTCAATTGCCGCCAGATCATCGGCGCTGATAATGGCCACCGCGTGCAGCATGCGCGCGTGCGCGAGCGAGCCGTCGATGTCGAATTCCGCGAGCCGTTGATCAAAGCCTACCGACGCGGTGAAGCGCTTGACCCGATCGGAAACCGGCTCATTAAAGCGTCCTGACCAGGGTTTGCTTGCGGGGGCGGACGGCGGAAGGTTACTCTGCGTGGTCATAAGTGCCGAAATTCTGAATGCTGATAATATGATGCGGCCATGTCGCCGAGTATAAATCAAAACACGCGTGTTCACGCCGGGCACGCCGGGAGCAGCGCGCCGCAAAATGCCTATAGCAGCGCGCTGCCGAATTTTCGCAATCTGGGGATACTGCTGCGCATCGTGCTGAGCGTGAACGTGGTCGCGCTGCTGGTGGTGATCGTCAAAAGCCCTGCGCTGGCGGTGCTGGGCGTGCAGTTGATGCAAGTCGCGGCAGTGGTGGAACCCCTGTTAATACTGACGCTGGTGGTGTTGTACCTTCTCAACGGCTGGCTGGCGCGCTTGCCGTATGCGGCGGGCGCTGCGGCGGTGATGGTGCTGGTGCTGGTCTTGACCACGGCGCTGTACGCCGCCACGCACCAGTATGTGCCGATGGATTTGTCAGGTATCGAACGTTACTGGCTGCTGGTGGGGCTGGTGGCCGCAATGCTGCTGTGTTATTTCGATCTGCGGGGCCGCGCCTTGTCGCCCGCGCTGTCCGAGGCGCGCTTGCAGGCGCTGCAGGCGCGCATCCGCCCGCATTTTTTATTCAACAGCATCAATGCCGTGCTGTCGCTGATCCGGCAGGATCCCAAACGCGCCGAAACCGCGCTCGAAGACATGGCGGATTTATTCCGGGTGCTGATGGCGGACAATCGCGAGTTGACGCCGCTCGCGCGCGAGATCGAACTGTGCCGGCAGTATCTGGGTCTGGAGCAATTGCGGCTGGGCGAACGCCTGCAGGTGGAATGGCATATCGACGACATGCCGGCCGATGCGTTGATTCCGCCGCTGGTGTTGCAGCCGTTGCTGGAGAACGCCGTCTATCACGGCATAGAACCGCGTATCGAGCCCGGCGTGGTGAGCATTCATGTGTACGCCAGCCGCGGCGCGGTGCATGCCGTATTGCGCAATCCGTATGCCCCTGCGAGCGATCATCACGCCGGCAATAATATGGCATTGGGCAATATACGCGAGCGGCTGCAACTGCATTATGATGCCGAAGCCAGCCTCACTTCGCGCGCCACGGATGACGCGTATGAGGTGCATATCGTTATCCCTTACCGCAGCGAAAAGTGACCCGAGGCGCGCATGACTCCCCTGCCTTTGCGTATCGCGATTGTTGATGATGAAGCCCCGGCACGCAGCCGCTTGCGCGATCTGCTCGCCGACTGCGCGCAACAACAGGCGCTGGAAATCGTGGGTGAAGCCGCCGGTGGCGCCGCGGCGATCGAACTGATTTCAGCGCGGCCCTGCGACGTGGTGCTGCTCGATGTGCGCATGCCCGGCATGGACGGCATCGAAACCGCGCAGCACCTGAGCAAACTCGACCAGCCGCCGGCGATTATTTTCGCCACGGCTTATGACGCTTATGCGCTAAAAGCGTTCGAGGTGCATGCGATTGACTATCTGTTGAAGCCCATACGCGCGGCGCGGCTGGCGCAGGCGCTGGCGCAGGCGCGCATCTCGCACGCCGTCACAACGCAAACACTGGCCGAACTGCGGCGCACGCCACGCAGCGCGCTATCGGCGAGCGAGCGCGGCAAAGTGCATCTGATTCCGGTTGAGAATATTCTGTACTTGCGCGCCGAATTGAAATATGTGACCGCGCGCACGCGCGAACGCGAGTTTCTGCTGGATGAATCGCTTACCCGGCTGGAAGAAGAATTCGGCGAAAAATTCGTGCGCGTGCATCGCAGTTGTCTCATCGCGCGCGCCGCCATACGCGGCTTTGAGCGTGGCGCGAGCGAGGCCGGCGACGCGCATTGGGAGGTGATGCTCAAAGGCAGTGACGAGCGCATCGCGGTCAGCCGCCGCCAGCAGCACATCGTGCGTGACTTACAAAATAACTAATAAAAACAATTAGTTACTACTGCAGTTTAAATTTCTGCACACGGCGACCGAACCCCGCTTCCGCGGTAAAGATATTGCCCTTGGAATCAATCGCGATGTTGTGCAGGTTGCGGAATTCGCCGGCCATGCGTCCGGGACGGCCGAAGCTGCCGATTATTTTGCCGTTGTCACGCGACAAAATATTGATCTGTGCGTTGCCGCCATCGGCGACAAACAAATAGCGCTGTTGCGCATCGGTCGAGGCCACGGTGTCCGCCACCGGGCCGCTTAATGTATTTGATTCGATAAAAAACTCGTGCAGAAAATTGCCGTTGGCACGAAACACCTGCAAGCGATTGTTGGGGCGATCACAAACGTAAATCAGCTTGTCGCGCGTTTGCCGCACGCAGTGCGGATTGCCGAATTGTGTCGAGGGTGCCGCACCCGGTTTGTACGGCGGCTGCTTCGCGTCATCGGGCACTGCGCCATACGCGCCCCAATGGCGTTTGTAGGCGCCGGTGGTCGCGTCGAACACAATTACGCGCTTGTTGCCGTAGCCGTCGCCGACGATGATTTCATTCGCGGCCTCGTCAGAAACTATCGCCGCCGGACGTCCCAATTGCGTGCGGCTGTTGCTGCCTTCGGATTTTCCCGGCTTGCCGATTTGCAGCAGAAATTTTCCGTCGCGTGTGAACTTGAGCAGATGATGATCGGCGGGATCGTTGCCCGATACCCACACATTCCCCTGCCAGTCGACGTGTATGCCGTGCTCGTTTTTCGGCCAGTCGTAACCCTCTCCGGCCCCGCCCCAGCCCTGCACGAATTTACCGCCGGCATCGAACTCCATGATTGGCGGCGCGGATACGCAGCAACGATTGGTGGGGACCTTTTGTTGCGCGCCCTTGTCGTCAGGCAGCAGCGTGCTGGGACGATGCAGCACCCATACGTGATCGCGGGCATCGACCGCAACGCTGGAAACTTGTCCCCAGATCCAGTTGTCCTGCAACGGCTTGGGCCAGAACGGGTCCACCTGATATTGCGGCACGCCCGCGGTGCTGGCGCTACCCGGCTGCGTCGGCTGTTGCGCGCAACCGATGGCGGTAACAATGGCGACTGTTACCAGCGCGACTATCCCCATCAGACTTTTGGTTTGCTTCATGTTGTCTCCCTGTGAAAGTGCTGAGTTATTATTTGCAGCATCATGGTATGCGTGATAGGCCCTTGCAAGCAAGTTTGAGCGCTATTTAAAAATAGCAATAAAAACAAATAGTTACAATACATCGATGCTTGTGATTAACCCCATTCTGCGCCACGCCACGTTTACCTTTGGAACAAGCCGCCCATCGGGCGGCACCGTTCGGAGACAACCATGAATCGCAGAAATTTTCTGATCGACGCCAGCACACTGGCCTCACTTACGGTCGCCGGATGCGCGCTCGGCTACACGCAAACCGCCAACGCGCAGGATGTGCGTCCGCTGTTGCGGCCGCCGACTTTGACCGTGGCGAACGGCGCGGAAACGCCGGTCGAATTGCAGGCGGTGCGCATCGACTCAGAAATCAGCGGCAGCCGCGCGCTGACCACGGTGGAAATGACCTTCTTCAATCCCAACCGCCGCATCCTCGAAGGCGAGCTGCAATTCCCGCTGCTCGACGGCCAGCAGGTGGTGGGTTTCGCGCTGGATATTGAGGGCCAGTTGCGCGAGGCGGTGCCGGTCGAAAAAGCCAAAGGCCAGCAGGTGTTTGAGGACGTGATACGCACGCGCATCGATCCCGCGCTGCTGCAAACCACGCTCGGCAATAACTACAAGCTGCGGGTGTACCCGCTGCCCGCGCAGGGTACGCGCCGGGTGTTGATACGCTACGCGGAAACCTTGCCGGTCAGCGGCGCGCTGCGGCGTTATCGCGTGCCGCTGGATTACGCGCGACAGCTAAGCGGCTTTTCATTGCGTGTCACCGTGCGCGCGCCGCAGCAAGCACCGCTGCTCAATGCCAAGCCCGAGGGTTTGGCGTTTCGCTCGCGCGGTGTCGATTACGAGGCTGAAATTTCGCGCCAGGACTATAGGGCGCGCGGCATGCTGGATGTGCATCTGCCCGCGTCCACCCGCCCCGAAGTGCGCACGCAGACGGTGAACGGCAGAACCTATTTCGTGGCGGAAGTGCCGGCGCGTTCGATGGCAGAGGCGCCGCGCCCTGTGCCCGCTGTCGTGGGCCTGGTGTGGGATGCGTCCGGATCGGGCGCCGCGCGCGATCATGTGCGCGAGTTCGCGCTGCTCGATGCCTACTTCAAGCGCCTGGGTAACGGTGGCAACGGCGAGGTGCGTTTGACGCGCGTGCGCGATGCAGCCGAGCCGGTGGAGCGTTTTCGCGTCAGCAACGGCGACTGGAGCGCGCTGCGCCGCGCGCTCGAAGCCACACCCTATGATGGGGCAACCCATCTCGGCGCTTTTACGGCCGAAGCGGATGTGGGTGAATACCTTTTATTCAGCGATGGCCTTGATAACTTCGGCGAACGCGCATTTGCGAAGCTCGCCGTGCCGCTGTATACGGTGAGCGCGGCCATGCAAGCCGACCCTGCGCGCCTGAGGCGGCTCGCCGAAGCCAGTGGCGGAAAGTTTCTCGACTTGCAGTCCCAAACCGCTGCGCAAGCTGCGCGCGGTCTGCTGTATGCGCAAGCGCGCATTGTCAATCTGCACGGCGATGGCGTGACCCTGCTCACCGCGGCATCGCGGGTGGCTGGCGACGGGCGCTGGCTGGTGGCTGGACAACTGCAGGGGGAAAGCGGCGTGCTGCAGGTGGTGGTTTCGTATCCCGCGTCGCGCGCGGGATCAGAAACCATCACGCTGCCGCTGCGCACGGGACAAAATTCAGACACCCTCGCCGCTGCCGCATGGGCGCACTTACGCGTGGCCGAACTCGACGGCGAGTATCGCCTGCACCGCGCCGAAATCCGCCGCCTCGGTTTGGAATTTAATCTGACCTCGCGCGAGACCTCGCTGATAGTGCTGGATCGGATTGAAGATTACGTGCGCAACGAGATTGTTCCGCCGCCGGAATTACGTGCCGAGTACGAACGCCTGCGCCGCAATCAGCATCTGCGCGCCAGCGACGAGCGCACGCGCCAACTGGATCGCGTGGTGCAGATGTTCAAGGAAAAAATCGCGTGGTGGGAAAAGGATTTTCCCAAGAACGAGCGCCCAAAACCAGAGCTCAAACCCAAGCCCGACGCGCAACTGCGTCAGGAAAGCGGCGCGATGCAAGACAGCCGGGAACGCAATTCAAACCGCGCCGACAGTGCGCAGCAGCGCCGTGCAGCGCCGTCCCGGCCGGCCGACGCGCCTGCCCCTGCCGCCGCGCCGCCGATGGTGGCCGGACGCGTGGCGGCGAAGTCCGTCGACGGCGTTGCCAGCGCGTCGCCGTCCATCGGCATACAACTGAAGCGCGCGACGCCCGACGCGCCGTATTTCGCGCGCTTTCGTGATGCCGCCAGCAACGATCTGTATCGCGTCTATCTGGACGAACGCCCGGCTTACGTCAACAGCACGGCGTTTTTTCTGGATGCGGCGGACGCGTTCTTCGACAAAGGGCTGAGTGCGCTCGGCGCGCGTGTGTTAAGCAACCTCGCCGAGATGGAACTGGAGAACCGGCACATTCTGCGCATACTTGGCTACCGTCTGCTGCAGGCCGGGCAGGCTGCGCTCGCGCTACCGGTGCTCACGCGCGTGCTCGAACTCGCGCCCAATGAGCCGCAATCGTACCGTGATCTCGGTCTGGCCTATGCCGCGGACAAGCAGTGGCAAAAAGCAGTCGATAACCTGAATCAAGTGGTGATACGGCCGTGGCACGGCCGCTTTCCGGAAATCGAACTCACCGCACTGGATGAGTTGAACGCCATCATCGCCACCACAGATAGCGCGGTGGACAAGAGCCGCGTTGATCCGCGCCTGCTGCGCAATCTGCCGCTCGATCTGCGCGTGGCGATGTCGTGGGATGCCGACAATACCGATATCGATCTGTGGGTGACGGATCCCAATGGCGAAAAGGCCTACTACGGCAATCGCATCAGCTATCAGGGTGGACGCATGTCGCAGGATTACACCGGCGGCTACGGCCCCGAAACGTTTTCACTGAAGCAAGCCAAGTCCGGCAAATACAAGGTCGAAGCCAATTTCTACGGCCACAATCAGCAGATCGTAGCCGGTGCGACCACGCTGCAATTGAAATTGACCACGCGCTTCGGCACGCGTGCACAGCAGGAGCAGACGGTGACGCTGCGCCTGAAAGGCCGGAGTGAAGTGGTGATGGTGGGCGAGTTTGAGGTTAAGTGATGGTGTTTGTACGCTGTAGCGTGTAGCGTGCGCCATGCGCACGAACCCATTGTTGATCGCGCGCATGGCGCACGCTACGGTGGGTATTTTGTGCCGGCGGCGGGGCGCCCGTTACAATGCCGCCACACACAACCGGAGCGCCACATGAAAAACAAGCAAGTTTTACTCGCCGCACGCCCGCAAGGTGCGGTCGAAGAAAGCCACTTTCGCATCGTCGAATCCGACATTCCCAAAGCAGGCGAAGGCGAATTCGTCGTGCGCGCGCATTACCTCTCGCTCGACCCTTACATGCGCGGGCGCATGGATGACGCCAAATCCTACGCCGCCAAAGCCGAGGTTGGCGGCGTCATGGTCGGCACCGCGGTGGGCGAGGTGATCGAATCGCGCCATGAAAAATTCAAGGCCGGCGATTTCGTCGAAACGCGCAGCGGCTGGCAGCAATACGGCGTCTCCAACGGCGGCGGCGTGCGCAAGCTGGATCCGCATTACGTGCCGCTGTCGGCGTATCTCGGTGCGGTCGGGATGCCCGGTGTTACCGCGTGGATCGGCCTCAACGAACATGGCAAACCCAAGGCGGGCGAAACGGTAGTCGTGTCAGCCGCCAGCGGTGCGGTGGGCAGCGCCGTCGGCCAGTTGGCGAAGTTTAAAGGCTGCCGCGCGGTGGGCATTGCGGGCGGACGCGCCAAATGCGATTACGTGGTGAATGAACTGGGCTTTGATGCCTGCATTGATTACAAGGCCGGCAATCTCGATGCGGCGCTGGCAAGCGCATGCCCCAAAGGCATCGACGTTTACTTCGACAACGTGGGCGGCCCGATACTCAATGCCGTACTCGGCCACGTGAATGCCTTCTCGCGCATCGCGCTATGCGGACAAATCTCCGGCTACAACGATCCCGAAGCGCTGACCGTGCGCAATTTTCGCAGCTTTCTGGTCAACCGCATCCAGTTGCGCGGCTTCATCTGCTCCGATCACATGGATCTGTGGCGACCGGCGCTGAAGGAACTCAGCGAACTGGTGCATGAGGGCAAACTCAAATATCGCGAGAGCATCGCCATCGGGCTCGACAGCGCACCCAAGGCGTTTATCGGCTTGCTGAACGGGAAGAATTTTGGCAAGCAGTTGGTGAAGCTGATTTGATGAATAATTTCAGGAGAACTGTAGTGGCAGGGTGGAGACGACGGTATCAATTTTTGCTCTCGGGGCTGTGCGGCTTGATGACATACTGTGCCGGCGCGACTGCGGCGTGTCCGCCGCCAGCAGGCCGGCCATATACGGGCCCCTTGTTCGATGCGATGGCGCAGATTGAATCCACCCAGACTCCGGATGTTGTGCTCCAAGCCATGCATTCAGCGAAAGTTGATCGAATGGCGTTGTTTGCCCGCCTACACCGAAGGCGCAGCGGGGAACGCAATGTGCTGCAGGCGGGCAAGCTCGCGCCAGAACAAATCGTGATGGGCGCCCCCAAGGCATTCGATGAACGCGACGATCTGAGCGCCAGTTTCGTGAGCCGCACGCTCACGGACATTTCAGCCTACCGGTATGCATTTGTCGGGGAAATCATGTTTACCCATGGTGACAAGACACATGGAGAGCAGACGGCCGAAGGCGAGCGCTATGTCGACCCGCAGGGTGCCGGTGTGCAGCGCCTTATTGCGGGACTGAAAGCGCACAGAATTCCTGTGATGACGCACTGGGAGGTCTACGATTGGCAGCGGGACTGGCCGCGAGCAAACGAACTCTACAGGCGCTTTCCCGAACAGGTGTTCATCTGGCCGCACGCCGGCTTTGCGCATGTTCAGCAGATTACCGAAGTGCTTACGCAGCACCCCAACGTGATTGCCACACTGTCCAAGAAAGAACATGACCAGCGCGCATTGAGCGACCACCAGAAAGCCGCCCAACTGGGTCCTTCGCTGGTCGATCAGTGCAGGGAGATCAAGCCCGAGTGGAAGGATCTGCTTTTACGCTACCAGGAGCGGCTCATGTTCGCGACGGACGCACACAAGGATTCCCGCTGGCGCAAGTACGGGGATATTGTCGCGATCTGGCGCGACATCCTTGGCCAGTTGCCATCCGAGGCTGCGGAGAAAATCGCCTATCGGAACGCGCTGCGCGTGTACGCTGTGAAGTAGCTCCCGCAGGGCGCAATAAGCAACGGGCATTGCGCCGTACGCACAACATTCGGTGCAATGCGCTTCGCTGGTTGCACCCTGCGACTACCCGTGCGGGGTGCGCACCGCGCACGCGGATGCGCGTGGCGCCGCTACTCCAGCTTAACCCCCGCCTCCTTGATCACCCGCGCCCACATCGCCGTCTCGGCGCGTATGTCTTTCCCAAACTGCTCCGGCGTATTGCCCGACACCAGGGCGCCATCCGCCGCCAGGCGTGCCGCAGTCTCCGGCATGCGCAATACCTTCACCGTTGCGGCGTGCAGAAACTTGATAACTGCAGCGGGCGTGCCGGTGGGCGCCATGAGCCCATGCCATGATCCCGATTCCATGCCGGGCAGGCCGGATTCGTTCAGCGTCGGCACCTCGGGCAGGATGGGAATGCGCTGAGCGCTGCCGATGGCGAGCGCGCGCACGCGCCCGGCTTTGAGGTGTTGCATGAGCACGCCCGGCCCTGCGAACAATAGGTGTACGCTGCCGCCGATCAGGCCCACCAGCGCCGGACCCGCGCCCTTGTAGGCGACGTGTACTACCTTGATGCCGGATTTGATTTGTATCAGTTCCACTGCCAGGTGCCCGCCGGAACCGATGCTGGATGAGGCCCAGTTGATCTTGCCCGGATTGGCTTTGGCGTAATCGATCAACTCTTGCACCGTGCGTGCCGGCAGTGACGGATGCGCGCCCAGCAAATTGGGGACGTTGGCGAATCTGGAAATCGGCATGAAATCCTTTAGTGTGTCGAAGGGCATTTTCGCGTAAAGGCTGGGGTTGGTAGTGATCAGCGCCGGGTTGCCGAGGAGTAGGGTATAGCCGTCGGGCGCGGCTCTTGCGACGATCTCGCCGGCGATGATGCCGCTGCCGCCGCCGCGATTGTCGTAGACGATGGGCTGGCCGATCATTTCACCCATGGCGAGTGCGATGGGACGCGCCACCACGTCAGCGCCGCCGCCGGCAGGGTAGGGGACTACCCAGCGAATGGCGCGGGTTGGGTACTTGGTGTTTTGCGCTTGAGCAGACGTTGCGCAGAGCGTGATTAGCAGCGCTATACAGGCTGTGCGTATTCGCATGACTGGTTTGTCTACTCCGGCAGCAACGCAAATGTCCACACCGAGCCGCCCGACGGCACTTTTGCCGCCGCTCTGCGCCCGCGTGAATCACCCGCAATTCCTGAGAGTACAGTGATGTATTGCCGGCCCTGGTGGGTGTAGGTGATGGCCGGTGCATTGACGCCGGAGCCGGTCTGGAACTGCCACAGTATTTTGCCGGTGGCTTCTTCGATGGCGATAAACTCGCCGGTCATCTTGCCGGTGAACACCAGGCCGCCGTCGGTGGCAAGCATGCCCGCTTGCGTGACAAAATCCGTGAGCTTGATCTGCCACTTGATCTTGCCGGTAAGCGGGTCCATGGCCATGTGATAGCCCTCGGTGTCTTCGCCCGCCGGACGCGGGAAGATGCGGCCTTGCGTGCCGGTAAAACGTGCGCCGGCCTTGTACTCGACCGGCACATGTTTCACCATTTGCGGCAGGTTGATAGTGTTTAGATACACCGTGCCGGTCTTCGGGTTGAATGCCATCGGCGCCCAGTTTTTTACACCGTAAGCGGGCCACAGTTCGACTTCTTCGCCCGCGAGCAGGCGCTTGCGGATGTCGGTTTCAACCGGGCGGCCGGTTTGCATGTCGATGTGCGTGGCCCAGTTCACCTTGCCGAAGGGAAAGCCGCGCAGCAGTTTGCCGTTGGCGCGGTCGATGACGTAGAAAAATCCATTGCGGTCCGCGTGCAGTATCACCTTGCGCATTTCGCCGTCGATGCGCATATCGGCGATGATGTTTTCGTTAACGCCGTCGTAATCGTAGGTGTCATCGGGCGTGAATTGATAGTGCCAGACGAGTTCGCCCGTTTTCGGGCGCAGCGCAATCACACTGGCGCTGTAGAGGCTGTCGCCACTGCGGTATTTTGCATTCCACGGGCCGGCGTTGCCGGTGCCCCAGTAGGTCAGGTCGAGTTGCGGATCATATGAACCGGTGACCCAGGTGGTGCCGCCGCCGCGCTTGTAAGCTTCGCCGTCTTGCGGCCACGTCTCGTAGCCTTTTTCGCCCGGCCCCGGTATGGTGTAGCTGCGCCACATTTTCTTGCCGGTGTCCGGATCCCAGCCGTCGAGAAAGCCGCGCACGCCAAATTCCGCACCCGACATGCCGGTGATCAGCACGCCGTTGGCGACCAGCGGCGCGACGATGGAGGAGTAACCTTCCTGCCACTCGGCAAATTTTTCCTTCCACACCTGCTTGCCGGTTTTCATGTCGAGCGCCACCACAAACGCATCAAGCGTGGTGCGAAACACTTTGCCGTTGTAGATGGCCGCGCCCTTGTTGGAGACGCCGCAGCACACCACGCGCGGCGTGCCGGGGTCGTAGTCCACGGCGGTGCGCCAGATTTGTTTGCCGGTCGCCACATCGATGGCAAACGTCCATGCCGCATTGGTCACATACATCACGCCCTCGTAAATCACCGGCTGCGCCTGCTCGCCCAGCATATTGGAGAGCGTGGTATTCCACACCGGCACCAGCCGCTTGATGGTGGTGGTGTTGATTTGCCGCAGCGGGCTGTATCGCTTGTGGTCATAACCCATGCCGTAGGTCGTGACGTTTTCGGTGTTCTTGCCGTCATTGAGCAGGTCATCGGTGGTTTGCGCTTGCGCGACGGCACAGCAGCACAGCAGTGATAACAGTAGTATTTTCATTTTTTCCTTGAATTTATTTCTAAACTAGCGGACGGTTTTAACCAGCCACTTGTCGATAAAGTCGGCGATTTCGAGATTGTTTTTCTCGATCATCATCATGTGCCCGTTGCCGCGTATGCCGACTTCCTCCAGCCGCACAAACGTCGCCGGCGCGCCGGCCTGCACCAGATATTTGGCGGTGCAATGGTCATACACCGCGTGATACGAGGATTCCGCGGCGAGTATCACGATCGGAATGTTTTGCAGGTTCGCCAGCTTGCGTACGGGTTCGCCCTGCGTGTAGCAGCGCTCGAGATTTGGCCCGTCGGCTTGCGCTTCGCGCACCGCGTTGAGTTGCGTTGGATGGGTGATCGGCGGGTCATACACGAGTGCTGTTTCTGTCAAGCCATAGGGCCGCGCGCGGGCGGTGCCGAAAACGGCGCCCGCGAACGGCGGCCCAGTGGGTTCCGCCGCGACAATGGCGCGTACCAGCTTGGGCCGCGCATTGGCGATCACCCAGCCGATGGCGCCGGTCTGCGAATGGGTGAACACAATCGCAGGACCGATCTTGTCGAGCAGCGCCGAGCCCGCGTCGCGATTGAGTTCTTCGACAATGGCGTTGATGCCGATGTATTGCACTTGTGAGGCATAAAACTGGTCGAACACCGGATCGCCGCGCAAGCCCTTTAACGGGCCGTCACCCGGCCACTGCGTGTGCAGTTTCGCCTGCGGCCATAAATTAAAATTGGCGGCGGCGGTGAAACGCTGCTCGACCTGATGCGCGGCAAAACGCGTCAACGGACCGACCGAATCCAGCCACGGCGAGCGGCCGCGCGTGGGCTGGTCGATGACATAAACGGCATAGCCGCGCTCGACAAAAAATTCCGCCCAGCCTTTGCGGCCATCGGGCGTGCCGGTGAAATTGGTGCCGGTCTGCGCCGCGCCGTGAATCATGACTATCGGATACCGCTGCGTGACTTTGGCGGGGAAGCGGTACTCCACGTACATCTGCCGTTCCATCATCGGCCCCGCGGCGGTGCTGACGTAACGGCCGCCGACGAAAAAATAGCCTTGCTGCGGGCCGCTGCCGGGCTTGCCGGATTGCGCGGTTGCAGCCGGCGCCAGTATCAGCAACAACATCAGCGCAGGTGCAATGCGCGTGATCAGTGCTTGCATTATTTGCTTCATGGACACTCCCCTTTGCTTTACAACCCCGTACCCGCGCATACCATTACGGCGGCGCGCCCATTTTGGCGAGGCCTGCTTCAATCGCGCGTTCCAGATACAGCGAATAAAAATCAGCCGAAATCAATCCCACCAGCGGCGATGCGGCGGGCGTGCCCTGCGCGTCGAATACGATCACGGTGGGCACGCTGCGTATGCCAAAACGCCGGGCGAACTCGCGTGCGGTGGTGGACTTGCCTTCAAAGTCGCGCAGCGCGGGCGCGCCGTCGAGTTCCAGTTCGAGCATGATGACTTTGCTGCGCCATTTTTCACTGCCGTTCATCGGCGTCCAGTAGTCGCGGCGCGCGGTGTTGCAATAGGGGCAGCGCTTCAAGGTGAACGCCACCAGCAGAGGTGCGCGCTGCTCGCGCGCCGTTTTCGCGGCGGCCTCCAGGTCGCTGACCAGCGGCAGCGGCACCGATTGCGCCGCCATTACCACGCTGCTCACCAACCCGCATGCTAGAATCAGCAGCGTGCTTGTTCGTCTCGCCATGCAAATATAATCGTTTAAAAACAATATGTTACCTCATGCTCTCGATGCCGAGCCGACGCGCCTGGTGATTGCCTCGCGCGAGTCCGTGCTGGCGTTGTGGCAAGCGCGGCACGTGCAAACGCTACTCGGCGAATTATATCCGCGCATGGCGTTAAGCATACTGGGCATGACCACCGAAGGCGACCGTAAGCTGGACGCCTCGCTCGCCAAAATCGGCGGCAAAGGTCTGTTCGTCAAAGAACTCGAAGAGGCGATCCAAGGCGGCCGCGCCGACATCGCGGTGCATTCGCTGAAAGATGTGCCCATGCATTTGCCTGAGGGCTTTATGCTGGGCGCGATACTGGCGCGGGCGGATGCGTGCGACGCCCTGGTATCGAATAAATTTGCATCGTTATCCGCGCTGCCTGCCGGCGCGCGCGTCGGCACCTCAAGCCTGCGCCGTGAGAGCCAGTTGCGGGTGAAGTATCCGCGATTGAAAATCGAGCCGCTGCGCGGCAATGTGCAAACGCGGTTGCGCAAACTGGATGACGGTGACTACGACGCGATTATTCTTGCCGCCGCGGGGCTGCGGCGTTTGGCGCTCGAACAACGCATCACCGCCGTGCTCACGCCGGACGAGATGCTGCCTGCCGTGGGCCAGGGTGCGCTGGCGATTGAATGCCGCAGCACGCGCACCGACCTGCTGGCCCTGCTCAAGCCGCTGCATGATCACGCTACGGCGCAGTGTGTCTATGCGGAACGCGCGCTATCGCGTGCGCTGGCGGGCAGTTGCAACGTGCCGCTCGCGGGTTACGCCGAGATCAGCGGCACGCAACTGCGGCTGCGCGGTTACGTCGGCGCGCCTGACGGCACGCGCCAGGTCAGCGCGCAGATCGAAGGCGCGGCGGCGGATGCCGAAACGCTGGGCCGCGCGCTGGCGCAGCGATTGAAAGCGCTGGGGGCGGATAACATATTGGCTGCGCTTGAATAACGGTAAAAAGTTTTTTAGTCCATGAACAGCAGCCCGCTCGCCAACCGCCACATCGTCATCACCCGCCCCGCCGGCGCATCGCAGCGGCTGGCCACGCTGGTGCGCGAGGCGGGCGGCGTGCCGCTGCTTTTTCCGGCGATTGAAATTCTCGATGCCACCGACCCGCGCGCGCTCGATGACGCCATCGCGCGTCTGGGTGAATTTGATCTGGCGATATTCATCAGTCCCAGCGCGGTGGAAAAAGCCATGACCCGCATCACCGCGCAGCGCGCATTGGCGGTGAATTTGCGTTGCGCCGCCATCGGGCCGGGCGGCGCGCGCGCGCTGGAACGCTTTGGCATTCGCGACGTCATTGTGCCCCCGGCGCATGAACGCAGCGACAGCGAATCGTTGCTCGCGTCCGGCTTTATGCAGGAGGTGCGTGGAAAACGCGTGGTGATTTTTCGTGGCGACGGCGGACGTGAATTGCTGGCGCAAACCCTCACCGCGCGCGGCGCCCGCGTCGAATCGGTCAGTTGTTACCGGCGTGCCAAACCCGCGCTCGACGCAGCACCCCTGCTGCAAGCCTGGGCACGCAATGCGGTGGCGGCAGTGATCGTCACCAGCAGCGAAGGTTTACGCAATTTGTGTGAGATGCTGGGCGCGCCGGGCACGGCATTGTTGCGCCATACGCTGATTGTGGTGCCGCATGCGCGCATAGCAACGGCAGCGCGTGCGCTGGGCATGACGCGCGTGGTGGAGTCCGCCGCCGGCGATGAGGCATTGATGGCGGCGGTGATGCGTTCGCTGCAAGTATCCGCTTGAGTTTGCCGTGGCCGCTGCCGCATACTCACGCTTCCTGACGCTCTCCCGCGTCTAGTCCGCATCTTTTCACCCCCATGAGCGAATCACCCGCGCCCGCAGCCCCCGTCGCCCCCGACAAGCCGCCGCTTGCGACCGGCAGCATGCCGTCCCCTATGCGCGCGCGGGCGAACGCGGCAGGGCTGTGGGCGGTGGCCCTGATTGCGGTGGCGGTTGTAGGCCTTACCGCGTGGCAGGTTTACGGCAACCGGCAGGATATCGACGGCTTGCGGCAGGAGCTTGCCAGACGTCTGGCCGACGTGGACACACAGACCAAAGCCAGCCGCCTCACCAGCGAGCAGTTGCGCGAAGCCACGCGCGAAGCGTCGGTCAAGATCGGCGTGCTCGAAGGCAAGCTGGCTGAATCGCAAAGCCAGCAGATTGCGCTCGAAGCGCTGTATCAGGAGCTGTCGCGCAATCGCGACGAATGGGCGTTTGCCGAGATCGAGCAAACCCTGTTGCTGGCGAGCCAGCAACTGCAGTTGGCGGGCAACGTGCGCGCCGCATTGATTGCGCTGCAAGCCGCGGATGCGCGCCTGCAACACATGAATCGTCCGCCGTTGCTGGCCTTGCGCAAGGCCCTCAGTGAGGACATCGCGCGCCTGAAAGCCGCGCCCTTCGTCGATACCACGGGGCTCGCCATGCGCATCGATAGCGTGATTGCGGCGCTGGACAAACTGCCGCTCGCCGCCGAAACCCGTCCGGCGCAGGAGGTTGTCGCCGTGCCCGCCGCCGGCGTGGCGCCTAGCGACGCCGCGTGGTCGCGTTTCTGGCGCGAAGTGTGGACCGATCTGCGGCAGATGGTGCGCGTGCAACGTATTGAGAATGCCGATGTGCCGCTGCTGGCGCCGGCGCAGGCGTTTTTCCTGCGCGAGAATTTGAAACTGCGCCTGCTCACTGCGCGCATGGCGTTGCTGACGCGCGATCAGGCCACGTATCGCGGCGATCTCGCGGCCGCGCGCGCCTGGTTGTCGCGCTACTTTGATGCGCGTGACAAAGCGGTGGCGCTGGCGGCGTCGGCGCTCGCCAGTTTGCAAACCTCCGAGGTGACGATGGAGCTGCCGGATTTATCGGCGACACTCGGCGCGTTGCGCACAGCAGCGCAGGCCGCGCCGCGCGTCAAGCAGTAACCCATTGGTCATGGTCTCGATGCAGCACAGCTCATGAAAACCCTGTTGTGGGTGATCGCGGCGATCGCCGTTGCCGTGGGCCTGGTGGCGGCGGCGGTGCGTTCCAGCGCGGGCTATGTGCAGATTGTGTTGCCGCCGTACCGCATTGAGTTGTCACTGGTATTGATGATCGTGCTGTTGATTGCGGTGTTCGCGCTGGCGCACATCGCCACACGGCTCACCGCGGCCATGGTGGCGATGCCGCGCGCGGTGCGCAATTATCGTGAAGCGCGCCGCCAGCGCCAGGCGCACGCGGCATTGAGCGAAGCGCTGCGCGAATTTTTCTGCGGGCGCTATGCGCGCGCCGAAAAAGCCGCGGCAACGGCCATCACACTCGGCGAGCAGCCGGGCCTAGCCGCGATGCTCGCCGCGCGCGCCGCGCATGCGTTACGCGCGTTCGATCGCCGCGATGCCTACCTTGCGCAGGGCGCGGCGCATCTGCCCGAAGGCGACATGCTGAAAGTCATCACCGAAGCCGAACTGCTGTTGCAGGAGCGGCGCGCGGCCGATGCGCTCACCGTTTTGCAGGCGCAGCCGCAAAAACACACGGCCGGGCTGCGGTTGGAATTGCAGGCGCTGCAACTCACCAAAGACTGGGAAAAGTCACTCACCGTGATCGATCAGCTCGAAAAGCGCAAGCTCTACGATGACACACAGGCGGGCGAATTGCGGCGCGCCGCGCTTGCGCTACACCTCGCGCGATGCGCCAGCGATCTCGCGACACTGGATGACGCATGGCGCAAAGTGCCCGACGCGCAACGGCGCGAACCGCGCGTGGCGCGTGCCGCGGCCGAGGGCTACATCGCGTTGCAAGCGGGCGCGCGTGCCGCTGAAATTATCGAACGCAGCCTGGATCAAACGTGGGACAGCGCGCTGGCCGCGCTCTACGCGGATTGCGCCGGTGATGATGGCGGTGCGGTGCGCCAAATCGAACGCGCCGAACGCTGGCTCGCGGCACAGCCCGGCGACGCCGCGTTGTTGCTGACGCTGGGCCGTTTGTGCGCGCGCGAAAAATTGTGGGGCAAGGCGCGCAACTATCTTGACGCCAGCATTTCGGTTGAGCCGACCTACCAGGCGCATCTGGCGTGCGCGCGACTGCACGAACAACTGGCCGACTCTGAGGCCGCGCAGAAACACTATCGCGCGAGCCACGATCTAGCATTGGCGCGGTTGAATTCGGCGCCACTGCAAATATCATAGGGTTGTTTCAGGCGCGCCCATTTAAAAATGACTTTGAAAACAATATGTTATATTATTTCTGTAAACTGGATGCGAGAGTGTAAGGCAGAAAAATCCGCGCTGCCGATCGCGCTAATCTGGTAAAATTTTTCCCTTCCTGAGACTTGGCTACGATCGCTGTGGTACGCCACTGCGCGCCACACTCAGATACTGCATTGGGAGCGTGATATGAATACTGGAAAAAGTCGCATATTCACACAAGGCGCGATAGCACTGGCGGTGTCGCTGCTGTTTCAGGCGCAGCCTGTGCTGGCCAACCCGACGGGTGCGCAAGTGGTCAACGGCGCGGTCAGCATGACGCGGCCCAACGCCGCCACCCTTAACGTCACCAACTCCCCCGGCGCCATCATCAACTGGCAGGGTTTTTCCATCGGTGCGGGTGAAGCAACGCGCTTTATACAGCAATCGTCCTCCAGCGCGGTACTCAACCGCGTGGTGGGTGCGGACATCTCCTCGCTGCAAGGCCAGTTGCTGTCGAACGGGCGCGTATTCCTGATCAACCCCGCGGGCATCATCATCGGCCC
>CAMATZ010000048.1 GCA_945861275.1 Bordetella parapertussis
TGAGCAGCGCGCGCTCGCCGGTTTCACGCTCGTCATTAGCGACGACTTCGGCCTTGTTCTGGCACGAGCGTTCCACTGCGTATGCCAGCGCTTCAGGTTCGCGGGCATTCAAGCGCTCAATGTTTTTTTCGAGCCAGTCGAGAAACACCGGATCGCGAATGAAGCCGTATTTGATGGTTTCCGCCAGCCCGGCAGCGAGTTCGCGCGGCGGCAGGGTGCGCAGCGTGTCCATGTCCGCGATCACCACTTGCGGCTGATAAAACGCGCCCACCATGTTCTTGCCGAGTGGATGGTTGATCGCGGTTTTACCGCCGACGGCAGAATCCACTTGCGCCAGCAGCGTGGTGGGAATCTGGATGAACGGCACGCCACGTTGGTAGGTGGCTGCGGCAAAACCCGTGAGATCGCCAACCACGCCCCCGCCCAGCGCGATCAACGGCGTTTTGCGCTCGCATCGGTGCGACAGCAATTCGTCGAAAATTTTGTTGAGCGTTTCCCAGCTCTTGTAGGCCTCGCCATCGGGCAGGACGATGGGGAGGCACTCGGCGCCGCTGGCGCGCAGCCCGCTCAGCACGGACTCGAGATAGAGTGGCGCCACGGTATCGTTGGTGATTACGACCGCTTTGCCTTGCAGCAACTTTGGGGGAATCAGCTGCGCTTGTGTGCATAGTCCCGCGCCGATGTGGATGGGGTAACTACGGTCCGCCAAGCTTACAGTTAATGTTTGCATAATCAACAAATTACAACAGGGTGTTCGGTTGCGCGCGCTCTTAGTTTCGCTTCAATTTGCGCCGCCAGTACGCGCACGCTCTGGTTGCCGGTATCAACGATCAGGTGCGCTACTTCACGGTATAAGGGGTCGCGCTGCTCATACATCGCAGTCAATTTTACAGCGGGATCAGGCACTTGCAACAGCGGCCGGTTGCGGTCACGCTGCGTGCGTTTGAGCAACGATTTCACCGGTGCGCGCAGGTAAATTACGCAACCATTCGCCTTCAGCAAATCACGATTTTCCTTAGCCAGCACCACGCCGCCGCCGGTAGCCAGCAACAGGTTCTCCCGCGCAACCAGTTCAGCGATCATCTTGTGTTCACGTGCACGGAACCCCGCTTCGCCCTCGATTTCGAATATAACCGGAATCCGCACACCCGTTGCACGTTCGATTTCGTGATCCGAATCAATAAATTCCTTGCCCAGTAAACGCGCCAGCACTTTGCCCACGGACGTTTTGCCCGAACCCATCAGGCCGACCAGAAAAATGTTGCCGTCACCCCTGTCCGGGGCGCGGACGGTATCCAATGTAGCCATGCATGAATTCTAGCTGAATCGGCGGGCGAGGCGGCGGCCGGGTGCAAGCCAACGCCGCCAAAAAAAGCGGCGTCCGCAGACGCCGCGCTTCAAACCCTTGTGGTGTGCGCGATTACCGGCGCAAATTGAGATTGTCCTTGAGTATCTTTGGGGTGATAAATACCAGCAGCTCGCGACGTTCATCCGATTTGATGCTTTGCTTGAACAGGAAGCCTACATACGGCAGTTCGCCGAGCACGGGAATCTTGTTGGTGGTAGAGCGTTCGTCCTGCGTGTAGATGCCGCCAATGACCAAAGTACCGCCATTCTCAACCAGCACTTCGGTGGTGACCTGCTTGGTGTCGATGGCTGGTCCCGCCCTGGTATCGGTACCGCGCGAGTCCTTGTTGATGTTGAGCTTCATGATCACGTTGTCGTCCGGTGTGATCTGCGGTTTCACTTTCAGCGACAGGCTCGCTTTTTTGAACATAATGGTGGTTGCACCGCTGGAGCTCGCCGACTCATAAGGGATTTCAGTGCCCTGCTCGATCGTGGCCTCATTCTGGTCCGCCGTAATGACACGCGGGCTGGAGATGATTTTACCTTTGCCATCGGCCTGCAGCGCAGAGAGCTCCAGCGCCAACAGACGCGAACGTGACTGATTAAACAGCATCGCAGAAAAAGCGCCCGCGGCGACGCCGTTTAGGTTCCCCGACGGCAGGTTGACCTGGAGACCCCCGGGCACTAGGGTAGGCGTGCCCTCAACGATGCCGTTCAATTGCCCGAGTGTGCTCAAGTCGGCGCCGAATTGCGGGCCAACTCTACCCTGCCCCCCAAGACGGTAGTCTTCGACGTACCCCAGCTTTACACCCAAATTTCGCCCAAACGTGTCACTCGCCTCCACGATGCGTGACTCAATCATCACCTGACGCACCGGGATATCCACAGCACGGATCAACCGCCGCACTTCCTCCAGTTTCGACGGCGTGTCCTGCACAAATATTTGATTGGTGCGGGCGTCAATCGCCGCGCTGCCGCGTTTAGACAGTATGCGGCTTGACGCAGCGCCTGCGGAGGCGCTAGCGCCAGGACTACCGCCATTGAGCAGCACCTGAACGTCGGACGCCTTTTGATAATTCATTTGAAAGCTTTCGGTTTGCGTCGGCTCCAGATCAGAGATTTGCGAGCGGGATTCCAACGCCAGCTTCTCGCGCGTGGCCAATTCGTCGCGCGGCGCTATCCACACCACGGTGCCCTCTTTGCGCAAATCCAGTCCCTTGCTGCGCAGGATGATGTCGAGCGCCTGATCCCACGGCACATCTTTCAAGCGCAACGTGAGATTGCCGCTGACCGAATCACTGGTAATGATATTCAGGCCGGTAAAGTCCGCCAGCACCTGCAATACCGAGCGCACCTCGACGTTCTGGAAGTTCAGCGACAGCTTCTCACCCACAAATCCCTGGCGCACCAACCGGTTAGGGTCTTCCACCATACGCTTGACTTCGATAATAAAGCGGTTGTCGGCCTGGTAAGCAGAGTGCTCCCAATTGCCCGTGGGCGTGATCGTCACACGCGCACCACCGCCGTGCGAGGCTGCTTCAATACTTTGCACCGGCGTGCCAAAGTCCATCACGTCATAACGTTTCGCCAGGTTGGCCGGTAACGTGGCATTCTGGAAGTCCACAATGATGGAGCGGCCTTGTTTGCGGATGTCTATGCCAATCTGACTGTCGGACAAGTCGATCACCACGCGTCCTTCGCCGGCGTTGCCGCGCCGGAAATCAACGTTACGCAGGCTGTGTGATTGTGCCGGGCCACTGGGTTCTGCAAAGCGCGCAGGCACAGCGGCGGCAACCGTACCGGCAGCCCCGCCTTGCAGGGTAATCAGCAATGTTTTGCCGTCTAACTGTGTTTCGTAGTTCAGGGCGCGCGTCAGTTCCAACACCATGCGCGTGCGGTCGCCCGCCTGCACAATGTTGATGCGGCGCACTTCAGTGTGGGACACATTTTGCACATTACGACCCAGCGCATTACCGGTATTGGCGAAGTCAAACGCGAGCCGTGGCGGATTGTTTACGGTAAAACCCGCCGGCGCCGTGGCGAGCGCATCCTTGAGGCCTATGCGAATGACCACCTTGCCGCCGGGTTGCGGTGACACATTGACGCTTTCAATGCTGTTTTGCGCGTAGGCTGACACGGCGCCGAATCCCAGTAGCAGCACCAGTAAACCGGTGCGCAAGCGCGAGACCAACGAAAGGAAGCTTGTTTTCATGTTTTTCTCCTGATCATTCCTGCAGCAACAGCGTCTGCTCTTTTTCTTCCCAGTTGCCGTTGCTGTCCTGAACAATTTCCTTGAGCTTGATTGCGTTATCGGACACCGCGACGATGCGGCCGAAATTCTGTCCAAGATAATTGCCGGTCTTCACTTGAAAAATATTATTGTCAGGCGATTTCACCAGCCCAAAATATTCTTTCTGCTTCAAAACGCCTACCATTTTTAGCGCTTCGAGCGGATACGCTTCCAGCGGCTCAAGCCGGCGGTTGGGGTCCGGTTGGATGCCGCCAGCCAATGCGCCACCTTTCGGCGGCTCGATCTTGCGGGGTTTGAAGGGATCGGTCAGATCAAACGCCGCATACTCAATCGGTTGATACGGCTTGACTTCAGGCAACGCCGGAATGCGTCCGCGCGGCAGATTGTCCTGCTGCTTTACCCATGCCCGCAGGTCTGCATGTTGTTCGCCGCCACAACCCGCGAACAGGGTACACGCAACAACAGGGATGATGTATTTACGCATCATTTTTTCGCCGGGGCAGCGCCCTTCTTCGCCGCAGCGGCTGCCGCAGCTCTCCTTTTCTCCACGACTTCGGCCTCGTCCAGATAACGATAAGTCATCGCCGTAGCGTCCATCGACAACGTATCTTTCACCGAAGTAACGCTAACGTCGTTCAGGGTCACTATCCGCGACAGCTTGCCGATATCTCCGGCGAACGCACCGATGTCGTGATAGTTCCCGGTTACCCGTATCGTGATCGGCAACTCCGCATAAAATTCCTTGACCGATTCACTGGCTGCCGGCTTGAAAAGTTCGAATTGCAGCCCGCGGCCCAGGCCAGCCTGATTGATGTCTGTCAATAGCGCATCCATTTCGGATTTACCGGGCAATTGCTTTAACAACGCGCCGAATTGCTTCTCGATATCTTCCAACTGCTTGCGGTAAGCCGGCAGGTTGACCGCGATTTTTTTCTTGTCGAGGTAGGTGGTCTTCAGCAGGTCGGTTTTCGCGCGCTCCGCTTCGATTTGCCCCAACTGGTCGGACCACAGAAAAATGTAGGCCACACCAATTATGACCAGCAGCAGCAATACAAGCACCCCGAGTTTTGGCTGAAGCGGCCACGAGCCGATTTTTTTCGGGTCCAGTCTACGCAGCTCATCAAGCGTCATGGCGAATTATCCCTTTTCCGCTTTTGGGCGCACGATGGTGACGTTCATCGTGAATTCATTGGCGCGGGTCGTGCCTTGCTGCAGGGCCTTGATCTCTACCAGTGCCGGACTGCCAAGTTTCTGTGAGGATTCAAGGTTGCGCATCAGCGTGGATACGCGCGCCTGCGACTGCGTAACCCCGTTGATCACCACCATTGCACCTTGTTGCCGCACGGATCGCAAATACATGCCATCGGGCAATTGCCGCACCAACTGATCCAGCAGATGCACTGTTTCGGAACGATTGCTTTGCAGCGTCTCCACCACTTGCTTACGCGCCAGCAACGAGGCAGTCGCCTCCTTGAGGCGGTTGATATCCGCGATTTCTTTGTCGACCTTTTTGATTTCTTCGGTCAAAAAATTGTTGCGGGCAACTTCTTCATCGAACTGGCCGCCCAGGCGAAGGTAGACGCCGTACGCGAGCACCGCACCGGCGACGACAATCGCGCCGAGCGCAATAAAAAACTGCTGCTTCTGCTGTTTGCGCCGCGTCTCGCGATGCGGCAATAGATTGATGCGTATCATGCGTCGAATCTCCGCATCGCCAGGCCACAGGCCACCATCAGGGAGGGTGCGTCCTGTTGCAGGTTTTTGGGGCGCACTTTGGACGACAGCGCCATATTGGCGAACGGGTTGGCGATAATCGTGTTGACCTGTGTGCGCTGCGACACTGCCGCATCCACCCCTGGCAACGACGCGCAACCGCCGGACAGCACGATATGATTAACCTGGTTGTACTGTGTTGAGGTAAAAAAGAACTGCAAAGCGCGCGCGACTTCAAGACCAAAGGTTTCGAGGAACGGATTTAACACATCGGTTTCATAGTTGTCCGGCAAACCACCGGTGCGTTTGGCGACTTCCGCTTCTTCGCGCGAGAGACCGAATTTATCCTGTATTTCCTGCGTCAACTGCGCACCGCCAAAAGGTTGCTCGCGCAGATAAATCGACTGGCCGTTACGCAATACGTTAACGGTGGTGAAGGTCGCGCCCACGTCCACGATCGCGATATTCTGGTCCACGGCCTTATCCGGAAGCTGCGATTCGATGAGCTCATAAGCAGCTTGCGCGGCCAGTAGATCCACATCAACCACCGCGGCTTTGAGGCCGGCGACTTCGGCTGCAGCAACACGATCTTCGACTTTTTCCCTGCGCGATGCGGCGATCAGCACTTCGACATCTTCCTCGCTGCCGGGGGCCGGGCCGATAATCTGAAAATCGAGATTCACCTCGTCCAGCGCAAACGGAATATATTGGTTGGCCTCGGCTTCGACTTGAACTTCTACCTCTTCTTCGGTCAAACCGGCGGGTACCAGAATTTTTTTGGTAATTACCGCAGCATTGGGCAGGGCAATGGCCACATTTTTGATGCTGCTGCCCAAACGCACGTGGCAACGCTTGACGGCCTCGCCAACCGCATCCAGATTGTTGATGTTTCCTTCCACTACTGAATCACGGGGCAGCGGCTCGATGGCGTAACGTTCGATGCGGTACATCTTGTTGCCGGAGTCGGACAACTCCACCATTTTCACGGCAAATGTGCTGATATCCACGCCGATCATCGGCGGAGATTTTGCCTTAAAAAAACGATCTAGCGCGCCGAGCACGTTAGGGACTTTAAACTTTGGGATAGGCATGTGCGTTTGTGCCGACAAATTACTTTAAATATTAACCGTAACCCATTTTATATAAGCGTTTTTTCCGCCCAACAACTACCGCTTGCTGGGTCGTAACCGCAATCGTAACCATATTCTAGGATATAGTGTAGCTTGTAAGTTTTAGAGACGATATACATTCAAGTGCCCTGTAAACAAAAGCGTCTAAGTCTCGGAATTTTCTCAAGATATAGCCCTGAAAGCCACTGCTAAATGTCCGCTCGATGGTTGGTTTACCCCCTATTACTTGTGGTTGTAGGTGTTTTTGCAACAGCCTTGCTGCTGGCTTTCGCCGCCACCATGATTTGGCCCACCTTGCCGTCCCTCGAGGTATTGACCGATTACCGGCCCAAGGTTCCCTTACGCATCTACAGCGCTGACGGCAAACTCATCGGCGAATTTGGCGAAGAGCGCCGTTCCGTAGTGTCCATCCGCGACGTGCCCAAGCCGATGGTGGACGCCATACTCGCCGCCGAAGACGAGCGCTACTTCCAGCATAAAGGTGTCGATTATATGGGCGTGGCGCGCGCGGCCATCGCCAACTTTACCCAGATCGGTCCGCGCCAGGGCGCATCCACCATCACCATGCAGGTGGCGCGCAACTTCTTTTTGTCACGCGAAAAAACGCTGACCCGCAAAGTCAACGAGATGCTGCTGGCGTTCAAAATCGAGACCAGCCTGAGCAAGGAGCAAATCCTCGAACTTTACGTCAACCAGATTTACCTCGGCCAGCGCGCTTACGGCTTTGCGTCCGCCGCGCGTATTTACTATGGCAAGACTTTAGAACAACTGTCGCTGGCCGAGACCGCCATGCTCGCCGGTTTGCCCAAGGCGCCCTCCAGCTTTAATTCGGTCGCCAACCCGGCGCGCGCCAAGCTGCGCCAGCAATATGTGTTGCGCCGGATGCGCGAAATGAATGTCATCAACGCCGAGCAGCAGGCCAGCGCCGACAAACAACCGTTGACGATCAAGAACGACCTCAACGCATTCGCCACCAAAGCCGGCTACGTCGCGGAGATGGTGCGTCAGGTCATGTATGAGCGTTACAAGGAAGACGCTTATGCGCTGGGGATCAAGGTCTACACCACGATACTGGTGAGCCATCAAGATGCCGCCAATGCCGCATTGCGCGCCGGTGTGCTCACCTATGATCGGCGACACGGCTACCGCGGCCGCGAGGGTTATGCCGAACTACCCGCAAATGCCACCGAAGAAACCCTCGAAGACGCGCTGCAGGAGTATCCCGACAGCGAGGACCTCTATGCCGCCGTCGTCACCGAATCCTCGCTGAAACGAGTCAAAGCCTTCCGGCGCGGCGGCGAATGGGTGGAAATCACCGATGCGGGGCTGAAGTTTGCGGGCGACTTCCTCAGCGACAAATCCAACCCCAGCCAGCGCATACGCCGCGGCGCGATTATTCGTGTTCAGGCCGACGACAAAAAGCGCTGGAGCATTACCCAATTACCCGCGGTGGAATCCACGCTGGTCTCCGCTGATCCACGCGACGGCGCGATTCGCGCGTTGGCGGGGGGCTTCGATTTCGGGCGCTCGCAATACAACCACGCGACACAAGCATTGCGTCAGCCGGGCTCAAGCTTCAAACCCTTTATTTACTCGGCGGCGCTGGAAAAGGGCTTCACCCCGGTATCGATTATCGAAGACGAACCGTTGTCATTCACTGCCGCGCAAACCGGCGGTGAAATGTGGGAACCCAAAAACTACGACGGCAAGTATGACGGGCCGATCTCCATGCGCCAGGCGCTGGTGCGTTCGAAAAACCTGGTGTCCATCCGCATACTGCAAGCCATCGGCACGCGCTATGCGCAGGACTACATCACACGCTTCGGCTTCGAGGCCAAATTGCACCCGCCGTATCTGACCATGGCGCTGGGCGCGGGCAACGTAACGCCCCTGCAAATGATCAGCGGCTACTCGACATTCGCCAACGGCGGCTTTCGCATCAAGCCGTATTTTATTCAGCGCGTCGAAGACGGGCGCGGCACGGTATTGTTTGAAGAGCGGGCAGTTCGCGCCAGAGAAAACGCCGAACGCGCGATCGATGAACGCAACGCCTATATCATGACCGGCATGATGCGCGACGTGGTGCGCTTCGGCACGGCGGCGGCGGCGATGAAACTCGGTCGCGGTGATCTCGCCGGCAAGACCGGCACCACCAACGATTTTCTGGATGCGTGGTTTGGCGGCTACAACTCCGAACTGGTGGCCGTGGCGTGGGTAGGTCACGACCAGCCCAAAACGCTGGGCCGTGGCGAAACCGGCGGCTCAGTGGCGCTGCCGATCTGGATAAGTTACATGGGCGCGGTGTTAAAAGGCATTGCCGAGCAACCACTGGAAACGCCCAAGGGTCTGGTAGGCAGCGGCAGCGAAGTTGCGTATCAGGAATTCGGCCCGCGCGCAGATGGCCCCGACACTAACACGCCGGGTGATCCACCAGCCCCTGGCACACCGCCCCCCGCACCAGACAGTGCTCGTAACCAATTGTTTTAAATCAATAATGCCTCGCAATGACGATCGTGCTCGCGGCAATGAAAGGCCGCGCAATGAAACGCGCAGGCGCAATGACGAACGCGCCCGCATCGCACATCTCGCTGCACGCATCATGGCCGAAGACGGAATCGAGGACCATGCCCTCGCCAAGAAAAAAGCCGCGCGGCAAGCGGGCGTGGCCGACTTTAGCCAACTCCCCGGCAACGACGAAATAGACCAGGCACTACGCGCCTACCGCGAGATTTATGACGCCGATAATCATCGCGCGCGGCTTACCGAGTTGCGCGAAATTGCGGTGCGCGCGATGACCGGGCTCGACGCCTTTAATCCGCATCTTACCGGCGCTGTGCTGTCTGGCATCGCCGGCAAATACGCAGGCATTCAGTTGCAGCTTTTCACCGACGACGTTAAAGCGGTAGAGTTGTTTTTAATGGATCGGGGCGCTGACTACCAATCCGGCCAGACCAGTCTTTACAGCGGGGAAACACGCATCACGGTGCCGCTATTTACCCTCGACGACGATGGCGCCAGCATCGAAATCACCGTGCTGTCCCCGCGTGACGCGCGCCTGCCTTTAAAAACCTCGCTGGCAGGCAAAACCATTGAGCGCGCCAAGCTCGCGGCAGTGGAGGAATTGTTGTCGCAACCGTAGGCTACTTCTGCAACCACTGCGCAGCATCCACCGCGAAGTACGTCAATATTCCATCCGCCCCCGCCCGTCGAAACGCCAGCAGCGCTTCCATCACACAACGCTCTTCATCCAGCCAGCCGTTGATCGCTGCAGCCTTCAACATCGCGTATTCGCCGCTGACCTGATACACGTACGTGGGCACGCTGAATTCATCTTTCACGCGGCGCACGATGTCGAGATACGGCATGCCGGGTTTGACCATCACCATGTCGGCGCCTTCTTGCAGATCGAGCGCCACTTCGCGCAACGCCTCGTCACTGTTCGCCGGGTCCATCTGGTAGGTGTATTTGTTGCCGCCGCCCAGGGTTTTGGATGAGCCCACGGCATCGCGAAACGGGCCGTAAAAGCCCGACGCATATTTTGCGGCGTACGACAATATGCGCGTGTGGATGTAGCCTTTGCCATCCAGCGCAGCGCGGATGGCGCCGACCCGGCCATCCATCATGTCCGAAGGCGCGACGATATCCACGCCCGCGCCAGCACACACCAGCGCCTGCTGCTGCAGCACACGCACGGTTTTATCGTTGAGCACATACCCGCTGCGGTCGAGCACGCCGTCGTGGCCGTGCGTGGTGTAAGGGTCGAGCGCGGCGTCGGTGATCACACCCAGTTCTGGAAACCGTTTTTTCAGCGCCGTCACCGCGCGCGGCACCAGTCCTTTGGGATTCACCGCTTCGCGGCCATCCGCCGTTTTAAGGCTCGGCTCCACGGCGGGAAACAGCGCCATTGCCGGAATGCCGAGGTTCACGCACTGTGCCGCGCGCAACAACAGTTTGTCTACGGTGTAGCGCTCGACGCCAGGCATGGAGTCTATTTTCTGCGTTCGATTTTTGCCCTCGATGATGAACACCGGGTATATCAGGTTGTCCACGGTTAAACGGTGTTCGCGCATCAGGCGGCGGGAAAAATCATCGCGGCGCATGCGGCGCATGCGCCGCTGCGGGTAGGCTCCCATAGAGATAAGAGTAGGTTGTTTGCTCATAAGGTTTTGATTTCAGACAAAAAAATATTTTAGGAACTCACTTGGGAACTCTCAGCGATTATAGGCGTCCTAGAAACAGACGGCGTTTTTCGTCTCCCGCTTCACCTCCCTGGGCGGGCGCCTTAATCCAATTAAGGCTTTTTGGCCCCCGGTTTACTCCCCTTTACCGGGGGCTTTTTCTGTACGGTCGTCAGGCGTTGCAAGCCATTGCGCGAGCAAAGAATTCGCCTGCGCGACGCCCTTGTTGGCGGTGGCGGAAAAAAGCTGCACCGTGCAGTTTGCAGCGGGATAACGCAGGGTGAGCAATGCTTGCGTGTCGCGCAGCGCGGTTGCGCAAGCACTCTGCGACAGCTTGTCACTCTTGGTCAGCAGCACGTGAAGCGGGCGGCCAGTGGGCGCAAACCAACGGATCAGTTGTTCGTCCAGCGGTTTAATTCCGTGACGGGAATCTGATAATAATATTAATCCTATCAATGCCTTACGAGTTGATAGGTAAGCGCTTATTAACTCGCCCCAGTAGGCGCGCTCGGTCTTCGAAACTTTGGCAAAACCATAACCCGGCAAATCCACCCAGCGCCTGTTTTTGCCCACGCTGAAAAAATTAATAGTCTGCGTGCGTCCCGGCGTCTTGCTCACGAACGCCAGACGGTGACGATTGGCCAGTGCATTGATGGCGCTGGATTTCCCGGCGTTAGAGCGTCCGACGAACGCCACTTCGCGTCCGGTGTCGGGCAGCATCTCCTCCATCTTGTGCGCGGAAGCCAGATATTCGGCGGTGGGCGGAGTCATAGGTTGTTGTAAATGCACCTGAATCTGGCGCGGTATAAGCGGCGTACTATACAATACAGAGCTACTTTACCCCGCATCTTTACTCCGGAGCACACATGAAATTCCGCCTGATTTTGGCGACTGTCGCCGCGTTTTCTGCGTGCGCCGCGCCTGCGCAATACGTTATCAAGGGCGACGCCGCCAAAGGTCAGGAAATCGCCGGAAAAGTTTGCACCGCCTGCCACGGCCCGGATGGCAACAGCCCCTTGCCGGTCAATCCCAACATCGCCGGACAGCACCCGGAATACCTCTACAAGCAACTGAGCAACTTTAAGGCCAAGGACGGAAAACCCGCCGAGCGCAACAACCCCATTATGGCTGGAAATGTTGCCGGCCTGAGTGACGACGACATGAAAAATGTTGCTACCTATTACGCAAGCCAAACCCCGCGCCCGCGCGCCGCGCGCGATGAGGAACTCGTCAAGCAGGGCCGGCTGATTTATCGCGGCGGCATTGCCGCCAAGAGCGTGGCCGCTTGCGCCTCGTGCCACTCACCCAACGGCGCGGGCCTGCCGGCGCAGTATCCGCGTGTAGCCGGTCAGCATGCCGAATACACCGCGGCGCAATTGAAAGCCTTCCGCTCGGGCGAGCGCAAGAATGATCCAAACGGCATGATGCGCACGGTGGCGGGAAAACTTTCGGATCGCGAGACTGCTGCGGTTTCGGAATACATCGCCGGGCTGCGCTAAGTTTATAGCGCAGCAAACGCCTTATCCGCTGCCGCCACGGTCTTGCTGATATCCGCCGTGGTGTGTGCAGAGGACACAAAACCCGCTTCATAAGCCGATGGCGCGAGATATACGCCTTGCGCCAGCATGCTGTGAAAAAACTGGTTGAAGCGCTGTTTGTCGCATGCCATCACTTCCGCATAAGTCTGCGGCGGCGACGCGCGGAAATACAAGCCAAACATGCCGCCCACGTGCTGCGCGGAAAAAGCGATTTGATGTGCGGCAGCGGCTTCGCTTAGCCCCTTGCACAATGCAAAAGCGGTAGCAGAGAGTTTGTCGTAAAAGCCGGGGGTTTGCACAATGCGCAAGGTCGCAAGCCCGGCTGCCACCGCCACCGGATTGCCCGACAAGGTACCTGCCTGATACACCGGTCCCAGCGGCGCCACGCATTGCATGATATCGCGCCGGCCGCCGAACGCGCCGAGCGGCATGCCGCCACCGATTACTTTGCCAAGCGTAGTCATGTCGGGCTTGACGCCATATAGCGCTTGCGCGCCGCCCAGCGCCACTCTGAATCCCGTCATCACTTCGTCAAAAATCAGCAGCGTGCCGTGCTGGCTGCACAACGCCCGCAGCAATTGCAGAAAACCAGGCTTGGGCGCAATCAAATTGGCGTTGCCCACCACCGGCTCGACAATCACTGCGGCGATTTCGTCGCCCTCGCGCGCGAAGGCGGCGGTGAGCGTAGCCTCATCATTAAAATCCAGCACCAGCGTGTGCGCAGCCGTTTCCGGCGGCACGCCAGCCGAAGAAGGCTGGCCGAAGGTGAGCGCGCCCGAGCCTGCTTTCACCAGCAGCGCATCGGCATGCCCATGGTAACAGCCTTCGAATTTCACAATTTTAGAACGGCCGGTGAAGCCGCGCGCCACGCGTATCGCACTCATCGTAGCCTCGGTGCCGGAACTCACCAGACGCACCATTTCCAGCGACGGCACCAGTTTGACCAGCAAACTCGCCATTTCGAGTTCGGCTTCGGTCGGCGCGCCAAACGACAAGCCGCGTTCAGCCACTTGCTGCACGGCTTTGATCACTTCCGGATGCGCGTGACCGGCGATCAGCGGCCCCCAGGAACCCACATAATCGACATACACGTTGCCGTCGGCGTCCCAAATTTGCGCGCCGCGTCCGCGCTGGATAAAAAGCGGCGTGCCGCCTACCGAGCGAAACGCGCGCACCGGTGAATTCACCCCGCCGGGAATCAGCAGTTGTGCGTGGTTAAATAATTTTTGGCTTTGTTTCATGGTGAGTCTCAAACAGCGCGTTGAATTCACGGGCTGCATGCGCGATATCGGGCGCGTTGAACAGCGCTGTAATCACCGCAATGCTGTCCGCACCAGCGCTGATAACTAATGGTGCATTGTCGTGCGTAATGCCTCCGATAGCCACCACCGGCACGCCAAATTTCCGTTTGGCCTCGGTCAGTATCGAAGGCGTCGAACGCACCGCGCCCGACTTTACGGTAGAAACAAAAAAACTGCCAAACGCGATGTGATCCGCGCCTTCGGCAAGGGCGCGTTCAGCGTTATCCAGGCTGCGGTAACACGAGGCCCCCAACAACTTGTGCGGTCCCAGGCGCGCGCGCGCGGCGGCGATCGAACCGTCTTCGCCGCCTAGATGCAGCCCGTGCGCGTCCACCGCCAGCGCGAGTTCGAGATCGTCATTCACAATAAACGCCGCGCCATGTGCCCGGCACAGCCCGCACAGCGCTGACGCCTGATAGCGGCGCAACGCGGCGTCGCCGGTTTTGTTGCGGTACTGCACAAGGCGCACGCCGCCTTCCAGCGCCGCACGCACGCGGCCCGCCAGCCGGGCGCTGTCGTCATCGTCCGGGGTTACCGCGTAAAGCCCGTGCAGGGCGTGCAAGGGGTTCATGATGCCGGCTTGCCGGCTTCCGCGGCGGCATCGTGTTCTTCCTCGCGTGCCCAGAACAAACGGTCGGGAATATGCTGGCCCATGCCCGCGCGAAACGCGGACTTTAGCGTTTGCCAGGTGTATTCCTGTGCGTCTTTCACCGCCTCGGTCATGGGCAGGCCATTGGCGATGGTGGCGGCGATAGCGGAAGCCAGCGTGCAACCCGAGCCATGAAACTGTCCGGGCAAGCGCGGCCACGATTCACTGCTCACCACGCCGGCTTCGCCATACAAGGTGTTGACCACCTGCTGCGTGTTTTCATGGGTGCCGGTGATCAGCACGTATTCGCAGCCGCAGGCGATGATGCGTTTAGCGCATTCGATCAGGCCCGGATCGTCCTCCTCGTCGCGGTCATCGAGCGCGAGGCGCCGTGCTTCAAGGCTGTTGGGCGTGATAATGGTGGTTTGCGGAATCAGCAGTTCGCGCATCGCGATCAGCATGTCGTCGTTGGCGAGTTCATCGCCGCGGCCGGAAGCCAGCACCGGATCGAGGATCAACGGAATATCGGGATAATCTGACACCACTTCGGCGATGGCAGAGATATTGTCCACGCTGCCCATGACGCCGATTTTGAACGCCGCCACCGGCATATCCGCGAGTACGCAGCGCGCCTGATCGACGATCCAGTCGGCGTCGATGGCGAATACATCTTCCACGCCCATGGTGTCCTGCACCGTGATCGCCGTCACCACCGACAGCGGATGGCAACCCATGCTGGCCAGCGTCAGTATGTCGGCCTGCATGCCGGCGCCGCCGGTGGGATCGGTGGCAGAAAAGATAAGCACAATGGGCGGGGTTTCGGACATTCTGAATTTGCAGCGGTGGCGCGTGTTGAGTCGGCCCGCGCCAGATCGTTTAAAATCTGATTCTACCGCTTTTCCATCACCAACCCTCTATCCCTATCCTTCTATCCTTATGACTGACCCGGCAACACAATATAAATCGTGGATGTGCCTCATCTGCGGATTCATCTACAGCGAAGCCGCTGGCATCCCCGACGAGGGCATCGCGCCCGGCACCCCATGGGAAGAGGTGCCGATCAACTGGACCTGTCCCGAATGCGGCGCGCGCAAGGACGATTTTGAGATGGTACAAATTTAAGCGGAGAACCGCAAATGAGAATGCTGCACACCATGATTCGCGTTGGCGACCTGCAACGCTCGATTGATTTTTACACCCAGGTGCTTGGCATGAAGCTGCTGCGCCAATCCGAATACCCGTCCGGGCGCTTCACCAACACCTTCGTGGGTTACGACGACGAATCAAAAACGTCAGTGCTGGAGTTGACCTACAACTGGGACACCAAAGCCTACGACATGGGCAACGGTTACGGCCATGTCGCGATTGAAGTGGACGACGCTTACAAAACCTGCGCAGAAGTCAAAAAGCGTGGCGGCAAGGTCACGCGCGAACCGGGGCCGATGAAACACGGCACCACGGTGATCGCGTTTGCAGAAGATCCGGATGGCTACAAGATCGAGTTTGTGCAGCGCAAGGGCGTTTAAAAACATTTGCCACAGATGTCACAGATAAACACAGATGAACCCGCACGAATTTAATCTGTGTTCATCTGTGAAATCTGTGGCTAAAAAGTTTTCTGCCGTTCTCCCACCCAATTCGCAATTCGCACAAAATCACTAACGGCCAGCGTCTCCGCCCGCGCGCCGGGGTCGACACCCAGCGCTTCATAGTCGGCGCTCTCTAAAATATTGCGCAGCGTATTGCGCAGGGTTTTGCGCCGCTGCGAGAACGTAGTCGTTACAATGCGCGCGAACAGCGCTTCGTCCTGCGCTTCAGGCTCACGCTTCGCGCGCGGCAGCATGCGCACGACTGCCGACTCTACCTTCGGTTGCGGATAAAAGGCATCGGGTCCTACATCCAGCACCTTTTCCATATCGAAACGGTACTGCAACGCAACGGACAGGCGCCCATAGGCAGACGTGTCCGGCGCCGCGACCATGCGCTCCACCACTTCTTTTTGCAGCATCACGTGGATGTCGCGCACGCAGTCGATTTGCGTGGCGAGGTGAAACAGCAGCGGCGTTGAAATGTTGTAGGGCAGGTTGCCAACCACACGCAGGTTTGTACTGAGCGATGTGAAATCAAATTTCAGCGCGTCGCCTTCGTGGATCACCAGGTTGCTGTCGAGATGTTTTTCGCGCAGGGTTTTGACCAGATCGCGATCGAGTTCGATCACGTGCAATTGTTTCAGCGCGCGCGCCAGCGGGACGGTAAGCGCGCCCAGGCCGGGGCCAATTTCCACCATCACGTCATTGTGCCGGGGGCCGATGACATGCAGGATATCTTCTATAACTTCTTGTTTTTGAAGAAAATTTTGGCCGAAACGTTTGCGCGGTTGATGGCGCATAGACTACGCGATGCGTGCCTTTGCGGCGACTGTAAGTTCAATCGCGAGTTTCACCGCCGCCAGCAAGCTGCCTGCATCCGCGGTACCGCGGCCTGCGATATCCAACGCCGTGCCGTGATCAACCGAAGTGCGGATAATCGGCAGCCCCAGGGTTATATTCACGCCCGCGCCGAAGCTGGCATATTTGAGCACCGGCAAGCCTTGGTCGTGATACATCGCCAGCACGGCGTCGTAATGCCTTAAGCGATCGGGGTTGAACAAGGTGTCGGCCGGCAAAGGGTCCGACAGATTCATCCCTTCGCCGCGCAGCGCGTGAATGACCGGCGCGATGACTTCGATTTCTTCGCGTCCGAGGTGGCCCGATTCGCCGGCGTGCGGATTCAAGCCCGCCACCGCGATGCGCGGCGCAGCGATACCGAAATGCCGCCGCAAATCATGGTGCAGCACGCGCAGCGTTTGCGTAAGACGCTCACGCGTGATGTGCGCGGCAACGTCTTTCAGCGCCAGGTGCGTGGTGGCAAGCGCCACGCGCAGGCCGCCGCCCGCCAGCATCATCACCACATGCGGCGTGCGGGTGCGCTCGGCGAGAAACTCGGTGTGGCCTGTAAATGCAACCCCGGCGTCGTTGATCACGCCCTTATGCACCGGCGCCGTGGTCATGGCATCGAACAGCCCTTCGCTGCAGCCGTCGCACGCCACAGCCAGGGTGCGCAGCACGTAGCGGCTGTTGGCGGCATCCAGTTTTCCGGCGATGGCGGGGGCGCTCAGCGCCACGTGCAACACACTCACGCCGCCCGTCGCATCGCTGCAGCCGCCCTGGAAATCGGGCCATGCAAAACCCGTGCGCGCGCGCAACAGCGCGCGGTCGGCGATGACCACAATACGCGCGGGCAGCACGGCGTCCCGCAATGCCGCGCAGATTTCCGGCCCGACGCCGGCTGGCTCGCCGGCAGTCACAGCTATCGTCGGCAGGCGCGGCATGCTAACGGTGGCGGGTGTATTCACCGCTCGCCCCTAGCGTTCATTCAGGCGAATTTCAACGTAGGCGCGGTCGCGCGCCTGGCGCACCCAGTCCTGAAACGCTTCTTCGCCTTTGCGCTCGCGCAGGGTTTGCCGTGCCGTGAGGCGACGCTGCTCTTTGCTCATGTCGGACGAACGGCGTTCGAGCACTTGTATCAAATGCCAGCCAAACGGCGAACGCACCGGTTCACTCAGCGCGCCCGGCGTCAGCGCGTCCATCGCGCGCTCGAATTCCGGCACGGTGTCACCCGCCGACAGCCAGCCCAAATCGCCGCCCTTGGCTGCGCTGGTGTCTTCGGAATTGGCGCGCGCCAGTTGCGCGAAATCCCCTTTGTTGTCGAGGCGTTCCTTCAACGTGCGCATACGGTTGCGGGCGTCGGCTTCGGACACCACTTCGCTGACCTTGATCAGGATGTGGCGCGCGCGGGTCTGCTGCACGATTACCACCGGCTGGCCGCCGCCGCGACGCTCATTGAGCCTGAGGATATGAAACCCATTGGGGCTGCGCAGAAGACCGCTCAATTCGCTGGGTTTCAAGCCAACCAGCGCATCCGCGAACAGCGTGGGCAGCCGTGCGCCGTCGCGCCAGCCCATGGCGCCGCCTTGCAGCGCATCGGGCGCTTCGGAGAACGCCGCCGCAACCTGGCGAAAATCCACACCGGATTTTAATTGCGACAGCGCTTGCTCAGCACGCGTCTGGCGCGCGCGGATTTGCTCCGGCCCTGAATTCTCCGGCACCCGCACCAGAATGTGCGAGACGTTGTATTCGTCGTTACCGCCCGTCTGCTGCGGAGCGGCGAGCAGGTTGTCGATTTCGCTGTCGGTGACCACAACCTTGTCGTTGATCTCGCGTTCGCGCAGGCGCGCGGTGATGATTTCGCCGCGAATATCCTCGCGAAACTTGGCGAATGGCACGCCATCTTTCGCCAGTGCCATGCGCAGCTGCGCGGTAACCATTTTGTTTTCCTGCGCGATACGGTCGATGGCGCGATCCAGCTCCACGTCGTCCACACGCAAGCCGTTCTCCTTGGCCACTTGCATCAGCACACGGTCGATGATCATGCGTTCGAGCATCTGCCGCTCGAGATCCTGGCGCGCGGGCGCGGGGGTGCCTTGGCGCGCCAGTTGTTCGGTGGCGCGGCCCACGCGCTCGTACAGCTGATTGTGCGTAATCACTTCGTCGTTGACCACGGCGACGATGCGATCGATGGTGACGATGGCGCGCGGTTTCGCCTGCGGCTTGGGCTGGGACTGAGGCTGGGACTGAGGCTGGGACTGAGGCAGGGCGGCAGCCGGCGCCAGCAACAGCGCCAGCAGTGTCAAGCGTCCGACCAGGAACGGCAACCGATCACCGCAAAGATTGTTTAATACAAACATATACTTATACCATTCGGCGATGGCCGATTTACGCAATTAAAAAACTACCATTCGGGCACAAAATATTCGTTGGGCCGCGCGGCATAAGGATCGTGACGGGTGTAGCCGGATACATTACGCCGCAACAAATCCAGCGAGTTCGACCCAACACGCGCCACGCCGTTCAATTCCAGTTCCAGGAAAATCGAAGTGTTGGCGGCGCTGGTGGAGGTCAACAGTCGATGCGCCATCACGCGGAACACAAAACAACCGCCATCATATTCCATCCCCGCCACGCCTTCGAGCATGCGCCGATCCTGCACCGAATAATTCCAGCGGCCGACAGCTTTCCAGTTGCCGGCGATGGGCCATTGGCCGGATGCGTCCCACTGCCGGATCGACGCATTTACGCTCTGGCGGTAAGCCAGGTTGAGCAGTTTACCCTGCTGTGGCTGATAACGCGCGGCAATGCTGCTGCGCTGCGTCTGGCGGTTGTCGGTGTTGTACTGCCAGCCGAGATCCATGGTGAGGCGCGGCGCGATGCTGCCGCTTAACGCCATCAACAAATCCGAGCGCGTACTCTGATTGCTGCGCGGCGCCACGCCCGGCACGGTTACCTGTTGCGAGTGGAAATAATAGCGCTGCGCAAGCCCCGCGCGCAACACTTCGACGCCGGTTTGCGGATTGATCAGACGCGAATTCGCCCCCAGCGTCAGCTGATTGGCGTCGTTGATGCGGTCGTGGCCGCTGAACTGATTTTCGGTAAAAATCGTCGCGAAGTTGATATCCTGCACACCGCTTTCAAAGTTGGGCAAGCGGCTTTGATCGCGGTACGGGATGTACACATAGTAGGCTTTCGGCTCCAGTGTCTGCGAGTACGCATTGCCGAAAATAGTGGTGTTGCGCTCGAACGTCAGCCCCGCCGCGGTGGTGAACGTGGGCATCACACGTGTCGCATCGGGCAGCGTGGAAGTGGTTTGATCAATAAAATAGCGCGTCATGTGCAAGCCGATTTTCGGCGTGACATAAGCGGCCGCGTTTTGCCACGGATAGGTCAGGCTCGGATACGCCATCACGCGTTTGCCGCGCACCAGCGTCGGATGATCAAAATCAACGTAGCTTGCATGCACATCGAAGTCGCCGCGCAGCGTATTGCTGTTTTGCGCGGTAAAACTCAGTTGCGGGCGGCGCGAATACGGCGGCGTCAGCGGCGCCAGCGGATCGGTTTGCAGCGTTTGCCAGTTCTGTACCAGCCCGCTTAACGCATAGTTGCCGCCATTGCCCCAGGTGCCGCCGCGCGACAACGAGCCTTGACGCGACAAATAAGTTTGCGAGGTCAACGCCACCTTGGTCGTCAGGTCGGTGAAGTACTTGCTGTCGGACACTTTGTTGACATCCAGCGCGCCGACCCAGTTGTTCCACAGCTGGTGCGTGTGCTTTAATGCGAATAACTGCCGCGTACCGTCAAACGCATGGTCATTGGGCAATGTTTCGTAGTTGATTTCGCCGCGATAATCCGGCTGCAGATAACGAAACTCGCTGCGCAATTGCAGGCCGCGCTTGGATAACACACGCGGCGTCAGCAGCAAATCGTAGTTGGGCGCGAGGTTCCAGTAATACGGCATGCTGATTTCGAAGCCGCTGGTGCTGCTGCTGCCATAGTGCGGCGCAAGAAACCCCGATTTGCGTTCCTGATGCAGTGGAAATGAAAAATAAGGCGCATAAAAAATGGGGGTATTTTTAAAATCCACCGTGGCATCGCGCGCAACACCGATGCCCTGCTCCTGATAAATGCGCAAATCCTTCGAGCGAATAAACCACGAATCATTGCCCGGCTCGCAGGTGGTAAAGCTCGCCTGCTCCGCGCGAAACTGCCCCGGCCCCTCAAACAAAATGCGCTCCGCCACACCGCGCCCGTCGAAGGCGCGCGCGGTTTTCTCCGCACTGCCCGAACCGGTTGCTATGGGCACATTGCCGGTGGTGCGCGGACTCAGGTAAAAGCGCGCGCGCTCCATCACGCCTTTTTCGGTATCAAGATCGTAGCGCAGACGCAGGCCGTCAACCACGTACGCGGCTTGCTCGAAATGAACATTACCGATGGCGGTGAGTTCGTTGTAGCGCCGGTCAAAACGCATCCAGTCGGCGGAAAAAGCGCGGCCGCGTGACCGTGCGCGTACCGTGCCGAGCGCCTCGGTTTCGCGATCACTGTGGCCCTGCATGCGATCGGCCTCCATGTAAATCGGCGACGGCGCTTCGGTTTTACCGCTGGGCACGCCCGCAAGCGCTGTTTGCATGCGCAACGTAATGCCTGCGGCGCCTGGTGCGGTGGCAGTGGCGAGCGTCGCCCACGCGGCCGCGGGCAGCGCGCAAAGCAGCGCAAAGGCGATCGGAGATTTACGCAGGGGAATGATCACGGGTAGCGAAGCGACCGACCAGAAGGTGTGGCAAAACGAGGTGCTAAAATCGCATAAATTCCGATATAAGGCAACGCTTTGAACGCTTTGAACGGTTTGGCCGCAACCGATGCGCGTCTGGCGCAATTGCGCGCGTGGCTGGCGCAAAGCACCTTCAAACAAGACTTTACACTGGCGCCAGCTTCGGCGGACGCGAGTTTCCGGCGTTATTTTCGTGTCACCGTGGACGGCGCAACATGGATTGCGATGGACGCGCCGCCGCCGCAGGAAGACTGCCGTCCGTTTGTAAAAGTTGCCGCGTTAATGCACGAAGCAGGCATCAACGTGCCGCGGGTGGTGGCGCAGGATATCGAGCGCGGCTTTCTGTTGCTCAGCGACCTTGGCACTACCACGTATCTCAACGGCTTTACCGCCGACAATCCCGATGCGCTGGTCAGCGACGCCATTGATGCGTTGATCCAGTGGCAGTGTGCCAGCCGGCCCGGCGTGCTGCCCCCGTACGACGCGGCTTTGCTCCAGCGCGAGATCGATCTATTTCCCGAGTGGTATGTGGGCAAACACTTACAAACCACGTTTACCGAAGCGCAGCAGCAGGTGTTCGCAGCCGCATCTAAATTGCTGATCAACGCCGCGCTGGCGCAACCCTCGGTGTTTGTGCATCGCGATTACATGCCGCGCAATCTCATGCTGTCTACGCCCAACCCCGGCGTGCTGGATTTTCAGGACGCGGTCTACGGCCCCATCACCTACGACGTGGCGTCGTTGTTTCGCGACGCCTTCGTGAGCTGGCCCGAAGCGCGCGAACTCGATTGGGTGATCCGCTACTGGGAACGCGCCAAAGCCGCAAATTTACCGGTGAACGCCGACTTCGGATCGTTCTGGCGCGATTTCGAATGGATGGGCTTGCAGCGCCACATCAAAGTGCTGGGCATCTTCGCACGCATCTACTATCGCGATGGCAAGCCGCACTATCTGGCCGACACACCGCGCTTCATCAACTACGTGCGCCGCGTGAGTGCGCGTTACCGCGAATTGGGCCCGTTGGCGAAGTTGCTGGATGAACTCGAAGGACGCGCGCATAGCATCGGGTATACGTTCTGATGAAAGCCATGATCCTCGCCGCAGGCCGTGGCGAACGCATGCGTCCGCTCACCGACGCCGTGCCCAAACCCTTGTTACTCGTTGGCGGTAACTATTTGATTTCATGGACTATTTTTAAGCTCAAGCGAGCGGGTATCATAGACTTGGTGGTTAACATTTCGCATCTTGCCGAACAGATCGAACACGCCTTGGGCGACGGCGCGAAATTTGGTGTGCACATCCGCTACTCGTTTGAGCGTGAAGCGTTGGAGACAGCCGGCGGCATTGCGTGGGCGCTGCCGCTGCTGGACCAGCAGCCATTTTTGGTGGTGAACAGCGACGTCTACAGCCACTACGATTTCACGGGTTTGCGCGAGCGCGCGCAAACGCTTTCCGCCAAGCGGCCCGCGCATCTGGTGCTGGTAGATAACCCGGATCATCATCCGCTGGGTGATTTCGGTTTACACAATGGCGTGGTCACTGCCGCTGGCGCGCGGCTCACTTTCAGCGGCATTGGCGCGTATCATCCGGCGCTGTTCGCGGGCATCGCGCGCGGCGAAAAAAGCCGCTTGGCCGTACAACTTGCCCAGCCCATCGCCGAGGGCCGCGTGAGTGGCGAACATTTTCGCGGCGAGTGGCGCGATATCGGCACGCCGCAACGGCTGGCGGCGCTGGATGCGCAAATGCGTTCGGGTTGACGCCGCTATTGCGGCTTGATGCCAGCGATGGCGGCTACTTCCTTCCAGCGCGCGATCTCGCTGCGGATGCGTGCGGCGAATTCATCAGGCGGCTCGCCGACGGGTTCACCCCCGATGTCGAGCAGCCGCTGCCGCACCTCCGGAATCCGCAGTACTGCAGCGACGTCATCGCGGATGCGCATCACCAGTTCCTTCGGTGTGCCGCCCGGCGCGAACAGCGCGAACCAGGTGTCGGCGGCTTCGAATCCCGGCACGTCCTTTGAAATAAGTGGCGCTTGCGGAAACGCCACCGAGAGTGAAGTGACGCCGAGTATGCGCACGCGGCCCGAGCGCACCGCGGCCTGCACCGAGCTGACCGCCCCGATAGCGAGGTGTACGTGCCCGCCCATCGCGTCGATCATCATCGGCCCCGCGCCCTTGTAGGGCACGGTCTCGATTTTCACTTTTGCAAGCATGTTGAACAGATGGGTCGGCAAAGACGTGCCGGCGTTGGCCATGTTGATCTCGCCTGGACGCGCGCGCGCCAGCGTAACCAGTTCACGGATGTTGTTTGCCGGCAACGACGGGTGGGCGGCGATGGCCAGCGGCGAGCGTGTGATGCGCGTGATCGGCACGATATCGTTTAGCGGATCAAACGGCAGCTTTGCCCACATCGCCGGCCCCTGAGAAAATTGCGTGGAATTGATCAGCAGCGTGTGGCCGTCGGGCGCACTCTTGGCGACAATATCGGTGCCGAGCACCGTGGCAGCACCCGGCCGCGGATCGATGATCACCTGCTGCTTCCAGCGCTCGGACAGCGGCGGGCCGATTACACGGCCATTGGCGTCGCTGCTGCCACCCACCGGGAATGGAATCACAAAGCGGATCATCTTGCCCGGAAACGCCTGTCCTGAGCCTGTCGAAGCGGGCTGGGCATGAGCGGACGATACCGGTGCGAGCACTGCAGTTGCCAGGACCGAGACCAAAATGGCAGAACGCATAGCTGTGATCCTCCGCGTGGCGCCAACCGTGGCGCACCCTTCTTATTCTACCGCATGGCCACCATGCAGTCCGGCGCAATGCGCATTAGCGCGCCGGCCCGAGGATGGCTCACCCAGCGCTATAATCGCCGTGCCATGAACACAGCTCCCTACACCCGCCGCCGCGCGCAGTTAGCGCAACTGATCGGCAAAGGTGTGGCCATTGTGCCCACCGCGCCGGAGCGCGCGCGCAATCGCGACGCGCACTATCCTTACCGCTATGACAGTTATTTTTATCATCTGACCGGGTTTACCGAACCCGAGGCCGTGGTTGTGATAGTGGCAGGCGAGAAACCACGTCATCTCCTGTTTTGCAGAGAAAAAAACGCAGAGCGTGAAATCTGGGATGGTTTTCGTTACGGCCCGGCTGCAGCGAAAGAAATCTTTGCCTTCGATGAAACCTACACCTTCGAGCAGCTCGACAAAGTGATGCCCGATCTGCTGGCCGACCAGCCGGCGATGTACGCGCATCTGGGTGGCGACGGCGCGTGGGACGCGCGTGTGCTGGGCTGGGTGAATGAAGTGCGTTCGCGCGCACGCACGGGTGTGGCGGCGCCGCGTGATATCGCTGATGTGCACACATTGCTCGACGACCTGCGCCTGATCAAGGATGCGGATGAATTGAACACCATGCGCCGCGCCGCGGCAATTTCCACCGGCGCCCACGTGCGTGCGATGCGTGCCGCGCGCGCGGGTGTTGCCGAATATCAGATCGAAGCCGAGCTGCTGCATGAATTCCGGCGCCTGGGCGCGCAGTCGCCCGCGTATACCTCGATCGTTGCGTCCGGCGCCAACGCCTGCGTGCTGCACTACGTGAGCAACGACGCCACCCTGAAGGACGGCGACCTGCTGCTGATCGATGCGGGCTGCGAGCTCGACGGTTATGCCTCGGACATCACGCGCACCTTTCCGGTGAATGGCCGTTTCAGCGGGCCGCAGCAAGCGGTGTACGAGTTGGTGCTGGCGGCGCAGGCGGCCGCCATTGCTGAAGTCATGCCCGGTAACGCCTGGAACGCACCGCACGATGCCGCGGTAAAGGTATTGGCACAGGGTTTCATCGATTTAAAATTGCTGAGCGGCAGCTTGGCCGAAGTGCTCGACAAAGAAACCTATCGCCAGTTCTACATGCATCGCACCGGTCACTGGCTGGGGCTGGATGTGCATGATGCCGGCGACTACAAGCGCGACGGGCAATGGCGCGTATTGCAGCCGGGCATGGTGCTGACCGTCGAACCCGGCTGCTACATACGCGCGGCCGAAGGCGTGCCTGCTGAATTTGCCAACATCGGCGTGCGCATTGAAGACGATGTGGTGGTAACGCAAAGCACGCATAGCGGCTGTGAGATTCTGACTTCCGCCGCGCCCAAAAGCGTGAGCGATATCGAAGCGCTGATGGCGCAGCGCTGAAGGCCATGAGCACACCGCATGTCGATTGCGACATCGCCATCGTCGGCGGCGGCCCCGTTGGCGCCGCGCTGGCGCTCGCGCTGCGTGATTACGATAGCGGCCGGGACGGCGGTGACAACCCTCTGCGCATTATCGTGCTCGAAGCACGCGCCAAAGTTAGCACTGGCGCAGATGATCCGCGTCCGATCGCGTTATCGCACGGCAGCCGTTTGCTGCTCGAACGCCTCGGCGCCTGGCGCGGCTTGCATCCCACGGCGATCAAAAACATTCATGTATCGCAGCGCGGCGGCTTTGGGCGCGCGGCCATCAGCGCCGTCGATGCAGGTGTGCCGGCTCTTGGTTATGTCATTGATTACAATGAAATTTATCATGTACTAGCAGAAGCCGCACACACCCGTTATGGCGGCGACTATCGTGTGCGTGCACGTGCCACCGCACTCCATCGCGATGGTGAATTCCAGCGTGTTGACTACCTGCTTGACGGCACGCCTGCGTCGCTGTCGGCGCGGCTGGTCGTGGTTGCCGATGGTGGCGATATCGCCGGGCTCGCGCCGCCTAAAATCATCGACTACGCGCAGCACGCACTCACCGCGCGTGTCAGCACCACGTTGCCGCATAAGCACGTTGCGTACGAGCGCTTTACAACAGACGGTCCGCTGGCGTTGTTACCCTTCGGCGAAGAAATGGCGCTGGTGTGGACGCTCCCACCGGCGCGCGCGGAAGCACTCAAAGAGGCTGATACAAAAACGTTTCTCGCGGCGTTGCGTGATGCTTTCGGCGGGCGTCTCGGCGATTTCAACCGCGTGACGCAGCGCGCGTGTTACCCGCTCACCTTACGTTATGCCACTGAACCTTCGATCGCGGATGCACTATCCGTAGTGACCATAGGCAACGCCGCACAGACGTTGCATCCGGTGGCCGGACAAGGCTTTAATCTCGGTTTGCGTGACGCGTGGGAACTCGCGCAGTTTTTGCGCACGCTGTCTCTGCAAGCGCTAACTAACAACGAGTCCCTGCGCCGCTACCGCGCCAGCCGCCGTATCGACCGCATTGCCAGCATCGCGGCGACACATGGCCTGGTGCGATTGTTTTCAAATGATTTTTTTCCCGCAAGCATCGCGCGTGGCGTGGGCATGACTGTGCTCGGTTGCATCGCGCCCGTCAAAAACCTGGTCGCACGACGCATGATTTTCGGCACACACGGCTGATTCGAGGCCGCGCCGCCACACAATTTGTGCTCTGTGCCCAATCCACTAGCGTGATATACGCACGTGTTGCGCGAACACATACGGGTAAGTGCCTAGCTTTACAACAAGTTTTCACCGGCGAAATTATGCGCCTGCCATCGCCACGCGGGCGAATCTGCAGTAGCGTAAAAAATAATCAGTTTTCCTGCGCTTTTCCCTATGCACGCCGTGCGCGCAGGATTAGAATCGCGTCCTTTCCTTGAGTCATTTTTCGTTTACGTTCCATACCGTTTCATCAGGCGCGCGTGCAAATCGGCAAACACATATTGAAGAACAGGCTGGTGGTGGCGCCGATGGCTGGCGTCACCGACCGGCCGTTCCGCCAACTGTGCAAGCAGATGGGCGCGGGCATGGCGGTTTCCGAAATGGTGGCGAGCAATTCGCTGTTGTGGGGCTCCGAAAAAACCCGCCGCCGCGCCAATCACGATGGCGAAGTGGATCCAATCTCCGTGCAGATTGCCGGCGCCGATCCGCAAATGATGGCGGATGCTGCCTGCTTCAATGTCGAGCATGGCGCACAGATCATCGACATCAACATGGGCTGCCCGGCAAAAAAGGTGTGCAACGTGATGGCGGGTTCCGCGCTGCTGAAAGACGAGCCGCTGGTGCGCCGCATTCTCGAAGCCGTGGTGCGCGCCGTGGCGGTGCCGGTTACCCTGAAGATCCGCACCGGCTGGGATCAAGGCAGCCGCAATGCCGTTGCCGTGGCAAAAATTGCGGAGCAATCCGGCATCCAGGCGCTGGCAATACACGGCCGTACCCGGGCATGTGGTTTTAGCGGCGAGGCCGAATACGACACTATCGCCGAGGTGAAGTCCGCGATCGGCATTCCGGTCCTCGCCAATGGCGACATCAGCACGCCCGAACAAGTGAAGCACGTGCTCGAATACACGCAGGCCGATGCGGTGATGATCGGTCGCGCCGCGCAGGGCCGGCCGTGGATGTTTCGCGAGATCAATCATTTTCTTGACACCGGCATGCATCTGCCGCCGCCGGAGGTGTGCGAAATTCATCGCGTGCTGCTGGCGCACCTGCATGATCTTTACGGTTTTTACGGCGAGCAACGCGGTGTGCGCGTCGCGCGCAAGCATATCTCGTGGTACAGCAAGGGGCTGGCCGGCTCGGCTGCGTTTCGTCATGCGATGAACCAGCTCGAAACCTGCCAGGAACAACTAGATGCTGTGGACGCCTTTTTCCATGAACTCGCGGACCGCAGCCGGCACCTGATTTACAGTGAGGAACTCGCGGCATGATGAATCGAATGAACGACAGAAACGACGGCGATATGGCGCGCACGGTGCGCAAGGCTATCGACGGTTACTTTAAGGATCTGGAAGGGGAAAAAGCCAGCGGCGTTTACGACATGGTGATCAACTGCGTCGAAAAGCCGCTGCTCGAATCCGTGCTCACGCGCGTGCGCGGCAACCAGACGCATGCTGCGCAAATGCTGGGGCTCAATCGCAACACACTGCGCAAAAAGATGAAAGCACACGGCATCAAATTCTGAAGGGCAGGATAGAGGAACATGGACTGAGGACTAAGCGACCCCGCGGTTCTGCTCAATCCTAAGTCCTCAGTCCTCGATCCTCATAGCCATGATCAAGCAGGCGCTGCTCAGCGTTTCCGACAAAACCGGGCTGGTGGAATTTGCGCGCGGCTTAGCCAGGCTCGGTGTGTCGCTGCTGTCCACCGGCGGCACCGCGAAATTGCTCGCCGCTGCGGGATTGAAAGTCACCGAGGTCGCCGACTACACCGGCTTTCCCGAAATGCTCGATGGCCGGGTGAAAACGCTGCACCCCAAAATTCACGGCGGCCTGCTGGCGCGGCGCGACGACGCAGCGCACTTGCGCGCGATCGAGGCCGCCGGCATCCCCGCGATTGATTTGCTGGTGGTCAATCTGTATCCGTTCGAGAGCACGGTCGCCAGGGCGGATTGCACATTGGAGGAAGCGATCGAGAACATCGACATCGGCGGTCCGGCGATGGTGCGTTCGGCCGCCAAAAACTGGCGCGGTGTCGGTGTAGTGACGGATGCCGTGCAGTATCCCGCGGTGCTGGATGAACTCGGGCGTAACGGCGCGCTGTCGGAAGGCACGCGCTTTGCGCTCGCGGTGGCCGCATTCAACCGCATTTCGAATTACGACGCCGCCATCAGCGACTATCTGTCGTCGTGGCAGGCGGACGGCACGCGCAGCGAGTTTCCGGTGCAGGCCAACGGGCGCTTTGTAAAACTCCAGGACTTGCGCTACGGCGAAAACCCGCATCAGCGCGCTGCGCTGTATCGTGACTTGTATCCCGCGCCCGGTTCCCTGGTGACGGCGCGGCAGCTGCAGGGCAAGGAACTTTCGTACAACAACCTCGCCGACGCCGACGCGGCGTGGGAATGCGTCAAGTCCTTCGATGAACCGGCTTGCGTGATCGTCAAGCACGCCAATCCCTGCGGCGTGGCGATCGGCCGCGATGGTGCCGATGCGTACGCCAAAGCGTTTGCCACCGACCCCGCCTCGGCGTTCGGCGGCATCATCGCTTTCAACCGTCCGCTGGATGGGGTAGCCGCGCAAGCGGTGAGTAAACAGTTTGTCGAAGTGCTGATTGCGCCGGCGTACGCGACAGACGCGCTTGACGTGCTGGCCGCAAAAACCAATCTGCGCGTGCTCGAAATCTCGCTGGCAGGCGTGCAGCCGGGCGCCGCCACGGCATGGGCGCAGGGACGTAATGGCGCTGACGTCAAGCGCATCGGCTCCGGCTTGCTCATGCAGTCGGCGGATAACCGGAATATTTCGGCGGTAGATTTAAAGGTGGTCACCAAAGTCAAACCCACGCCGCAGCAACTATCGGACCTGCTGTTCGCGTGGCGCGTGGCCAAGTATGTGAAATCCAACGCCATCGTGTTCTGCGGCGACGGCCAGACGCTGGGTGTAGGCGCGGGGCAGATGAGCCGCATCGATTCCGCGCGCATCGCATCGATCAAAGCAGGCCATGCCCAGCTCTCGCTGAAGGGCTCGGTGGTTGCCTCGGATGCGTTCTTTCCATTTCGTGATGGTGTCGATGTGGTGGCTGCGGCGGGTGCTACAGCGATCATTCAGCCCGGCGGCAGCGTGCGTGACGACGAAGTAGTCGCCGCTGCCGATGAGCACGGCATGGCGATGGTTTACACCGGCGTGCGACATTTTAGACACTGACTGCAGTGAAGGGGGAAGGGTGAAGAGTGAAGGGGAAATCAACGGCGGCAGCTATAGCGCGGAGAGGTTACCCTTCACCCTTCACTCTTCACGCATTCACGTATGAAAGTCCTCGTCATCGGTTCCGGCGGCCGCGAACATGCGCTGGCGTGGCGCGTGTTGCAATCGATGCGCGCCTCCAAAGTTTATGTCGCCCCCGGCAACGCGGGCACGGCACGTGAGCAGGGGATTGAAAACGTGGCGCTGACGCGCACCGAGGACCTGATAGAGTTTGTCATTAAAAACAATATCTTACTGACGATTGTGGGCCCTGAAGCCGCGCTCGCGGCGGGCGTGGTGGACGCGTTTCACGCGGCTGGGCTGCGCATTTTCGGCCCCACCCAACGCGCCGCGCAGCTCGAAAGCTCCAAAGACTTTTGCAAAAGCTTCATGGCGCGCCACCGCATACCGACCGCCGCTTACGCAACTTTCAGCGATGCGGCGCAAGCGCACGCCTACATCAACCAGCAAGGTGCGCCGATTGTGATCAAGGCCGACGGCCTCGCCGCCGGCAAAGGCGTCGTCGTCGCGATGACCCTCGCCGAAGCACACGCCGCTGTGGACATGATGCTCATCGACAACAAAATGGGGGCGGCGGGTGCGCGGGTGGTGATCGAAGCTTTTCTTGACGGTGAAGAAGCCAGCTTTATCGTGCTTGCAGACGGCAAACACGCACTGGCACTGGCCAGCAGTCAGGATCACAAACGGCTGAGCGACGGCGACCTCGGCCCCAACACCGGCGGCATGGGCGCGTATTCGCCGGCGCCGGTGGTGACGCCGCGCATCCACGCCAAGGTGATGCGTGAAGTCATTATGCCCACACTCGCCGGCATGGAAAAAGACGGCATACCCTACAGCGGCTTTCTCTACGCGGGATTGATGATCACCAAAGACGGCAACGTCAACACGCTCGAATTCAATTGCCGCCTGGGCGACCCCGAAACCCAGCCGATCATGATGCGCCTGAAGAGCGACCTGGTTGATTTAATTGAACACGCCATCGATGGCACGCTCGACAAAATTGAAGCTGAATGGGATACGCGCGTCGCACTGGGCGTGGTGCTCGCTGCGCATGGCTACCCGGACCATCCGCGCCATGGCGATGAGATTCGCGGATTACCGGGGGCAGGTGCGGATTACCACGTGTTCCACGCCGGCACCGCGTTGGGGAGTAACGGCGGGGGTAACGGCGGCAAGACGGTCGTTACCAGCGGCGGGCGCGTGCTGTGCGTCACCGCGCTCGGCCACAGCGTGCGTATGGCGCAAAAACGCGCCTACGAAATCGCCGCTCAAATCAGCTTTGATGGCATGCAGATGCGGCGGGACATCGGGCATCGCGCCGCCAGCCGCTCGACCGCGGTTAAACCCTGACGGGCAGGCGCCGCCTTTCCGTTTGACCGGAGAGCGTAATATCCGGTTAACCTTTTCTGAAGCTGAAACAAGCCGCGCATGGATCCCGCCCGCGTAAAACAATATCTCGAAGGCCTGCAATCGCGCATCGTCGACGCGCTTAACGCGCTCGACAGCAGCACCTTCTCCCGCGACGTGTGGACGCGACCGCAGGGCGGCGGCGGCGTCACCTGCATTCTCGAGCAAGGCTCATTATTCGAGCGTGCCGGCGTCGGCTTTTCGCATGTGTTCGGGCAGGGTTTGCCGCCGTCGGCATCCGCCGCCCGCCCCGAACTCGCGGGCCGCGCGTTTGAAGCGCTGGGCGTATCGCTGGTGCTGCACCCGCGCAATCCGTTTGTGCCGACGGTACACATGAACGTGCGGTTTTTCTGCGCGATCAAGGAAGATGCGCCGCCGGTGTGGTGGTTCGGCGGCGGCATGGACTTGACGCCCTACTACGGCTTCGAGGACGACGCGCGCCACTTTCATCAGACCTGTTACGACGCACTCGCGCCTTTTGGTACTAATGGCGCGGACCTGCATCCTCGATACAAAAAATGGTGCGACGATTATTTCTATTTGAAGCACCGCAACGAGCCGCGCGGCATCGGCGGCATTTTCTACGACGACGTGCATGCGCCGGATTTCGATACCTGCTTTGCGCTGATGCAAAGCGTGGGTGATCATTTTCTCAAAGCCTACGCGCCCATCGTCGAGCGCCGGCGCGCGCTGCCCTACACCGAGCGCGAACGCGCATTTCAGGCGTACCGGCGCGGACGCTATGTTGAGTTCAACCTGGTCTACGACCGCGGCACCCTGTTCGGGCTGCAATCGGGCGGACGCGCGGAATCCATCCTCATGTCGCTGCCGCCGGTGGTGAACTGGCGCTATGACTGGAAGCCCGAGGCGGGATCGCGTGAGGCGGCGCTGTATGAGAAGTTTTTGGTGGCCAAGGATTGGTTGGCGGCATGAAGCCCTGTAAGCTATAGTGCAAATAACGGATGCGTTCCCGCAATGGGTCGAGCAATTTGACCGATCTGAGCAAGGGCAAATTGGGGATGCTGCTTTTCACGATTGGATAATATTGCCTTGTGTCAATTGAGATTTTCGATGCTCAACAGCGCCAAGTTAAGGAGACAGCCCGCCAAGTTAGGGCGCAAAACTGTCGCTCCATATCAAAGGTAGAACCCATGGGCGAAGCCGTTGAGTGTTCCGAGCACGGGCCACAGGAGCAAACTTTCGTCTGCCGGCACTTGGTTCGCTCGCTCACCACTCGCGAGGCAATTGGATTCTTCTTCGCCGGTGAACCCCGAGGTGACGCCTGGTGTTCTGCCTGCGAGGAGGTTCGCATCCGAGAGGGCGGCGAGGCCGGCGACTGGAACGAGCGTTCCGAAGCATTCGCTGAGATCCAACTATTGTGTGGCGCGTGCTATGACCAAATTAGGAGACTGCATGGGGTCTAACTTTAGGTCGAACGGACGGGCCGCTCGCGTAGCACGATATCGGAGGTCATCCGCAATGGCCCGCCGTTCACCAAAAGTTTGGGTCGACGACCGCTTCGAATATGACGAGTTGCGCATGATCGCGCTTGCACCGAAGACCAAGACGCTTTACTACGCAGCCTTTGTTGATCATGGCGAGACGCTAAAAATTATCAGCTTGCGCCGCGCCTTACGTCGTGAGGTAAAACACCATGTCCAAAATTTCTAGGCAATCCTCAATCGTCACGCCGACGCCGAAAGAGAACAAAGCCATTGCTGCTGCCGCTAAAGCAGACCCGGACGCGCAGCCACTTTCGCACACGCAACTGAGGGCCATGGTTCCAATGCGAATCCTACGTGGAAGACCGAAATCAGAGAGCACAAAAAAACTGGTTTCTGTTCGCTACAGTCCTGAAGTTTTAGCGTACTTCAGGGCCACAGGCGAAGGCTGGCAGTCACGAATGGACAGCGTATTGCGCAAATACGTCACACGAAATTCACGTAGCGCCTGATATGGCCATAGGCTGGCTTACAGTACTGCAAAGTGTTCCTTGGGCGGATGTGATCAGCAACGCGCCCAAGGTCGCCGATGGCGCGAAGAAACTGTGGAACGTTATCGCCAAGAAGCCGCCGTCGCCGGAGACGGAAGCACCGATTGCGCAGCCGGCCCTTTCGCCGGAAGCCCGGGCTATCGCGGCGCTCCAGTTGCGCATCGCGGCATTGGAGGCCGCTTCGGCTGATCTGCATGACCAGATGCTGGCGTCCTCCGAACTGATCAAGGCGCTCGCAGAGCAGAATACGCAGCTCATCCAGCGCGTCGAAGTTAACCGGGTTCGTGTTCTCTGGCTGGCAGGTGCCGCTGCCATCGCCGTCGCCGTCGCCGGCGTCGTGGCATTATTCATCTGGCGCTGACGCCTGCGGCCCGATGTCGTTCGCATGCTAACGGATGCTGCGATTTAGGCGTAGTCTTCTCCCATACAGTATCAATCAACGCCACGGCGGTTCACGGAGCCTCGCTATGAACGACGAAAAGATCAAGGTTCGCGTAACCGAAACCCGCCAATTCATGGAAGTCGTGGTGCTGAACAAGCGGCCTGACCACATCGAGGTTGTGCTCGGTGAGGGCGTGCACAGTGTCAGGTGCGCATTGACGCCCACGCGCACCGGGCAGGCTTACGTCGGCAGCGTGATGGGGCGCGAGATCGTGTACGAGCGCAGTCGCGAGCAAGTGCAGGCGGATGTCGACAAGCTGAATCCTGCCGTGCGCAAATCCAGCCGGCATTGATTGCATCGGCTGCGCGCCATGAAAAAATATATATAAAAACAAATATTTACAATTAGCGAGCCTTATTCGCCCAGATACGCGCGCCGCACCTCGGGATTGTCGAGCAGCGCCTTCGCCTCACCGCTTAACGTAATCAAGCCGCTTTCCATCACGTAGCCACGATCACAGGTTTGCAGTGCGAGACGCGCGTTTTGCTCGATCAGGAGCAGCGTCACGCCGTCGCGCGCCACCGCGCGTATGGTTTCAAATATTTTTTCCACAACCAGCGGCGCCAGACCCATGCTGGGCTCGTCCAGTAACAACAACCGCGGCTTGCACATCAGCGCGCGCGCGATGGCGAGCATTTGCTGTTCACCGCCGGAGAGCGTGCCGGCGAGTTGCCGGCGCCGCTCGGCGAGGCGCGGAAACGTGGCATAGGCGTGCTCGCGGTCGGCGGTTATCGCGGCTGGGTTGTCGCGGATGTATGCGCCCATGGCTAGGTTTTCTTCGACGGTGAGGCGCGCGAACACGCCGCGGCCTTCGGGTACCAGCGCCACGCCACGCCGCACCAACTCGAATGCGGGTGTGCCGGTGATGTCTTGCCCGTCGTAGCGCACGCTGCCCGCCACGGGCTTGAGCAGCCCGGATAGCGCTTTCAAGGTGGTGGATTTGCCCGCCCCATTCGCGCCGATCAGCGTCACCAGTTCGCCTGCGCGCACATCCAGGTCTATGCCTTTGACGGCGTTGATGCCGCCGTACGCCACTTTGAGTCCGCGGACCTCAAGCAACAGCAACTCCCAGATAGGCTTCGATCACCTTCGGATCGCGCTGCACTACGGCGGGCGCGCCTTCTGCAATTTTCTGGCCATAGTCGAGCACGGCGACGCGGTCGCACAGCCCCATCACCAGTTTGACGTCGTGCTCGATCAGCAACAGGGTGACGCCGTCGCGGCGTATGCGTTCGAGCAGCTGTTTCAAGGCGGCGGTTTCGGTGGCGTTCATGCCGGCAGCGGGTTCGTCCAGCGCCAGCAACCTGGGGTCGGTGGCGAGTGCGCGGGCGATTTCCAGGCGGCGCTGATCACCGTACGCCAGATTTCGCGCGAGCGCGTTGGCGTGGCGCGCAATGCCGCAATAATCCAGCAGTTCGTGAGCACGCTGTTCGATGGCGGCTTCCTCGGTGCGCGTGGCGGATGATCGCAGCACCGCACCCAGCACGCCCGCGCGCGTGCGCACGTGGCGTCCGACCATCACGTTTTCCAGTGCGGTCATATTGGCGAACAGGCGGATATTCTGGAAAGTGCGTGCAATGCCTGCTTCGGCCACGCGATGTGATGGCAGTCCCGACAAGCGCTTGCCGGCGAAAGTAAACTCACCGCCATCCGCGTGATAAACGCCGGTCAGGATATTGAACAGCGTGGTCTTCCCCGCGCCATTGGGGCCGATCAACCCGAAAATTTCACCACGCTCGACCGCCAGTGAAATGCCGTCCAGCGCGGTCAAGCCGCCGAAGCGCTTGATGATGCCGCTGATGGCAAGTAACGACTCAGCCACGGGCTTTCGCCTCAGACGCCGTGGCCCATTCACGCCGGCGCGATTTGGAAGGCCACAATCCGGTTGGGCGGAACAACATGATCAGCACCAGCGCCAGCCCGAACAGCAACATGCGCAAATCCGAGGGGTCGATATATACGCTCCCCAGCCACCGCTGTTGCAGGGGTCCCATGTAGCGCAGCGCTTCAGGCAGCGCCGTGAGCAGAATCGCACCCAGTACCACGCCGCCGACGTTGCCCATGCCGCCCAGCACCACCATGCACAAAACCATTATCGAATCGAGCAGCGTGAAACTCTCCGGACTGATGAAACCCTGAAACGAAGCGAACAGTGCGCCCGCCACGCCGCCAAAGGTTGCGCCCATCGCGAACGCCAGCAGTTTGACGTTGCGCGTATTGATGCCCATCGCGCTGGCGGCGAGTTCGTCTTCGCGTATCGCGACCCACGCGCGGCCGATGCGCGAGTTTTCCAGGCGCAGCGAAATGAATATGGTCAGCAACGCACACGCCAGAAAAACAAAATAATACATATGCACGGGCGCAATCGTGATGCCGCCAACGGTATAGGTTTTAGCGAGCGAAATTCCCGCCACCTGCAAAGGGTCGATGAGCGTAATGCCCTGCGGTCCATTGGTGATATTGACGGGTCGATTAAGGTTATTCAGAAAAATGCGGATGATTTCGCCAAAGCCGAGCGTAACAATGGCGAGATAATCGCCGCGCAGCTTCAGCGTCGGTGCGCCGAGTAACACACCGAAGACCGCTGCTACCATCGCGCTCAACGGCAACAGCACCAGAAACGACCCGTGTAGGCCAAGCTGTGGCGACGCCAGTAACGCATAACAGTACGCACCCACCGCAAAAAACGCGATGTAGCCCAAATCGAGTAATCCCGCGAAACCGACCACAATATTCAGCCCCAGCGCCAGCATTACAAACAACAACGCCAGCGCAGTGATGCGAACCCAGGCGCGCCCGAGGGCAGCGTCGATCACGAAGGGCAGCACGACCAGCACGGCGCAAATGATTACAATCTTTATCCATCGTGCGGCATTAAGCCCGTTCACTCGTTCACCCGTTCACTCATTCACTGTAGTTAAGCCCTGTCCCCACTACCCACACCCATTAACCCCGAAGGCCGCAGCATCAGCACCAGCACCAGCACCAGAAACGCGAATACGTCACGGTAATTGCTGCCGAACAGGCCGCCAGTAATGTCGCCGATGTAACCCGCTGCCAGGCTCTCGATCAGGCCCAGCAACAAGCCGCCCAGCATCGCGCCGGGAATATTGCCGATGCCGCCGAGCACCGCGGCGGTAAACGCTTTAAGCCCAAGCATGAAGCCCATGAAATAATGACCCTGGCCATAGTAGAGCAGCACCATCACGCCGGCGATGGCGCCGATGGAGGCGCCAAGCGCAAATGTAAAAGCGATCACGCGATTGGTGTCGACGCCCATCAGGCCGGCGACCTCGGGGTTTTGTTCGGTGGCGCGCATCGCGCGTCCCATGCGGCTGGCTTTCACAAACCACAGCAGCGCCGCCATGATCGCGCAGGCCAGTACAAAAATAAAAGCCTGCAGGGTGGTGATTTGCGCGCCGCCGAATTTGATGATACCGGGCTTGATGATTTCCGGCATCGAAAGATATTGCTTGCCCCACACCAGCGCCGCCGAATACTGGATAAGAATGGACACGCCGATGGCGGTAATTAACGGCGCCAGCCGTGGCGCGCCGCGCAGCGGACGGTACGCGGCGCGCTCCATGAAGAGCCCCAGCGCCAGGCACACCACGATGGCGGCTGCGGTGGCGATCAGCAGCACCATCACCACCGGCAGGCTCGATCCCAGCGCCATCACCACCGACAGTGATACCAGGGCGCCGACCATGACGATATCGCCGTGCGCAAAATTGATCAAACCCAAAATGCCGTAGACCATGGTGTAGCCCAGCGCCACCAGCGCATAGATGCTGCCTAGCAGCAGGCCGTTCAGTATTTGTTGGAGAAAGATGTCCATGGATCACATCAAAGCGGTACGAATATCCTGTCTGCGCGCAAAAAAGAAACGGCACCGTTAGGGTGCCGTTCTTCAGTCACGAATGATGGGGCTCTTTACTTCTTTGCAGCTTCCTTGGGGGCTTCTGCTTTAGCCGCTGCTGCGGGCGCCGCACCGGGGGATACGGTTTCCAGCGCTTCCCACTTGCCGCCCTTCACCACGTAAATGGTAATCGGGCCGTTTTTCAAATCGCCTTTATCGTCAAACGCGATGGGGCCGATCACGCCGTTGTAATCGGTCTTGCTGACTTCCGCCAAAAACTTCGCCGGGTCAGCCGAACCGGCGCGTTTCATTGCTTCGACAAACACCATCACCGCGTCGTAGCCCATCGGCGCATAGAGTTCTACATCGGCATTGAATTTGGCTTTGAATTTGACAAGAAAATCCTTGCCGCCGGGCATGAGTTCTTTCGGCAATCCGGGGGTCGAGGCAATTGCGCCCTCGGCGGCATCGCCTGCGAGCTTGATGAAATTCAGCGCCTGCATGCCGTCGCCGCCGATGAACTGGGCTTTGATACCGAGCTCTTTCATCTGCTTTACCATCGGCCCGGCCTGTGGATCAATGCCACCGAACATGATCAGATCAGGCTTTCTACCCTTGATCTTGGTGAGGATCGCTTTGAAGTCGGTGTCTTTATCGGTGGTGTGTTCGCGTGCCACCACTTTGCCGCCGCCGGCTTTCACCGCAGCCTCAAAAGTGTCCGCGAGGCCCTGACCGTAGGCGGTGCTGTCGTCGATCACCGCGATGGTTTTTGCTTTCAGCTTGCCGAGCGCGTAGGCGGCCAGCGTTGGGCCCTGTTTGCCATCATGCGCGACCACACGAAACGTGGTTTTGTAACCCTTCAAAGTGTAATCCGGGTTGGTGGACGAGGGCGAGATTTGCGGTATGCCGGCGTCGGCGTAAATCTTCGACGCGGGTATCGATGCGCCAGAATTGAAGTGTCCAACCACCGCTGACACCTTGGCATCGACGAGTTTTTGCGCCACCGTGGTGGCCTTGGTTGGATTCGCTTCGTCGTCTTCCGCCACCATCTCCAGCTTTACCGCCTTGCCGCCAATGCTGACGCCGGCTTTGTTGGCGTCTTCAATCGCCAGTTGCACGCCATTGCGGATGTCGATGCCGATGTGCGCCTGCGGCCCGGTAAGCGGTGATGCCGAGCCTATTTTTACGATCGCTACTTCAGGCGCCTTTGGCGCCTCTGCTTTTGGCGCGGGCGGCGGTGCTTTGTCGCCACAAGCGGCCAGTGCCAATGCCGTTGCTACTGCTGCAGCTACCTTGATTAACTGTCTGCGATCCATGATTTTCCCCATCGGCAAGCTGTTGTTTGTAAGTGAAATTGATTATCGTTCCCGCTGTGGGAGATGTCAAACGCGGCGGCCAACTTTACGCGCCGCCTTGCCGCGAACCTCAACCCCCGCCCAGGGCTCGAGGTAAGTGACCAGCGTCGTCATGTCGCGCTTGCCGCCGCCTTGATTGTAGGCGAACTGCCACAGTTGCCGCGCGGCGCTGCCGACGATCATCGGCAAGCCCAGCGCCTGACATTCTTCGATGGCAAGGCCAATATCCTTGCACGCACCGGACACCGGAAATCCAAAATCAAAGCTGCGGGTCAGCACAGCGCGCGGAATTTTCTCCTCGGTGGCGCTGTTGCGGCCGCTGCCGGCGTTAATCACCGCCACCATGGTGTCGGCATCCAGACCCGCTTTCGCGCCCGCGACGAATACTTCCAGGCTCATCGCCAGTGCGCTGGTCGACAGCAGATTGTTGAGCAGTTTCATCAACTGCGCCTGTCCGGGCTGCTGGCCGACCATAAACACTTTGCCGAACACGCCGAGCGCATCGCGCACCTGCGTCACCGCGCCGGCCTTGCCCGCCACCATCACCGCCAGCGTGCCTTTTTGCGCGCCCGTTGCGCCGCCGGACACCGGTGCGTCCACCAGCGTGATGCCGCGCGCGGCGAGTGCTGTGGCCAATTCTTTTTCCATCACCGATCCGGTGGTTGACAGATCGACAAGAATTTTCATCGCTTTGCCATGAATCAATCCGTTGGCGCCAAGCACTACTTCACGCAGCACGGGCGGCGTAGGCACGCTGGCGAACACGATGCTTGCGCGATCGGCCACCGCGCGCGGGCTGCGCGCCACCTTGGCGCCCAGTTTCACCAGCGGTTTTAACGCGGCCGGGTTTACATCGTGAATAAGCAGCGGGTAACCGCGCTCCAGCAAGCGGCGCGCCATGCGCCCTCCCATCACGCCCACGCCGATAAAACCCGTCACTTCCGGTTTTTTGGCCACCTGTGTCTCCCCTCATTTGTAATGGCGCACATTGTACGCACATTTGACCAGGCAGCCGTAGATGGCCTAGTCTTGCGCTTTAGCTCCCTGCAAAAGGTGAAACCATGAACGCACCGCACGAACAAATTGCGCAAACGCTGGTCGATATACCGTACACGCTGAACACCGGCGAAACACTGGTCAACGAAACCTTTGGCCCCGGCAATATCAGCCGGCGGCGCCAGGGCCAGATCGAATCACGTCCGATGCCCATGGAAAATGGCCGCCCGCTGGCGGCGACGTTCAAGCTGGAAGAAAACGGCTTCGTGTTTGTGGATCATAAAACCGCGATGCAGAGTTTTTTCGACGAGCAGGAATTAAAGTCTGTCTATTATCGTGAAGTCGAAGACCTGATCAAACGCGAATCGGGGGCCACGCGCGTGGTGTTGTTCGATCACACGCTGCGCTCCGGCGATCAAACCGAGCGCGAGGCGCGTTTGATCCGCGAACCGGTGATTTCCGCCCACAACGATTACACCGAATGGTCAGGGCCGCAGCGCGTGCGCGATCTGCTGCCGGATGAAGCCGATGAACTGCTGAAGCGGCGCTTTGCGATCATTCAGGTGTGGCGTGCGATCAACAAGCCCATCGAGTCGAATCCGCTGGCCATGGCCGACGCGCGCACCATCGCGTTCGAGGATTTGCTGATCGCCGAGCGTCGTTACCCCACCCGCGTCGGCCAGACTTATCGCCTCGCCTACAATCCTGCACATCGCTGGATTTACTTCCCTAAAATGACGCGCGACGAAGCGCTGGTGTTCAAGGTCTATGATTCGGCAAAGGACGGCCGGGCACGCTTTACCGCGCACACCGCCTTCACCGATCCGGCAACGGCGCCGGGTGCGCCGCCGCGGCAGAGTATCGAAGCCCGCGCGCTGGCATTTTTCTAGCGCCTGTTTTTTCGCTTCAGACCCACAAAAAAGCCGGCTCGCGCCGGCTTTTTTTTCACCTTGCACGTTTTACTTCAGGCTCATGATCCACTTCACTATTGCCGCAATGTCGGCATCTTTCACATGAGCGTTGGGCGGCATTATCATGTCGCCCCAGGCGCCTTTGCCGCCGTCTTTAACTTTTTTCACCAACGCGGCTTCGACCCCCGCAGTGCCGCGGTATTTGTTCGCGACTTCCTTGAAGCCGGGGCCGAGAATTTTTTTGTCAACCTGATGGCAAGTCAGGCAGCCGTTGGCCTGCGCGAGTTTTTCGTCAGCCTGTACGCCGCCCGCGAACAGCAAACTCAAGATTACGGCAGAGGCCGAGATCACACGTTTCATTTCGATGTTTCCTTGTAAGGTTTTGTTTCTATGAGGATTTATTAAGATGCCTGATCCAGCAAGCGCTCGATTGTGCCCAAATTCGAGGTTGGCGGCAAGCAACTAACGCCTCGACAAAGCCAGGCGTTGACTTCGTGTGCCGACGCCGGCTTGTTCAGGCTGGGCGGCAGGCCGGTAAGATCGTTGCTCAAGGCAAACACCAGCGTGTGCGGGCGATAACGCGCGGCAAGTGCGCGTTGCCACGCGTCGAGCGCTGGCGCTTCGCCGCGCAACACGACAACGCTCGGCGGCGTGAGCGCTTCTTCCAGCGCGGTGAGCAAACTCACAAAGCCGCTGGGCTGACGCTGCATCGCGCCGTAAAACAGGCGCATAGCGCGCTCGGCGGCTTCGATATAACGCGGCTCGCCTATCACATGCCCCAGCCGTTGCAACGCAAACGCGGCAATGCCGTTGCCGGATGGCGTGGCGTTGTCGTGGCCCGGTTTGTTGCGGTGGATAAGTTTCTCGTGATCGTGACTCACAAAGAAAAAACCACCGTGCTCGCGATCCTCGAATTGCTCAAGCAGGCGATCCGCGAGTGCGCGTGCGAATTGCAGATCATCGGCACGAAACTCGGTCTGCATCAACTCCAGCAGCGCATCCAGCAAAAACGCGTAATCGTCGAGGTAGGCATTCAGATGCGCCTTGCCGTCCCTGCAAGTGGCGAGCAGGCGGCCATCCTGCCACAAGGTGCGGCGGATGAAATCCAGCGCGCTTTGCGCGGAGGCGAGCCACGCGGGTTGGTTGAACACGCGTGCCGCTCGCGCCATGCCCTTGATCATCAGCGCATTCCAACTGGTCAGGATTTTTTCGTCGCGGCCCGGCCAGATGCGCTGGTTGCGTAGCGTGAGCAGCCTGGCGCGCGCAGCCGCGAGTAATAATTCGCAATCGGCCAGCGGCAAGTTTAACGTCGCAGCAACATCCGGCAGCGGCTTCACGACGCGCAAATGCCAAAATTCATGCTCGAAATTGGCAGTGCTATCCAAACCATAGTGCGGGACCATCACCACGTATTCGTCGGGCGTGAGCAGCGCTTTCACCTCATCCGGCGTCCACACGTAAAACTTGCCTTCCACATGTTCCGAATCGGCGTCGAACGACGAGTAATAGCCGCCGTCGCTATGCTGCATTTCGCGCATCACCCACGCCGCCGTTTCCGCGCAAACGGACTGGTAGCGCGGCGCTTGCGTCACCAGCCAGGCATCGCTGTAGAGCGCCAGCAGCGGTCCATTGTCGTAGAGCATTTTCTCGAAATGCGGAATGGTCCAAGTGTCATCGACGCTGTAGCGCGCGAAGCCGCCGCCGAGATGATCGTAGATGCCGCCTTCGGCCATGTGCGTGAGCGTGGTGTGCGCAATGTCGAGGCCCGCGGCGTCGCCCTCCAGCGCGTGTCGGCGCAGGCAAAATGCCAATTCATACGGGTGCGGAAATTTCGGCGCGTGGCCGATACCGCCGTGTTCACGATCAAACACCTGCGCGAATTCCTGCACTGCCTTCGTCACCGGCGCACGCTGGAATTCACCGGCAGCGGCAGCAACCGGCACGGTGCCCGCCATTGCCGCCATCAGCGATGCATTTTGTTTGCCGATTTCCGCACGCTGTTCGCGATACGCCTGTTCAATGCGCGGCAGTAGATCCAAAAACCCCGGCATGTTGTAACGCGGCGTCTTCGGGAAATACGTGCCGCCGAAAAACGGCGTGCCGTCGGGCATCAAAAACATCGTCAGCGGCCAACCGCCGTTGCGCTGTGTCAGCATGTGGTGCGCAGCCTGATAAATCTGATCAAGGTCGGGGCGCTCTTCGCGATCCACTTTGATGTTGACGTAGAGCCGGTTCATCTCCGCCGCCACCGCCGCATCCTCGAACGACTCATGCGCCATCACATGGCACCAGTGGCAGGCGGAGTAGCCTACCGACAGCAGAATCGGCTTGTCCTCTGCGCGCGCACGTGCGAGCGCTTCCTCGCCCCACGCATACCAGTCGACGGGGTTGCCAGCGTGTTGCTGGAGATAGGGGCTGGTTTCCTGGGCGAGGCGGTTGGTCATTGGTTGCTGTGGTGACTACCCGTGAAGGGTGAAGGGTGAAGGGTGAAGCGCTGCTACTTTTCCGTTCTTGGGAAAGACACCGAAAACACCAACTGCCCACGTTTCACCCTTCCCCCTTCACTCTTCACGAAGTGACCCATCAGTCCGTCACCGCGCCCTTGCTCGCGCTCGAAACCGTATGCATGAACTTCGCCAGCGCGCCGCGTGTGTAGCGCGGTTTGGGCTGCTTCCATTTTTTCTTGCGCGCCGCGAATTCCCTGGCAGAAATATTCAATTGAATCAGAAGTTTCGTGGCGTCGATGGTGATCGAGTCGCCCTCCTTCACGAGTGCGATCGGGCCGCCGACATAGGCCTCCGGCGAGACATGGCCGACCACCATGCCCCAGGTGGCGCCGGAAAACCGCCCGTCGGTAATCAATCCCACGGATTCACCGAGGCCCTGTCCAATCAACGCGGCGGTGGGCGCCAGCATTTCCTGCATGCCGGGGCCGCCTTTCGGTCCTTCGTAGCGGATCACCACCACGTCGCCCGGCTCGATCTTTTTCGCCATGATCGCATCCATGGTCTCACGCTCGGAATTGAACACGCGCGCGGGACCGGTGATCTTCGGCGATTTCAAGCCGGTGATTTTTGCGACGCAGCCTTCCGGCGAGAGATTGCCTTTGAGTATCGCGAGGTGGCCTTGTTTGTACATCGGGTTGTCCCACTGCCGGATCACGTCCTGATCGGCGCGCGGATTGTCGGGGATATCCGCCAGCGCCTGCGCCATGGTCAGGCCGCTGATGGTGATGCACCCGCCATGCAGCAGCCCGCGCTTTAACAGCATCTTCAGCACCTGCGGCACGCCGCCCGCGCGATGGAAATCCACCGCCACATAGCGCCCGGACGGTTTGAGATCGCACAGCACCGGCACTTTGCGGCGCACGCGCTCGAAGTCGTCGATGGTCCATTTCACCTGCGCGGCGTGCGCGATCGCCAGATAGTGCAGCACGGCGTTGGTGGAGCCGCCGGTCGCCATGATCAGCGACACCGCGTTTTCAATCGACTTGCGCGTCACGATATCGCGCGGCTTGATGCCTTGCTTGATGGCGTTGACCAGCACCCGCGCGGAGTCGGCAGCGGAGTCCGCTTTCTCCGGATCGGGCGCGGCCATCTGGGACGAGCCGAGCACGCTCATACCCAGCGCCTCGAACGAACTTGACATGGTGTTGGCCGTGAACATGCCGCCGCACGCGCCCACCGACGGGCAGGCGTTTTTTTCGATGCCGATGAAATCCTCGTCGTTCATTTTGCCCGCGGCATACGCGCCCACCGCCTCGAACGCGCTGACGATAGTGAGGTCGATACCCTTCCACTTGCCGGGCTTGATGGTGCCGCCGTAGACATAGATGCCCGGCACGTTCATGCGCAGCATGGCGATCATGCCGCCCGGCATGTTCTTGTCGCAGCCGCCGCAAACCAGCACGCCGTCCATCGCCTGCCCGTTGACGGCGGTCTCTATGCAATCGGCGATGACTTCGCGGGATACCAGCGAGTACTTCATCGCCTCTGTACCCATGCCGATGCCATCGGTAATCGTCGGCACGCCAAACACCTGTGGCATGGCGCCGGCCTTGTGCAACGCGGCCATCGCGCGATCCACCAGCGGCTGGATGCCGGCATTGCACGGATTCATGGTCGAGTGGCCGTTGGCGACGCCGACGATGGGTTTGACGAAATCGTTATCGCCAAAGCCCACCGCGCGCAGCATCGCGCGATTGGGCGAGCGCGCGACACCGGCGGTGATGAGCTGGCTGCGTTGGTTGAGGGGTTTGGCGGCGGCCATGGGGTGTCTCCAGAAAGCGGCTTTATAATGGGAGCAGAATTTTAACTCATTCGAGAATCAGCCTTCATGTTTGTACACCCCGGCTTCGACCCCATCGTCTTCAGCCTCGGCCCGCTGGCCGTGCGCTGGTACGGCTTGATGTATGTGCTGGGGTTCGCGCTGGTGTGGTGGTTCGGGCGACTGCGCATCAAGGCCAATCCCAACGGCCGGTGGAAGCAGCAGGACCTCGACGACGTGATGTTCTACGGCATCCTCGGCGTGATACTCGGCGGGCGCTTTGGCTACGTGCTGTTCTACAAATTCGGCGATTACATCAACGTGCCGTGGAAGATATTCTACGTGTGGGAAGGTGGTATGTCGTTTCACGGCGGCATGCTCGGTGTGATCGTCGCGCTGGCGTGGTTCGCGCGCAGCCGCAAACAGCATTGGCTGGATGTCACCGATTTCATGGCGCCGCTGGTGCCCCTGGGGCTGGCAGCGGGCCGGCTCGGCAACTTCATCAACGCCGAACTGTGGGGCCGCCCCACGGATGTGGCATGGGCGATGATTTTTCCGCTGGTGGATCGCCTGCCGCGCCACCCGTCGCAGCTTTATCAGTTTGCACTGGAAGGCGTGCTGCTGTTCGCCGTCCTGTGGTGGTACTCGGCCAGGCCACGCCCGCGCGGCGCAGTGTCGGCACTGTTTTTGATCGGCTACGGGGTGTTTCGATTTGTGGTTGAGTATGCACGGGAGCCGGACAGTTTTCTGGGGCTGCTGGCGATGGGCTGGTCGATGGGGCAGTGGTTGTCGTTGCCGATGCTGCTGGTGGGGGTGGCGATGATGGCGTGGGCGTATCGGGTGAAGGGCTGAGAAATGAACCCCAAAGAAACCCTCCGCGCCTACGACCGCAAAGAAGCGTCCACCGATGATGTCATGCGCGCGCTGATGCGTTTTGACAATTGGCTGGCGCCCGCAATTTATGCGAGCGAGGTGCTGGCTACCAATCTGTTGCAAAAATTGTTTATTTTGGGTGACCCGTCGACCATTCCGCAAGACGAACTGTGGCTTTTCACGGATGAAGCGGCGGCGCATACCGCGCAGGCGAAAGGCGCCTCGCTGGGCGTCTACGCCAACGGCGTGCCCGGCGTGCGGGCCTTTGCGGCACTGCCGGCGCATTTGCGCGCAGCCAAAGTCAACATCGGTTCCGATCCCGCTGACGGCTGGTTTATCCCGCAGGATGCCTTTGCGCTGGCCGGCTTGTGGGCCAGCGCGATTGCGCTGGAGTCGTGGCTGCGCGAACCCGAGTCGCCGGAGAAACTTAAAGCCCTGCGCGATTTTGCAGGCTACACCGTTTTAATTATTCCACAGCAGGACGCGATTGCCACGGCACAGGGCATGGGTGGGTTGAAAAATCCGGCGATGGTGTTTACCGCGCCCGATTGTGCGGCCAAGGTGTTGAAGCAGGCGCCGCAGCTTACGCAAAATGTTGTCAGTGGCGAGCGCTTGTTCACGCTGCTGCCGTCGCAGGGTGTAGACGGCGTGATCTTCAATCCGCTGGGGCCGGGGCCCAAGCTGGCGTTTGATCTGTCGCTATGCAGGCGCGTGCTCGACGGCGGCTGACGCGCGAAGAGCAGTGTGTGGCGTGCGCCATGCGCACGATCAGCCTGCGTTGCGTAGCAGTCGTGCGCACAGCGCACGCTACGGTATGCGGGTGGCGTTTGCGTTGTCGGCCAGCCATCCACCCGCTGCAGCTTTGAGCCGGGCGCGCTGCGCAGCGTCCAATCCCGCCGGATCAAATCGATAACGGTTATGCAGCGCCACGACTTCGGAAAGTAAAGTGGTATCCATCCTCGCGTCGGCTTTAAGCCGCGCAATCCAATCCTGTGCGGTCTCTTGCGTCGCCCGCCCCCAGCCTTGTTCCGTTAGCCGTTGCTCAATGCGGTAAAACGCCGAATCCGCGCCCATCGCCAATGTTGACATAACTATTTGTTTTTGTTAATTATTTTTAATAGTTCGCCGGCTGCGATAAAGCCGCCACGCTAGCCACAACACAAACGGAAACACCACCAGCAGCGCGCCGATGACGAGTTTGCGCGGGTCGCTGCCAACCCACGCCTGCGCCGCGCGAAAGCGCAGCCATGACCACAGATCAGTTACTTTCGTCCACGCGCCGCTGTCCGCGGCTTCGATCTCGGACCACGAGGGCGGTGTGGTGTCGATTTCGATCCACGCGCCGTTTACATACGCGCGCACCCATGCATGCGCATGGCGCGTGCGCACGAGGTAGGCGTTTTCGCGTTCGCTTCTTTCCAGCACCGCGAAGCCCGTGGC
>CAMATZ010000049.1 GCA_945861275.1 Bordetella parapertussis
AGTTCGCCATCATGTTCGGCCAACGCTTCACCGAGCGGGTGTAACATGCACACGGCTTGCCCACCGCGTCGGTCGCTCGTCGCAAGCGACGCCCTCCGCCGTGGACAAGTCTGCACCGAGCCTTTCACACAGAATTCCGGATACCTCCGACGCCGACCGCCAAAGCGAATGCCCGTTCAATTCCAGCCTGTTTCTGGACTTGACCGGTTATCTGAAATCCCTGCCGCCGTCAGACAATCCTGAAAAAGTCTTCGAAGCGCTCAGAACAACTGTCCGTGACCTTAACAGAGCGCAATATGTCGTTTACCAAATGTTGAAACAAGGGGACAGGAAATGAAGCAAGTTATCGCCTTCCCATTCGGCCATCCGCTCCACAGCCCGATGCCGACATTGCCTGGTCTGCTTTATCTGTTGCTCGTCACGGTTTGTCTAAGCCTTGCGCAACCATTTGCAGTGATGGCGCAGACGAATGTTCCCGCGCCCTTGCCGCCTACCGCACAGGATGCGCTCAACAAGGGCGTCATCGCTGCGAAGGTTCCGGACTACCTGCTGGCGATCCGCTTCTTCGAGGAGGCGCGAAAAGCCGCCCCGCAAGCCCCGGCGATCTATCTGAACCTGGGTCTAGCCGAATCGAGAATCCCGGGAAGGGAACTGCGCGCGATAGCGTGGTTTGGCGCGTATCTCGCGGCCTACCCCGACGCGCCGAACGCGGCGGCAGTGATAGAGCAGATCGCCGTGCTGGATGTAAAAAACCAGAGCAATGTTTCGCGATTGATCCAAACGCTTCAGGATTCAGCCAGCAAGAGCGTTTTCGCTATGGGGGATGTTGCCATCCTGTGGGCCAACTCGGGTGATATTGCCGCTGCGTTAAAGATATCGTCTCTCCTCGGCAACATTTACGGCGGCTCAGCGCAAACAAGTATTGCAGCCATTCAGGCCAAGGCCGGAGATACAGCTGGCGCTTTGAAAACCGCAGGGATCGTCGAGAGGCCTGATTACAGGAACGATGCCTTTCTCGGAATTGCGGCGATTCAGATTGAACGAGGCGATCTCAACGGTGCCGATACTACAATCGCGCTCGCACGGAGCGCGGCTGATCAAATTTCGGACGGGCAAACAAAATGGGGCAAACTGAGAGCCATCGCGGAACTCCAGATAGAAGCCGGAAAAATGGATGGTGCGCAAGCCACATTAAGAGCGGCGTTGACGTCCGTCGATTTGATTGTAATTCCAACTGAACCGGAACGTAAGGACACCTATTTATCAGCAAGCGCACTAGCGCTGGCGTTTATCGCAAATATCCAGATCGCGGCGGGAGATGTTGCCGGGGCGAGGCAGTCGTTGGCGCTCGCTTTCAAAAATTCGGAGCTGATCGGCGATCCGTATGATCGCTCCTCACACCAAGGAAACTATATTTTCAATTACTACGCCCGGGCTGGAGATATAAGCAATGCTATTAAGACCTTAAAGGCGTATCAAAAATCTGTCAACTTCATCGCCGACGCGAATCGTAAGCGGTTATTCACGACATCTGATGATGCCCGTCAAACAACATTGGCCGATGCACAGCTAAAAACGGGTGATATTAATGGTGCTTTGATAACCGTAAATGAGATAAAAAATGTTGACATTAAAACGAGTGTATTGGACAGCATCAGCAAGGCTCAGGCGAAAGCCGGCGATTATCGGGGTGCCGTGAAAACCAATGGTGAAATTGCCGATGCCGATAAAAGATCCTACAACTTATACCTGATCGTCGAAGGTCAGGCTAAAGCACGGGATTTCGACGGCGCGGCAAAATACGCCGATTTGATCCAGTTCATTAAATACAAAGAGTGGGCCGTGCATACGATTACCCAGGAAAGAACGAAAGCCAACGATCCGGTCGTCCCGGCCCCAGCCCCGACTCTGAAAGCAGCAGCGGCAAAGCCATCGCCCGTACCCGCGATGACGGCTGCCGACTGGATAAATATGCTTGATGAGAATTCCCGATACGGTGTGGCGCTGAATACCGAACCCTTTCTGAACCTTGCCGGTTATCTGAAATCACTGCCACCCTCCGACAATCCCCGTACAGTTTTTGAAGGGCTTCTGGAAACCGCAAAGCAAATTGTTAGCGCGCAAAGTGTCATCCACCAAAGGCTGAAACAACAGGTCAAATGATGAAGCAACACGCCGTTACCCTCCAGCCCATCCGCGCGCATTTCGCATCCATCTTGGCAGTGCGTGCCAAACTTCGTTTACTGTTTGTCACGCTTTGTGTCGGCATTGCACAGCCGATTGCCGCACAGGCACAGACGGCTACCGCAGCGCAGGAAGCGCTCAACAAGGGAATCATCGCGGCAAAGGTACCGGACTACCTGCTGGCGATCTGCTTCTTCGAGGAGGCGCGAAAAGCCGCCCCGCAAGCCCCGGTGATCTACCTGAACCTGGGTCTAGCCGAATCGAGAATCCCGGGAAGGGAACTGCGCGCGATAGCGTGGTTTGGCGCGTATCTCGCGGCCTACCCCGACGCGCCGAACGCGGCGGCAGTGAAAGAGCAGATCGCCGTGCTGGATGTGAGGGGTCAGAGCAACGTTTCACGCTTGGTCAAGGCGGTACAGGATGCAGATAGAAGAAGCACGATGCAGAAAGGCATTGCCGAGGCGGCTGCAAAGCCCCAACCGACGAGCCAAGCTGCTGTCAATGTTACCGATTGACTTACGGTATTGGGAATAAGCAACCAGCCTGTAATTATTTGGCACTTAAATACCGGGCTTTTACTGGACCTGGGCAGCCATCTAAAATCCCTGCCACTGCCATCCAAAAGTATCTATACCCATTTTTGGGCACTCCAAGAAACCGCTGAGAAAGTTGTTAAAGTGCAAAATGAGATTGGCCAAATGTTGAAACAACAGGCAAATCGATGAAGCCGCGCCGCCGCCTGAGAGCACAATTGAACACACGGTTGAACACAGCGATAGTATTTGCCGCCCTGCTGGCCGCCATGATGCTGGCGGCCTGCGATAACAGTATCGACAAGGGGAGCAAGAACTCTGCCGACAAAAAAGGCAAAGCGTCGCCAGCCATACCGGTGATTGTTGCGGCAGTCACCGAGCAATCCATGCCGCTGAAAATTCAGGCGATCGGCAATGTCGAAGTGCAGGCGACCGTTTCGATCAAGTCGCGCCTCGACGGTCAAATCGTCAAGGTCGGCTTTAGCGACGGGCAGGATATTGCCAAAGGCCAAACGCTGTTTGAAATCGATGCACGCCCGTTGCAGGCGCAATGGCAGCAGGCGCAAGCCGCCGTGGCACGCGACCAGGCGCAACTGGCGCGCGCGCGCGCGCAGGAAGAACGCTACAAAGATCTGCTGCAAAAAGGTTTTGTGTCGCAGGATGCCTACGCTCAATTTCGCACCAATGTCGACACCGCCGCCGCGACCGTGCGCGCCAGCGAAGCCGCTGCAGAAAACGCACGCCTGCAAACCGAGTACACCGTGATCCGTTCGCCGCTCGAGGGACGCGCCGGAAAAATTCTGATTCAGCAAGGCAATCTGGTGAAAGCCAACGACACGGTGGCGCTGGTGGTGATCAATCAACTGGCGCCGATCTATGTGAGTTTTGCCGTGCCGGAACAATACCTGGGGGTGATCCGCAAATACATGGCCATGGGCAAACTGGCGGTTGAAGCATTGCCGCCGGGCGCAACCGATATCGCCGCCAGCGGCACGCTGGCGTTTGTGGATAACACGGTGGACGCAACCACCGGCACGGTGCGCCTGCGCGCCACCTTTCCCAATAAGGACAAGTCCCTGTGGCCGGGGCAATTTGTCGGCACTTCCGTCACGCTCAACGAAACACAGAACGCCATCGTAGTGCCCTCGCAAGCGGTGCAAACCGGCCCCCGGGGGCAGTATGTGTATGTGGTTAAAGACGATACAGCGCAGATGCGCGAGATTTCCATCGAACGCGTGGATGGCGCACAGACGGTAGTGGCCAAAGGCCTCGCAGCCGGCGAGCAGGTGGTTACCAGCGGCCAATCGCGTCTGGTGCCCGGAATGAAAGTCAGTATTAAACCTGGAAACAGAAGTTGACCGCTAGCCAATGGGCCACGTTCTCAATGCTTAATACCATTTTCAGTATGCGACGTTTCGCTCATCCGGCAAGTGCGCTACGGGGCGGATCGCACGGTTCTGGCGGCGCATGGCTGCGTTGCAACTCCTTGGAATGGAACAACCATTCCGCGTCGTCGCGCCTTGCCCTGCACCCCCATAACCGCACGCTCCACCCCGTCCAACTACTGTTTTCAGGTTCGCCGGAAGCGAAAAAATCATGAATATTTCGGAAATCTTCATCCGGCGCCCGGTGATGACCGGGCTGCTGATGATCGGCATCCTCGCCTTCGGCATCATGGCGTATCGCGTGCTGCCGGTGTCCGCGCTGCCCAACGTGGATTTTCCGACGATACAAGTGTCGGGCACGCTGCCGGGCGCAAGCCCGGAGACCATGGCTTCGGCAGTGGCGCTGCCCCTGGAAAAGGAATTCTCACTGATCGCGGGCATCGACTCGATGACCTCGAACAGCACGCTCGGCAGCACCTCGATCACCATGCAGTTTTCATTGAACCGCAACATCGATGCCGCGGCGCAGGATGTGCAGTCGGCGATCGCGCGCGCCACCAAACAATTGCCGCCCACCATGACTGTGCCGCCGTCGTTTCGCAAGGTGAATCCGGCGGATGCGGCCATTTTTTATCTCGCGCTGACTTCGGATGCACTGCCGATGTGGACGGTGGACGAGTACGCGCAAACGCTGATGGCGCAGCGCATTTCGACCATCACCGGCGTGGCGCAGGTGCAGGTGTTCGGCACGCAGAAATATGCGGTGCATGTGCAGCTCGATCCGCGCGCGCTGGCCTCGCGCGGCATCGGCCTTGACGAAGTGCAGCAGGTGATCGACCAGCACAACGCCAATCTGCCGACGGGTACTTTGTATGGCGAACACCGCGCCTACACGCTGCAAGCCAGCGGTCAGCTCACCAGCGCCGGCGGCTACCGCTCGCTGATCGTCACCTACCGCAACGGCTCGCCGGTGCGCCTCGGTGAACTCGGAAAAGTGATCGACAGCGTGCAAACCGACAAGGTCGCCGCGTGGCACAACGGCAAGCGCGGCATCGTGCTCGCCATTCAGCGCCAGCCGGGCACCAATACCATCGAAGTGGTCGATGCCGTCAAGAAGCTGCTGCCCACCTTTCGCGAGCAGATTCCGCCCAGCGTGAACATTAACGTGCTCTACGACCGCTCCAACTCGATCCGCGAATCGGTGGATGAAGTGCAGTTCAGCCTGATGCTGGCGCTGGCGCTGGTGGTACTGGTTATCTTCGTGTTTTTACGCAATTTTTCGGCTACGCTGATCCCCAGCCTGGCGCTGCCGATGTCGATTGTCGGCACCTTCGCCATCATGCATCTGTTCGGCTTCAGCCTGAACAATCTGTCGCTGATGGCGCTGACCTTGTGCGTGGGCTTCGTGGTGGACGACGCCATTGTGATGCTGGAAAACATTTCACGGCACATGGAAATGGGCAAGAGCGCGATGCAGGCGACGCTCGAGGGCTCGCGGGAAATCGCCTTCACCATTGTGTCGATGACGCTGTCGCTGGCCGCGGTATTTATTCCGGTGCTGTTTATGAGCGGCATGCTGGGCCGCCTGCTGCACGAGTTCGCCATCACCATTATGGCGGCGGTGCTGGTGTCGGGGTTTGTGTCGCTGACCTTGACGCCGATGCTGTGCGCGCGCTGGTTAAAACCCCAGCACGAGGTTAAACACGGCCGGCTTTACAACGTGCTTGAACGCATGTTCGACGCGTGGAAAAACGCCTACGACGTGACGCTCAGATGGGTGCTGCGCCACCACCGCTTCACGCTGGTGATGTTCTTTGCAATTTTTGCCATCACCGGCTGGATGTTTAACAAAATGCCCAAAGACTTTCTGCCGAGTGAAGACTCCGGACAGCTGTTCGCATTTACCGAGGCGGCACAGGATGTTTCGTTCACCGAAATGGCAAGACTGCAACAGCTGGCGGCCGCCATCGTCAAGGAAGATCCCGCGGTGGAGTCGGTCATGTCCTTCGTCGGACAGGGCGGCGGCGGCGCATCCGCGCTCAATGTAGGCCGCATGTTTATTGTATTAAAGCCGCGCACGCAGCGCGCCACGCCCGACGAAATCATCCAGAAGCTGCGGCCCAGGCTCGGCGCGGTGCCGGGGCTCAAAGTTTTTCTGCAGAACATTCCCAGCATACGCATCGGCGGCCAGCTCACCAAGACGCAATACCAATACACGCTGCAGGACGCGGACACCGAAGAGCTGTTCCATTGGATACCATTGATCCAGGAAAAGCTCTCCAAACTGCCGGGCTTTCAGGATGTCACCAGCGACCTGCAAATCGCCAACCCGCAAGTCACCATCGATATCGACCGCAACAAGGCGTCGGCGCTCGGCATCACCGCGCAGCAGATCGAAAACACACTCTACAACGCGTTCGGTCAGCGCCAGGTTTCCACCATCTACACCTCGAGCAATCAGTACTGGGTGATACTGGAACTCGATCCGAAATTCCAGAACGATCCGTCGGCACTGTCACTGATCTATGTGCGCTCGGGCAGCGGCGCCCTGGTGCCGCTGAACGCGGTGGCGAAGCTCTCGCGCAGTCTCGGCCCGCTCAGCATCAGTCATCTGGGCCAACTGCCCTCGGTGACCATCTCCTTTAATCTCGCGCCCGGCGTCGCCCTGGGCGATGCGATTACACAAGTCAACGCCGCCATGCTCGAGCTCAAGGCGCCCTCCACTCTGATCGGCAGCTATCAGGGCGCGGCGCAGGTGTTCCAGTCGTCGCTGGCGGGCATGGGCTTGCTGCTGGTGATGGCGATATTCGTGATCTATCTGGTGCTGGGCATACTCTACGAAAGTTACATACACCCGATCACCATCCTGTCGGGGCTGCCCACCGCCGGCATGGGCGCACTGGCGACACTGATGCTGTTTGGCATGCCGCTCAATATGTATGCCTACGTCGGCATCATCATGCTGGTGGGCATCGTCAAAAAAAATGCGATCATGATGATCGATTTCGCCATCGAAGTGCAGCGCACCAGCAGCAAGACAGCGCACGAGGCGATGTACGAGGCCTGCATGGTGCGCTTCCGTCCGATCATGATGACCACCATGGCGGCACTGATGGGCACTTTACCGATAGCGCTGGGCTGGGGCGCGGGCGCGGAAGCGCGCCGGCCGCTGGGCCTGGCGGTGGTTGGCGGACTGCTGTTATCGCAACTGCTGACGCTGTACATTACCCCGGTGATTTATCTCTACCTGGAACAGGCACGCAGGTGGTTTGATAAACGCGGCGCCCAAGGCGACGCGGCGGTTGCCGCGCACACCACGCCTTCCGCGCAGCCCGCGGCAAAATAATCCACGCATTCGGTGTGTTCGATGATGCGCCGAGCTCTTAAAATGGGGTCAGAGTGAAATTAAACTGGCTCGTTAGGCAGAAAGTGAAATAACTTAATAAAAACAATTACTTAGATGCATAATTCGTCTCTGACCCCATAAGTAGAGGTCTCGATAGGTTCGGCTCAAGCGAGCGTAGCGGCAGCAACGGTTTTTCCGCTACAGTATGCCCCGGCAGTGGCGGGATTGCGGCAGCGATTGCGGAAGTGTTTCTCCGGGTTGGCTGCAGGTCTTTAGAGGGAGCATTACTTTGAGCAAGTGGCTAGACGACATCCAGCGTGCCTTGCAGGTGCGAAGTGCGCGCGGCGACGCCAACGCCCCGGCCGCGACCCCGCCGGCGATCAGCCCGGGCAAGGCCGATGCCGAGCATCTTCTGATCACCAAAAACCAGGCGCGCGAAGCGCTCGAACTCGAGGCGGCGGCACAGGCTGCATTGCGGCTCGAAGCCGAGCGCGAATTGACGGAACTGGCTGCGGCTCGCGCCGACGCAGAGCGGCGCGCGCACACGGCGGCGCAGGAACGCGCAGCGGTGGAAGCGCAGGCACAGGCGGCGGCGCAGGCGCGCGCGATTGCCGACCAGGACGCCGTCGTGCAAGCCGCGCAGCGGGAAAAAGCGGAGGCGCAGGCGCAAGCGGCGGCACAGGCGCGCATGCAAGCGGAGCAGGAGGCGCTGGTGCGTGCGCGGGCGCGAGCGCAAGCAGAGACACTTGCCGGCGCGCAGATGAGTGCGCGGCGAGAAACGGAAGCGCGCGCGCTCGCGGAAGCGGCGGCACGACGGCGGGTGGAAGCCGAAGCGGAGGCGGCGGCGCTGGCGCGCGAGCGCGCCGAACAGGAAGTGCTGGCGCTGGCGCAGGAGCGCGCGCTTGCCGACAAGGAAGCCGTCGTGCAAGCCGCGCGGCGGGAGAAAGCGGAGGCGCAGGCGCTGGCGGCGGCGCAGCAACGTTCGCTTGCCGACAAGGAAGCTTTCACACAAGCGGCGCAGCGGGAAAAGGCAGAGGCGCAAGCGCAGGCAGCGGCGCAGGCGCGCATGCAGGTGGACCACGAAGCGGCAGCTTTAGCGCGGGAGCGCGCGCAAGCGGAGGCGAGCGCGGGCGCACAGTTGAATGCGCGGCGCGAAACGGAGGCGCGCGCGCTCGAAGAAGCGGCGGCACGACGGCGGTTGGAAACAGACGCGGAAGCGGCTGCGCTGGCGCGCAAGCGCGCGGAACAGCAAGTGCTGGCGCTGGCGCAGGAACGCGCGCTCGCCGACAAGGAAGTCGTCGCGCAAGCCGCACTGCGGCAGAAAGCGGAGGCGCAGGCGCAGGCGGCCGCGCAGGCGCGCGTGCACGCCGAGCAGCAGGCGGCAGCGAGTGCGCGCGAGCGCGTGCAAGCGGAGGCGAGCGCGGGCGCACAGATCAATGCGCGGCGCGAAACGGAGGCCTGCGCGCTCGAAGAAGCGACGGCACGACGGCAGATGGAAGCAGAGGCGCAAGCGGCGGCGCAGGCGCGCGAGCGCGCCGAGCAGGAAACGCTGGCGCTGGCAAAGGACCGCACGCTTGCCGACAAGGAAGCGAGCGCGCAAGCCGCACTGCGGGAGAAAGCGGAGGCGCAGGCGCAAACGGCCGCGCAGGCGCGCGTACACGCCGAGCAGCAGGCGGCAGCGAGTGCGCGCAAGCGCGCGCAAGCGGAGGCGAGCGCGGGCGCGCAGATGCATGCACGGCGCGAAACGGAGGCGCTCGCGCTCGAAGAAGCGGCGGCACGACAGCAGATGGAAGCTGAAGCGCAAGCGGCGGCGCAGGCGCGCGAGCACGCCGAGCAGGAAGCGCTGGCGCTGGCAAAGGACCGCGCGCTTGCCGACAAGGAAGCGAGCACGCAAGCCGCGCTGCGGGAAAAAGCGGACGCACAGGCGCAAGCAGTCGCGCAGGCGCGCATGCACGTGGACCACGAAGCAGCAGTTTTAGCGCGAGAGCGCGCGCAAGCGGAGGCGAGCGCGGGCGCGCAGATGCATGCACGGCGCGAAACGGAAGCGCGCGCGCTCGAGGAAGCGGCGACACGACGGCAGATGGAAGTGGAGGCGCAAGCGGCGGCGCAGGCACGCGAGCGCGCCGAGCAGGAAGCGCTGGCGCTGGCGCAGGAACGCGCGCTCGCCGACACGGAAGCGAGCACGCAAGCCGCGCTGCGGGAAAAAGCGGACGTACAGGCGCAAGCAGTCGCGCAGGCGCGCATGCACGTGGACCACGAAGCAGCAGCTTTAGCGCGAGAGCGCGCGCAAGCGGAGGCGAGCGCGGGCGCGCAGATGCATGCACGGCGCAAAACGGAAGCGCGCGCGCTCGAGGAAGCGGCGGCACGACGGCAGATGGAAACGGAAGCCGAAGCGGCGGCGCAGGCGCGCGAGCGCGCCGAGCAGGAAGCGCTGGCGTTGGCGCAGGAGCGCGCGCTCGCCGACAAGGAAGCGATCGCACAAGCCGCACTACGGGAGACGGCAGAGGCGAAAGCGCAGCAAGCGAACGCGTCGCGGCTTGAGGCAGAGCGCGAGGCGGCGGCGCTAGCGCTTGAGCGCAAAGCTGTGCAAGAGCGGGCTGCGCAGCAAGCAGAGGCAACAGCGCTGGCCGAATGCGAGGCAGAGCGGATCGCGCAGGAGAAAATTGCGGAACAACTGCGGCTGATCGCGTTGGCACAGGTGCGCAGCCGCACCGAGGCGGATCAGCTTGCGATGGCGGCGGCGCAGGTACGCGTGGCGTCAGAAGCACGCGCGCTGGAACAGGCCACCGCGCACACCCAGGCGCAAGCGCAAGCGCAAGCGGAGTTGCAGGCGCGGGAACGCACCGAGCAGCAAGCACTGGCGCTGGCGCAGGAGCGCGCGCGCGCTGAGCAGGAAGCGATGGCACAAGCGGAGCGGCGGGCGCAGGCGGAGGCGAAAGCACGGCAGGTGAGCGAAGCGCGGATCGAGGCGGAAACACAAGCCGAAGCGGCGGCGCAGACGCGCGAGCGCGCCGAGCACATAGCGTTAGCGCTGGCGCAGGAGCGCGCGCGCGCTGACCAGGAAGCGATGGCACAGGCGGTGCGGCGGGCGCAGGCGGAGGCGAAAGCGCGGCAGGTGAGCGAAGCGCGGATCGAGGCGGATCGTGTGGCCGTGGCGATCGCGCTCGAGCGCAGTGCGGCGGAAACACGGGCTACGCAGCAAGCGCAGGCGAACGCGCAAGCCGCGCGTGATGCAGAACAGATCGCGCGAAAGCGTAGTGCGGAACAGCAGCGCCTGCTCGCACTGGCACAGCAGCGCGAGCAGGCGCAAGCTGAGGAGCGCATTGTGGCGCAGGCACAAGTCGAGGCGGAACGCAAAGCAGCGGCAGCGGCACAGGAGCGCCGCGCCACGGCGGCGCGTGCGCTTGAACAAACTCAGGCACGGCAGCAGGCGCAAGCCCAGGCGCAAGCAGCGGCAGTGGAACGCAACGCCATCGAGGCGGCAGCGTTAAGGCAAGCCACGGCACGCCAGCAAGCGGAAACACAGGCGGAGGCTGCCGCAATGGCACGTGCACGTGCGGATGCCGAAGCGCAGGAACAGGCGCAATTGCGACTCGCCGCGGAGCGCGCAGCAGAGGAACGGGCGGCGCAGCGCGGAAATGCGGAGGCGCAAGCGCGGCAGGCAGCCGAATCTCGGCTTGAGGCAGAACGCGCGGCGGCGGCGGCGGCACTCGCACGCACCGTGGCGGAAGAACGGGCGGCGCAGGAAGCAGAGGCAAAAATTTTTGCCGAGCGCGAAGCGGAGCGCATGGCGCGGGAGAAATCCGCGGATCAGCAGCGGCTGGACGAACTGGCGCAGCGGCGTGAGCAGGTGCAAACAGAAGCGCAACGCGCCACCGCAACACGTCAGCAGACCGAGGCTCGCCTGCTCGACGCCGCGCGCGCGCAGGGAGCAGTGGCACGCGCGCAGGCGCAGCGCGAAGCGGCGCAATTTGCCACGCTGCGAGCCGCAGCGGAGCGACTGGCGCAAGCCGCCGCAAAAGAACGCAGCGTGGAGGAAGCACAAGCGCTTACGGAAGCCGCGGCACGGCAGCGGGCCGACGCACTAGCCGAAGCGGCGGCGCAGGCGCGCGCGCAGGAGGAGCAACAGGCACTGGCACTTTCGCAGCGGCGTGCGCAAGCGCAGCGTGCAGCGCTCGAGCAGGCCCAGTCACGGCTTGCGACGGAGCGCGCGGCCACCGCAGCCGCACAACAGCGCGCCGTGACCGACCAGCAGATAGTCGAGGCGGCGAAGGCGCGCAAGATTGCCGAGAAGGAAGCGATTGCGCAGGCGGCGCGACGGGAGAAGGCGGAGGCAAAAGCGCGGCTGGTGAGTGAAACGCGGCTCGGGGCGGAGCGCGAGATGGCACAGCTGGCCGCAGCGCGCGCCGCAGCAGACCGGCGGCAGGAAATTGCGGCGCATGAACGCCGCGCGGCGGAAGCGCAAGTGCTGGAGCAGGCGCAGGCGCGGCGGCAGGCCGAATTGCAGGCGGAGACGGCGGCGCAGGCGCGCGCGCGAGCGGAGCTTGAAGCGTTGGCTACAGCGCGGGAGCACGCGAGTGTTAACAAGGAAGCAACGGCCATAGGGGCACGCCGCGAGCGCGCGGAAATAAGCGCGCAGCGCGTGAGCGAATCACGTCTGGCAGTGGAACTCGCACTACCCAAAATTGCCGCTGCGCGCGAGTCGGCGATCCATCTGGCATTCGCGCGCAGGCCATCGCAACCTGAAGTGCAGAGCGCTGTGCAGGCCGAGGCGCACCCCGGTAACAAAGCCGCGGTCGCCTCTGCGCCAGCCACCAACGCCGGTGGCAGATCGGGATGGCGGCGCACGACAATAAGTACGACAGTAATCACGACAGTAAGCGTGGCGGTAGTACTGCTGTGCGGGATAGGCATTGGCATCTGGCTCGGCGCAAGTCCGCAGGCGCCGGCAGTGCTGCCGGCGCCTGGCGTGGTAGCACCCGGGCAGCCCCTGCGGCTGCGTGTCGACAATGATTTCGCGCGCCTTGAGCACCCGCGCGAAGCGCCGGCGCCGGCGCGCTGAATACACGGGGCTGCGGCTCTGCTAAAAATGAACGCACAGTAGTTTTAAATCGCACCTGTTGCAAAAATTAAAATAATTGAACCAGGAGCGCGCTTACGCGTTCACCCGTTACGCCCCGTCCCTACCGCCTGGCTCATCCCCTCCAGCACCTCAATCAACACCGCGAGGTCGCTGGCACCCTCACCGCGCCCCATCGCCGCGTTGATATGCTGCATCGTCACCGACGCCGCCGGCGCCGCCGCGCCGTGCTCATGCACCAGACCCAGCGCAATATTTAAATCTTTATGATAGAGTCGTGTGTCGATGCCGTTGGCGAAGTTGCGTTCGACCATGCGTTTGCCGAATACCTCCAGCACGCGGCTGGCAGCGATGCCGTTCATCAGCACGTCGCGCACGGTACCCGGGTCCACGCCGCAGCGTTTTGCCAACGCCAGCGCCTCCGCCACGCCCTGCGCCGTGACCAGCAGCAACAACTGGTTGCACGCCTTGGTAATTTGCCCGGCGCCGCTGTCGCCAACGCGAATAATGGTTTTACCCATGCACGCGAACAGGGGTTTGATGCGCTCGAATACTTCGGGCTTGCCGCCCGCCATGATGGCAAGTGTGGCCTGCTCGGCGCCGGCGGGACCACCGGAGACTGGCGCATCGAGCATTTCCACGCCTTTTTCCGCCAGCGCCGCCGCCACCTGACGCGCTACCGTTGGCGAAATGGTTTCCATGTCCACCAGCACGCTACCCGCTTTCGCACCCTGCGCAATGCCCTCCGGCCCCAGCACTATGTGCTCGACATCGTGCGAGTGGGTCACCATGGTGAATAGTACGTCGCATTGCGCCGCCAATGCCGCCGGCGTCTCGTAACGCATGGCGCCCGCCGCCACCAGCGGCGCGGCCGACGCCGCACGGCGCGCGTACACGCCCATGCGATGACCGTGCTGCATTAAATGCAGCGCCATCGGGCGCCCCATGACGCCGAGTCCGATAAATCCCAGTTGCATGCGATTGCCTTGAGTAGAGAGTGCCGGTGAAAAACGAAATCTTACCGCCAAAGCACGAATGCAAGCGGCCTGTTTTGGAATGGGCGCGTGCGCGGGCTACGGTTTTTGCGCGCCTTGCAGCGTGGCGCATTCCGCTAGCAACAGGCGTTTGGCAGCGGCGTACTCCACGGCCAGCGCATCGATCATGGACGCACACTGTTCGATGGCGTTGTTTTTGCCGGCCATCTCCAGCTCGCGCGCGAGCTCACTGACGCGGGTTGCGCCCAGACTTGCGCTGGTCGATTTCAACGAGTGCGCCTGGCGCGTGAGCGTGGGCAAATCACGTCCCGCCAACGCGGCCTGAATCTGCCGCATCAGGTCGGGCGCGTCGTTCAAATACGAAGTGATGATCTGCGCCAGCAGTCCCGCCGACCCGTCAGGATCGAGCGCACGCAGTTCATCCAGCGCCTGTTGATTCAGTTCCACGGCGCTCAGTTGACCTGATTCGGCGGTTTTTGCCCGCTTAACGCCGCCACCAGGTTTTTTGCGGCAAGCATCGCCATGGCGCGGCGCGTGGCCTCGGTTGAACTGCCGATGTGCGGCACCAGCACTACGTTTTTTAATTCGAGAAATCCAGGATCTAGCTTGGGTTCGCCCTCAAAAACATCCAACCCCGCGGCACGGATCACACCATTTTTTAATGCCGCAACCAGCGCCTGGTCATCCACCACCCCGCCGCGCGTGGAGTTGATGAGGATCGCGCTTGATTTCATTTTTGCAAGTTCCGCCGCACCGATCAGATGATGCGTCTGCGGCGAATACGGCATTTGCAGAATAATGAAATCCGACTGCGCCAGCAATTCATCCAGCGTCGCATGCGCGGCGTTGGCCCGTTGCTCGATCTGCGGCGCGAGGCGCGTGCGATTGTGATAAATCACTTTCATGTCGAAGCCCTGCGCGCGCCTGGCGATCGCCTGCCCGATGCGGCCCATGCCGATAATGCCGAGCGTGGCGTGATGCACATCCACGCCCATCCATTGCTTGAGCTTCCAGCCGTTCCATGCGCCGCCGCGAATGTAGGACTCCACCTCGGTAATGCGGCGCGCGGTGGCGAGCATCAGCGCAAACGCGAGATCGGCGGTGCTGTCGTCGAGCACCCCGGGCGTGTTGGTGACGATAATGCCGCGCGCGGTGCAGGCGGGCACGTCGATGTTGTTGTAGCCCACCGCGATATTCGCCACGGCTTTGAGCAGCGGACTGCGCGCGATCAACGCGGCATCGACGCGGTCGGTCAGCGCGCACATCAGCCCATCGCAAGCGGCGAGCCTGGCGGCCAGCGCATCGGGCGTGTACGGCACATCGGCCTGATTGTGGTCCACCTCGCAATGCTGATGCAGATAGTCGAGTACATCATCGAAAATTTCGCGCGTGACCACAATTTTTGGTTTCATGACTGATTTTTCCTGACGATTTTTTCTGCCCAGATATTACGGCAATACGTCTCGCGCATAAACAGCGTGGCGATGAATCCGCTCAGCGCAAACAGCAATAGCACGGCCAGCGCCGCACGAAAGCTGTTGAGGGTATAGGCGCCGCCGTCCGCTGCGCGATCCAGCACCCAGCCCACCAGCGGTTGCAATATACCCGCGGCCAGGAATCCGCCGGTGTTGGCGAGACTGGTACCCATCCCCGCGTAGCGCGGACGATTCACTTCTTTGGCGTAAACCCACGACATCACGAAAGCCGATCCGCAAAAACCGGTGAGCACGAACATCGCCCATGTCCACTCGCGCGGCACGCCGATGATCCATACCACCCACACCACGCAATACGCGGCCGCCACCGCAATCGTCAGCGGACGGCGGCGGCGCATGCGGTCGGACAGCGTGCTGATGATCACCGATGATACCGCCAGCGCCAGTATGATCAACGCGGCGTGGTAGCTGGCGTCCACCAGCGACCGGCCGTAGCCATGCACCAGCATCGGCACGCCCCACAAGCCGATAAAACTTATGTAACTGCCCGACAAGCCAAAACTCATCCAGAAGCCGGTCCAGGTGTCGCGGTTGCGCAGCGTTTCGCCGAGGCCATGATGCCAGCGCACGCCCGGTTCAGCGGGTATCGCGGAGCCCGCTACACCTGCGGCAGGGTGGTCGCGCAGGTAAATCCAGGTCAACAGTGCAATGGCAAACGACGCCAGGCCCAGAGCCACGAATACATTGCGCCACGAGGTCACTGTAATCACCCACGCCAGCGGCACTGTGGCGGCCAGTGCGCCGGATAGGCCAATCACATTGGTGAGCGCTGCCGTGGTGGCGTAACGCCGCTCGTCAAACCAAGCTGCGTTGAGCTTCAGTGCCGCCACAAATGCAACCGAAACGCCCACCCCCGCCAGCGTGCGCCCCACCGCTGCCGCGACGACGTCGCCGGCAATGCCAAACAAAATCGCGCCCACACCGGCGATCAAACCACCGACGGTCAGCACACGGCGCGGCCCCAGCGTATCCACCAGCACACCGGTGGGCAGTTGCATCGCCGCGTAGACGTAGAAATAAGTTGCCGCCAGCGCGCCCAGCGCAGCGCCACTGACCGCGAATGCGCTTTGCAGTTCACCGGCCAGGGTGCCCGGCGCAACGCGGTGGAAAAAAGCAATCCAGAACGCCGACGCGCCCAGGCTGACGGCGATCCAGCGCAGGCGCGCATGATTCATGGCAGGAATTCAGAAAATCGCGTTAACCTTTTTTGCCGTCGAAGAAGTGGTCCAGGGCCAGGCGCGCACCGACCACGGTGTCGTGTTGCCAACGCACGGCACGCGCCGCGAACGCGCGTTGCGAATGGTAGACGCGCTTGAACAGCGGATTTTCTTCCGATTTTTTTGCCGCGATGCCATCCCACACCTGCAATTGCTTGCGCAACACCGCATCCGGCGTCTGGTGGAAGCGGACGTTGTTTCTGGATTGCAGCTCGAGGTAATCCTGCGAATAACGATGCACCGCTTTCCACGACATGTCGGCGGAGGCTGCCTCTGCCGCGGTTTGCACCATCGCCTTCAATTCGCCCGGCAGTGCATCGTAGCGTTTTTTATTCAGCAGAATTTCGAATTGCTCGCCCGGCTGGTGATAGCTTTGCAGCATGCAAACCTTGGCGACATCGGCAAAGCCAAGTTGGCGGTCCGAGCTTGCGTTGTTCAACGCCGCCGCATCGAGCACGCCCTTGCCCATTGCCGGAACGATTTCGTCGGCGGCCAGCGCGTTCACTGTCGCCCCCATGCCCTTGAAGAGATCGGCCGCAAGACCGGTGGCGCGGTACTTGAGTCCCTTAAAATCTTCCACCTTGATGACAGGCTTGTTGAACCAGCCCAGCGGCTGCGTCGGCATCGGGCCATAAAGGAATGACACCACGTCGAGATTCAACCCCTTGTAAATTTCTTCGAGCAGCGCTTTGCCGCCGCCATAATAATGCCATGCCAGTAGCAGGTTGGCATCCATGCCGAACGCCGGCCCGGCGCCCCACAATGCTACCGCTGTATTTTTGGCGTACCAGTAGGCCGTCACCCCATGGCCGCCGTCGAGCACGCCCTTGGACACGGCATCGATCAGATCAGCCGCTTTCACCACCGCATTGGCAGGCAGCATTTCGATTTTCAGCCTGCCGCCCGACATATCGTTGACTTTTTTCGCGTAGTCGAGCGCGTACTCATGAAAGATGTCGCTGGCAGGCCAGGTGCTTTGCCAACGCAGGTTAATGTTGCTGCTGGTGGCAACCGCGGGCGCCACTGGCATGGGTAGCGCCGGCTTTGCCGCTGGCTGGGGGGCTTCCTGCGCGCAGGCTGCCAAAGCGGAAGACATCGCAGCAGCGCTGGCGCCTCCCAAAAACTTGCGGCGTGCCGCGCCTGCCGAGGCCAACGGTGTCTTTTTCGATGTTTTTTTCAGCATATATTCTCCACACAAACACGGGTTACGGGCGCAACAATCCGGGAATGACATCGTTGGCTTCGATGGCTCGGACCTTGCTTGGCATAACTTACCATAACCTGTTGTTTTTATTATTTTTTATAGTTACGAGCCCCATGCCATCAGGGCATAAATGTTATAGCAGCCACCCTCATTTACCAACGGCCGCGCGGCACACGCGCAGATGACAGCGGCTCAAGATCGCGGACGCGCGGCAGGTTGCGGTGCAACGGATACCGCTTGACCAAGATCAAGATTCCGAATCTGTGTATCTGCGTTTCCCTTGCGCAGCTTGTTGCCGCAGGCTTAAACTTCACTGCCGCGTAAAGCCCATGCAGTCAACTTAGAGGTTAATCGCTGCGGGCACGAGTTTACCCAGTCTGCATTCCCCATTCCACGTTCCACGAAGGAGGCAAAACTATCATGAGTAATCAAGACCAGCCGCAAGCCACGCGCCGCAAATTCCTGACGGGCGCGGCCGCCGCCACCGCCGGAGCGACGACGCTCGGCTTCCCAATGATCGCCAAGGCGCAGGCGCCCATCGTGCTCAAGATGCAGGGCTCGTGGGGCGCGAAGGACATTTTCAATGAAATGGCGCAGGAGTACGTGAAGCGCGTGAACGATATGTCCGGCGGCCGTTTGCGCATCGATTATCTGGTATCGGGCGCCGTGGTGAAGCCGTTCGAGGTGATGGACGCGGTGAGCAAGGGCGTGCTCGACGCCGGCCATACCGTGCCGGTGTACTGGTACGGGAAATCGAAAGTGGCGTCACTGTTCGGTTCCGGCCCTATCAACGGCTGCGACGCACACCAGACGCTGGCATGGATTTATCGTGGCGGCGGGCTTGCGCTCTACAACGAGTTGCTGGCCAAGCTTAACCTCGACGTGGTCGGCTTCTTCGCAATGCCGATGCCCACGCAGCCGCTGGGCTGGTTCAAGAAGCCGATCACCGACGCCAATCAACTCAAGGGCCTTAAATACCGCACCGTGGGCCTGGCGGCGGATCTGTTCCAGCAAATGGGATCCAAGGTGACCCAATTGCCGGGCGGCGAGATCATACCTGCGCTGGAAAAAGGCGTGATCGATGCGTTCGAGTTCAACAACCCGACCTCCGACATGCGCTTCGGCGCGCAGGACGTGATCAAGAACTACATGATGGGCAGCTACCATCAGGCGATGGAGTTCTTCGAGATCACCTTCAACAAAAAGAAATGGGCCACCATCCCGAAAGATCTGCAAGCGGTGCTGCAGTACAGCGTGGAAGCCGCCAGTGCGTCAAACTGGTGGACGGCGATGGACAACTACTCGCGTGACCTGCAGGACCTGATCACCAAGCACAAGGTCAACGTGATCCGCACGCCAAAAAGCGTATTCGTCGAACAGCTCAAGGCGTGGGACATCCTTACCAAGAAGCTGTCGGACGAAGATCCGTTCTTCAAGAAAGTGGTCCAATCGCAGCTCGCCTGGGCGAAACGTGTAGCGTATTACTACCAGCTTAACGAAGCGGACTACAAACTCGGCTACGAGCACGTGTTCAAGACCAAGCTGCCGATTTAAAGTACCCCCAATCCATCGGGTATTGCTGCACACCGGCGGCTCCGCAAGGAGCCGCCCCTTTTTTTCTTCTAGTTGTCCAGGGCTGACCCGCGATGCAGCGCCTCATCTACGCCATTGACCAGCTGAACAAGACCATCGGGCACGCGTTCGCCTGGTGCATCATCATCATCACCTTCGGCACCTGCTACGAGGTGTTCGTGCGCTACGTGCTCGACGATCCCACCAGTTGGGCGTTCGACATGAGTTATATGATGTACGGCGCGGTGTTCTACATGGCGGGCGCCTACACGCTTTCGCGCGGCGGGCATGTGCGCGCCGACATGTTCTACCGGCTGTGGCGGCCACGGACGCAGGCCACGGTGGAACTGGTGCTGTACGTGCTGTTCTTCTTTCCCGGCATTCTGGCGCTGGTGTATGCGGGCTGGGGCTACGGCTACGAATCGGCGCGTATCCTCGAAGTCAGCGTCAACAGTCCAGCGGGCGTGCCGATCTGGCCGCTCAAAATGATGATTCCGATCGGCGCCGGGCTGATGGCGTTGCAGGGATTTGCCGAGCTGATGCGCTGCGTGCAGTGCCTGCGCGACGGCGAGTGGAGCGCGCGCATGCATGACGTCGAGGAGCTCGAAAACCAGATCCTGGCGCAGCACGCGCGCGCGCGCGCTGCCGAGGCGCAGGCACTAGCGGCCCAGGCGCAACCAGGAGCGGCGCAAGCACCGCAGGGAGCAGCGCGATGAGCGACCCGATGGTTGCACTGACCATGCTGGGGATCCTGGTGTTCGCGATCATGATCGGTTTCCCGGTGGCGTTTACCTTGATGGCGCTGGGCGTGGGCTTCGGCTACTACGCGTACTTCCAGTCGGGAACGGCGTTCTTCGACAGCCGCGTGTTCTACCTGCTGACGCAGAATACCTTCACCGTGCTCAACAACGATGCGCTGGTGTCGATACCGCTGTTTTTGCTGATGGGCTATCTGGTCGAGCGCGCCAACATCCTTGACAACCTGTTCAAGAGCCTGCAGATCGCTTTAAAGGGGGTTCCCGCCTCGCTGGCGGTGGCCACACTCGCCACCTGCGCGCTGTTCGCCACCGCCACCGGCATCGTCGGCGCGGTGGTGACGCTGATGGGCATGCTCGCGTTCCCGCAAATGATCAAGGCCGGCTACGACACGCGCCTCGCTGCCGGCGTGGTGTGCGCGGGCGGCTGCCTCGGCATCCTGATCCCGCCCTCGATCATGCTGATCGTCTACGGCGCCATGGCTGGCCTGTCGGTGGTCAAACTTTACGCCGCTGCAATGATTCCCGGCTTTCTGCTCGCCGGCATGTACATGATCTATGTTATTGGCGTGGGTATCTTCAAGCCGCATCTGGCCCCGCCGCTGCCCAAGGGGGAGGGCAACGTCGGCGCGCGCCAATTGACGCTGATGCTGGCGAAATCTTTCTTCCCGCTGGCGATGCTGATTCTGTCGGTGCTGGGCGCGATCATGTTCGGGCTGGCGACACCGACCGAAGCGGCAGCGGTGGGCGCGCTGGGCGCCATGCTGCTGGCGGCGGGCTACCGCTCGCTCACCTGGCAGGGTCTGCGCGAGTCGGTGTTTCTCACCGCGCGCACCTCCGCCATGGTGTGCTGGCTGTTTGTCGGCTCGGCCACCTTCGCCTCGGTGTTCGCCTACCTCGGCGGCAATGTGCTGATCAAGGATTTCGTGCTCAGCATGGAGCTGAGCCCGATCACCTTCCTGCTGCTGTCGCAAGCGATCATCTTCGTGCTCGGCTGGCCGCTGGAATGGACCGAGATTATTATCATTTTCGTGCCCATCTTCCTGCCCATGCTGCCGCACTTTGGCATCGACCCGATACTGTTCGGCATCCTGGTGGCGATCAATCTGCAGACCGCGTTCCTGTCGCCGCCGATGGCGATGGCCGCGTACTACCTGAAGGGCGTCAGCCCGCCCTCGGTGCTGCTCACACAAATCTTCAGCGGTTGCATGCCTTTTGTCTACATCGTGCTGGTGACGATGGCATTGATTTACATGTATCCGCAGATCTCGCTGTGGCTGCCCGAAGCCATTTACGGCAAATAATGCATGGACGCGACACGACTTGAGTGGCTGAGTGCGGTCGACGCCGCGCGCGCGATTCACGAGGGCGCGATCAGTTCGGAGCAACTGGTAGAGGCCTGCCTCGCGCGCATCCGCGCCACCGAGCCGACCGTGCAGGCGTGGCACTACCTCGATGAAAAACACGCGCTGGCGCAGGCGCGCGCGCGCGACCTCGATCGCATGGAGGGACGCGCGCTCGGACCGCTGCACGGCGTGCCGGTGGGCGTGAAAGACATAATCGACACCACCGATATGCCGACCGAAGACGGCACGGTACTGCATTCCGGACGCACACCGGACGACGATGCGACCGTGGTTGCGATGTTGCGCGCGGCGGGTGCGGTGATCATGGGCAAGACAGTGACTACCGAATGCGCCACCTACACACCGGGCAAGACGCGCAATCCGCATAACCCCGAGCATACGCCCGGCGGCTCATCGTCGGGCTCGGCGGCAGCGGTCGCCGCGGGGATGGTGCCGTTCGCGCTCGGCAGCCAGACCAACGGCTCGGTGATCCGTCCGGCGGCATTTTGCGGTGTCTACGGTTTCAAACCGACGCACGGGCTGATTCCGCGGCAGGGCATCCTCAAGCTGTCGCGCACGCTCGACCATGTGGGCCTATTCGCGCGCACGCTCGATGACATTGCGTTACTCGCCGAACAACTCACCGGATACGATGAACGCGATCCCGACACGCGCCCGCGCGCGCATATTCCGTTCCTGCGGGTGGCCGCCGAAGAGCCGCCGTTTGCACCGCGCTTCGCGTTGGTCAAGACGCCGTTGTGGGAGCGTGCGGAGGACGAAACGCGTGAAGCATTCGCCGAAGTTGCCGGCGTGCTGGGCGGCCAGTGCGAGGAATACGCGCTGCCCGAGTCGGTGCGCGAGGCCTGGGAATGGCATCGCACCATCATGGAAGCGGAAATGGCGATGAATCTCGATCTCGAGTGGGAGCAAGGGCGCGAGCGCCTGTCCGACGCACTGCGCGGCCAGCTTGCGCGCGGGCGCGAGACGCGGGCACTCGACTACCAGAAGGCGCTGGCGCGAATTCCGATGCTCAACCAGGGGTTCGATGAATTATTCTCGAACTTCGATGCGGTGCTGACGCCGGCCGCGCCGGGCACCGCACCCAAGTTTGCCACCACCGGCGACCCTGCGTTTTGCACGCTGTGGACCTTGTGCGGAATGCCGGCACTGAGTCTGCCGCTGATGAACGGCGCAAATGGCCTGCCGCTGGGCGTGCAGATTGTCGGACGGCGCGGCGCCGACGCACGCCTGTTGCGCAGCGCACGCTGGCTGGTTGCGCAAACCCGGACGCACTGAATTACGCTGAATGCAGCTACAGGAGAATCAGCACATGACCGTGAAAATCTTCGCCGCCCTGGTGGCTGTCGCACTGGTGATCGCCTTCCTCATCCCGGTGGTATTAAAGCTGAAGGACGTGGCGCTGGGATGCATCATTCTGATCGGCTTGGCAATGATGCTGACCGATCTGTGGCAATCGCTGCAGTCGAAAGACGATTAAGCGGGCGCGACTGACGCGCCAGCAGGCGGTTGACTGCGCGTCCTCTCACGCTACAGCATGGGCGGGCCGTCGGCCGCGCTGCGCTTCCAGCGCACTTGCTCGGTCCGCAGGGCTTTATCGCGCAGCGCCAGCTTGCGCGTTTGCGCCACGCCTTCGTAGGTGAGCGTCGCCACGTAATTTCCAGCAGGCAGCAGCGCCAGGAGTATCGGGCCATCCACGGTTTGTTCGAGCACGACCTTGCCGCTGGCGTCGGCGACTTTCACCGCGACATCGGCAATGTAGTCGCCCTCCATCAAAGTGAATATAAACTTGAGATTGAACTTGGCTTGCTGCGGGCGCAATACCTCGATCTCCTCAAGTCCCACGCCGCCGGTGAGCGTGGGAACAGACCCGCTCTGCGCGGATGCGCCTTGCGTGCTTGTCAAGAAAATAATCAATAAAAACAATAGTTTACACACGATCATCTCCTTCGAAAACAAGAATTATATGCACCCGGTACGGCCCGTGAGCGCCGAGCGTCAAGGTTTGTTCAATATCCGAGGTGCGCGACGGCCCGGAAATAAAGTTCACCGCGCGCGGCAGCTCGCCAGCAGTGTAACGCAAGCGCTGCCAGACTTCCTCCATCGCAGGCACTATTTGCGCTGTGCGCAGCACCGCGATATGCGTTTCCGGCAACAGGCTGGACACCGGCGGCGTGTGCGCGCCCGATAAGGTGACCAGGGTGCCGGTCTCGGCAATGGCGCAAAACACCCCGGTCACGCCCACCAGATCGGATTCACGCGCCGGACGCGCCTCCATCGCTATGCCGTGATGCGCCCACTCAAGCGGTTGCAACGCCTGCCAGCATACTGCCTGCAGCGGCAGATTATAGGCGCGCAAATAAGCGGCTGCGGCAGCCGGCACATCGCGCAACCGCGGCACCTCGGCGATAGTGCTCATCAGGCGCACCGCGTTGTCACGAAACCGCGCGACCAGATCACCGGTGATAGGTGGGCGCGCACTAAGCGGATGGGTGCGAAGGCGTTCTTCCACGGCAGAGACTTTCGCGGGGGATGCACCGCCGGTTGCTGCGCGGATACGCGACAGAATGCGCTCGCGCGCATCGGGAATCACACCCATGGCAGCCTCCCCTGACTAGCGGATGAAACGCGATATGCCAGCGCAGGCAGGGTGGCTTTCATGCCCCGGCACCTGGCAGGTTAGATACTCGCAAAATCGCCGCGCAAAAGCATTGGCTCTGGTGTGGCAAGTTTCCGGCCCAGGCAGGTTGGCAAACTGTGGAAATCCCGTAACACCACGTCGTTGAAATGAGTCGAAAAAATCCCGCACCAGTTCCTGCGGCACACGATCATCCTGGTCCGATACAACCGCCAGTTCGTAGTATGCCGTGGCGTCAACGAATACGCGATGCATACTCAACGAGCTACCCATCCTGTACATGAATTCACTGGCGCCAGGATCATCATCAATGTCCCCGACGCTACGCACCTGTTGTTCGTCGCTGGTAAGACGACGGAAAACGTCCGCGCGCGCTGCAACGGGGCTTGCCAGCAAACGCCGGTCATGCCGGAAAACAAAAAATTGGTAGTTGCCGGCCGCAACGCGGTATTCAGTGCTCCCTTCGCGGGGTACAGCGCGCACAGGCGCAGCAGGCAATAACACGCGAAAATCACGCTCTGCGGGAACAAACATCACCCACTGCTGTGCGTTGGCGAAGAGCGGTATGCACGCGACCAGCATTGCCGCCACCCGTAACCATTTCTTCATGATCTCACCCTAAAGTAGGCATATTAAATCCGGTAGGCACCGCATTGGCATCCGGCCAGCGCGTCGAAACCACTTTGCCGCGCGTGTAAAAGCGCACGCCTTCCATGCCATGCACGTGGGTGTCGCCGAACAACGACGAACGCCAGCCGCCAAACGAGAAAAAGGCCACCGGCACCGGTATCGGCACGTTGATGCCGACCATGCCGACTTCGATTTCGTGCTCGAACTTGCGCGCGGCGCCGCCGGAGCGCGTGAATACCGCGGTGCCGTTCGCATACGGATTGGCATTGATCAGGCTGATCGCCTCATCCAGTGTTTTCACGCGCACCACCGACAGCACCGGGCCGAAAATTTCATCGCGGTAGATGCTCATCTCCCGCTTCACATGATCGAACAACGATGCGCCAAGAAAGTAACCTTCTTTCGCCTTGAACGTGCGCCCATCGAGCGCGAGCGTGGCGCCCTCCGCCACGCCCTTGTCCACGTAGGCGGCGACCTTGTCGCGATGCGCCTGCGTCACCAGCGGCCCCATGTCGGGCTCTTTGCCATCGACCTTGCCCGCACCCGGTCCGATGCGCAGCACCGCGGCTTTTTTCTTGATGGTGGCAACCAGCGCATCGCCGATGTCGCCCACCGCCACCACCGCCGAGATCGCCATGCAGCGCTCGCCCGCTGAGCCATAACCCGCGCCAATCAGCGAATCCGCGACAAAATCAAGATCGGCCGCGCTATTCATATCCGGCAGCACCACCGCATGGTTTTTCGCGCCGCCCAGCGCCTGCACGCGCTTGCCGGTCTTCGCGCAGGTCTCGTAGATGTATTTTGCGATCGGCGTCGAACCGACAAACGAAATCGCCTTGATATCCGCATGATTGAGTAACGCATCCACCGCCTGCTTGTCGCCATGCACTACGTTAAACACGCCATCCGGCAGTCCCGCCTCCTTAAACAACGCGGCAAGGCGCATCGCCGTCGAAGGCACTTTCTCCGAGGGCTTCAGCACAAAGGTATTGCCGCAGGCAATCGCCACCGGATACATCCACAGCGGCACCATCGCCGGAAAATTAAACGGCGTAATGCCCGCGCACACGCCCAGCGACTGCCGCAGCGAATGGCAATCGACGCCAGTGCCGACTTCCTCGCTGTGTTCGCCCTTCATCAAATGCGGAATGCCCATGGCGAACTCGACCACTTCCAGCCCGCGCTGCACCGAACCGCCGGCGTCACTCAGCGTCTTGCCATGCTCGGCGGTAATCAGCGCCGCCAGTTCATCGCGATGCGCGTCGATCAGTTCGCGATAACGCATGAGGATGCGCGCGCGGCGCAGCGGCGGCGTATCGCGCCACCCGGGAAATGCAGCTTTCGCCGCCGCCACCGCAGTGTCGATATCGGCTTCGTTGCACAAGGGCACACGTGCCGTCACCGCGCCGGTCGCCGGATTGGTGATGTCGCCCGCGCGCGTGCTGCTGGCAGCCGCAGGTTTGTTGTTGATCCACAGTGGAATGGTCGTAAGGTGTTCTACAGGTTTGTTCATTTCTGGCTCCGGCGTTCTTGATAAAGTTCTCTGAAAGTTTTGCCCTGCGGCGCTGGCATATCGCGCCCGTGGGTCCAGCCACCGCCCAGCGGTTGAAATGGCAGCTTGTGAATGAGGCGGTCGCTGCTGCCCATCACCGCCAGCGTGCGCGCGGCGATGCTGGCAAGCATCGCATAAATCCGCGGACGTTGCGCGGCCCAGCACCACAGCGCAAGGCTCCACGTCTCAGCGCGCGGTTTCAAGCCCTGCTCGAACTGGCGCTCGCGCAATTTACGCATCAGGTCGGGCAGCGGAATTTTTACCGGGCACACCACGCCGCATTGATTGCACAGCGTGGATGCGTTGGGCAAATCCAACGCGTTTTCCAGACCCACGTAGGTGGGCGTCAGGATCGAACCCATCGGCCCCGGATACACCCAGCCGTAGGCATGTCCGCCGACACTTTGATACACCGGACAATGATTCATGCACGCGCCGCAGCGGATGCAACGCAGCATGTCCTGCATATCGCCGCCCAGCAATTTGCTGCGCCCGCCGTCGAGCAAAATGATGTGAAAATGCTGCGGCCCATCGCTGTCGCCTGCGCGGCGCGGCCCGGTGGTCACCGAAACATAATTGCTGATGGTCTGCCCCGTGGCGTGGCGTGGCAGCAGGCGTATCAATGTCGCGATGTCTTCCAGCGTCGGCACCACCTTTTCGATGCCGGTAATCGCCACATGCACGCGCGGCAATGTGGTTACCATGCGCCCGTTGCCTTCGTTAGTGACGATCAGCGTCGAACCGGTTTCAGCAATGACAAAATTCGCGCCGGAAATTCCCATATCCGCGGTGACGAAATGCTGTCGCAGCATAGCGCGCGCCTCATTGCATAAATCCGGAATGCTCGTCTTGCGCGGCAAGTGATGCTTTTCCGCGAACAAGTCGGACACTTCATCCTTGCTCTTATGCACCACCGGCGCCACGATGTGCGACGGCGGCTCCTTTGCCAGTTGCAGGATGTATTCGCCCAGATCGGTTTCCACCACCTGCACGCCGGCGGCTTCAAGTGCATCGTTAAGTGCACACTCCTCGCTCACCATCGACTTCGACTTGACCGCCTTTTTCACACCATATTTCGCGGCCAGTTCGCATACGATACGATTCACCTCCGCCGTGGTTTCCGCCCAATGCACGGTAGCGCCCCGCGCGGTGGCATTGCGCTCGAATTCCTCGAGATACAAATCGAGATGATCGAGCGTGCGCGCGCGTATCTCTGCCGCGGCATCGCGTATCGCCGGAAAATTCTCCAGCTCGGCCACACGATCGGCGCGGCCTTTGACGAAATTGCCCTGCAGTTTCCTCAGCGCGCCTTGCAGATTGGCGTCGGCGAGCTTTTCGCGCGAGCGGGATTTGAATTGATGAGAGGTGAGTTGCACGCGGCGATGCTACACCAATTGCGGCGGGGTTAGAAACCGCGGTTGGCTATGATGGCGAACGATCGCGGATTGCGCTACGCTTCACTCAAACTCACACGCCAAAGGGAAAATGCAATGAATCTGAACCTGTCGGACAAAACCGCGCTGGTCACCGGCGCCAGCATGGGCATAGGCCACGCCATCGCGCGTGGATTGGCAGCGGAAGGCGTGACGCTATGCATTGCCGCGCGCCGCAAGAATCTGCTGGACGAGCTTTCTGCCCAAATTGTTGCCGCAGGCGGCAAGCCGCCTCACATTGAAGTGCTCGACGTCATGACCGAAGGCGCCGTCGAGCACCTCGCGCAGGCAGCCACGAAAGCGCTGGGGCGCATCGACATTCTGATCAACTGCGCTGGCGGCAGCCGCCCAGAGATTCCCGTCGACGCCCCGGAAGCAGAATGGGAGGAAGTGATGCGCCTGAACTTCGTGCGCGTGCGCCAGCTCACACACGCGATCCTGCCGGGCATGATCAAGAATAAATGGGGCCGGGTAATCAATATCAGCGGCAAATCGGAACCCTCGGGTCTGCTCGCATCCACGCCCGCGAAAGCCGCGATCCATGCATGGTCGAAAGGTTTGTCGCGCGAAGTCGGCCCGCACGGCATCACCGTCAACTGCATACCGCCCGGCCGCATCATGAGCGAGCAGATACGCCGCAAATACTCCGAAGAATTTCGCGCGCACCAGTCCGCCCACGACATTCCCGTCGGACGTTACGGCGAGCCTGAAGAACTGGCAGTACTGGCGGTATTTCTGGCGTCACCCGTGGCTGGCTATATTACCGGCGCGGTGTTGCCGGTTGATGGCGGGCTGCGACGCTATGCGTTTTGAAAAAGCACGGCGCCCTTGTTGGGCACGGTGGTTTCGGGTGAAGTGCAATTTCGGTTCAGCAACCCGATAGCGCCGGTTGCACGGGTGCGCGCAGGCAAGCTGCGCGCTGCAGCAAATTGGCGAAGTACGTGTAGTACCCGTTGTTGGCATTGAGGCGGATCGGATTCAACTTCAGCGATGCAGCGACTTTCTCCATCTGGGTCGGGCACGACGATGTAGCGGATCCGACTACGCCCCGGTTTTCACGCGCCGGGCTCGAACCGGCCGGTCATTGCAGGGAAATCGATCTTATGTACGATAACGTACAGAAACTCCCAACCCGAAGTGGATAATCGGAAACGGTACCTGCCAATTCTCTTCCTCCCTGGGGAAAATCGGCGAGTCCAGGCCCTCGGCAAATTCTATTTCCCGAGGGTTTTTTTGTGGGTAATGCTTAAATTCTTATGTCGAAATGATGATTTCGACGACTGCATCCGGAGTAATCATGTTTATCACGGGACTGGGCACGGCGACTCCGCCGCATCGCTACACGCAAGCCGAGTGTTGGGAGGCGTTCCAGGCGGCGCCGCAGTTTGCGCTGCTCGACCGGCGCGCACGCACGACATTGCAAAGAGTGCTCCTGCACGACAACGGAATACGCACGCGCTCGCTCGCGCTCGAATCGCTCGCCGAAGTATTCGCCGCTGATCCGGATACACTGCATCGCCGTTTCGCATTGCATGCGCCGGTACTTGCCCACGAGGCGGCGACCCGCGCCTTGCAGCAGGCCGGCTTGCAACCGCAGGACATAGACGCGGTCCTCATCAGCACCTGCACCGGCTATCTGTGCCCGGGGTTGACGAGCTACGTCGGCGAAAGCCTGGGCCTCAGGCCTGACATGCTCGCGCTCGATCTCGTCGGCCAGGGCTGCGGCGCGGCCCTGCCTAATTTGCGCGCGGCTGCGGCGTTGTTAGGTGCGGACAATTGCAAAAAGGTGCTGTCGATCTGCGTGGAGGTGTGCAGCGCGGCGTTTTATCTTGATAACGATCCGGGCGTATTGATCAGCGCGTGCCTGTTTGGCGATGGCGCGGGCGCGGCGGTGCTCGCCGCGGAGCCGGACGCGATGGGTCGCAGTGTCGAATGGCGGGCCGCGGCGTCATTGCACAATCCGGCCGAGCGCGACGCGTTGCGCTTCGAGCACAAGGACGGCATGTTGCGCAATATTCTCTCGCCGCAGGTGCCGCGGCTTGCCGCCGGGCACGCGAGTGTCGTGCTCCACGACGTATTGAACCGCCAGGGCATGTCGCGCGACGATATCGATACCTGGATCTGGCATGCAGGCGGCCGCAAAGTCATAGAAGCGCTGCAGGAGAACCTCGAACTTTCCGCCGCCGATGTAGTCTGGAGCAGCAAGGTGCTGGGCGAATTCGGCAACGTCAGCAGCCCGTCCGTGTTTTTCACATTGCAGGCGGCGCTCGCGGGCAACGCTCCCGGCGGCTGGTGGTGGATGTCGTCGTTCGGCGCCGGCTTCAGTTGCCACGGCGCATTGCTCAAGGTGGCCTAGCGGTATTGCTGCGCACGCGCTGGCACGAATGCAGGCATGAATATTCCGCGCACTATCGAACCCGAGTGGCTGGACGAGCTAGCGCCCGACGATCCGCGCGCCATGCGCTCGCGCCGCGATCTGCGGCGCATCAACGCGTTGATGACGAACAGCACGCTCGTCGCGCGCGAACTCGGTCGCGCCTTTCCCGCGAATGCGCCGCGGGCGATCGCCGAAATCGGCGCGGGCGACGGACATTTCATGCTGCGGGTTGCGGAAAAAATATCACCGCCGTGGCGCGCAGTGGACGTCATTTTGCTGGATCAGCAAAGTCTCGTCAGTGCGGCGACGAACGGGAAGTTTGCCGCTATGGAATGGCAGGCGCGGCCCGTGGCGGCGGATGTATTCGCATGGCTCGCGCAATCCCGCGAGCCGATGTTCGATGTGATCGTCGCCAATCTTTTTTTGCATCATTTCGACGCAGCGAAATTGACTGAATTGCTGTTACTCATTGCACGACGTACGCGCGTGTTGATCGCCTGCGAGCCCGCGCGTTCGGGCCGCGCGCTGCTCGGCAGCCATCTGCTCGGGGTGGTCGGTTGCAACGACGTCAGCCGGCACGACGCCGTGGTGAGCGTGCGTGCGGGATTCAAAAATCAGGAATTGTCGGGATTGTGGCCGGCCGGCAGCGCGTGGACTTTGCGCGAGCACGCGCGCGGATTATTCAGTCATTGCTTCGTGGCTACGCGCGCTGACGGCAATGATGGCGCCGCCCGGGAACCTCGCCCATGAAATCTTATGACGCCATTGTCATCGGGGCGGGACCCGCCGGCGCGACGGCTGCCCTCATGCTTGCGCGCGCGGGCTGGTCGGTGGCGGTCGTGGAGAAAGCGCCGTTTCCGCGGCGCAAAGTGTGCGGTGAGTTCATTTCGGCCACGAGCCTGCCGCTGCTGCGTGAACTCGGCCTTGACCGCGCTTATCTCGCGCAGGCCGGACCGCCGGTGCAGCAAGTCGGTTTGTATGCCGGTAAAACGATGCTTGCCGCCGCCATGCCGCGTCCGCGGGACGGGGCAGATGCGTACGGCCGCGCGTTGGGACGCGAACATTTCGATGCGCTTGTGTTGCATGCGGCGTCCGCTGCCGGCGCCGGGGTGTGGCAGCCGTGGGCACTGCTTGACGTGGCGAAGGCCGCGGAGGGTTTCGTCTGCACTGCGGTGGCGAAAGACAAACGGGAGACTGTGAAACTGCAAGCGCACATCGTCATCGCTGCGCACGGCTCGTGGGAACACGGCATGCTGCCGACGCAGACCCCGGACAGTCCGCCGCGCGACTCTGATCTGTTTGCGTTCAAGGCCCACTTTTTGAATTGCGGACTGCCCGCCGGATTGATGCCGCTCCTGGTATTTCCCGGCGGCTACGGCGGGATGGTGCACAGCGACGGCGGACGCGTGAGCCTTTCGTGCTGCATGCGGCGCGATACTCTGGCGCGCTGCCGGCGTCTATGGCCGGACGTCAAAGCCGCCGAGGCCGTCATCGCGCATATACGCGCTGCGTGCCGCGGAGTGGACGCGGCGCTGGTGAGCGCGACGCGCGATGCGACGTGGTTGTCGGCGGGGCCGATACGGCCGGGCATACGCGCAATCCGCGGCGATGGAATATTCGCGGTCGGCAACGCGGCGGGCGAAGCGCATCCCGTCGTGGCCGAAGGCATCAGCATGGCCATCCAATCGTTCTGGCTGTTGTGCGAACGCCTCATCGCGCACAAAGACGAAATCCTGGCCGGGCGCGGTACCGCGGCGCTCGCCAGCGACTATGCGGCAAGCTGGCGCCGGAATTTTGCGCGCCGCGTGCACGCGGCCGCGCTATTCGCGCACTTGGCGACGCGGCCCGCCGTCGCCAGGGTTGCGGTGTCATTGCTGGAGCGCGCTCCCGCCATGCTGACGCTCGGCGCGTATTTCAGCGGCAAGGCACAATCGCTGAACGTTGCGAAGTGACTGTCATGCGAGCGATTAAATCCACCTGCTGTACGTCTGCAACAAGCTCGCGGAAGGGCTGATCGGAACCCGTGCAGCGAACCGCTGCATGAACTTCATCGGCAACATCACGATGTGCGTAGTGCCGTTGCGGTAAGGTGTTTTGAGTTGGAGCGTGTCGGTAACTTAATGATTCTATTGAGTATTTTGTAGGGCATGGCCTGTAGCTGTGCATTGCCTGGCGCTGATGTTTTATTGAACACAGGCGCGCCTTCACCGCTGCTGCAATAGACGCCGTCGAGCACCAAACCATGCTGGTGGATGTTCAAATTGGCGGCGCAGTTGTAGGGCGCGGGATTCAGTGCGCTATCGTACAGAACGGTTGAGATGATTCAACTAGTGTCAGTTTATCCATGAACACCATAGGCCTATGGGCGGCACCCGCCTCAATCGTGCAGTCAACGCCACGCTACCTCACGCGGCCGGCGTCTTCGGTTGCGCTCAACATCAGCACCATCGAGCGCCCGCTTGACACGGTGGTTGCGTGAGCGCCGTACTGGCACCGGTGTTGGCGCGCTTCGATTGGCCCACACCGCCACACTACAATTTAGTAAACGAGCCCGCCATTGCGGATGCAGAGCCCGCAATCGTTACCATGAACGACGGCCGCACGCTGCGCGGTAATGTAGTGCGGCTGGATATGTCAGCATCGGTGCTGGAGTTCCAGCCTGGGCTGAAGCAGGCAAATTTGTTGCTTGATTTCTCGGCGTTCAAGAGCCTGTGCCTGTCACGCCTGATTGAGTTGGAGCGCGTTGCCCTGAGCGTGCCTACCGCAAGCGTGGCATTGCATCCTACCTTGACCCTGCAGATATGCACCATCCATTTCAAAGATGGCAGCGAACTGGTTTCGGATTCCATCGGCAGCGTCGCCCGAAAAAGCGGCCTGTTTCTTTTCCTGACCAAAGCTGCGAACCAGGTGCAACGCTGGTTCATACCGCTGACAGCAATTGCCAGTAACCAGACCAGAGCGCCGCTGGGCAAAGTCCTGGTCAATCGAAAAATTGTCGAGCTGCAGGCGGTCAACGCCGGGCTGGAAAAACAGCGGCAACTGCGCAGCACCAAGCTGGGAGATTACCTGGAGCGGCAGCGCATTGTGACCGGCAAGCAGCTTGAGGGTGTGCTGCGGCACAGTGAATTTGCGCCCCACCTGAAATTGGGCGACGTGCTGGTTAAGGAGCGCATCATCACCGGCAAGCAGCGCGATGACGCGCTGGCGATGCAGGCCATCGACCGCATAAAGCCGTTGGGCGAAATTCTGGTGGAGATGGGCATGGTGAGCCGCGAGGCCATCAAGCGCGTGCTGGTGGATCAACTGGGCATTCCCTTGATACATCTGCGGGAGTTTCAATTCGACGTCAACGCAATCCGTGCCATACCGGCGGAGCTGGCGCACAAACACACAGCCATACCACTATGCCGCACGGCAACGCGCATTGTGATCGCCCTTGAAGACCCCCTGGACGGGGAAGCCTTGCAGGCATTCGAGTTTGTGTCGGATCTGAAAGTTGATCCGGTGCTGGCGTCGCACGACGATCTGGTGTTCATGATTGCGCAGTTCTATGGCCCCCCGCAAAACAAGGGCAATCTGCATGAAATTATCGCTGAGTTGGGCGGTGACGAAGCGGCAGCGGCCAACATGCCGGGGGACGTCGTAACCGAGCTGGACAACACGTTGGTGAGGCTGGTAAATCGAATCATTGTGGATGCCATCGCGCAGGGCGTCTCGGATATCCACATTGAGGCGATGCCCGGAAACAGGCCTGGCCGCGTGCGTTTCCGTAAAGACGGCATCCTGGTGCCCTACACCGAAATTCCCGCCAATTGCCGCAACGCCGTGGTCTCGCGTATCAAGATTATGAGCGAACTGGATATCTCCGAAAAACGCAGGCCACAAGACGGGAAGTTTAATTTCCGCCAGTTCGGTCCGGCTCCAGTTGAATTGCGCGTAGTGACGATACCGACAGCAAACGGCCTCGAAGGTGTGGTGATGAGAATACTCACGCCAACGAAGGCGATTTCCGTCGAGCAGATTGACCTTGCGCCGCAAATGCTCACGAATTTAAAGACGATCGTGCTCAAGCCCTTTGGCCTGCTGTTGGTGTGCGGCCCTACGGGATCCGGCAAAACCACGACTTTGCATGCCCTGCTGAGCCACATCAACACGCCCGAACGCAAAATCTGGACGGTGGAAAATCCCATCGAGATTACGCAGGATGGCCTGTGCCAGGTTCAGGTGCATGCAAAAATTGGCTTGACGTTCCCGGAGATATTGCGCAGCTTTATGCGTGCCGACCCCGACGTCATTATGGTCGGCGAAACGCGCGACACAGAAACCGCCGCCACCGTCATCACGGCATCGCTTACCGGACATCTCGTACTATCGACGATGCACACCAACAGCGCGGTCGAAAGCGTGGTCAGACTGCTGGACTTCGGCTTGGACCCGTTCAGTTTCGCCGATGCGCTACTGGGCATCGTCGGGCAAAGGCTGGTCAGACGTTTGTGTCTAACCTGCCGTGTTCCGCATACGGCCACGAAGGCGGAAATGGAGCAACTGGCCCATGCCTACTGCCTCCCAGGGGCATTGCAGGCCAGCGAGGTCATCCAGCGGTGGCGCGCGCAATATGGCAACGCGAAGGGCGCGATCACACTGTTTTCTGCTGCGGGATGCGCGCTATGCGATCACACCGGCTACAAGGGGCGTCTCGGCATACATGAGTTGCTCGTATCCTCCGCCGCTGTCAAGGCAATGATTCAATCCAAGGCCACCGTGGCGCAGATCACGCAAACCGCCATTGCCGAGGGCATGCTCACGCTCAAGCAAGACGGCATAGAAAAGGTCGTTCAAGGCCACACTGATTTGATGCAAGTGCAAGTGGTGTGCCTTTAGAAGTGCGCTGCAAACAATTTCACAACCTTAAACTGTTGCTGTAACGACTTAAGGCGCGTAATTGCTTTCGGCCGCGGGTTTCGCCTGCAACACACACGGCGGCTGCGCGTATTCCTTGCCGCGCCATGGCGGCGAGCGGTCCATATTCAGCGTGTGCAGGAATGCCACCAGGTCCGACGATTCGGTAGCACTAAGCTTAAGCGGCTTCAAAATGCTTTCGCCGTCGGCGTGCAAGCGGTCCACATTCAACTCGGAATAATGGCGCACCACATGCTTTAACGTAAGCAGTTCGCCGTTGTGCATATACGGCCCGGTGTAACCCGCGTTGCGCAGCGAGGGCACTTTGAATTCGCCAAAATTGCGATGCTCGGGCTTCAGGTGCGCGGTCTTTACGGCACTCGCGCGCGTGGCATCATCGTTGTACGGCCCCAGCAGATTGAACTTGCTGGCGGTGAGTTTCTTGATGCCGTCGTGACGCCCGCCATCGACTTTATCCTTGTTGCCGTCGATGAAATGCGATACGCCGGTATCGTGAAACTCGCCATTGGTGAACAGCGGCCCCACGTGGCAGGTGCTGCACTGTCCCTTGCCGACAAAAATTTTCAGGCCGCGCCGCGCGTCGCGCGGATACAACGATGCCGCGCTGTGATCGCCGCGCGCCAACGCATCGCGAAACGCATCAAACGGCGTGACATCTGTCACCAGCGTTTCCTGAAATGCCGCCATCACCTTGCCCACGCCCACCAGTACGGTTTCGTCGTCGTGCGCGGCGGGGTTTACACCAAACGCTTTTTGGTAGCGGCACGACAAATCCGCATCCCGCCGCAGATACTGCGCGACATGAGCGGCGTTCGACGCCAACTCACGCGGATCCACTATCGGACGCATGCTCTGCGCCCACAGACTGTCTGCCGCGCCATCCAGCGCAAACCAGCGATGGTGGCGCAGATTCATTAGCGTGGGTGTGTTGCGGTCAACCATGGCCTGGCCCTGGTTGCGCTTGACGCCGTCGGTCCAGTTGTATTCGGCGATATGGCAGGTGCCGCACGATACGTTTTGCTTGACCGACAAATGTTCGTCGAAGAATAATCGCTCGCCCAGATCAATCGCATGCGTGTTGCCCGACACACGATTGCTCGCGTCGGGCGCCCATGGCATCGGCCACGGACCGTGGCTCAAAATCCGATTTACTTCGCCTGCACTGAATTCGATCACGCCCGGCTCAACCGCCTGCGTGACGCCGGCAAACCATGTTGCCGCTGCGCCACTTGCCAGCGCACCTGCGCACAGCAGTTTTTGATATTGTTTCATGGCATCACCACACTGGTTGTCAATCGTTCAATCGCGCCGGCGGCACGCACTTCGAAAATATACTCCCAGCGTCCCGGCATGTGAAACATCAGGCCTTCCGCGCGATAACGTTGCACGCCGGTGGCGGTGACGACGGTTTTATAATTCATGCCATGACGATGCTCCGGCATATGCGCATCGACGCGCACGCTTTCGGCGGCAGCGGCGCCGCCTTTGGCGCACAGCGAAAGCTCCACTGCGAAATGCTGGCCGATCGCGATTTTTTCGGGCTGGGTGCGGTACGCCAATGCGTATAGTGCCGAGTCTATCGTCTGCGCCTTGGCGCCTTTGGCGCCGGGGAGTTCGGGTGTGCATGCCCAGCTCACTGTAACCGCACCGGACAGCAGGGTAAAAATTACTGAATTCATGGCTTCATCATGTTCCCAAAAATCGCATCCCCATTCCGGTACGCGATGCGCTCCGCCACTTCGCGCGGCAAATCCGCGAGCCAACCGCGTGACCAGTTGGCGTGCTCCACCACATAATACCAGCGCTCAGCCGTATAGGTGTCGGTGCCCACCATGAAACGGTCGGGAAACTCCAGGAACGCCGCGCGCCAGTCCGCATCCAGTTTGCCGTCGGCTGCGTGATCATTGCGGAAAGCCAGATCACACCACAGATTTTTATGTTTGCGCAGCATGGCGCGCACTTTTTCAGGTCGCTCAAAACCGGAATGCGCCCACAACACCCGCGCTTCCGGGTCTTGTTTGAAAATGCGCTCTACTGCATCCATGTCGGAATGCGCATGCAGAAACAATTTATATTGCTTCGCCAGTTGCACCGCCAGCCGCGCCACCGGCGCATCGGCGTCCGCGCCGAAAACATGAAACTCACCAATTGCGGCGTAGCGGTATTTTTTCAGCCGCTCGCGCAAGTACGTGGCAACACCGTCGTCGTTAAACCAGGTGCTGATGTCGGCCCGCGTGCGATAGGTGCGCAGCGAAGGCAAAATCAAATCGGGGGCTTCGGCATACAGTTTTTGATTGCCGTCGTCGTTGGTACTCGACACCAGTGCGCGCTTGACCCCCGCTTTGCGCAGGAGCGCCACCGCGTCTTTCGGCGGCATGCGCTCCCATGCCTGCTGGCTGTAATGCACATGGGCGTCGAATATGGGCAATACGTCGGCGGCCTGTGCCACAGGTGCAGCCGCCAGCCCCGCGCACATCAACGATCGGAGAAAATTACGCATGGTGAAATTTTAACAGGTTGAGTCACTCGCGATCCATGCCGCAGTGCGCGACAAAAGTACAAGTGTCTGTTTTTATTGTTATTTTTTACACTGCGAAAATTTCACCGCTCCCGCGCGGTTTGATACACTCAAGCCGTGGTCACCCACGCGGCACCCGCCCTACCAAATCCCAAGTCCTAAGTCCTCAGCCCTAAACCTTAACCATCCTAACCACAAGGGACCCGCCATGATCTATGAAGTCAGAACCTATACCGTCAAGCCGCGCTCCATGCCCGAAGTCGAAAAGCGCTTTGGCGAAAAATACGAGCAACGCAAAAAGTATTCCGAACTCGCCGCCTTCTGGAAAACTGAAATCGGCCCGCTCAACACCTTCATGCACGTCTGGGGTTACAAAGACCTGGCTGAGCGCGCCACCATCCGTGCCGCTGCGGTAAAAGACGGCGCATGGCCGCCACCCATTGCTGAATTTCTGGTGAGCCAAAAGGCCGAGATCATGAATCAAACCCCGTTTTCGCCCGAATTAAAGCCCAGCAACAACGGCCCCTTTTTCGAGTGGCGCGAGTACACCCACAACCCCGGCCAACTGCCGATCATGATGAAAAACTGGGAGGTCGCACTGTCGACCCGCACCCAGTTCGGCCCGATTACCGCACTCTGGTACAGCGATCTTGGCGGCCTGAATAAGTGGATACACGTGTGGCCGTACAAAACGCTCGATCAACGTGTTGAAGTGCGTAACAAAGCCCAAGCCACCGGTGCCTGGCCACCGTCTGCACGCGCCAAAACCGATGGCCGCCCCATCGAATCGCTGGCGATGCAGGAAAACAAGATTTTGGTGTCCTCGAGCTTTTCGCCCATCAAGTAATAAGCTGTTGTTGTTCAAGCAAAAAACGGGATCCTGAAAAGTCCCGTTTTTGCGTTTAATGCCGCTATAAAAACGAGCGGTCTGATAGAATCTGGAGAACAGGTTTTCAGGGGCGGCTGTGTCTGGATTCAAGGTTCGACCGAAGCGCTGGAATTCGAACTGGGCTGATGGCCGTCTCGCGACGCTGGCAGTCCTCACCAGCCTCGCCCTCCCCGCTCACGCGCAGGTCCGCCCCGACGCCGGCTCCACCCTGCAACAACCCGCCCCGCGCATCGAACCCACCGAACCGCGCCAGGTGCTGCCGCGCATTACGCCACAACCTGAGCCGGATGTTGCGTCCGACATCAAAGTCACCGTCAAGTCGTTCAAATTCAGCGGCAATACGCAGATCGCATCGGACTTGTTGTCTGCACAACTGGGCGCCTTCACCGGGAAAGCGCTGGATCTCACCGCGTTACGCACAGCGACCGAACGCATTCGTGATTACTACCGCAGTTCGGGCTTTTTTCTGGCGCAGGCTTATTTGCCGCGCTAGGAAATCGTGGATGGCGTGGTCGACGTCGCCATCATCGAAGGCCGCCTCGGCGCACTCAGCATCAAGCGCGAGCCGGGTCTGCGCATACGTGACTCATTCTTGAAGGGCATTCTCGATGCGCATGTGCAAGCGGGCTCGTTGCTGGTCGAATCCGCGCTCGAACGCCCGCTGTTGATTATCGACGGCCTGCCCAGTTCACGCGCGAGTGCCGCCGTGGTGCCGGGTGCTGCCAGCGGGGCCGCCGACATCGAAATCGAAGTGCGCCCCACCTCGCCGGGCTGGCTTGAAAGCCACACCAACGGCGCGCTCTCCGGCAGTGTCGATTTCGATAACCACGGCAACCGTTTCACCGGCGAATACCGGCTGGGTGTCACGATGCAAGCCATCAGCCTGACCGGCTACGGCGATCTGCTCAACGCGCGCTTTCAAAAAGCCAACGAACACGAGACGCAGTTAAAGCGCCTAAGCTGGGCCACGCCCGTGGGTTATTACGGCACCACCTTCGGCGTGGGCTACTCGCGCTTTGATTACGGCCTCGGCAAGGATTTCGCCAGTCTGCTGGCCGAGGGCGATGGGCGCACCGTGCACGTGTTTGTATCGCATCCGCTTATCCGCACGCGCCCCATCAACCTGTATGTGCGCCTCAGCCACGAGCACAAAGCGCTTGAGGATCGCATCACCTCCGCCGGATTTACCGACACACGCACATTACGGCTGACCTCCGTCGGCCTGCAAATGGACTCGCGCGACCGCACCGGCCTCTCGGCTGCAGGTGTCACCTACAATCAAGGTGATGTATCGCTGGATACCCCCGGCGTGTTTGCCACCGATCAAGCTATCGGCGGCCTCGGTGTCCACGGCCGCTTTAACCGCACCAATGTTGAATTGCAGCGACTGCAACGCCTCGCCGGCGGCTTTTCGCTTTACGGCGCGCTGTCGGGGCAATTCGCCAGCAAGAATTTAAGCTCCAGCGAGAAGTTTTCGCTGGGCGGCCCCAATGCCGTGCGCGCTTTTCCGGTGGGCGAAGGCGCGGGCGACGAAGGCTTTCTCGGCACCGCAGAGTTGCGTTACAGCTCAGGCACCCTCAAGCTTGGCAGCGGCGCAATCGGGCTATCGCTGTTTTACGACTACGGCCACATCCGCACGCTTAAAAATCCGTCCATCGGCGGCACACTCGTCAACAACTCCCGCAGCATCGGCGGCGCAGGCGTGGGCGCGAGCATCGGCCTGGAAGGCAACTATTTGATACGCACCAGCATCGCCTGGCGCGGCAGCGGCGGCGACCCGCGCTCGGATCGCGCCGACCGCACGCCGCGTGTGTGGGTGCAGGCGATACAGTGGTTTTGAGGAAGGCGAGCATGGCCCGTAACACGAAAAACGCCACACATCATGCGGTGCGCACACCGGTGCACGCGGCGGAATTAGCTTCGTTCACCCCCAGCAAACCCGCACTCGCCGTAGCCGCGGCACTCGCCTTCGCCAGCCCCTCATGGTCCAACCCCACCGGCGGGCAAGTGGTATCCGGCCAGGCCGCCATCAGCGCCCCCACTGCCACCAGCGTCGTCATCGACCAGGCGTCGAACAAAGCCATCATCAACTGGAACAGCTTTTCGATCGGCGCGAATGAGAGCGTGCGTTTTAACCAGCCTTCAGCCTCTTCGATTGCGCTGAACCGCGTGCTGGGCAACACCGGCAGTGAAATCTTCGGCTCGCTGTCGGCCAACGGACAAATATTTCTGATCAATCCCAACGGCGTGCTGATGGGGCGTGGCGCGCAGATTTCCGCGGCGGGCTTTTTGGCTTCGTCGCTGGGCATCACCGATAGCGATTTTCTCGGCGGACGTTACCGCTTTACGCGCGGCACAGTGGCTGGATCCGTCATTAACGAGGGCAGCATCAACACCAGCGGCGGCTACGCCGCGCTGATCGCGCCCAACGTCGAAAACCACGGTCTCATTTCCGCGCGGCTGGGTAGCGTGGGACTGGCGGCAGGCGACCGGGTGACGCTCGATTTCACCGGCGACGGCTTGATGCGCCTCGGCGTCGATCAGGCTGCACTCACAGCAGCAATCCGCAACAGCGGCACCATCACCGCCGATGGCGGAAGAGTTGTGCTCAGTGCCAAAAGCGCCAACGCCCTGCTCGACACCGTGCTCAACAACGACGGCGTAATCCGCGCCGACACGCTGGTGGATCGCAACGGCATCATCGCGCTCGAGTCCAGTGCGGGCATCGCCAGCAATAGTGGCAGCCTGCTTGCACGCGGGCTGAATGCGGGTGAAACCGGCGGCACCGTCAGCGTCACCGCGCCCAATGTGCTGCTCACCTCCACTGCGGTAGCGGACGCCTCGGGCGTGGCGGGCGGCGGCAATATTTTCATCGGCGGCAACTGGCAAGGACAAGGCCCGCTGGCTAATGCGCAGAACACGCTGGTTGCCACTGGCGCACTGCTCAAAGCCGACGCCACCGGCAACGGCGATGGCGGCCAGGTGATTGTGTGGGCGGACGGGAACACCGCTTACGGCGGGTCAATTTCTGCCACCGGCGGGCCGGATGGCGGCAACGGCGGCAAGGCGGAGGTATCAGGCAGGGAGAATCTTAATTTTCAGGGCACGGTGAATTTGAGCGCAGCCAAAGGCAATGCCGGAACGCTGCTGCTTGATCCGCTCAACCTGTTTATAGTTAAAGGGGCAACCGGCAGCGGCGATCAGGACGGAAACATCGTCGCGGATGCGCTTTCGTTTACGGTGGCTGATACGGCAAGCAACACCATATCTGTGGGCAAACTGCAGGGGCTCGGCAACGTCAACATTACCTTGCAGGCGAGAAACAAACTCACCGTTGGCGATGCAGGCGGCGCGGATGCCGATGTCGATCTCAGTGCAACGCTGACCACCAAAATGCTGACCTTGCAGGCAGGGGACGCGTCCACGGTGGGTGGCGGCGACATTGTTTTCAATGCGGGATCAAAGATTACTACCGGCGGCGGCGGCGCCAGCGGCGGCGTTACCTTGATCGCCGGCGACGCCGCGGTTCAAAAAACCGGCAGTGCCACGCTGGGCGCCATTACCGTCGCCAACTCGGAAATCAAGGTAACCGCACAGAAGGACATAACGCTCAACGCTGCGCTCAATGCCCAGGGCTTGGTGTTGCTCACCACCAGCGGCGGCGCCGGCAGCACCATCAGCCAAAGCGGTGCCGGAACAATCACTGCCCCGCTCCTGGGATTGACCACTGCTGGCGCCAATGTCACGCTGAACAGCGCCCCCAACGCCATAGGCATTCTGGGTGGCGTGAACCTTGGCACGGGCGCGCTGAACTTTAAAAACAGCACCGCCCTCAATGTCAACGGCCCGATAGGCGCCAGCGGCGGCATTACGCTGGAATCCGCCGGCGCGATGGCGCTGAACGGCGCAGTCAATGCTGGTAACGGCAACGTGTCTCTGACCACCACCGGTGGCGGTGCCAACACAATATCGCAGGGCGCCCCCATTACGGCTGGCACGCTGACACTTTCTACCGCCGGCGCCAACGCAGACCTTGGCGCAGCGAATAACCTTGCAACTAAACTGGGCGCAGTGTCACTGGGCAGCGGCGCGCTCAACTTTAAGAACGACACGGCGCTTAAAGTCACCGTTACGGTGGCAGCGGCCGGCGGCATTACGCTGCAAACGCGCGGCGCGCTAATGCTCGACGGCACGCTGGACGCTGGCAACAGCGCTATCACGCTGAATCACACCGAAGGGGGCATTACCGATACCGCAAACGGCGGACTGATCGGCAGCAGCTTGACGGTATCAACAATCAACGCCGATGCGAACCTGACAGCGGCAGCGGCAAACAACAAGGTATCCAAATTCACCAGTATCAACGTCGGCAATGCGCTGTTCGCCTACAGCGGCGACACTGCAGTTTTGCGGCCGGGGAACATAACCGCGGCCACCATTGATGTCACCAACACCCAGAACATTAATTTTGACGGCCCCGTTACGGCCAGCGGCAATATCAGTTTTCTGTCAAGCGACGGACTGGTCACTGCCGGAGGGGCGTCGATCACGACCAGCGGCAATATCACCGTACGAGCGAAAGCGAGCATCGATTTCACGCAGGACGGTGGTAGCCCGTTAAATGCCGCCACCGGCAATTTGACGCTGATCTCGGGCACCAGCTCGGTCGCCGCGAAAAACTACACCGTCGGCAATACATACACAGTGCAAGTCGGTACGGGGACACCGCTGGTTTTGGGGAATATATCCGTGGGCGGTTTTATTACCGCAGGCAATGTGGCGCTGGTTGCGAACACGATTGATACGCAAGGTTTTTCCGCATTCGTCGTTCCGGGTGAAATTGCCATCGCACCCGTAACGGCAACTACAGCGATGTCTGTGGGTGATCCCTCCGTTGTCGGCGCACTGGCGTTGCCGCAGACGTTTCTCGACACGATGACCTCGGCCAGCATTTTGACCTTCGGACGCGCCAACGCAATCATCCCCGCCACGCCCACGCTACCCAACATCACACCAACCCCTACCACAACTGCGGGGCAGATTACTGTGGGGACAACCAATCTCACAAAGTCGGGAGTCACGCTGAATCTGCATTCCAATGTTGCCAGCGGCGCTGCCATTGTTCAAACCGGCACATTAACCGTCGGCGCTGGAGGCAACGGCACGCTGGGTGTGACCACCGCCGGCGGCAATGTTGATCTTATCAGTGGCGGAAACGCTGTCAGCACGCTGGGCGCCGTATCCACGGGCGGCGATCTGGAAATCAAGGGTGTGCTGGCCGACGCAGGCAACACTTTCCTTTCCAACACCACCGGCAACATTACGCAAACCGTGCCGGCGCCGTCCGGCGGCAACGCTATTTCCAACGCGGATCTTACGGTCTCAGCCCCTGCGGGTGCGATCACACTACCCAATTCCGCCAACAACTTCAGCGGCGAGGTAAAGCTGAGCAACGGCGGCGCAGGCAATATCGCGATCACCAATTCCGGCGGCCTGCTTCTGGGCACCTCCAGTTTTGGCACGGGCACCCTTACTGTGACGGCGCTGGGCGGGCCGATTACGCAGTCTTTGAATAGCACGGGTCTCACACAAGCCAACAACGCCGGTGCGGCAACCTTCAATGCGGGCACTTCCGCCATCACGCTCGACAAAACCGGCAATACCTTTACCGGGCAAGTCAGCCTCACTGGCGGCACGACGGAAATTTTCGACAAGAACCAGCTCAGTGTCGTGCTCAACACGACCGGCAACACCAAAGTAACCGGCAACCTCGTAGTGGCCGGAACAACTATCGGCGACCTGACATTGGATGCCAAAGCCACACCCAATGGCAGCATTACATTCGGCGATACCAAAGTGACCGGCAACCTGAATGCAAAGGCCGAGGATTTCGTCAATCAAAGTCCGGGCACCAAACTAGAAGTTACGCTGACCACGCTGATCGATGCCAGCAAAAACAACAGTGCCATTACGCTCACCGGAACGGGCAACGACTTTGGCGGCGCGGTGACGCTGAGCGGCAGCGTAACTCAGATCACCGACAAGAATGCGCTCACTCTGGGCACGCTGGCCACCGGCAACCTGACCGCGATTTCCACTGGCCCACTTAATCTGGGCCAGGGCACGGTAACCGGCAATCTCGCTGCTACCAGCAATGGCGGCACGGTAAGTCAAACAGCAGCGTTGACCGTAACGGATACGCTGACGCTTTCCACCGCCGGCGGCAGTGCCACCCTCAACACTGCGATCAATGCCGTCAAGAATCTGGGTGCCAGCACACTGGGCACGGGCGAACTTAAACTGCTCGATGCGGGTGGTCTCACCGTTACCGGCGCGGTGGGCGCCACTGGCGGCATTTCCTTGAACACCAGCGGCGCGCTGGCGGTGAACAACACCCTGGACGCAACCGGAAGCACGGTGTCACTCACTACCACCAGCGGCGCGACTTCAAATATTACCCAGGGCGCTGCCGGGAAAATCGTCGCCAACAGCGTAGCGGTAAACGCGAGCGGTGATGTCACCCTCGACGCCGCAACCAATGCCTTCAATTCCATAGGCGTCACCGGTGGGGCGATTACCCTGAGAGACACCAGTGCGCTTAACGTGACCGCGCTGGCCAACGGCCTTAACAAAGCGGTGGACATACGGACGGGCGGCGCGTTAACGCTGCCGGCGGCAGCTATAGACACCGGCACAGCGACCCTAACACTGGCATCCTCTGCTGCCAGCGTGACCACTAACGGCACACTGGCCGGCAGCACCAGCACTATTACCGGCGTCACGGGCATCACGCTCGGCGGCAATGTCACCACCTCCGGTGATCAAAGCTACACCGGCGCGGTAACGCTGAATGCACCGGTGGTGACGCTCACAGGCGCGACGCCGGCATTCACTGCCGGCGTGGTGGGTGCGGGCAAGGACCTGACGCTGTCCTTCACCGGCACAACGGCGATTGACGGGGCGGCGTTCACAGGCATCAAGAACCTGATATCAAACAACGGCGGCACGAGCAA
>CAMATZ010000050.1 GCA_945861275.1 Bordetella parapertussis
AGGGCACGGAAATGGTGATGCCTGGGGACAACATATCGATCACGGTGACGTTGATTCAGCCGATCGCGATGGAAGAAGGACTGCGCTTTGCGATTCGCGAAGGTGGCAGAACAGTCGGCGCCGGTGTCGTCGCTAAAGTGATCGAGTAATTATCAATGGCCGCCTTGAAAAGTACGAAAATTCGTATCCGCCTGAAGGCGTTCGACTACCGCTTGATAGACCAGTCGGCGCAGGAAATTGTGGATACTGCCAAGCGCACTGGCGCCGTGGTCAAAGGCCCGATTCCCTTGCCGACGCGTAAGGAACGTTTCGATTTGTTACGTTCGCCGCACGTAAACAAAACGTCGCGCGATCAGATGGAGATACGCACGCATTTGCGTTTGATGGACATTATTGACCCGACGGACAAAACGGTAGACGCGCTGATGAAGCTCGATTTGCCCGCTGGCGTGGATGTAGAGATTAAGTTGTGAGTTTTAAGTGTTGAGTGTTGAGTTGAAGCCGCGTGTTTTAATTCATCACTCAAAACTAAACACTGCTGTAAACAACGTCCGTCAATTGTAACGGGCGCCTTTTAAAAAAGGTAAATAAATCATGAACTTAGGACTTGTTGGCCGCAAGGTCGGCATGACCCGCGTTTTCACCGACGATGGCGATACCATTCCGGTGACCGTAGTGGATGTGTCGAATAATCGCGTCACCCAGCTCAAGACGCCCGAAACCGACGGTTACGCCGGCGTGCAGGTGACTTTCGGTAAACGTCGCGCGAGCCGCGTAGTTAAGGCCGCAGCGGGCCATTTTGCCAAGGCGGGTGTTGAGGCGGGTCATACGCTACGTGAATTTCGTGTTGCGCCGGACAAACTCGGCGAACTCAAGGTCGGTGGTGTCATCGGCGCCAATGTGTTCCAGGTCGGTCAGATGGTAGACGTGACCGGTGTTTCGCAGGGCAAGGGGTTTCAGGGCGTAATCAGGCGCCACAATTTCTCATCCAATCGTGCGAGTCACGGAAATTCGCGTTCACACAACAGCCCTGGCTCGATTGGTATGGCGCAAGACCCGGGCCGCGTGTTTCCCGGCAAGAAAATGGCCGGGCACATGGGCGCGGTGAAGCGCACCGCGCAAAGCCTGCAAATCGTGCGTATTGATGAAACGCGGCAACTGCTGCTGATCCGCGGCGCGGTACCCGGATCACGCGGCGGCGATGTCGTGGTGCTTCCCGCCAAGCGTATTAAGCGTGTCACCAAGCCGGTGGCTGCCAAGCCTGGTGCCAGCGCTGCCGCTGGTCCCAGGAAGTAAGGGCGGAATAAATCATGGAACTCAATCTGATAGACGACCAGGGCCAAGCGACGGCGAAAGTCTCCGCCTCTGACGCCACCTTTGGCCGTGAATTTAATGAAGCGCTGGTGCATCAACTGGTGACCGCGTATCTGGCCAATGGACGTAGCGGCACCCGCGCGCAAAAAGATCGTGGCGAAGTGCGCCACTCCACCAAAAAACCGTTCCGTCAAAAAGGGACAGGCCGTGCGCGTGCGGGTATGACCTCCAGCCCTCTGTGGCGCGGCGGCGGGCGGATTTTCCCGAATCGGCCGGACGAAAATTTCAGTCAAAAACTGAATCGTAAAATGTATCGTGCGGGTGTGTGTGCGATTCTGTCGCAGCTCGCACGCGAAGAGCGCCTGGTGGTGGTGGATAGCTTCACCCTCAGCGCGCCCAAAACCAAGCTGCTGGCGCAAAAGTTAAAAGACATGGGCCTTGACGATGTGCTGATCATTACCGATGCGCTGGATGACAATTTGCGTTTGTCTTCGCGCAATCTGCACTACGTCAGCGTCGCCTCGGTCAGCGAAGCCGATCCGGTGACCCTGATCCGCCACCAAAAAGTCGTGGTGACCAAGAGCGCGGTCGCCAAGATCGAGGAGATGCTGGCATGAAAGCGTACAGCCCGGAAAGACTGACCCAGGTATTGCTCGCGCCGGTGGTATCGGAAAAGAGCACCTTCGTTGGTGAAAAGAATAATCAGTTTGTGTTTCGTGTGGCACCCGATGCTACCAAGCCCGAAGTCAAGGCCGCAGTCGAGTTGCTGTTCAGCCCTAAGGACAAGAAACTGGACGTCGAAGGCGTGCGCATAGTCAACGTCAAAGGTAAGGAAAAGCGCATGGGCAAGTTTGCCGGTCGCCGTAGCGGATGGAAAAAGGCGTATGTGACTCTGGGCAAGGACAAGGACGGCAAGAACCAGGATATCAACTTCGCCGCAGGGGAGAACAAGTAATGCTGATCAAAGTAAAACCAACCTCTCCCGGCCGCCGCGGTCTGGTCAAGGTGGTGACGCCGGGCCTACACAAAGGCAAGCCGGTGACTGCGCTGCTCGACAGTCAGTCCAAAAAGGCGGGACGCAATCAGCACGGCCGCATCACCATGCGCCATCAAGGTGGCGGCCACAAGCAGCACTATCGCATGATTGACTTCCGCCGCAACAAGGATGGCATCGTGGCGAAGGTCGAGCGCATCGAATACGACCCGAATCGCAGCGCGCATCTTGCGTTGTTGTGTTACGCCGACGGCGAGCGCCGTTACATCATTGCCACCAAAGGCCTGACGCCTGGCACGCAACTGGTGTCCGGTTCAGAGGCGCCCATCAAGCCGGGCAATGCGCTGCCGCTGCGCAATATTCCAGTGGGTAGCACGATATGCTGCGTGGAAATGCTGCCGGGCAAGGGTGCGCAATTGTCGCGCTCCGCCGGTACTTCTGTGCAGTTGCTGGCGCGCGAAGGTGATTACGCGCAATTGCGTTTGCGCTCTGGTGAAATTCGAAAAGTGCATGTGAATTGCCGTGCCACGCTAGGCGAAGTGGGTAACGAAGAGCACTCACTGGAATCCATCGGCAAAGCCGGGCGTGTGCGTTGGCGCGGCGTGCGTCCGACGGTGCGCGGCGTGGCGATGAATCCGATCGACCATCCGCACGGCGGTGGCGAAGGCAGGACTGCCGCCGCTCAGGCGCCGGTCAGCCCGTGGGGGGTGATGTGCAAGGGCTACAAAACGCGCAAAGTCAAACGCACCAACAGCATGATAGTGCGCCGGCGTAATTCCAAAACCTCGGCGTAACAGGCATAAGGGATACAGGGGTACATATGGCACGTTCCATTAAAAAAGGTCCGTTCGTCGATCACCATCTGATGCATAAAGTGGAGGCGGCGCGCGCGGTATCGGACAAGCGTCCTATCAAAACCTGGTCGCGCCGTTCGACGGTGCTACCGGATTTTGTCGGGCTCACCATCGCGGTGCATAACGGCAAGCAGCATATTCCGGTGTATATCACCGAGAATATGGTTGGGCACAAGCTGGGCGAGTTTTCGCACACGCGCACGTTCAAGGGCCATTCCAAGGCCGGCGCGGCGACGGCGGACAAAAAATCTGCGCCGACACCCTCACCTGCCAAATAAGCGGCCAAGTAAGCGGCCGGGTAAACGGAGAGCACCATGCAAACAACAGCAAAACTGCGCGGCGTCAGACTGTCGGCCCAAAAGGGACGGCTGGTGGCTGATCTGGTTCGCGGGCAGGCGGTGGAGAGTGCGCTCAATATTCTCCAGTTCTCGCCCAAAAAAGGCGCTACCATTATTCGTAAAGTTCTCGAGTCGGCGATCGCCAATGCCGAGCACAATGATGGCGCGGATATCGATGAACTGAAAATCACCAGCATCTTTGTTGAAAAAGGTCCGGTGCTTAAGCGCTTTCATGCGCGCGCCAAGGGTCGCGGCGTGCGGGTGCTCAAGCACTCCTGCCATATTTTTCTGACGGTCGGCGACGGAAGGAATGCGTAATGGGTCAAAAAATACATCCGACAGGATTTCGCCTCGCGGTTACACGCGATTGGTCCTCCCGCTGGTATGCGAACGACCGTAATTTCCCCGGCATGCTGCTGGAGGATCTGAAGGTTCGTGATTACCTCAAGCAAAAATTGTCGCATGCGGCCGTGTCACGCGTCATCATCGAGCGTCCCGCGAAAAACGCACGCATCACGATTTACAGTGCCCGTCCGGGCGTGGTGATCGGCAAGAAGGGCGAGGATATCGAGTCGCTGAAGTCGCAGTTGCAAAAAATGCTGCACGTGCCAGTCCACGTCAATATCGAAGAAGTTCGCAAGCCCGAACTCGATGCGCAACTGATCGCGGACTCCATCTCGCAGCAGTTACAGAAACGCATTATGTTCCGTCGCGCGATGAAACGCGCCATTACCAATGCCATGCGCCTGGGTGCACAGGGCATCAAGATCATGAGTGCCGGGCGCCTGAACGGCATTGAAATCGCGCGCACCGAATGGTATCGCGAAGGCCGCGTGCCGCTACACACACTGCGCGCGGGCATCCAGTACGGCGTGGCGGAAGCCAAGACCACCTATGGTGTCATCGGCATCAAAGTGTGGGTGTATCTGGGTGAGATGCTAGCCAAGAACGAACAGCCGGCGGCCGCGCCGGGCGGACCGTCCGATACCCCGCCGCCCGCGCGTAAACCGCGCAGCAAGCCAGGAGTGAAACGTGTTACAGCCATCCAGACGTAAGTATCGTAAAGAACAAAAGGGGCGCAATAAAGGTATCGCGACCCGTGGCGCCAAGGTGAGCTTTGGCGACTTTGGACTGAAGGCAACAGGCCGCGGTCGCCTGACCGCACGTCAAATCGAGGCGGCGCGCCGCGCCATGACGCGCCATATCAAGCGCGGCGGCAGAATCTGGATACGCATATTTCCCGACAAGCCGATCTCGCGTAAACCCGCCGAGGTGCGCATGGGCAATGGCAAAGGCAACCCCGAGTACTGGGTCGCTGAAATTCAGCCAGGAAAAGTATTGTACGAAATGGATGGCGTAAACGAAGTGACCGCCAAGGAAGCATTCCGGTTGGCCGCGGCGAAATTGCCGATTGCAACCATCTTTGTGCAGCGTCAGGTAGGAGGCTAAGACATGAAAGCGAACGAATTGCGTAGCAAGTCTGTTGACGAACTGAAGCAGGAATTGCAATCGTTGCTGCGCGCGCAGTTTTCACTGCGCATGCAAAAAGCGACGCAGCAACTTGCGAATACCAGTCAGATCGGAAAGACACGACGCGACATATCCCGTGTTCGTACCGTGCTGACGCAAAAAGAAATGGGTAAAACAGCATGAGTGATATCGACAACAAGAGCGCCAACAAGCGTAACCTTACTGGCCGCGTGGTGAGCGACAAAATGGACAAAACCGTAACCGTTTTGGTGGAGCGGCGTGTCAAGCACGCGCTCTACGGTAAATTTCTCACACTGTCGAAAAAGTATCACGCGCACGACGAGAAAAACGAATTTCACGAGGGCGATACGGTAACCATTGAAGAATGCCGTCCGCTGTCCAAGACCAAGGCATGGCGGGTGGTCAATTTGGTGGAAAAATCTCGCGCGGTTTAGTAATTAAAGCAATTTTAGGGTTTGCAAACGGGTAATAACCAGTTACAATCGACGGTTTTCACGGTCGCGAATCCTGTGCCAATGTTTCTGCTATTGGCAAGTAGCGGGTGTGGCGTATCAGCCCATGAGTGGAATACGTGAATGCGTAACTTGGGGCGCCAATACTGATCTGATGCTTTGGGAAAGTTTCGATGATCCCGCTGCCGGATCAAGTTGGGGAAACGCCAGGCGTATTAATGCGCCGGCGTGTTAATGAAGCGAGAAGCTAAACATGATTCAGATGCAATCCGTATTGGATGTTGCTGACAACACTGGTGCTCGTGCCGTAATGTGCATAAAAGTGCTGGGGGGGTCCAAGCGACGTTATGCAGGCATCGGCGACGTGATCAAGGTCAGCATCAGGGACGCCGCGCCGCGCGGTCGCGTCAAGAAAGGTGAAGTGTATGACGCGGTGGTGGTGCGTACGGCCAAAGGCGTGCGCCGCTCGGATGGTTCGCTGGTGAAGTTCGACTCTAACGCAGCGGTCTTGCTCAATGCGAAACTGGAACCCATCGGCACGCGAATATTTGGACCGGTGACGCGCGAGTTGCGTACCGAGCGGTTCATGAAAATTGTTTCACTCGCCCCGGAAGTTATTTAAGGAGCGTGGCATGAAAAAGATTAGAAAAGGCGACGACGTCATCGTCATCGCCGGTCGTGACAAGGGTAAGCGCGGCACGGTGCTGAAGCTGGTTGCCGATAGTCATGTGCTGGTCGAAGGCGCGAACAAGGTCAAAAAGCATGAGCGGCCCAATCCGATGAAAAATACCCAGGGCGGCATCATCGATAAGGAAATGCCACTACCGATATCGAATGTGGCATTGTTTAACCCGGCGACGAAAAAGGCCGACCGCGTGGGCATCAAGGAAATCGAAGGTGCTGGCGGGGCCAAGCGCGTGCGCTATTTCAAGTCCAATGGCGAAGTCATTGACGTATGAGCGAACAGAAAGAACAAAAGAAGTCCAAGCCCGCCCGCGAGGCCCGCGAACCGCGCGAACCACGTGAGGCCAAGGGTAAGCCCGCGGCCAAAGATGCGGCTGAGTCCCGTGGTGAAAAGTCCGCCGGCAAAAAGACGACGCCGGCCAAGCCTATGGGACCGGCTCGGCTGCAGACCTACTACCGCGATACGGTGGTCAAAGGCCTGACCGAGAAATTCGCCTACAAATCCGTGATGCAAGTGCCGCGTCTCGACAAGATCGTGCTCAATATGGGCGTGGGCGAGGCGGTTGCGGACAAGAAGATTATGGATAACGCTGTAGCCGATATGACTAAAATCGCCGGCCAGAAGCCGCTGGTGACCAAGTCGCGCAAAGCCATTGCGTCTTTCAAGATCCGTGAAAATTATCCAGTGGGCTGCAAGGTTACTTTGCGCGGGGCACGCATGTATGATTTTCTGGATCGTCTGGTCAACGTGGCGATGCCGCGTATCCGCGACTTTCGCGGTATTTCCGCGCGCAGCTTTGATGGCATGGGCAATTACAACATGGGCGTCAAGGAGCAAATTATTTTCCCCGAGATCGAGTACGACAAGATTGATGCGATCCGCGGCATGAACATCACTATTTCGACCACAGCCAAAACGGACGACGAAGCAAGAGCCTTGCTGGCCGCGTTCAAATTTCCGTTCAGGAACTAAGGACTTTCATGGCAAAACAGTCAGTGATTAACCGCAATGAGCAGCGCAAGGAAACGGTGAAGAAATTTGCTTCCAAGCGCACGGCGTTGCGCGATGCTGCGAACAATCAATCGTTGTCGCCGGAAGATCGTTACGAGGCGCGTCTCAAGCTGCAAAAGCTCCCGCGTAATGCGAGTCCGGTGCGTGTGCGCAATCGTTGCGCGTTGACGGGCCGGCCGCGCGGGGTCTACCGCAAGTTTGGTTTGGCGCGCGGGAAACTGCGTGACATCGCCATGCGCGGAGAAATCCCCGGCATTATCAAGGCAAGTTGGTAACTGCGAAACGTAAAGTGTTAATCATGGGTAGTGAGTTGAGCATCCTGAACGTAGCGAGTGTATACGCCAGGAAGCAGGAGAACATTGCATGAGTATGAGTGATCCGGTCGCTGATATGCTGACGCGCATTCGTAATGCGCAGCAGTCGGAAAAACAATCGGTAGCGGTGCCGACGAGCAAGTTGAAGGCTGCCATTGCCAAAGTGCTCAAGGACGAGGGTTACATTGAGGATTTTGCCGTGCGCGATCAGGACGGCAAATCCCACCTCGACATCAGCCTTAAATACTACGCCGGGCGCCCGGTTATCGAAAAAATCGAGCGCGTGAGCCGTCCTGGGCTGCGTATTTACCGGCCCAGTACGCAGATTCCGGTGGTGATGAATGGTTTGGGGGTGGCGATCGTATCGACCTCCAAGGGCGTCATGACCGATCGCAAGGCGCGCGGCATGGGTGTGGGTGGCGAAGTGCTGTGTATCGTGGCCTGATAGTAGTGGAGTTCTAACATGTCCAGAGTTGCAAATGATCCGGTTCTCATCCCTGAAAAAGTGGATGTCACGCTCAATGCCGCCGAAATCTCGGTCAAAGGGCCGTTGGGGGTGTTGACACAAAAATTGTCGCCGAACGTACAGGTGCAACGGGTTGAAAATCGTCTTGAGTTCAAGGTAAACGACAGTTCCAACCTGGCAAATGCCATGTCGGGAACCCTGCGCGCGCTGGTGTCGAATATGGTGGTGGGCGTCTCCAAAGGCTTTGAAAAGAAATTAGCCCTTGTGGGCGTGGGCTATCGCGCCCAGGCGCAGGGCGACAAAGTGAATCTGACCCTGGGTTTTTCGCACCCTGTAGTGCATCAATTGCCCAAAGGCGTGAAGGCTGAAACGCCGACGCAAACCGAGATCATCATCAAGGGTGCGGATCGTCAGCAGGTGGGACAGGTCGCAGCGGACCTACGTGCGTATCGCAGCCCCGAGCCGTACAAGGGCAAGGGCGTGCGCTACCTCGGTGAGCAGATCGTGCTCAAGGAAACCAAAAAGAAGTAGGCGCTTAGGAGTCCAGTAAGCCATGATAGAAAAGAAACAATCACGCATGCGGCGCTCACGCCGTACTCGCGCAAAAATCGCGGAGTTGAAAGCGGTGCGCCTGACGGTCAACCGTTCTAATCTGCATATCTATGCGCAAGTGATCGATGCCACGGGCGGCAAAGTGCTGGCCAGCGCGTCATCCGCGGAAAAAAGCGTGCGCGGCGATCTGAAAAATGGCGGCAACGTCAAGGCGGCGGCGATGGTTGGCAGGTTGATTGCCGAAAAGGCGAAAAAAGTCGGTGTTGAGACCGTGGCCTTCGACCGTTCAGGTTACCGTTTTCATGGCCGTGTCAAGGCACTGGCCGAAGCCGCGCGTGAAGCCGGCCTTAAGTTCTAGGATCAGGACCAGGAAATAGCCATGGCGAAAATGCAAGCATCCAAAATGCAGACCGGCAACGAAGAGCGTGGCGACGGTCTGCGTGAAAAAATGGTGGCCATCAATCGCGTGACCAAAGTGGTGAAAGGCGGCCGCATTCTGGGTTTCGCCGCACTGACCGTCGTGGGCGATGGTGACGGCAGCATCGGCATGGGCAAAGGCAAGTCGCGCGAAGTGCCGGTTGCGGTGCAAAAGGCGATGGAAGAAGCGCGCCGCAAAATGGTCAAAGTGCAATTGAAAAACGGCACGCTGCAACACACCGTAATTGGCCGTCATGGCGCTGCCAAGGTGTACATGCAGCCGGCATCGGAAGGCACGGGCATCATCGCAGGCGGGCCGGTGCGTGCGGTGCTTGAGGTCATGGGCGTGACCAACATTCTGGCGAAGTGCCAGGGATCGACCAATCCCTACAATGTGGTGCGCGCCACGATCAACGGTCTGACGGCTATGAATACGCCGGCCGAGATCGCTGCGAAGCGCGGCAAGTCCGTGGAAGAAATAACAGGGTAACTCGGGGTAATTATGGCGGACGCCAAAAAAATCAAGGTAACGCTGGTCAGAAGTCTGATCGGCACCAAAGGCGAACACCGGCTGTGCGTGCGCGGCTTGGGCTTGCGCCGTATCAACCACACCGTTGAAGTGATCGACACACCCGCCAATCGCGGCATGATCAACAAAGTGTCGTATCTGGTGAAGGTGAAGTAAGCGTTGGGGTTGAGCTAATAGAGGATGGTGTGATGCGACTGAATACGATTAAACCTGCCAGCGGATCCAAACACGCGCGTAAGCGTGTCGGGCGCGGCACGGGCTGCGGTTTGGGCAAAACCGCCGGCCGCGGTCACAAAGGACAGAAGGCGCGTGCCGGCGGCTTTCATAAAATCGGCTTTGAGGGTGGCCAAATGCCACTGCACCGCCGCTTGCCGAAGCGTGGTTTTCAGTCACCGCTGGCGGGCGACACCGTTGAAGTGCGTTTGGGCGACATCCAGAAATTGAGCGCGGACACCATTGATCTTGCGGCGCTAAAAAAAGCCGGGCTGGCGCATCTGGGCGCGCTGCACGCAAAAGTAATACTCGCGGGCGCGATAGAACGCAAAGTGACTTTGCAGGGTTTGCGCGTATCCAAGGGCGCACGCACGGCGATTGAAAAAGCGGGCGGCAGCGTCGTTGATCCGCTGCCCGCGGTTGCGGCGCAGGCGTAACAGGTTAAGAGGAACGGGCATTGGCCGTAAACGATTCACTGCTGGCATCGGGAAAACTGGGCGATTTGAAGCGCCGTTTCCTGTTTTTGATCGGCGCGTTGATCGTGTTCCGGATAGGTTCGTTCATCCCGGTGCCGGGTATCGACCAGACCGAACTTGCCAACCTGTTCAATCAACAGCGCGGCGGCATACTCGACATGTTCAACATGTTTTCGGGTGGTGCGCTGGAGCGGTTCTCGATTTTTGCACTGGGGATCATGCCGTATATTTCGGCGTCGATAATTATGCAGTTGATGACCGTCGCTTCGCCGACGCTGGAGGCGTTAAAGAAGGAAGGCGAAGCCGGCCGCCGCAAGATTACGCAGTACACCCGTTATGGCACGGCGGGACTGGCGGTGTTTCAAAGCATGGCGATCGCGATTGGCCTTGAAAGCCAGCGCGGGTTAGTGATTGATCCGGGTTTGCTGTTTCGTTTGACCGCGATGGTGACCCTGACCACCGGCACCATATTCCTGATGTGGCTGGGCGAACAAATTACCGAGCGCGGTATCGGTAACGGCATTTCACTGTTGATATTCGCGGGAATCGCGGCCGGGTTTCCGCAGGCGGTCGGCGGCACCCTGGAACTGGTGCGCACGGGTGCGATGTCGATACCGGTGGTGCTGTTTATTGGCGCGCTGGTGGTGGGCGTGACGGCATTCGTATGTTTTGTTGAGCGCGGTCAGCGCAAGATTTTGGTGAATTATGCAAAGCGTCAGGTCGGGCGCAAGGTGTACGGCGGACAAAGCTCGCACTTGCCGCTCAAACTGAACATGGCAGGTGTAATACCGCCGATATTTGCGTCATCGATTATTTTGTTTCCGGCGACGATTGTGGGTTGGTTTGGCGAAGGCAGTTCCACCGGGGTGACCTGGCTTAAGAATATTGCGGCAACTTTGCATCCGGGTGAGCCGGTTTACACGCTGCTGTATGCGTCGGCGATTATATTTTTCTGTTTTTTCTATACCGCGCTGGTGTTTAATCCGAAGGAAACTGCGGACAATTTGAAGAAGAGCGGGGCGTTTGTTCCGGGCATACGGCCGGGCGATCAAACCGCGCGTTACATCGAGAAAATTACCTTGCGGCTGACTCTGGTCGGCGCGGTTTATGTGACACTGGTCTGTCTGCTGCCGGAAATACTGATTGTGTGGAAGAAAGTGCCGTTTTATTTTGGCGGCACCTCGCTGCTGATTATCGTGGTGGTGACGATGGACTTCATGTCACAGGTGCAGGCGTACATCATGTCGCATCAGTACGAGAGTTTGTTGAAGAAGGCCAACTTTAAAGGTGGAATGTTTCCCACGCGTTAGCGCGCCGAAAGTGTTCCGCGCGCAGCGAGTGAAGCGCATTGAAAGAAAGACTGGAGCCGGAAAATGAAAGTGCAGGCATCGGTAAAACGTATGTGCCGCAATTGCAAGATTGTGAAACGCAAGCGCGTAGTGCGCGTGATTTGCAAAGACCCGCGCCATAAGCAGCGTCAGGGATAATTGTTTTTTAACTTTATTTTTTAAAAACAACATGTTACGTTAGTGGAGTGAGAGCATGGCTCGTATTGGTGGCGTAAATATTCCGAATCATCAGCACGCAGAAATAGCGCTGACGGCGATCTATGGCGTGGGTCGCAGCCGCGCGCGCAAAATCTGTGTCGCGGCCGGCATCGAATCCAGCCGCAAGATGAAAGATTTGTCCGACAGCGACATGGACAAGCTGCGCGAGCAGGTTGCCAAAGTCGCAACCGAAGGTGATCTGCGCCGTGAAGTATCCATGAACATCAAGCGCTTGATGGATTTGGGCACCTGGCGCGGCAAGCGCCATCGCGCAGGCTTGCCTGTGCGTGGGCAGCGTACCCGCACCAATGCACGCACACGCAAGGGGCCGCGCAAGGCCGCGGTGAAGCTGCAAAAGAGCACCACGGTTTAATTGAGTTCAGTGCAGATTTAGCTTACAGGCTTACAGGTAACAACACATGGCAAAAGCAAGCACGCGAGTGCGCAAGAAGGTCAAGAAGAATGTTGCAGAGGGCATTGCCCACGTGCATGCGTCATTCAACAACACCATCGTGACCATCACCGACCGGCAGGGTAACGCGCTGGCCTGGGCAACCTCCGGCAGCAACGGTTTCAAGGGTTCGCGCAAGTCTACGCCGTTCGCCGCGCAGATCGCCGCCGAGCAGTGCGGCAAGCTGGCGGTGGAGTGTGGCGTGAAAAACATTGAAGTGCGTATCAAAGGGCCCGGCCCTGGCCGCGAGTCCGCAGTGCGCGCGCTGAATGCCGTGGGTTTCAAAATAACCAGTATTTCGGATGTGACGCCGGTGCCGCACAATGGCTGCCGTCCTCCGAAAAAGAGACGAGTTTAAGGGGATCCCCACGTGGCAAGGAATCTCGACGCGAAGTGCAGGCAGTGCCGCCGTGAGGGCGAAAAGTTGTTCCTCAAGGGCGAAAAATGTTTCACCGATAAGTGTGCGATTGAGCGCCGTAACTATCCGCCTGGACAGCATGGGCAGAAGCAGTCGCGTCTGTCGGGCTATGGTGTGCAACTGCGCGAAAAGCAGAAAATCCGCCGTATTTACGGTTTGCTTGAACGCCAGTTCCGTCTGTTTTATGCGAGGGCGGTCGCCAGCAAAGGCGTTACCGGCGAGGCTCTCCTGCAGTTGCTCGAAAGCCGTCTGGACACTGTGGCGTTCCGCATGGGCTTTGGCGCCTCGCGCACCGAGGCGCGGCAGGTGGTGCGTCACAACGGCATACTGGTGAATGGCAAGCGTGTGAACATTCCTTCCTATCAGTGCCGTCCCGGCGATGTGGTCGAAGTGGCCGAAGGTGCCAAAGCGCAGTTGCGCATCAAGGCTGCCGCCGAAGCCGCCGAATCGCGCGGCCGCGCCGAGTGGCTGGAAGTGGATAGCAAAGCGTTGAAAGGCACATTCAAGGCACGGCCGCAGCGTTCGGAGCTGCCGTCCAGTATTAATGAATCGCTGGTGGTCGAGCTTTACTCGAAGTAATGAGTTCGAAGTAATGCGCTCGAAGTAATCGCACGCGAACTTTCACGATTTAAGCTTAGTTGTCACGATTTTAGCGAAGGGGCACCACTACCATGTCCAGCACCGCACTTCTGAAGCCTCGCATCATCGATGTTCAGAATCTTTCTACGCATCACGCGCGACTCACCATGGAGCCGTTTGAGCGCGGCTACGGCCATACGCTCGGCAACGCACTGCGTCGCACGTTGCTGTCGTCCATGCCGGGTTATGCCGCAACCGAAGTCAGCATCTCCGGCGTGTTGCACGAGTACTCGACCCTCGATGGCGTGCAGGAAGACGTTGTTGATATCCTGCTCAATTTGAAGGGTGTGGTGTTGAAACTCCACAACCGGGATGAAGCCACGCTGTCGCTTAAGAAAGCGGGCGAAGGCGTCGTTACCGCAGCCGATATCGAGCAGAATCATGACGTGGAAATCATCAATCCGGATCACGTTATCGCGCATCTGGCCGTAGGTGGCAAGATTGAATTGCAGATCAAGGTGGAAAAAGGCCGCGGCTATATCGCCGCCACCAGCCGCAAGGCGGTGGAGGAAGAAGGCCGCACTGTCGGCAACATCCTGCTGGATGCCTCGTTCAGCCCGGTGCGGCGCGTGAGTTATTCGGTTGAATCCGCGCGCGTTGAACAGCGCACCGATCTCGACAAGCTGATTATGGACATCGAGACCAACGGCGCCATTGATCCCGAGGAAGCCGTGCGCTACGCCGCGCGTATCATGGTCGAGCAGTTGTCGGTGTTCTCCGATCTGACGGGCACGCCCGCGCTGATCGAAGAAAAACGCGCCACCCAGGTCGACCCCGTGTTGCTGCGTCCGGTAGACGATCTCGAGCTCACCGTGCGTTCAGCCAACTGCCTCAAAGCGGAAAACATTTATTACATCGGCGATCTGATTCAGCGTTCGGAAACCGAACTGCTGAAGACGCCGAATCTGGGCAGAAAATCGCTGAACGAAATCAAGGAAGTGCTCGCCATGCGCGGCCTCACCCTGGGTATGCGGATCGAGAGCTGGCCGCCCGCAGGGCTTGAAAAACCCTGATCCCGGCGCAAAACACAGCACGAAACTGAGGAAACATCATGCGTCACGGGCACGGATTACGTAAGCTTAACCGCACCAGCAGTCATCGCCTGGCGATGCTGCGCAATATGACGAACTCACTGCTCAAGCACGAGGCGATCAAAACCACGTTGCCCAAGGCCAAAGAGTTGCGTCGTGTGGTCGAGCCCATCATCACGCTTGGCAAGAAACCAACGCTCGCCAATCATCGGCTGGCGTTTAACCGCCTGCGTGATCGCGATAACGTCACCAAACTGTTTGCCGAGATCGGCCCGCGCTACGCCAAGCGCAATGGCGGCTATTTGCGCATATTGAAATTCGGATTTCGCAAAGGCGATAACGCGCCCATGGCGTTTGTTGAACTGGTGGATCGCCCGGAGCCCAGCACAAAAGTAGAACAAGCCAAGGAGGAGGCAGCGGCGTAGTGCCTGCACCACGCTGATTCAAAGCCGGCCATGATTACACGGGCCGGCTTTTTTTATGGGCGCTGTTTCACAATACCAGTATCACCCGGAAATCATTCACATTGGTGCGCGTCGGCCCGGTAATCACCAGGTCGTTCAGCGCGTGAAAAAATCCGTAGCCATCGTTGTTGTCGAGCCATTTCGCGGCATCCTTTTGCAGGGCTGTTGCGCGCGCTAAGGCATCGGGCGTGAGTATCGCGCCGGCGTTATTTTCCGAGCCGTCGATGCCGTCAGTGTCGCACGCCAGTGCGTGTATGTTCTGTGCGCCGTCAAGATCAACGGCCAGCGACAGCAAAAACTCCGCGCAGCGTCCGCCGCGCCCGGCGCCTTTTACGGTAACGGTGCATTCACCGCCGGAGATCAGTGCCACCGGCGCGCGCCAGGGCGTGCCGTGCTGGTAAACTTCGCGTGCCAGCGCGCCGTAGACTTTCGCCACTTCACGCGCTTCGCCGGTGACCGAGTCGCCGAGGATCGCCGGGTGTATACCCTGTGACTTGAAAAAATCCGCTGCCGCAGCCAGTGATGCATGCGCAGTGGCGATGACGCGGTTTTCGACATACGTGAAAATCTTGTCGCCGGGTTTCGGTGTTTCAGCGATTTCGCCCGCCGCGCCGCGCGTGAGATGCGCGCTTATCGCTGCAGGCGCTTTGACGTTGTGCCGTCTGATGATATCGAGCGCGTCCTGATAGGTGCTGCTGTCCGCCACGCATGGGCCTGACGCAATGTGCGTCGGATCGTCTCCGGTGACATCCGAAATCACCAGCGCCACTACCGGCGCACGGCACGCCGCCGCCAGTCGGCCTCCTTGAATCGCCGATAAATGCTTGCGCACGACGTTCATGTCCTGTATCGGTGCACCTGATGTAAGTAATTGTTTTGTAATGTTTTTTATATCATCTATGGCGATGCCTTGCGCGGGCAGCGTGAGCAGGCTGGAGCCGCCGCCCGACACCAGCACCAGCAATAAATCATTTGCTGTGAGTGCTTTTACGCGGCGCAGAATTTCGTGCGCAGCCCTTTCGCCGGATTCGTCGGGCACCGGATGACCCGCTTCGATGACGGTGATGCGATTGGTGAGCAGGCCATGCTGGTAACGCGTGATCACCAGGCCGTCGAGCGGCGCGTTGGCCGGCCAGTGTTGCTCCACCGCCAGCGCCATTGCCGCAGCGGCTTTGCCCGCGCCCACCACCAGGGTCTTGCCTTTCGGGGGCCTCGGTAAATGCGCGCCGACGATGTGCAGCGGATCAGCCGCCGCGAGTGCCGCCTTAAAGCTGCTAAGCAGCAAATCGCGTGGCGACATCACTGCAATACGTCTTTCAGGTAACGCGCGGTATGACTGTCGGCATGGCGCGCGACCTCTTCAGGCGTGCCCGCAACCAGGACGCGACCGCCGCCGTTGCCCCCTTCGGGGCCGAGATCGATGATCCAGTCGGCGGTCTTGATCACATCGAGATTGTGTTCGATCACCACGATGGTGTTGCCGTGGTCGCGCAGCCGGTGCAGCACGCGCAACAACAGGTCGATATCGTGAAAATGCAGGCCCGTGGTGGGCTCGTCAAGGATGTACAGCGTGCGCCCGGTGTCGCGTTTGGAGAGTTCCAGTGCGAGTTTCACGCGCTGCGCTTCGCCACCGGAGAGGGTGATCGCGCTCTGGCCGAGTTTGATGTAGCCCAGGCCCACGTCGAGCAATGTTTGCAATTTGCGCGAAATCGCCGGCACCGCGCTGAAAAATTCCGTCGCGTGTTCGACGGTCATCGCCAGCACTTCGTTGATATTTTTTCCCTTGTAGAGAATTTGCAGCGTTTCGCGGTTATAACGTTTGCTGTGACACACATCGCAGGGCACGTAAACGTCGGGCAGAAAGTGCATTTCCACCTTCAGCATGCCGTCACCCTGACACGCTTCACAGCGCCCGCCTTTGACGTTGAATGAGAAGCGTCCCGCGCCGTAGCCGCGTTCACGCGCGGCGGGCACGCCCGCGAATAAGTCGCGTATCGGCGTAAACAGTCCGGTGTAGGTGGCCGGGTTGGAGCGCGGCGTGCGGCCGATGGGGCTTTGATCGACGTTGACGACTTTATCGAAGTACTCGAGGCCGCTGATGCTCTCGTGCGGCGCGGGCTCGGCGGCGCTGCCGTACAGATGTTGCGCGGCGGCGGCGTAGAGCGTGTCGTTAATCAGCGTCGATTTGCCGGAACCCGAAACGCCCGTGATGCACACAAACAATCCCACGGGAATGCCCACCGTGATGTTCTTCAAATTATTGCCGGTAGCGCCTTGCACCATGAGCTGGCGTTTGTCGTTGAGCGAATGCCGCAGCGCGGGCACATCGATGCGGCGGCGCCCCGACAGATACTGACCGGTGAGAGATTCCGCGTGCGCGCATACTTGCGCCGCGGTGCCTTCGGCGATGATACGGCCGCCGTGCACCCCGGCGCCCAGACCCATATCCACCACATAGTCGGCGTGCATGATCGCCTCCTTGTCGTGTTCAACCACGATTACCGTGTTGCCGATGTCGCGCAAGCGCTTCAACGTTTCGATCAAGCGCGCGTTGTCGCGCTGATGCAGGCCGATGGACGGTTCATCCAGCACGTACATCACACCGGTCAGCCCGGAACCAATTTGAGAAGCCAGACGGATGCGCTGTGCTTCACCGCCGGACAGGGTATCGGCTGCGCGATCCAGCGACAGATAATCGAGGCCGACATTGACCAGGAACTGCAGGCGATTGGAAATCTCACGCACGATCTTGTCGGCGATTGCGCGCTTGCTGCCGCCGACATCCATCTCGGCGAAAAAAGTTACTGCAATATCGAGAGATAAGTTACTGATTGCATGTATATTTTTACCTGATACGGTGACGTGCCGCGCCTCCCGCCGCAAGCGCGTGCCGGCGCATTCCGGACACGCTTGCGTGTTCAGGTACTTGGCGAGTTCCTCGCGCACCAACACCGAATCGGTTTCGCGATAACGCCGCTCCAGATTAGGCAACACGCCTTCGAACGCGTGTTCACGCAGTAAATTCTTGCCGCGCTCGCCCACGTAACTGAAACTTATTTTTTCCGTGCCCGACCCGTTGAGGATGATATTCTTTACCGCGTCTGTCAGCTCGTGATAGGGCGCTTCGAGATCGAAGCCGTAGTGCTGCGCAAGGCTTTGCAGCATGTCGTAAAAAAACTGGTTGCGCCGGTCCCAGCCCTTGATCGCGCCGGAGGCCAGCGACAAATCGGGAAACGCCACCACGCGCCGCGGATCGAAAAAATTCACCGTGCCGATGCCGTCGCAACGCGGGCACGCCCCCATCGGGTTATTGAACGAGAACAAACGCGGCTCGAGTTCCGGCAGCGAATAGCTGCATACCGGGCACGCGAACTTCGCCGAGAATAAATGCTCTTTGCCGCCTTCCATTTCAACGGCAAGTGCGCGGCCGTCGGCGTGACGCAGTGCGGTCTCGAACGATTCCGCCAGCCGCTGCCTGGCATCTTCACGCACTCTGAGCCGGTCGACGATGACGTCAACGGTGTGCTTGAAGTTTTTCCTGAGCTTGGGCAGGTTGTCGATTTCGTAGACGTTGCCGTCTATGCGCAGCCGCGCAAAACCCTGTGCGCGCAACTCGTCAAACAGATCGGCCTGTTCACCTTTGCGGCCGGTCACCAGCGGTGCCACGATCATCAGGCGCGTGTCGGCAGGCAGCGTCAGCACATGATCCACCATCTGCGCCACGCTTTGCGCTTCGAGCGGTTTGCCGTGATCGGGACAGTGCGGATCACCCACGCGCGCGAACAGCAAACGCAGATAATCGTGGATTTCCGTGATGGTGCCGACGGTCGAGCGTGGATTGTGGCTGGTGGCTTTTTGCTCGATGGAAATTGCCGGTGACAGACCGTCGATTAAATCAACATCGGGTTTTTCCATGATCTGCAGGAACTGCCGCGCGTAGGCTGACAGCGACTCCACGTAGCGGCGCTGGCCTTCGGCATACAGCGTGTCAAAAGCCAGCGACGATTTGCCGGAGCCTGACAACCCGGTGATGACCACCAGTTGATTGCGCGGCAGATCAAGATTGATGTTTTTCAGATTGTGCGTGCGTGCGCCGCGCACACGGATATATTCGCCTGATTTTGCTGGCGCTTCCGCGCCAGCATGCGGCAGTCGGATAACGTTGGGACTCATGTTGGTGCCGCTGTTACTGCTGATAGGCAATTTGCGATCCGTCGTGAAATGTAAACCTGCTAATATACCCGCCTTTCGTTTCAATTCCCTAGCTGTTTTTCCATGTCATCAAGCAATCGCATGAGTGCGCTGGAACTGCGGGCGAGCGCGGCGCTCGCCAGCGTGTTTGGTCTGCGCTTGTTCGGCATGTTCGTGATACTGCCGGTGTTCGCGATTTACGCCGAAACGCTGCCCGGCGGCTCGAATCTCACGCTGGTGGGCATTGCCATTGGCGTGTATGGCCTCACGCAGGCGATTTTGCAGATCCCGTTTGGCTGGTGGTCGGATCGCATTGGCCGCAAACCGGTGATCTATGGGGGACTCATTCTGTTCGCGGCGGGCAGTTTTATCGCGGCTGCTGCGCCGAATATTTATGTGGTGATCGCGGGTCGCGTGTTGCAGGGCGCGGGGGCGATTTCGGCGGCGGTTATGGCGCTCGCGTCCGACCTGACGCGCGAAGAGCATCGCACCAAATCCATGGCGATGATCGGTTCCACCATCGGCGTGGTGTTTGCGGCTTCGCTGGTGGCAGCACCGTGGTTGAATCAGTTGATCGGCGTGCCCGGTATATTTGCGCTGACCGGCGTGCTGGCGCTGGGCGCGATAGGGGTGGTCTGGCGTATCGTGCCGGCGGTAAGTGACGCGCCGGTTGCGCGATCCTCCAGTCTGCTGAGCGACCTTAAAAGTGTGCTTGCCGATCCGCAACTCGTGCGCCTGAACTGGGGCATTTTCGCGCTGCATGCGGTGCTGATGGCGCTGTTTATCGCGGTGCCGTTTGCCTTGCGCAATGTGGGCATGCCGCTGGCGCAGCACTGGAAAATTTATCTGCCGGTGATGCTGCTGTCGTTCGTGCTGATGCTGCCGGCGGTGATGGGCGCACACAATCCACGCCGCTTGAAACGCTGGTTCGTGGCCTCGGTCGCGCTGCTGCTGTTGGTGCAATTGGCGATGCCGTGGCTCACCGGGGAGCTCTGGGCTATCGCCTTGTTTTTGTTGTTATTTTTTGTGCCGTTTAATGTGCTCGAAGCGATGCTGCCGTCGCTGGTATCGCGCATCGCGCCGCCGCAATTGAAGGGCGCGGCCATCGGCGTCTATAGCAGCGTGCAGTTTCTGGGAACCTTCGCCGGTGCGGCTGCTGGCGGCTTCTTGTACAGCCACTGGGGCGTGCCAGGCATCGTCGTGCCGGGCGTAATTCTGCTCGCAATCTGGCTTATACTTGCGCTGGGCATGCAAGCGCCGCCGCGCGCAAATACCAATGCGCTTTCGTCGCCAGCGGTGGGCGAGCCGGCACGATAACACTGAGGGAATCAATATGGCATCTGTGAACAAAGTCATTCTCATTGGCAATCTGGGCAAGGATCCCGAGACGCGTTACTTGCCCAGTGGTGACGCGGTGGCTAATTTCAGCATCGCTACCACGGAAAAATTCAAGGACAAAAGTGGCGCCCAGCAGGAACACACCGAATGGCATCGCATTTCATTTTTTGGTCGCCAAGCGGAAATTGCCAGTGAGTACCTGAAAAAAGGCTCGCCCGTTTATGTCGAGGGGCGCATTCGCACCCGTAAATGGCAGGACAAGGAAGGGCAGGATCGTTATACCACCGAAGTCGTCGGCGACCGCATGCAACTGCTGGGCAGCCGCGGCGGTTCGGAGAACATGGCGCGCGAACCCGATGCCGCTAACGCTGGCGCTAGCGCCGGGGCAAGTGATAAACGCCCGGCCGCGAAGAAGGGCGGCAGCTTTAACGAAATGGATGACGATATACCGTTCTAACAGGCGGGCAATTTTCCCCTGGCAACGCGTGCTCAACGCGTAATTTCCAACTGCAGCAGCGCAGCGGTGCTGCGTGCAATCACCGCTTCTTCATTGGTGGGAATCACGTGCACAGCAACGCGGCTCGCCGCGCCGTTGATTGTGGTTTGATGCGCGCGGTTGGCGTCCTGGTTAATTTTCAGCCCCAGCCATGCCAGCTGATCACAGATGCGCGCGCGCACCGCGTGCGAACGTTCGCCGATGCCGGCAGTGAATATCAGCGCGTCCAGTCCGCCGAGTGCGGCGGTGAGCGAGCCGATTTCGCGAAGGGCGCGGTAGCAGAATAAATCAATGGCTTCTGCAGCAGCGGGTGCTGTACTGGCGAGTAGTTCGCGCATGTCGCTGCTGATGCCCGATACGCCGAGCAACCCGCTTTGCCGGTACAGCAGGTCTTCGATTTGCTCAGGCGACAGGCGCTTCTCGCGCATCAGATACAGTATCACGCCGGGGTCCAGGGAACCACAGCGCGTGCCCATCATCAGCCCGTCCAAGGCGGTAAATCCCATGGTCGTTGCGACGCTCTTTCCGCGGTGCAGCGCGCACAGACTTGCGCCGTTGCCCAGGTGCGCGACGATAACGCGACCGTCGGCGCGCGGCCCCAGGTGCTGCGGCAACACGCTGGCAATGTGCTCGTATGACAGGCCGTGAAAGCCGTAGCGTTTGATGCCGCTGGCGGTGAGTTCGCGCGGTAGTGCGAAGTTTTGCGCGAGCGCATCTTGCGTGCGGTGAAACGCAGTGTCAAAGCACGCCACTTGCGGCAAGCTGGGTTGCAATAGCATCAGCGCGCGGATGGCGGCGAGGTTGTGCGGCTGGTGCAGCGGGGCGAGCGGCACCAGCCGCTCCAGTGCCGCAAGCGCCTTTGCGTCGATCAATAGCGGCTCGCAAAAATGCTCGCCACCGTGGACCACTCGATGGCCGGCGCCGATGAGTTGCCCGTCCTGGTGTTCGCGCAGCCAGTCGAACAGCCACGCCAGGGCCGATTTATGGGTGTTGGCGTCGGCGGGCAGGTGCCCGGCGAGCGCATTGCCGGCAGGATCGCGGGCGCTGAAGGCGGGCGCTGTGCCTAGCTCGGAAATGGTTCCCTGGAGCTGGGCCTGCTGCGGGTACGCGTGTTTACCCGCTTCAAATAAAGCGAACTTGATGCTCGACGAGCCGGCATTGAGTACGAGTATGCGTTTGTTCATGGATTCCCTGGCGCAGAAAACCGCGCAGCAGCGTATTATGCGCGACCCTTGCGCGCGTTGCGCCTGGCGCTTGGAGCAATGCGCCAGTGTGCGCTAAGCGCTTGGTGTATAATACTTTTTCCCATTTTTGAACTATTTTTAGAGCATCATGCCGATATACGAATACCGCTGCGACAGTTGCGGCTTCCAAAAGGAATACCTGCAGCGCATGAGCGATGCGTTGCTGACCGATTGTCCCGAGTGCAAGAAGGCGACGTTCAGCAAAATGGTCACCGCTGCCGGGTTTCAGTTAAAGGGCGGCGGCTGGTATGTAACGGATTTTAAAAGCGGCGGCAGTCATACTACCGGCGTTGCTAAAAAAACCGAAGAAAAACAATCGGACACAAGCAGCAAGGCGGAGTCCGCCAAGTCTGACGCCGCAGCCTCCGGCAGCGCTGCTGCAACGCCGGCGGCTGCGCCCGCTGCGTCTGGCACTGCCAGTGCTGCGAGCGCTCCGGCAACCTCCGGCAGCAGTTGAGTTGCAATCCGCACACACTCTGTAACGCTTCGGGCAGGCGCGCGTTAGCATTGTTGGCACCGTGCTTGTGTCGGATGACAAGCGCCTTGGTCAATCACGAGGCTGCAGGAATTCCGCTATAAAACTGGTGTCTATTCGGCTCTAAGCCCGCAACTATTTCACTTTCGTTTCTATTGCCATGCCCAAGAAGAGTTTTTTCAAGCGTTACCTGCTGACTGGCCTGTTGATTTGGGTGCCGCTGATGATCACCCTGTGGGTGCTCAACCTGTTGGTGAGCACCATGGATCAAACGTTGTTATTGCTGCCGCCGGCGTTGCGCACCGAAAGCTGGCTCGGCATACATATCCCCGGACTGGGCGTGATCTTGACGGTAGTGGTGGTGTTTACCACGGGGGTGCTGGCGGCGAATTTCATCGGGCAAAAGCTGGTGTCGTTTTGGGAAGGCGTGCTGTCGCGCATTCCTGTGGTGAATTCGATTTACAAGGCGGTCAAGCAAGTCAGCGATACCCTGTTTTCGGGGTCGGGGCATGCGTTTCGCAAGGTGTTGCTGGTGCGCTACCCGCATCCCGAGGCCTGGTCGCTGGCGTTTCAGACCAATCTGCCGAGCGAGCTTACCGGCTATTTTCCCGCAGAACATGTTGCGGTATTTATTCCAACCACGCCCAGCCCCGTCAACGGGTTTTATTTTTACGTCAGGCGCAGCGAAGTCATTGAGCTCGACATGAGCGTGGACGAGGCGTTGAAGTACATCATTTCGATGGGCGTGGCGACATCGGAAAACGCCGGCAGGGATCGCAAGGGCATAAAGAATGGCGAGAATGGCGACAGCGGCAAAGCCCGCCTGCCGCTGTCCGCGCAGCCGCGAGCGGCAAACGAGTAGCGCGAATCTTTGCGTCATTTTGCGATTTTTTCAGGTCTAGGTAATCATGCGTAGCGACTATTGTGGGCTGATCAGCCGCAATCATCTGGGACAGGCGATTACGGTGCAGGGCTGGGTGCATCGCCGCCGCGATCACGGCGGGGTTATCTTCATCGATTTGCGCGACCGCGAAGGTCTGCTGCAAATTGTTTGCGACCCCGACAATCCGGTCACCTTCAAAACAGCAGAGACGCTGCGCAATGAATTTGTGGTGAGCATCACGGGCAAAGTGCGCCCGCGCCCCGCGGGCACGGTCAACGCCAATCTGGTGAGCGGTGAAATCGAAGTGCTGGCGCAGTCAATTGAGATTCTCAATCCGTCGCTGACGCCGCCGTTCCTGATGGACGACGAATCCTTGTCGGAAAACGTGCGGCTGGAGTATCGATTCCTTGATTTGCGCCGTCCGGCCATGCAAAAAAATTTGCGGCTGCGATACCGCACCGCGATGGCGGTACGTAATTATCTCGATAAACTGGGATTCATCGACATTGAAACGCCGATGCTCACGCGCTCCACACCGGAGGGCGCTCGCGATTACCTGGTGCCGTCGCGGGTGCATGCCGGTGAGTTTTTCGCACTGCCGCAGTCGCCGCAGTTGTTCAAGCAGATGCTGATGGTGTCGGGCTTTGACCGCTACTACCAGATCGTCCGGTGTTTTCGCGACGAAGACTTGCGCGCTGACCGTCAGCCGGAGTTTACCCAGATCGATATTGAAACATCGTTTCTGACGCAGGACGAAATCACCGGCATGATGGAAGCGATGATTTGCAGCGTGTTCAAGACTGTGCTCGATATCGATCTGCCGCAGCCGTTTCCGCGCCTGTCGTTTGATGATGCGATGTCGATGTATGGCTCCGACAAGCCCGACCTGCGCGTGCCGTTGCAGCTCACTGAGCTGACCGACGCGATGAAAGATGTCGCGTTCAAGGTGTTCTCCGGACCCGCCAACACGCCGGGCGGTCGCGTTGCGGGCTTGCGGGTACCGGGTGGCGCGGCACTTACACGCGGTGAGATTGATGCCTACACCGCGTTCAGCAAAATCTATGGCGCCAAAGGGCTGGCCTACATCAAAGTCAATGATGTCACGCAGTTGAACGAGACTGGCCTGCAATCGCCGATCGTGAAAAATCTTTCCAGCGCTGCGCTAAAAGCGGCCGTCGATCGCACGGGTGCAGCTAACGGCGATCTGATTTTCTTCGGTGCCGACAAAGTCAAGGTGGTGAACGAAACACTGGGCGCACTGCGCGCGAAAATCGGCCACGAGCGCGGCTTCGCCGAAAAAGCGTGGAAGCCGCTGTGGGTGCTCGATTTTCCGATGTTCGAGTGGGACGAGGAAGGCCAGCACTGGAACGCCATGCATCATCCGTTTACCTCACCCGCGGCAGGACACGAAGACCTGCTCGAAGCCAATCCAGGCGCGGCACGCGCTATCGCGCACGATATGGTGTTGAACGGCTGGGAAATCGGCGGCGGCTCGGTGCGCATACACCGTCAGGACATTCAGTCCAAAGTGTTTACTGCGCTGGGCATCGGCGCCGAAGAGGCCGAGGCAAAATTCGGTTTTCTGTTAAAGGCGTTGCAATACGGTGCGCCGCCGCACGGCGGCATCGCGTTCGGTCTGGATCGCATTGTCACGCTGATGGCGGGCGCGGAATCGATACGCGATGTGATTGCGTTCCCGAAAACGCAGCGTGCGCAATGTCTGCTCACGCAGGCGCCAAATGTGGTGGACGAAAAGCAGTTGCGCGAGTTGCATATACGCCTTCGTACCGCTGGGACGCCTGCGGGGTAGGGTTGGAACGCCTGCGGGGTAGGGTTGGAACGCCTGCGGCGTAGGGTTGAAACCGCGGCAGCGTAAGCATTGCGTCATCGCCCGCCGAAGGTTGCGCGTTAACAGCGCTAACAGGTAAATTCAGGTCATCGATTCGTGAAAAAAATAATTAATATAATCAGATACTTAACAGTAATTTTTGCTGTGCTGGTAATGCCAGGGCCAGCGGCGGCACAGCGCGATAATGCGCCCAGCGCAGCGCAAGACCGCGTGCAATTTAGCCTCGCAGACGTCAGCGTCAAAGCCTTGCCGCCGGAAGCGCGCGAGACCTTGCAGCTCATTGAAAAAGGCGGGCCGTATGCGTTTGATCGCGACGGCATCGTGTTTGGCAATTTCGAAAAGCGCTTGCCGATCAAAGAGCGCGGCTACTATCACGAGTTCACCGTCAGGACCCCCGGCGTCAAGCATCGCGGTGAGCGGCGTATCGTCACCGGCAAGGGTGGCGAAAAGTACTATAGCGACGATCACTACAAAACCTTCAAACGGATAGTGCCATGAGCGCCAAAGTACCCGCAGCCGCCGCAGTAGCCATAGAGGCAAAACGTTCCGGCGTTTATCGCGCACCGGCTTCAGTGGACAGCATGCGCGACCAGGCAAAAAAAATCGGGCTCTTGTGGCTGGATTTACCGCTGCAAGCGGTGTCGGGGAAGCAACAATTTCTTGCAGTGTGCGCGAAGCAGTTAAAGCTGCCCTCTTATTTTGGCGGCAATTGGGATGCGTTGGCGGATTGTGTGCGTGACTTCAATTGGCTGAAAGGCGCGGGGTTCGTGTTGCACATCGCTGGCCACGAAAAATTCGCTAAAGCCGCGCCCGATGATTATGAAACTGCACTCGCCGTGCTGAGCGAAGCCGCTGCGTTCTGGAAAGAAAAAGGCACGCCATTCGTGGTGCTGGTGGACGGGGCCAAGGATTTGCCGGCGTTCTAGGCCGCTCAACGTGGCCTACAAAATCCCGATTTCCGTGTTAGTGGTTATCCACACCACCGACCTGCGGGTATTGCTGATAGAGCGCACCGACCGGCCCGGGTTCTGGCAGTCGGTGACCGGCAGTGTAGACGCCGAAGATGAGCCGCTGGAAGTAACCGCGATGCGCGAAGTGGGAGAGGAAACCGGGATCGACGCGCGGCTCTACCCGCTGCGCAACTGGAACAAGCAGAATCAATTCGAAATTTTCACGCACTGGAGCGGACGTTTCGCGCCCGGCACTACGCACAATACGGAGCATGTGTTCAGTCTGGAATTACCCGCGCCGCTGCTGGTGACACTGGCGCCGAAGGAGCATATGCAATACCTGTGGCTGCCGTGGCAGGAAGCTGCGGGAAAATGTTTTTCCTGGAGCAACGCGGCGGCAATCCGCGAGCTTCCCGAAAGAATTTGTGAAAACAAAGCGTTAAATCATAAAGCCAGCGGAAAATAGGCTCCATTCCAGTGCGCCGATTGTGCGTTCGCACATTAATGCACGGCCGGTTGCGGGAATTCAGCGGATGAGGTGGGCTGAATGTGATACCTTTCCCAGCTACCTCTGTGGGTTGCTATTGAAAAAGCGCATCGCAGGCGCAATTGAATGTTGAAAGGGCAATATGGAAAACACTGTCATAAGTCCGATCAAGTTTGACCGTTACAAGCCGCTGGCCGACGATGCCTGCCTGCCGCGCATCCTGGCCGCCAAAAAGACGCTCGGCAAACGCGCGGTGATTCTCGGCCACCACTATCAGCGCGCCGACGTTTACCGTCATGCCGATCTGGTGGGCGATTCGCTGGGATTGTCCAAGCTCGCCTCGCGCACCGATGCGGACTACCTGGTGTTCTGCGGCGTGCATTTCATGGCGGAAGTCGCGGACATACTGTCCAGGCCCACGCAGACTGTGCTCCTGCCGGACATGAGCGCGGGCTGCTCGATGGCTGACATGGCGAATCTGGCGAAGGTCGAGCGCGCCTGGCGTGAAATCGGCGAAGTGCTCAATCCCGACGAGTGCATCACGCCGATTACGTATATTAATTCGGCAGCCGATCTCAAAGCGTTTTGCGGCGAACACGGCGGCATAGTCTGCACCTCGAGTAACGCAAGGCAGATTCTGCAATGGGCGTTCGCGCGCCGCGACAAAGTGCTGTTTTTCCCCGACCAGCACCTGGGACGCTGGACCGGCTATTTGATGGATATCCCGTTGGCTGAAATGCTGGTGTGGGATCCGGATTTGCCGATGGGTGGCTTGACCGTGCAGCAGATCAAAATGGCGAAAGTGCTGCTGTGGAAGGGACACTGCTCGGTGCATCAGATGTTCCAGGCTTCGCACATTTTGCGCTGGCGCCAGCAGAACCCGACGGGTGCTGTGATCAGCCATCCCGAATGTAATTTCGAAGTGTGTAAACTTTCCGATTACGTGGGTTCCACCGACTACATCATCAAAACCATCGCCGCCAGCGCACCGGGCACGCGCTGGCTGGTGGGCACCGAGCTGAATCTGGTAAATCGCATTGCCGAAGAGTTCAAGCCGCAAGGCAAGGTGGTGCAGTTCATGGCGCCGACGGTGTGCATGTGTTCGACCATGGCGCGCATCGACCCGCAGCACCTGGCGTGGACCCTTGAAAACCTGGTGGCGGGCAAAGTGGTCAACCCCATCAAAGTGCCGCAGCGCGACGCCGATCTCGCGCGCATAACACTGGATCGCATGTTGGCGGTGTCCTAGAAAATTTTTTGATCCGGAAACGGCGTGTCGCGCAAGCGGCACGCCGTTTTTTGAGTGCGTTTGGTTGCGACATTGTCGTTTGCTTTTTCTGGATTAAATGAACAGCGTTTCCTCATCGGTTGCCGGGCAGTTGCGTGTCGCCACCTATAACATCCACAAAGGAGTGTCGATATTCAACCGGCGCGTGGTGATCCACGCACTGCGCGACCAGTTGCGCGCGCTCGATGCCGATCTGGTTTTTTTGCAGGAAGTCGCCGGCCGCCACGATCGCCACGCGCGGCGTCATGGCAACTGGCCGAGTGAGCCGCAACATGAATTTCTCGCCGATCTGGTGTGGCCGGACCATGCCTATGGCCGCAACGCCGTGGACGACAATGGCGAGCACGGCAACGCGATACTTTCGCGCTACCCGATACTGCGCTGGGAAAATCAGGATGTGTCGTCGCACCGCTTCGAAAACCGCGGTCTGTTGCATGCCGAGATCGAAATCCCGGGCTGGCCGCAACCCTTGCATTGCGTGTGCGTGCATCTTGCGCTGACGGCACGCGGACGCGGTCGCCAACTGGAACGATTGCGCCAGCGCGTCGAACGCATGGTGCCCGCCGACGCGCCGTTAATCGTGGCGGGTGATTTCAACGACTGGTACTGGCGGCATCGCGCAACGCACGAGTTCGCACATCCGCTTAATATGCACGAAGTGTTCGAAGCCGACGGCGGCAGGCCCGCGCGCAGTTTTCCGGCGCTGTTGCCTTTGTTGCGTCTGGACCGCATCTATGTTCGTGGATTTCAGGTGTGCGATGCGAGTGTGCAGCGCGGGCGCGGCTGGCGGCACAGTTCGGATCACCGCGCCCTGACCTGTGAATTGAAGCGCCTGTAACCCATCGTTGTTTTGATCAATAACAAAATAATGATTTCGGGCGCACAACGGCCGGGCGGCCACGCGTGAGTACTGTCCCGCAAACCAGCGACGCGGTGGACGCGGCGGCCGCCGAGCGCAAGCCGCTCACGCGCAACGAATGGCGCGTGGTACCCACGCTGCTGCCGTTTTTGTGGGAATACAAAGGGCGTGTGGCGATTGCGTTGACATTTCTGGTCGCCGCCAAACTCGCCAACGTCGGCGTGCCGCTGCTGATGAAAGCGATCGTCGATGACCTGACACCGACGCAGCAGATACTCGCCGTGCCGTTTTTGCTGCTGGTGGCGTACGGCTTGCTGCGTTTCGCCAACACGCTGTTCGGCGAATTGCGCGACATGGTGTTTGTGCGCGTGGCGCAGCGTGCGGTGCGGCGCGTGGCGCTGAATGTGTTTCGGCATCTGCACAGCCTGTCGCTGCGCTTCCATCTGAATCGTCAAACCGGCGGCATGACGCGCGACATCGAGCGCGGCACGCGCGGCATTTCCACACTGCTCACCTTTATGCTGTTCTCGATCATTCCGGTGATCCTGGAATTTGTGCTGGTGGCGGCGGTGTTGTTCGCGCGTTTCGACTGGCGCTTTGTCGCGGTAACCTTTGGCGCGGTGATTGTCTACATCGCCTTCACCATATCCATTACCGAATGGCGCACCGCAATCCGGCGCCGCGCCAACGAACTCGATTCCGCAGCCAATACCCGCGCCATTGATAGTTTGCTCAACTACGAAACCGTCAAGTATTTCAACAACGAGGAGTTCGAGGCGAAGCGTTATGACGCCAATCTCGTCAGCTACGAGGCCGCGGCGGTAAAAACCGAAGCGTCGCTGGGCCTGCTCAACATCGTGCAAAGCGCGGTTATCGCCATAGCAGCCACCACGCTGATGGTGCTCGCCGCACAGGGCGTGGCCGCGAAAAACCTTACGCTGGGCGATCTGGTGCTGGTCAACGCGCTGTTGATCCAACTCTACATTCCACTGAACTTTCTGGGCATGGCGTATCGCGAAATCAAGCAATCGCTGATCGACATGGACCGCATGTTCCGGCTGCTCGAAGAAAACCGCGAGATTCAGGACCAGGCCGGCGCGCTGCCGCTGGCCGATGGGCCTGCAACGGTACGCTTTGACAAGGTGAATTTTAGTTACGAACCCGAGCGGCAAATTTTGTTCGATGTGAGTTTTGACATTCCGGCCGGCCACAAAGTAGCGGTGGTGGGGCACAGTGGCAGCGGAAAATCGACGCTGGCGCGACTGTTGTATCGCTTTTATGACACGGGTAGCGGCGCCATTCGCGTGAACGGCGCTGATATACGTGGCGTGCAGCAAGGCAGTCTGCGCGCGGCGATCGGCATCGTGCCGCAGGACACGGTGCTGTTCAACGACAGCATTTACTACAACATTCATTACGGCCGCACCGAAGCCACACGCGAAGAAGTGCTGGAAGCCGCGCGTGCGGCGCACATTCACGATTTCATTGTCAGCCTGCCGGAAGGATACGAGTCGCCGGTGGGCGAGCGCGGACTCAAACTCTCGGGCGGCGAAAAACAGCGGGTGGCGATTGCGCGCGCCATACTGAAAAATCCGCGCATCCTGATCTTTGACGAAGCCACCTCGGCGCTCGATTCCCAATCGGAAAAAGCGATACAGGAGGAACTCGAACGCATCGCGCGCGGGCACACCACGCTGGTGATCGCACATCGCCTGTCAACGGTGATGGATGCCGATCAGATATTGGTGATGGATCATGGACGCATCATCGAGCGCGGCACGCACCGTGATTTGCTGGAGCGCGCCGGCGCCTACGCGCAAATGTGGGCGCTACAGCAGGAAGAAATTGAGAAGGGCGAAAAGCAGAGTTAGGGTTTACGCGGCCACCGGCAGCGTCACCAGCGCGAGCGTACCCTGAGCGCCCGCACTGGCGAGCATCCGGATGCTTCCGCCGTGCTGCAAAACAATTTCACGCACGATGGCCAGACCCAGTCCGCAGCCTTCCACGCCGGTGCCCAGTACGCGGTGAAAACGTTCCAGCACGGCATCGCGTTCGTGCTCGGGAATGCCCGGGCCGTCGTCTTCAACAGCGATTTCGAGGGTGTCATGTGCGGCGTTTACACTCAGGCGCACGGTGACATGGCCGCCGGGCGGCGTGTAACGGATGGCGTTGTCGATGAGGTTGCCGAGCATCTCGCGCAGCAGAAAATCGTCGCCGTTGACCTGCGCGGGCGCGCCGGCGCCTGCCATGCTCTCGAAACCCAGGTCGATGTCTCGCGCCAGCGCGTGCGGCACCCATTCCGTGGTGGTGGTTCGCACCAATGCAATCAAGTCCAGTTTTTCCATCGCCTGCGTGCGTTCGGCTGAAGGTTCTGCGCGCGCCAGTGACAGCAATTGGTTGACCAGATGCGTTGCGTGCGCTGCCGCCGTTTGCAATTGGGTGAGGGAGGCGCGCACGGCTTCCGGCGCGGATTGCCGTAGCGCCAGCTCGGTCTGTGTGCGCAGTCCCGCGATGGGCGTGCGCAACTGATGTGCGGCGTCGGCGATAAAACGCTGTTGCGAGGTTAATACGGCGCTCAGACGATGCAGCAAGGCGTTCATCGATTCGATCAGCGGGCGCACTTCCGCCGGCACATGGGCCGCCGGCAGCGGCGACAGGTCGCGATGCGAACGTTGTTCAATCTCCTGACGCAACACGGACAGCGGCGCCAGCGCGCGGGTGACAGAAAACCAGATCACGATGAATGCAATCAACGCCACCAGTCCCTGCGGCAGCGCGAGGCCGAAGGATAGCTCGCGTATCAATTCGCTGCGCGCGCTTTGGTTTTCGACCACCTGCACGGTGACGTGTCCATGCACATCCTCGGTTTCCACCGGCAACTGTACGACGGCGACGCGCACGCGTTGTCCACGATACCAGTTATCGTAATAGTGGGCTTGCTCGCTTTGCGTAGGCGGTGCGCGTCCGATATCCGTTTCGCCGGTGATGAATTCGCGGTCCGGCCCTGTCACCGTGTAATACAGTGGCCCGGTTTCGCGCGTGCGCAACATTTGAATGGCGACTTCCGGCAAATCGACATACACGCGGCCGCGTAGCACGCGCACCTGGCGGCCGATATCCAGCGCCGATTCCAGCAGTGCGCGGTCATACACGACATTGACATAGCGCTTGGCGATGTCGTAGTCGTTGTACGCGCTGATGATCCACAGGATGCCCAGTGGGATCGACACCCACTTCAGTACTTGCTGGCGCAGCGTTGTGCTGCCGCTCATGGAGCGTTTTTCTTCGGGTCCGGGTCCCGATCTTTTTCCAGCAGGTATCCGAGCCCGCGTATGGTGCGGATCACCACACCGGAAGGCTCTATTTTTTTGCGCAGCCGGTGCACGCAAACTTCGATGGCGTTGGCGCCGACATCTTCGTCCCAGCCATACAGTCTTTCGGCGAGTTGGTCTTTGCTGACCACCCGGCCGCTGCGCGTCATCAGGATCTCAAGCACGCCGAGTTCGCGAGCGGATAAATCCAGCGGCTGACCTTCCACCGTGACTCTGCGGCCGGTCGTATCAAGGTGCAATTTTCCATTTAAAATCAATGCATTACCACCTGAACTGCCACGGCGTATCAATGCCCGCACGCGCGCTTCGAGTTCCGGCAATTCGAACGGTTTGGTCAGGTAGTCGTCGGCGCCCAGATCAAGTCCGCGCACCCGGTCGTGCAGCGCATCGCGTGCGGTGAGCACCAGCACCGGCGGTGTCGGCGAGCGGCGGCGCAGGCGTTTAATCACTTCAAAGCCGTCGATGCGCGGCAGACCGAGATCAATAATCGCCAGATCGTAAGTCTGCGTGGACAAGGCGTGATCAGCTGCCGCGCCGTCGTTTACACAATCGACCGCATATTCGCCGCTACGTAGCGAGCGGGTTAACCCGTCAGCCAGAACCGGATCGTCTTCGGCGATGAGTATGCGCATGACGGTATTTTATAGTATGTGGAATTATTTGCGGGTGATGCGTAAGGGCTGGGTAAGCATACGCTGATAATTTCAAACACATGGCGAGTTGCGGTGAGCGTTGCCGCCGGCACTACGGAATTGAGCAAGCGCAGTTTCCTCCTCGGAGGCCGGTAGGTGCAGTTGTTTGTGCTAAGCGAGCGATTGTATGGCCTCTTTCTACTCCGCTGGGGTCTCCCCTCAGCGGAGTTTTTTTTGCCTGTTGCGCCACGTGCGACTGCCGCGTTGCAAGGCCAAAAAGCCTCATCGCAGAGGCAAAGACGCAGAGGAGTCGCACAGAAAAAAGCTCTGCGTGGTTTTCTCCGCGTCTTTGCACCTCTGCGTTGAGGGGGTTGAACGGGCTTAAATCAGTGATATTGCTCGCGGTATTCCCGGTGACCGCTGTGGCTGAACTGCAGTTTGGGGGCCGAAGCGGATCGCGCCGCGTCGCAAGATTACACAGAATTTCGTGAAAACTACTTGAAAAAACCTCTGTAACCCTGTATTTTTAAGGGGTAATTTACCTAGTTTCCCAGGGAGAGGTGTGTGCAGCGGCTAGTGCGAATATTACCCTTGCTAGTGCTTGCTTTAGGTATCGGCTGTGTTCTCGCCGCGCCGCAAAGCCACGCGCAACAGCGCAAGGCGGCACCCAAGGCAGTGGCGGGCGCAAAAGCCGTTAAATCCGTGCCGCGGGTGGCGGTACGGCAGGGTGCAGGCAAACAGCGCGTCGTGCGGCGCGCGGCACCCCCGCCAGAGATCTTCAATCCTGATGTGCTGGACATTCAATCGACCGCGGCGCTGGTGGTGAATACCGGCGATGGCAGCGTCGTTCACGGAAAAAACATCAGCGCGGTTGCACCCATCGCCTCGATCACCAAATTGATGACCGCGATGGTGGTGCTCGACGCCAAGCTGCCGCTGGAAGAGAGCATCACGCTCACCGCAGAAGACCTTGATTTCATCAAAAATACCGGCTCGCGCCTGCAAATCGGCACCGTGCTGACGCGCGACGAAATGTTGCGGCTGGCGCTGATGTCGTCCGAAAACCGTGCGGCCGCGGCGCTGGGGCGCGCCTTTCCGGGTGGCGTGGCGGCTTTCGTCAGGGAAATGAATCTCAAAGCGTTGTCGCTGGAAATGATGCGCACGTCTTTTGTGGACAGCACGGGCTTATCGAGCGGCAATGTCTCCACCGCGCAAGACCTCGCGAAGATGGTGACGGCGGCCTATCAGTATCCGTTGATACGCGAATATTCCACCGGTAACGGCTATGCGGTGCATGCGCTGAACGGGCGCGCGCTTGAGTTCAGAAATTCCAATGCGCTGATCGTCAGCCCCGATTGGAGCATCAATCTCTCCAAGACCGGCTACATTCGTGAGGCTGGGCGCTGCATCGTCATGCACACCACCATTGCCGGCTCGCCGATTGTGATCGTGCTGCTGGATTCGTGGGGCCGCTTGAGCCGCGTGGGTGACGCCAACCGCATCAAGAAGTGGATCGAGTATCACGCCGGGCGCACGCTCGGCTAGTTGCGGCGCATCGCCGGCGCTGTTTCAGTTGCGCGCCGGCGTTACCTCATGTCAGATTCCGCGCCCTTCCAGTTTTATGATCTTCACCCCGGCGCTGAAAATTTTCGCGATGACGTAGTGAACGGTCTCGCGCAGCCGCGCAAAGCACTGGCGCCGAAATACTTTTACGATGCACGCGGCAGCGAGTTGTTCGAGGCCATTTGTGACTTGCCCGAGTACTACCCGACCCGCACCGAGCTCGCGATGATGCAGGCGGACGCGCGCGAAATGGCGCGCCTGCTGGGGCCGGATTGTCTACTCATCGAATACGGCGCCGGGTCGGGCCGCAAAACCCGCGTGTTGATCGAAGCGCTGGCGCCTGTGGCATATGTGGCCATTGACATCTCGCGCACGGCGCTGCAGCAATGCGCGGCGTCGTTGGCGACAGCGTATCCCGCGGTCAAGGTTGCCGCGGTGTGCGCGGATTATTCACGGCAGCTTGATTTACCCGGTATCGCCGGTATCACGCCACGGCGGCGGGTGATTTATTTTCCCGGCTCGACCATCGGCAACTTCACGCGGCCCGATGCGCTGGCCTTTCTGCGCCACGCGCACGCACTGGCAGGGGCAGGGGGCGCCATGCTGGTGGGCGTTGACCTTAAAAAAGACCCGGCGCGCCTGCATGCGGCTTACAACGATGCGCAAGGTGTCACCGCCGCGTTCAATCTCAACCTGCTGGCACGCATCAATCGCGAGCTCGCAGGCAATTTTGATCTCGCGGCGTTTGAGCATCATGCCTTTTATGACATCGCCGAAGGCCGCGTCGAAATGCATTTGCGCAGCCTGCGCGCGCAGCAGGTGAGCGTGGCAGGGCAGACGTTTCATTTCGGCGCGGGCGAGACCATGCATACCGAAAATTCCTGCAAGTATTCGGTTGAAGAGTTTCAGCAACTCGCGCGCGAAGCCGGCTTTACTCCCGCGCATTGCTGGACGGATGCCGGGCAATTGTTTTCAGTTCACTACCTTTCCTGCTGACCGGATCAGCGTTTCATTTCTTTTTTGGGTTCATCCGGCTTTTATGTGGGTCAATACCAACCTCGTCGTTCCAGCGAAACTCGATCCGAAGGATCAAGATTCAAGATGCTTCGCACAATGATACGCACTGGATTCTGGCGTGCGCCAGAATGACGGTGATACGTTTTACACGATTTGATAGTGAGATGCGCTCACCGGACAGTCTGATGAACCCGTAGAGGCATAGGAGGGTTAGGAAATGTATTCATTCACGATACGTAGTGCGGGCGTGTGCAGTAGTGCTGCCGGATTGCTTGTCGCGCTCAGCATGCCGCTGCTTGCTCAGGTTTATCCCGCAAAACCCGTGCGCCTGATCGCACCGTTTCCGCCGGGCGGTTCGAGCGACCTGATTGCGCGCATTGTGGCGCAGCGTCTGTCGGAAGGTTTTCCCCATCAGATCATCATTGAAAACCGGCCGGGCGCGGGCAGTAATCTCGGCACGCAGATCGCCGCGCGTGCCGCGCCGGATGGCTACACGCTGCTGATCACCAGTGTGACTGCCGCTATCAACGTCTCATTGATTCGCAATCCCGGCTATGATTTGATCAAGGACTTTACCCCGATCTCCAAGCTCGCGGTGGGTCCCACGGCACTGGTGGTGCATCCTTCCGTGCCGGCGCATAACGTGAGGCAGTTCATCAAGCTTGCGCAATCGCGGCCCGGCCAATTGAACTATGGCTCCGGTGGCAACGGCACGCCGTCGCATATCTGTGGCGAGATGTTGCGCCACATGGCCGGGGTCAGCATTTCGCACGTGCCGTACAAGGGCACCGGCCAGTCGATCACCGATTTGATGGCGGGGCAGATTCATTTTGTGTTCGCCAGCATGCCGGTGGTGTTTCCGCACATGAAAACGGGCCGTCTGCGCACGCTCGCCATCACCGGCGCAAAACGCACGCCGCTGGCACCCGATTTGCCCACCGTGGCGGAGTCGGGGTTGCCCGGTTATGCGTTTGATTCGTGGTGGGGCCTGGTGACCAATACCGGCGTGCCGCAAGCGATCATCAATACGCTGAGCAGCGACGTGCGGCGTGTGCTGCAACTGCCCGATGTGAAAGAGCGCTTTGCGGATTTGGGCATCGATGTGGCGCACAGCACGCCGGCGGAACTGGCGAGCTTTACGCGCTCGGAGATCGAGCGACTGGCGAAGATAATTCGCGATACCGGCATACGCGCGGATTGACTGCGCGTCGTGCACCGGTGCGGATTAGCGCAACATTATGGTCAGATTAAAGTCGCCGCGCAGCAGTCCAACGGTGTAACTTTGCGCGCCGCGCAGCGCCGCTTGTAGTTCGGCGGCGGTTTGCATGCGGCGGCGGTTCACCGCGTAAATAATGTCACCCGGACGAAAACCGGCTACCCACGCCGCGCTGTTTTGTTCCACCGCGGAAACCACCAGTCCGCCACCCTGCAGCCGCTGGAACAGCGGACTGCCGCGCTGGATTTCAATCACGCGCATGCCGGGCAGTTGGGGGATCGCCTGGCCGTCGCCGGTAGAGACATCCGGCGGCGCGATTTGCGTGCGCACGGTGCGCGCGGCGCCGCCGCGGTTGATGCGCATTTCGACTTCATCACCTATGGCCGTCAGGCCGAGGCGCGCGCGCAGTTCGGTGGCGTTGCGTATTGCGCGGCCGTTGAGCGCGGTGACCACATCGCCCTGGCGCATGCCGGATTTTTCCGCGGGCGAAGCCGCCTGCACCACGGTAATCAGCGCGCCTTCCAGCGAGTTCACGCCAAGCTTTTTGGCAATTTCCTGGGTGAGGTCAGCCATTTCAATGCCCAGTCGCCCGCGCCGCACCTCGCCGTGACGAATAATCTGGTTCATTACCGCGCGCGCCATGCTCGAGGGCACTGCAAAACCAATACCCACGTTGCCGCCGGAAGGCCCGATAATGGCGGTGTTGATGCCGATCAGTTCACCGCGCAAATTCACCAGCGCGCCGCCGGAGTTGCCGGGGTTGATCGAGGCATCGGTCTGAATAAAATCTTCGTAGCCTTCGATGTTAAGGCCGCTGCGCCCCAATGCGCTGATGATGCCCGAGGTTACCGTCTGCCCGATGCCGAACGGATTGCCGATGGCGAGCACGTAGTCGCCGACCTGCAGGTTGTCGGAATCGCCGATTCTAAGGGCGCTTAAGCCGCTGGCCTCGATTTGCAGCACGGCGATGTCGGTGCCCGGATCGGTGCCCACCAGTTTGGCGTTGAACTGGCGGCGGTCTTTGAGCGTGACGAGCATGCGTTCGGCGTCTTTGATCACATGATTGTTGGTGAGCACATAACCGCGCGCGGCATCGACGATGACACCGGAGCCGGCGGCTTGTTCGCGTTGCTGCTGCTGATCGGGCAGCCCGAAAAAGCGGCGGAAAAACGGATCGCGAAACAGTGGATTGTTTTCCATCGGCGCGCGCGTGATGACAGAAATATTCACCACCGCGGGTGTGACTTCGTTGACCAGCGGCGCGAGTGTGGGCAGGCCGCGAGCGTCGGTGGATGGTAACGTTTGCGCGTTGGCGATTATGCACAAAGCGCTTGCCAGAAAAAGTGAAATGAAATGTAGAGGCGTTCTCATGGCAATTTGCCTTTGAATGGATTTATTTGAGTATCTGCACCAAATTATTGAAATCATCTGTCCACAGGCGCAAACCTGCAATCGGCGTGATCTCGCTGGTGTTGTCTTTGATCTTTTTGTCGTCGAGTAGTTTCTTGTTGCGCGTGACCAGCACCCAATCCGTGCGCGAGGCGTCGCCGCCGGTGTCGTCGTCGCTGACCAGTACCGTTTGCAAGCCATGGGTCTTGGCGATTTGTTCAACCACGGGTGCGAGCTTCAGGAAACGGTTGGTCACGTGAAACGCCACCACGCCGCCGGCCTTGATGTGCTTTAAGTAAATTGCCATCGCCTCCCTGGTGATTAAATGCACCGGAATCGCATCGCTGGAAAATGCGTCGATGACAAGCACATCGTAGTGCTGCGGCGCTTCGCGTTCCATGGTCAGGCGCGCATCGCCGAGCACGGTATCGACCTGGCCTTTGCTGTCGGAAATAAATGTGAAATCACGGCGGGCGATATCAATCACCTGCGGGTTGATTTCGTAAAAACGCACCGTGTCACCCGCGCGCGCGTAGCCGGCCAGCGTGCCGGTTCCCAGACCCACCACGCCCACGCGCACGGGGCCCGCCGCCTGAAAGTATTTCACGGCAAGGCCAACGCCGCTGGCTTCGGTGTAGTAAGTGGTGAGGCGGTGGCGCTTGTCCTTGTGCAGGTATTGCTCGCCATGCATGATCGCGCCGTGCATCAATCGCCGCATTGCGGTGTCACTGGTATCGGGGCCGGTGTCTTTGACGCGCAGCGTGCCGTAAAAATTGCGCGTCATCAAACGCGCATCGTTCGATAACGCATGGATGTAGTGATAGAGGTGAAAACCGGTAAAGCCGGTGGCAACCAGCAACGCCATGGGTATGATGCGATGCCGGTCAGCGCTGACGCCGATGGCGAGGTACGCCGCCAGCAGCAGCGTTACCACCAGTCCGATGCCAAATTCGTAGTAGGTGTTGAAAAACTTCGGCGCGATAAAGCCGACCACCACGCCGCCGAGCGCGCCGCCCAGCGAAACCATCAGGTAAAACGTGGTGAGATAACGTGGCGCCGGCTTCATTTGCGCCAGTTCACCGTGGAAGAACATGCACATGATAAACAGCCCGGCGCTGAACAAGGGCACGGCCACCTTGAAATCCATGATGCCGCCTTCTTCGTGCATGAACCACGCCAGCGCGCACACCACCACCATCAGCGGGCCGATGAAGTAAATGCGCTTATACCAGCCGCGTCCTTCAAAACACAGAATGAAAGTGATGAGATAGATGGTCAACGGCAGCAGCCATAAAAACGGCACCGACGCCACGTCGTGGGTAATGTGATTGGTGACCGCCAGCAACATGAATGAGCCCATCGCCGACAACAGCAGCCACAGGCCGTAATGCGCCCAGGAAGGCGCGGGGCTGGCGTCGGGATTTTGCGCTACCGTGTCCGACTGTGCCGCGGTATGCACGTGCAGGCTATACAAGCCCGCGCAAATGCACACCACCACGAACAGCACGTAGCCCGCGCTCCAGCTGAACGATTGCACGCGCGTGGCGACCCACGGCTCGATCGCGAACGGATACGAAACCAGTGCCAGCAGCGAGGCAAAATTCGATAGCGCGAACAACCGGTACACCGTGCCGGAGGCATGCGCCCGTGCAAACCACGCCTGCACCAGCGGCCCCGTGGTCGACAGCAAAAAGTAGGGCAGGCCGATGGTAAACGCGAGCAGGCCGAGGATGCGCCAGGTCGGGTCTTCATCACCCGACGGTTTCCACGTTACGTCAGGAATAATCGGCAGCGAGGCGAGGCTCACGATCAGCAGTGCCACGTGCAGAATCAACTGACTGCGCGGCGTCATCCTGCGCGTGATGAAATCGGTATACGCATAACCGAACAGCAGCAGAAACTGGAAAAACACCAGGCACGTCGTCCACACCGCAGCGGATCCGCCGAACCAGGGCAGGATTTGCTTTGCCAGGATGGGTTGGACCAAAAACAGCAGGAACGCGCTGGTAAAAATAGTGAGCGCGTAGAGAATCATGATAGTATATGTAAGCTTTTGTTTTTAATGATGTTTTTTATGAGCGCACTGAGTGTGTATGGTACTTGTCACGCGGCGGGCAGCACACGGCGACTCACTTCCAGCGATTTTAACAAACGGCGCATTCTACCTTTAGCCATTTTTTATCCATGATCTACCTCTACACAATTTGTTCATGCGGATCAGAACTTCAACCATTCTCCCACGCTCATGTCTGCTCTCACATCCGATAGTTACGAATTCATCATTGACAGCAACGTCATGATCGCCCTGCGCGACGGGGTGAAACTCGCCACCGATATTTACCGCCCCGCGCGCAATGGCAAAGCACTCGATGGCCAATTTCCGGTCATTCTCGAACGCACGCCCTACGGCAAAACGCGCGCGTCGCGCTCCGAAGTCGATCGCGGCGAAACCCAGCCGCGCGTGCGTGCGGACGTCGCCACGCATTTCGTGCGCGCCGGCTATATCGTGATTTATCAGGATTGCCGCGGGCGCCATGGCTCCGAGGGCGAGTTCGTCAAATATCTGAGTGATGGTGAGGATGGCTACGACACCGTGCAATGGATAGCAGCGCAGCCCTGGTGCAACGGCAAAGTCGCGACCATGGGCCTGTCGTATGCGGCGCACACGCAGGTGGCGCTGGCGTGTCTCGCGCCCACGGCGTTGTCGGCGATGGTGATCGACTGCGGCGGCTTTTCCAACGCCTATCAATCGGGCATCCGCAGCGGCGGCGCATTTGAAATGAAGCAGGTGACGTGGGCCTTCAATAACGCGAAAGAAAGTCCGCTGGCGCAGTCGGACGTGCGGGTGTGTGAGGCGCTGGCTGCCGAAGACCTGATCGAATGGTTCAAGCGCATGCCGTGGAAGCCGGGCCACTCGCCGGTGCGCTGGGCGCCCGAGTACGAGGATTTTCTCTTCGAGCAGTGGACACACGGTGAATTCGGCGCCTATTGGAAACAACTCGGCATTTACACCGAAGGTTGGTACCCGCAGTTCGCCGACGTGCCGCAGATACACATGTCGAGCTGGTACGACGGCTACGTGCGCACCGCGATTGATAATTACGTCGGTCTCAAACAGCGCAAGCGCGGCCCGGTGCGGCTGATCATGGGGCCGTGGACGCATGGCAACCGCTCGAAATCGTGGTCGGGCGATGTTGATTTTGGTGAGGCCTCTACCCTCGACGGCAATCTGGCATCGAACTGGCGCGAGCTGCGATTGCGCTGGTTTGACCATTGGGTGCGCGGTGTCGCCAACGGCGTGGATAAGGAACCCGCGCTGCGTTTGTTTCTGATGGGCGGTGGTTCGGGGCGCAGTAATGCCGCCGGGCGCATGCAGCATGGCGGTCGCTGGATCACCGGTGATGACTGGCCGCTGCCGGCGGTGCAGTTCACGCCCTACTATTTGCATGCTGATGGCGCGTTATCAACCGCGAGGCCTGCGCCTGTTGCCACGTCCGTCGCAACGCCGATTTCCTACGACTACGATCCGTCGAACCCGGTGCCGACCATCGGCGGGCCGCTCACTTCCGGCGAGCCGGTGTTCGAAGGCGGCGCATTCGACCAGCGCGAGCACCCGCGGTTTTTCGGCTGCAGGAATCCCGGCATGCCGCTGGCCGCGCGCGCCGATGTGCTGGTGTTCGAGACGCCGCCGCTTACGCATGATGTTGCCGTGGCGGGGCCGATCAGCGTCAAGCTGCAGGTGTCTTCAAACTGCATCGACACCGATTTCACCGCCAAGTTAATCGACGTGTATCCGCCCAGTGAAGACTATCCGCGCGGCTATGCAATGAATCTGTGCGACGGCATTCTGCGTTGCCGCTATCGCAACTCGTGGGAAAAGCCGGAAATGATGACGCCCGGCGCGGTCTATGAAATTACCATCGAACCTTTTGCAACCTGCAATCTGTTCAAGGCGGGTCATCGTATCCGGCTCGACGTGTCGTCGAGCAATTTCCCGCGCTATGATTTGAACTGGAACACCGGCGAGCCGCAAGGGCGCGCGCGCACGCGGCGCATCGCCACCAACAGCGTGTATGTGGATGGCACACGTGCATCGCACGTGGTGTTGCCGCTGGTGGCGCTGGATGCATTGCGGCCTTTGTGACCTGTGGCGCTATAATCCGGCGCACCTGTGAAATCGCATTTTTGAAGGAAGCCGCATGGTTCCTGATACTGCCCTTCAAGCCGTTGTCCCGCACCGCATCGACAACCCGCCGCTGCTCATCAAGCGCATCGACGCGATAGCGATCGCGATTCCGCTCAGAAAGCCGGTCATCATGGCAGGCGTGCGGCTGGAAATTTCGTACAACCTGCTGGTGCGCGCCGAAGCCGCGAATGGCTTGGTGGGCTGGGGCGAGGCCTCGGTTGCGCCGACCATGACGGGCGACGTGCTGCCCGGCATGGTGGCGGCGGTGAACGAGCATCTCGCGCCGCTGGTGGTGGGCAGGGATGCATTGCAGCGTGCTGAACTCGCGCACCTTTGCGCGCACGCGCTGCACCACAATGGCGGGCCGAAGTGTGCGGTGGATGCGGCGATTGCCGATCTCGCCGGGCGGCACCTGAAAGTGTCGCTGTCGGACCTGTATGGCGGCGCGCGGCGCGATGCGCTTACCGCGATGTATCTGCTCGGCAATCCCAAAATCGAGGACGACATCGCCGAGACCCACCAAAAGATCGGGGAAGGCTACCGCTTTTTCAAGCTCAAGGTGGGCATCAAGAGCCCGGTCGATGAAGCCGATGCCGCATTGCAGATACGCAAGGCAGTCGGCCGCGATGTGGTGTTGTGCGCCGACGCCAACATGGGCATGGATTTTCGTAACGCACGCATTTTTGTCGAACGCGCACGCGAGGCCGACCTGCTGTTTCTCGAACAGCCGCTGCGCGACGACGACTACGACGGCATGGCAGCGCTCGCGCGCATCTCGCCGATACCGTTGAACGGCGACGAAGCGCTGGGTAACGTGGCCACCATCATCGCCATGGCGCGCGCCGGTTCGATTCAGGGTGCGAATTTGAAGACCATCAAACTCGGTGGTGTCAGCGCCACGGTGCATGCCATGTCGGTGTGCGCGGCACTCGGCCTGAACATCAATCTCGCGTGCAAAGTGGCGGAGACCAGCGTGGGCGCCGCCACCATTATTCATCTGGGCTGCGTTGCGCCGAATGTGAATTGGGGTGTGAGCATCACCAATCATTACCTGGTTGATGACATCGTTAAAAATCCGATTCGTATCGACAACGGCATGATGTCCCGGCCTGCCGGCGCGGGGCACGGCGTGGAGGTCGATGAGGCGCAGGTCGCACGCTACTACGTGAAATAATAATTAACCATTTGTTTTTAAAGGATAATTTGTGATAGACCTCTACACTTGGCCGACACCCAACGGCCGCAAGATTCATATCATGCTGGAAGAAACCGGGCTGCCGTACACCGTGCATCCGGTCAACACGCGCCTGGGCGATCAGTTCAAGCCTGAATTTTTGAAGATCAATCCCAACAACAAAATTCCTGCGATCATCGACCGCAACGGCCCCGGCGACAAACCGTTTGTGCTGTTTGAATCGGGCGCGATCCTGATTTATCTCGCAGAGAAATCCGGCAGGTTTTTACCGTACGAGCCTGCGGCGAAATACACCACGCTGCAATGGCTGATGTTTCAGATGGGTGGCGTCGGTCCCATGTTCGGGCAGGCCGGGCACTTCCGTTCGTATGCCAAAGAAAAGCAGCAGTACGCGATTGACCGTTACACCGATGAAGTGAAACGCCTGCACCAGGTGATGAATCAGCGCCTGGGCGAGTCTGCTTATCTGGCCGGCAACAATTACACCATCGCCGATATTGCCACCTGGCCGTGGTGCATCAATCCGGAACGGCGCGGCGTCGATATGGCGCTGTATCCCAACGTGCAGCGCTGGTTCGAGGAAATTCTCGCGCGCCCGGCAGTGCAACGCGGCCTCGCGTTGCTGGCAGACGAGCGCAAAGCGCATGAGCATGCGCGC
>CAMATZ010000051.1:0-41811 GCA_945861275.1 Bordetella parapertussis
AGCCCGCCGAGGAAATCACGCGCCAGCAATTCGCCTGCGAACATTTTGCGCGCCTGCGCAAGCGCCTCCTCCGTGCCATCTTCGCCGAGCGAGCGGTAGACAAAAGCCGTCAACGGTGAAACCGTCAAATCACTGACAGATTCCCTGGCGCGGCCTTTTTCCAGCACATCGAGCAGTTGCGCATCGAGCTTTGATTCGTCCGCCGGCGGCAGCGGCAGGAAATCTTCCACGCGGTCGGGCCTGCCGTAGGGGCTGCGGATGTCGCCGAGCAGCATGGATACCGGACAGTCTCCACCGGTCACCTGCGCCAGTGCTTCCACCACCGCGATGCTGACGATTTTTTTGCCCAGATACCTGCTGGCAAACGCAATGTTATGCCGCGCTGCTGCGCGCAGCACCTCGAATTGATCGGCATTGGGCACACCCTTGAAACTGTGAAAAATACTTTCGGGGTTTAATGCGCCGAGAAACTTTTCCATGCGCGACAGCGCGCCGCGGTATTCCTGTATCGAATAAATACCCACCGCCGCCAGCGGCGCGTTCGATTCTTCGATTAACATCCAGGTGGTCGACAGGAAACGCCCCGGCTCCGCCTCCGCAAAACTCGACACATCCCGATTCGACATCACCGCCGCATCCGTCACCGCGCGATCGATTTCCGCAGCAGCAGGCGCCAGCCCCACCACGCGGCTGACCTCTGCCACACGCTCCGCCAGCATCTCGAGCATTTCGCGCCCTGCCGCATTGCGCATGCGAAACGGAATCGTTGATTCAATGCAGGCCACGATGGCGATGATGTCCGCGAGCGGCAAATACGGCTCCAGCGTACGCGTGGCCACCACTGAGCTTAAGAATTCATTCATACCGCCGTAGAGCAGCAACGCCTGCCCGGACTTAAAACCAAAAATGCCCGCGCAAATGGCAGCACCCTTGTCGCTCGCATCGAGCGGGCGCACTTCGAGCACATCGCGCTCCACGCGCACCACGCGCTTGAGCAGCGTTTCCGCGCTTTTCGGAAATCCGCCATCCAGCTGGTAATACACGATGTCGTGAAACAGGATGGCGAGTGTCTGACGCGGATTCATGCCTTCGCACATGTCGAATACGTGCGTGGAGGTGTGGTACACCCGCCGCCCATGATCCATCGAATGATGAATCAGCATCGCCATGCGTTCAACGTCGCCCACATCCACCTTTACCGACAAGGCATCGAAGGCGCCGGCAAACAGACTGATAAACCGGTTGATCGTTGCGATGGTCATTGTTGAGCGTCCACTTTTTAACTACGCGCGAGCCTGTTCAAGCGCTTTCTACTACACTTTCACGGCTTTCGTCACCAACTGCAACTCTGCCTTGTTTCGCCCCGCCAGCCAGCCCGGCAAAATACCGGAGAATAACCCCGCCGGGCCGCCCGCACGCACCACCAGCAGGCCGTCATCATGAAACTTGGGAATCATTTCATCGGCGCGGTTCAAAGGCACGCCTTCGCCGATGCCGTTAAGGCCGGCAAGTATCTCGCGGCCGGGACGAATGGTGGCCTCATACAGCGCTTTTTCAATCTCGCGCCGGCCCCAGCCCGCCTCTTTGTAAATGCGGTAGTGCTCCGGTGACAACACCACGATGCAGCGCGCGGATTGCGTCAAACGCTCATGCCCCATTTTCACCAGCGTAGAGGCAAACGATTTCGACAAGCCTTCCGGCGTGCGCGATTTTTGATCGACGAACGCTTCAACACCGTGCCCCTGAAACAACGTTACCGTGGAGTCACCGCGCTGGAAACCGCGCGCCACCGACAGCGGCTCCCAAGCGGCATCCGATTCATCCTCGGCGAAACACAATCCAATTTTGCTCGGTGCGCCGAGCGTTGCGCGATCGGCTTCGCCGGGCTTGCCGCCGCCGACGTTACGCACCAGCAGATTCAGCGCGCGCCCGATGGTCATGTTGGCGCGATTGCCCTGCCCCAGCGCATTGATGCCGCAATTCATACCGATCTCATTTACCACCGGCCCGTTGACAATAATCACCGGCGCGGAAAAATAGGTGGTTGCCAGCACCCCGTGCAGGGTGAATACGGGTTCCAGCGCGGCCTCGATTACCGCCAGCAGCAGCGGCATATATTCGGGCAGGCAACCCGCCATCACCGCGTTGATGGCGACTTTTTCCACCGTGCAGAGCGCGAGATAGGGCGGTATTTTGCCGACGATTTCATCGGCCTTGCGCGAGGTGCCCGCGAGCATGCGCAGCACGCGCACGTCGGTCGGCGGGGTCACCGGCAAACCATCGCTCCAACCGCGCTGGTAACACAGCTCGACAGCATCATCATCCGGCGCGTACTCGATTTTGCGCGACGCCAGTACGCTGCCTTTGTGTTTCGCTTCCAGTCGCTCAGCCACCCCGGGCTCGAGTGAGAGCGACCCTCACCCGGGCACCAGCGGCGGCAACCGGCTGCCCAGCGTCTTGACACCCGTCAGGCGTTGCCATGCCGCGCGATCCCAACCCATCACGCGCTCGACTTCCTTGCCCGCGGCGAAACGAATCAATGTCGGCGTGGCCTCGATTTCATTCACAAACGAATGATCGAGCTCGCGATCATCGACAAGATTTTTAACGCCGGCCGGAAAACCCGCGCTGTCCTGCGTGACCACCTGGAAATCGGGTCGTGCGCGCGCCGCTTCCTGCATCTGCGGCTCAATCATCGCGCAGGTGGGGCAGGCGCGTTTAACAAAAGCCACCAATCCATCGGCGAACAAAGGCTGCGGCATTTATGCGTTCCGTTTCATTGCGTTGTCGAGGCGCGTATTCAGCAGCGGCGGCTGTGGTAGATTGTGCGCGAGGCTGAATTCGCTAACCTTGATTTTATAACCATATCATCGACGCCGCGCACGGCATGTACCCACACCCAATAGCAACTCGCCGCGACACGCTGAAATTTATTGCCGCATCCACCTGCCTGGCCATGACCACACCATCCGCCCACGCGCAATCTAACACTAATGCATTGATTAAACGACCAATTCCGAAAGGCCGTGATGCCTTGCCGGTGGTCGGCATAGGCACCTACCAAACCTTTGACGTCGGCCCCAAGGCGCCCGAACGGGCTGAACTGACTCAGGTGTTACAGGAATTCGCGGCGCTGGGCGGTACTGTAATTGACTCTTCGCCGATGTATGGCGAAGCCGAGCGCGTGGTAGGTGATCTCACGGGCGAACTCGGCAATCGCGAACGCTATTTTTTCGCCACCAAGGTCTGGACCAGCGGCCAGCAGGCGGGTGTGCGGCAAATGGAACAATCGCTGAAGCTCATGCGCAGCGCGCACATGGACTTGATGCAGATCCACAACCTGCTCGATCTCGAGGTACATACGCGCACCCTGCGCGAATGGAAAGCCAGTGGCAGGATTCGTTACATGGGCATTACGCACTATCACGAAGGCGCGCACGCGGATCTGGAAAGATTAATAAAAACAAATAGTTACGATACCGTTCAATTCAATTATTCAATGGCCGAGCGCGAGGCCGAAGCACGCCTGCTGCCGGCATGCATGGCGGCCGGCGTGGCGGTCATCATCAACCGTCCGTTTGCGCAAGCCAATCTTTTTGGCAGAGTCAAGGGCAAGCCGCTGCCAGCGTGGGCAGCGGAATTTGACTGCACCTCATGGGCGCAATTTTTTCTGAAATACCTGCTGGGCAACCCGGCGGTGACGTGCGTGATTCCCGGGACACGCCGCGTGGCGCATCTGAAGGATAATATGCAGGCAGGCATGGGGCGGCTTCCCGACGCTGATATGCGCCGGCGCATGCTGGCGTTATTCAACACGCTGTAATGTTTGCCTGTGCGATGCACCCGGCGTATCGTAGCGGGCGCTTTGTCACCAAACTGAGTTAACCACTGCGTATCAACCACCGAGGAGAACAGTATGTTTAAAGTACAAATGATTTCGAGTATCGGCGCTGTGGCGCTGGCCATGTCTGCCGGCTTCGCGCACGCGCAATCGTACGGCGCCAACATCAGCGTCGAGGCTGCCAAAAAAGTATCGGCCGGCACCGTCGCCGAATGCGCGAAGAACAACTAGCGCGTGGCCGTGGCTGTCGTGGATACCGCCGGCGCGCTGGTGCACTTCGAGCGCATCGATGACACACAAATCGCCAGCATCAAAATCGCCATCACAAAAGCGCGCGCCGCAGCCACTTTCCGCCGCCCGACGCGCGTGTTTGCCGACGCCATCGCTAAAGGCAATAACGCGATTGCGACCCTGCCCGGCGTCATCGGCTCGCCCGGCGGCGTGCCTATCGTGGTCGGCGGCAAAATCGTCGGTGCGGTCGGTGTCAGCGGCGTCACCGGCGATCAGGACGAGCAATGCGCCAAGGCGGGTGCGAGCGCGCTGTAAGCGCATTTATTTCACTGTGCTGAACGGGGCCCACGGGGAGCATTCTGTGGGCCTTGCCTTTTAAGCTTTGGTGAAATTACGCATGCACGAGCCGCCGTTACGTTCGAACGGGTTAGTCACTGCACTGCTCGCGTTAAGCTTCGTCCTGCTGTCAGGCTGCAGCGCCGTGCGTTTTGTCTACAATCAGGCCGGCACCATCCTCGCCTGGATGGCCGATGATTATTTTGATCTGGATGCCGCGCAAAAACAGGATTTCGACAAGCGCCTCGACCCGCTGCTGACCTGGCACCGTCACGAGCAGTTGCCCGACTACGCGCGCTTTCTCGGCGAAGCGAAGCAACGCGCCCAGCGCGAGGTAACGCGCGAGGACGCGCTGTGGCTGATTGAAGGCGCGAAATCGCGCTACCGAACCAGCGTCAGCAAGGGAACGCCGGAAGCCGTGGAATGGCTCGCTGCGTTGACGCCCGCCAATATCAAGGCAATGGAAAAACAGTTTGACGAAGTCAATCAAAAGTTCGCGCGTGAACACAAACTCAGCGGCACCGCCGAAGAACGCCGCCGCGCGCGGCTGGACCGTACGCTAAAACGTATTCGCGAGTGGACGGGCACGCTCACGCACACACAGGAAGAACGCATCGCCGTACTCAACGAATCGATTCCGTACACCGATCCCTTACGCCAACAGGATCGCCAGCGGCGGCAAAAAGAGATGCTTGCGCTGCTCGCCACGCGCCACCATAAAACCGAGTTTGCGCGCGCGCTAACCCAGTGGCTGGCCGATTGGGAAAAAGACCGTCCACCGGAACTACGCGCCGCGCTCAATGACGGCTACGACAAGCGCATCGCGCTCTATCTCGAAGTCGAGCGCATGCTGACACCGCAGCAACGCGCGCACCTGCAGCAAAAGCTGCAAGGCTACATCGATGACTTGAACGCGCTGGCGACGAAGCGCGTAACGGGCGGATAAACTATTTTTTAACAAAATACTTATGCAAGACTACCCCAACCCCATCACCTCCAAACTCCCCAACGTCGGCACCACCATATTCACCGTGATGTCGGGGCTCGCCACCGCACACAACGCGATCAACCTGTCGCAAGGTTTTCCCGATTTCGACTGCGCGCCGGAACTGCGCGCGCTGTTTTGCAAATACATCAATTCGGGTCTCAATCAGTATCCTCCGATGGCAGGCATCATTGGCTTGCGCGAAGCTGTCGCCGAAAAAATGCACTTTCTTTATGCTGCGGCCTACGACCCTGAACATGAAGTCACCATCACGCCGGGAGCGACCTATGGCATTTTTACCGCGGTGACCGCTTTCGTCAGCCCCGGCGACGAAGTGATACTGTTCGAACCCGCCTACGACAGCTACGGCCCGGCGGTCGAAGTCAATGGCGGCATCCCGGTCTACGTGCAAATGCGTTACCCCGACTACAGCATCGACTGGGAAGCGGTGAAAAACGCCATCACCCCGCGCACCCGCATGATCATCCTCAATACGCCGAACAACCCGACTGCGAGTGTATTTTCCGCTGAAGATCTGCGCCTGCTCGAAGGCCTGCTGCGCAACACCAACATCATCATCGCCAGCGACGAAGTGTATGAACACCTGGTGTTCGACGGCCATCAGCATCAAAGTGTCGCGCGTTTCCCGGGACTGGCCGAGCGCAGTTTTGTGGTGAATTCGTTTGGCAAAACCTACGCCGTCACCGGCTGGAAAATGGGCTACGTGCTGGCGCCGAAGAACCTGATGCTTGAATTTCGCAAAGTGCATCAGTTCAACGCGTTCGTGTCCAACGGCCCGGTGCAATACGCCCTGGCCGACTACATGAAAAACCGCGATGCCTATTTGTCGCTGGCCGCGTTTTATCAGAAAAAGCGCGATTTTTTTCTGGCAGGTTTGCAAGGCTCGCGCTTTAAGCCGCTGCCTTCGCGCGGCACGTTTTTCCAGAACCTCGCCTACGACGCCATCAGTGACGAACGCGACACCGATCTCGCCCTGCGGCTGGTAACAGAGAAAGGCCTCGCGGCGATTCCGGTTTCGGTTTTTTATCGCCAGCCGCCGGCGCACAAAGTGCTGCGGTTTTGTTTTGCCAAATCCGAAGCAACCCTGGCCAGGGGCGCAGATATTTTACGTAAGTTGTAAAATATTCAATAAAAACAATTAGTTAATAAACTCTGGACCAGGAAAAATCATGACTGCAAACGGCCCCTGGATCGAACACCTGCCCGGCAATATGGTGTGGTCGAACGCCATACTCGTCACTAAAGGCATGGCGCCGTACGGCGCGGTGGCACTGGGTGAAATCGATCAGGTGTGCGAAAAACTGCGCGCGCGGCAAACCGAGCCGCAGGCGTGGTGGGAGGAATGGAGCGCTTTGGGCGCGCGGCTGCACCAGCGTGCCGATGCCGCGGAGGCGGCGGGACACCGCATGAGCGCGGGCAACTATTATCTGCGCGCCGGCATGTATTATTTTACCGCCGAGCGTTTTATACATCCCGGCCCGGAAAAACGCGAGATGGGGCGCATCGCCATCGACTGCCAAACCCGTGGCATTCTGCGGCGTTATCCCAATGTCGAGCGGGTGGAAGTGCCGTTCGAAGCTGAGCACGCAAGTAAGTCACTGCCCGCTTTTTTCATGAAGGCGCATAAAACCGTCGGCGCCAGCGCCGGGCGCGCACCCACCATCGTGGTGTTCAACGGCATGGACAACTGCAAGGAAATGAGCGTGTTATTCGCCGGCGTGGAATTCGCCGCGCGTGGCTGGAACACACTTGCCATCGACGGGCCCGGTCAGGGTGAAGCACTGCGGCTGCGCGAACTGTACGCGCGCCACGACTACGAAGTGGCGGGCACGGCGGCGTATGACTATGTCGCTGCGCGCGCCGAGGTCGATGCAGCGCGCGTGTTCGTCATGGGCTACAGCTTCGGCGGCTACTACGCCGCGCGCGTTGCCGCGTTTGAAAAACGCTACCGTGGCGGCATCAGCATGAGCGCGTTGCATTGGGATTTGCACGGCTGGCAGCGCGACATCAAACGCCGTCAGGACGCCGACCCCAAAGGCACACCGCAATCGGCGTTTCACTTCCGCTGGATCATGGGCTGCATCGATGACGGCGAAGCGGCGCTGGAAAAAGCGAAAAATTTTTCACTGGTCGATGTGGCCGGCAAAATCACCTGCCCGTTCATTATCGTGCATGCCGCCGAGGATACCGTGGTGCCAGTCGCCAATGCGCCTAAACTTTTTGAGGCCATTGCCTCAACTGATAAGCATCTCAAAATACTCAACGCCGAAGACGGCGGCCACTATCATGCACAGGCCGACAACCGGCAGGTGGGAATTGATTACATCGCGGATTGGATTGAAGACCGGTTGTGATTTCGCGGACTGTAATCGTCAGTTGGAAAATCCTATAGATTTGATGAAGCTTTCCACCGGCGGTTTCCACGCCCGCGGATTCGCTGTAAAACTGCTGTGCCCGTCACGGCCGCTCGCCGGCAATTGCACGAACTGCGCATTGCCACCCTGCTTATGGAACGCCTCGAACCAATTGCGCGGATAGTCTTTGCCCCAATATTTGTCGTTCTCGCTGTACAGCCACAACATCGGCGTCTTTGCGGATTTACCGTAGTCCGCGTAGGTTCGCGCCAACAAATCCGGTGAGCACGGATTTTCCGGCCGCCCTGTGGGATTGCCGCCACTACCGCCCGCAAAATTAATCGCCCCCTTCACGCCGTCAGGATTCTTCGCTGCCAGCGCAACCGACGTAGCGCCGCCGAAAGACTGCCCCACCAGCAACCCGCGCGTGATATCGATATACGGTTGACTTTTCGCATAGTCCAGCACTGCCAGCGATTGCCGGGCTGCCGCCTCAAAACCCCTTGCATAGTCTTTGTTATTGCAAGCGCCGGTGTCCTCCACATCGGGGCCGCCGCTCACGCCATAACCCACACGCGTAGGCACAAATACGGCAAACCCACGGCTTACAAAGTATTCCGCATTCGCCGTATAACGCGCGCGCCCCAGCTGCAAACGCCCTTCTGCGGTACCCGCGCGGCCATGATTCAACACCAGAAACGGGGCTTTTTCGCGCGCATCTTCGCGAAAAATCGTAAGCGTAATAATCTGCTGATGCACGCGCCGGTGCTCGTCCATCACCTCGACAGGAATCTGCACGATGTCTTCGAGCAGCGCCGCGTGTGCAGCCCAGGTGTACAGGCACGCGCAGACGGACAATAAAATTTTCACTATTTTTCCTATTCAGGCTGCAAGCCCAGAGCGTTGATGACGTTCGTCCAGCGGGCGATTTCGCGGGCGTTAAGCGCGGCAAGTTCAGGTGGCGTGGATAGCTGAATCTCCGCGCCCTGTGACGCGAGTTGGCGGCGCGCGGCTGGCGTGGGAAAGTGTTTCACGATCTCCTCGTGCAAACGGCGGATGATGCTGTCCGCGGTTCCCGCCGGCACCACCACGGCGTAGTACTGCAACACTTCATAGCCCGGCAGTCCGGACTCGGCTATCGCCGGTATCTCCGGCGCGAGCGCGGTGCGCCGCGCGGTGGATACACCCAGCGCTTTGACGCGATTGAGTTTGACATGCGGTTGCACCGTCACGAAATTACTGAACATCAAATCGCACTCGCCCTGCATCACCGCCAGCGTGCCCGGTGCGCTGCCCTTATAGGGGATATGCGTCAAGCGCACGCCGGCCATGGCGTTGAACAACTCGGTCGCGAGGTGCGACGGACTGCCTGCGCCGCTGGACGCATAGTTGAGCGCGCCCGGCCGCGTCTTGGCGAGATCGATCAACTGCCGCACTGTGGCCACCGGTACCGACGGATGCACCACCAGCAGATAGGCGGTGTTGGCGAGCAGCGCAACCGGCGCAAAGCTCTTCTCCGGGTCGAAACCCAGCCTGCCATAGAGTGCGCGCGCGGTAATCAGCGTCGCGCCGGTGCCCAGCAGCAGGGTGTATCCATCGGCAGCGGATTTCGCCACAAATTCCGCCGCCTGCCGTCCACTGGCGCCGGCGCGATTTTCCACCACGATTTGCTGCCCCAGCGGGGGCGTGAGACGTTCGGCGAGTACGCGCGCCACGGTATCGGACCCGCCGCCGGGCGCGTTGGGCACCACCAGCCGCAGCGGCCGCAGCGGCCACGACTGCGCGCCCGCTGCCTGTACCGCGGCCAGCGCCGACAGCAAAATCATGAGGTGTGATGTCTTCATCAAGGCCTGGACCACGGCAGGGTCTATCTGCACGAAGAAAGTTGGATTATATTAGCCGCATTCCGCCATCGAGCGGCAAGGAGGAGTCTACAACATGCCTGATATCAACCTGCGCGTGAACGGCGCGGCGCGCACGGTGAACGTTGAATCCGACACACCGCTGCTGTATGTGCTGCGCAATGATTTTGAACTGAACGGTCCCAAATTCGGCTGCGGACTCGGCCAATGCGGCGCCTGCATGGTGCTGATCGATGGGCGCGCGAGATACTCGTGCCAGACGCCGTGCGCGGATGCGGCAGGCAAAGCCATCACCACGCTCGAAGGTCTGGGCACGCTCGACAAACTGCATCCGCTGCAAAAAGCGTTTCTCGATGAGCAGGCGGCGCAGTGCGGCTACTGCACCAACGGCATGATTATCTCGGCCAAAGCGTTGCTCGATGCGAATCCGAAACCCACCGCTGCGCAAATCAAACAGGCGCTGGCGGGCAATCTGTGCCGCTGTGGATCACACAATCGCATCGTGCGCGCGGTGCAGCGCTCAGTGCAGCTCACCGCCCAAAGCAAAGGGGCCTGATCATGACCACCACCACGCTCTCGCGCCGCACGTTTCTCAAACACAGTGGCGTCGTCGTCGCCACCTTCAGTCTTGCCGGCCCCGCCGCCATCGCGCAGCAGGCTGCCCCGGTACGTGCGCCGCTGCCCGGCGGTCTCAACACCAATCGCATGCTCGACGGCTGGATACGTATCAACGCCAACGGCAAAGTCACCATCCATACCGGTAAATGTGAAATTGGTCAGGGCATTTTGACCGCGCTGGCACAGATTGCCGCCGATGAACTCGATGTTGCGTACGAGCGTATCGAAATGGTTTCCGCCGACACTGCGCGCACGCCCAACGAAGGCATGACCGCGGGCAGTCTTTCGGTGGAAAACAGCGGCGGGGCACTGCGTTTTGCCTGCGCCGAAGCGCGCGCCATGCTGCTTGCCGCCGCCGCACAAAGGCTCAATGTAGCGGTTGAAAAGCTCACCGTCGCCGACGGCGCGATCAGCGCAAGTCCGGTGCGCACCAGCTATTGGGAACTCGCCAAAGACCTGAATCTCAAGCGTGAAGCCACCGCGGCGGCCAAACCCAAAGCGCCGTCGCAGCACAAAATCATCGGCCAGAGTGTGCCACGCCGTGATCTCCCGGCCAAAGTTACCGGCGGCGCTGCCTACGTGCAGGATATGCGCCTGCCCGGCATGGTGTTCGGACGCGTGGTGCGTCCGCCTTCGTATCGCGCGCAACTGATTTCTGTCGATGAAGCCGCTGTCAAAGTCATGCCTGGTGTGCAGGCGGTCATGCGCGATGGCAGTTTTCTGGCGGTCGCCGCCACGCGCGAGGAACAGGCGATTAAAGCCGCGCAGGCCTTGCGCGCGTCGGCGAAATGGAACGAAACACCCGATCTGCCGCCGGGCGGTACCGGTGGTACTACTGGCGCAGCGCTGTACGAGCATCTGAAAAAAATGCCGTCGCGCGATTCCGTGATCAAAACCGTGGTACCGGCCAACAGCAGCGGCGGCAAAGTCACTTCGATCGAAGCAGAATACACCCGCCCGTTCCAAGCACATGGCTCCATTGGCCCGTCGTGTGCCGTCGCACAGTTCAAGGACGGCAAATACACCGTGTGGACGCACAGTCAAGGAGTGTTTCCGCTGCGCAACGAGCTTGCCAAGGTGCTGCGCGTGAAGCCCGCAGACATCACCTGCACGCACGTTGAAGGTTCCGGCTGTTACGGGCATAACGGCGCCGACGATGTGGCCTGCGACGCGGCTCTGCTGGCGCGCGCCACCGTTGGCCGTCCGGTGAAATTGCAATGGATGCGCGAAGACGAGTTCGGCTGGGAGCCCTTCGGTTCGGCAATGGTCGTCAAAATGCAGGCGCATCTCGACGAATCGAACAACATCGTCAACTGGCAGCACGAAACGTGGAGCCATCCACATTTCACGCGGCCCATGGCCCGGCCCGACGGTGGCTTTGTGATTGGTGCTTGGCACATCGCCAATCCCATTCCACCATCGACACCAAACAACGGCCCGCAGCCTGCGGGCGCGGCCGACCGCAACGCTGTGCCACTGTATGATTTTCCGCGCCAGAATATTCTGCTGCATTACCTGACCGATATGCCGGTACGTGTGTCCGCGCTGCGCACGCTGGGCGCGTACGCCAACGTGTTCGCGCTGGAATCGTTTATCGACGAGGCCGCGCTTGCCGCCGGCGCCGACCCGGTGGAGTTTCGTTTGCGCCACATGAAAAATCCACGTGCGCGCGCGGTGATCGAACTCGCTGCGCAGAAAGCCGGCTGGAAACCCAACGCAAAAGGCAACGGTACGCAGGGACGCGGCTTCGCGTTCGCGCAATACAAAAATCTTTCCGCCTACTGCGCGGTGGTTGCCGATGTGACGGTGGATCGCGCGGGCAATGTAAAGGTGACGCGCGCGGTGTCGGCGGTGGATGTCGGCCTCGCCATCAATCCGGACGGCATCGTCAACCAGATCGAAGGCGGCATTATTCAGTCGGCAAGCTGGACGCTCAAAGAGCAGGTGAAGTTCGACCGCCAGCGCATCGCCACGCGCTCATGGGCCGATTATCCGATTTTCAGGTTTAACGACGTGCCAGCGGTGGAGGTGCATATCATCAACATGCCGAACGAGAGATCGCTCGGCGTGGGCGAAGGATCGCAAGGCCCGGCAGTGGCGGCGATCGCCAATGCCATCGCAAATGCAACAGGCAAACGCATGCGCGATCTGCCATTCACGCCGGACAAAGTGAAGGCAGCGCTGGCCTGAAAACAGTGCCCGGCGTGTGAGTGCCATGCCGCTCCTCGGAAAAGTTGCGCTTGCCATTGCTGCCGCTACTGCGGCGGCCATCGCCGGTTATGGCTATTGGCACGCCGCCACGCACGCCACCTTTGAGGTGCATCTCACCTACAAAACGAATACCGGCACGCTCAATCAGATGCGCAATGGTCAAATCGAATTTCTCGACAACGACGGCGCGGTGCTTGCGCGCGCGTCCATCGACACCCGCCGTAGCGTGGTATGGCTCGCGCACCCCGACAAAGGCCAGTGCGGCCCTGCGCTTGCGGACGAGGCCTATCAGGATTGCATCAAGGCGCAGGCCGCATGGATTCCGCAATGGGCGCGCGGCGTGCGCCACGCCAACCTCACGCTGGACCGCTGCAGTCTCGCGCACCGCACCGTGCAACTGGCCACCCGCCGCGACAATCTGGCGCTGTGGTGGCTACCGTCGCCGCACACCGGCGGCCGCCCCTACACGCGCTACAGCGCGACGATTGCAGTGGATACCAAGGGCTGCGGATAGTTACAGCAACGCCCTCCGCTGCAAAGCACTGCACCGTGGCGCGCGCGCTGCCTTCGCTGCCGCCGGTGGCCGCCATGACCCTGCCTTTGGGGCCAAATTCCAATTTTTCGTGCCCCTTGTTGATTTGAAAGGCTATTTTGGCGCAACGGACTGATAGCACCGAAACATTTGCTTACACACGCGATAGCTCTGTTACAGGCACAGTGTCGCTCCCCTGAAACCTTGTTCGTTATGGGTAGTGTGGATTTCCACAATTATTCAGGAGGCCAGGCCATGAACGCAGTCAAAGTTATTGTTGCCCTCATCATCGCAGTGCTGCTTTCCGGCTGCATAGTTGTTCCGGTAGGTCACGGCGGCCGAGGCTACCACGGTGGAGGCGGCTACTATGGCGGTGGGCATTATGGTGACGGCCACTACCGGCGCTAGGAGGGTCAACGTCACTGGTGTCTGATGAGCGCATGCTACACTTGCGCTCATCATGAAAATCGTAGTCCCCGACGACTATCACGGACTGGTGCCGCGGCTGCAATGCTTCGGCAAACTGGCCGCACACGAGGTGACGGTGCTGCGCGATGTAGCCCCCACTTTTGAAACCCTCGTTAGTAAGCTGCGCGATGCCGAAATCATCGTCGCCGTGCGTGAGCGCACGGCGTTCACCCGCGCGATGCTCGAACAACTGCCGAAACTCAAGCTGATTGCACAAACCGGCCGCAGCGCGCACAGCGTCGATCTCAAAGCCTGCACCGATCACGGCATTGCCGTGTGCGCCGGTTCGCACGCCTCGCCCTACACCGTCGCCGAACATACCTGGGCATTGATTTTCGCCTCGGTGCGGCGCATTGCCGAGGACGCCCTGTTAATGAAGCAGGGAAAATGGCGCGACTGGTTCAGCGTGAGCCTGCGCGGCAAAACGCTCGGCGTCTACGGCTTAGGCAAGATCGGCGAACCGGTTGCTGCAACGGGGGCCAGCTTCGGCATGCGTGTGTTGTGTTTTGCGCGCGACGCCACTGCCGCTCGCGCGCGCGCGCTCGGCTACGAAGGCGCCCAGTCGCGGCAGCATTTTTTTGAGCAGTCCGACGTGTTAAGCGTCAACCTGCGCATGAGCGAAGCTACGCGCGGCATCATCACCGCTGCCGACTTGGCGCGCATGAAGTCCGGCGCGCTCATCGTCAACACCGCGCGCGCTGAATTATTTGCGCCGGGCGCGCTGGTGGAAGCGCTGAACAAAGGCCGCCCCGGCTTCGCCGCTACCGACGTTTATGAAAACGAACCTGTGCAAAACGGCGACCATCCACTGCTGAAAATGCCCAATGTCATCTGCACCCCGCACAGCGCGTGGCTGGAACCGGGCACCTACGAAGCCTATTTTGGCGAAGCATTCGAGCAGGCAGCGGCGTTTGCAGCGGGAAAGCCGGTGAAGTTGCTGAATCCGGACGTGCTGCCGAGAGCATAGCCTTGTGGCGTCACGGCGGCGCGTGAACCCGCTGATCCCACCGCCTGTGATAGCGGCCATCATCGGCGCGCTGATGTGGGCCGTAGATCGAACGCTGTCCTTCGGCAAAATCGAGTTTGATTTCCAGGTGGCGGCAGCGCTGGTGTTGGCCGCCATCGGCCTGCTGTTAATGGCGTTTGCCGTTGGCCACTTCATTGCCGCAAGAACCAGCATAAATCCGCTCAGGCCATCTCGCGCCTCGCATCTCATCACCGGCGGCATCTACGCGATTTCCAGAAATCCGATCTATCTTGGCGATTTACTGATGCTGGCAGCGTTCGCCGTGTGGCTGGGCAATGCGCTCAACGCCGCGCTGCTGGTTTTGTTTATCGCTTACATCAACCGCTACCAGATCGTTCCGGAAGAGCGTGCACTGGCGCAACGCTTCGGCCCCGCTTACGCGGCTTATTGTTCGCGGGTAAGACGCTGGCTATAGCGTCAATCATCGTCCGGCGCATCAAAGTAACGGATTGAAAATTCATACAGCGCGGCCTTTTCAGTGTGGATCACCAGCCGTTCCTTCACCGGCAGGCTGACGCGCAGGGCGCGCTCGCTGATGGTATCGAGCTTGATTTCCTCGATGAGGGATGCATCACGGGTGTCGATCACCACTACATTGCCGCCCATGCAGCAGGCCAGCACGCGTCCGCTTTCGTCGAATGCCATCGGCTCCAGGATACTGCCGGTATCGACCGTGTGATAGACATGCCCGGTGCGCGTGTCCTGAATCTGCATCTCGGTGATCTTGATCCCCGGTCCATACACATGCGCGAAGCGCCTGCCATCCGGCGCCGGCAGTCCCCATCCCATTTTGCGCCCGCGGGTTGCGGCCAGATCCAGGTGAAAAAAGCAGCCGTCGATGTCGCGCATCAACACCTGATCCGCGGACAGCCACGGTCCGAATGTTCGCGGCTGGCTGCGCACCCTGATCTGACGCAGGCCGGCCGGGCATGGCGGATCGATATACACCACCCAAACTGCTTCGACATCGTAAGTGTTTGCGGGCTGGTAGTCTTCTTCGACCCGTAGCCGATGCTTGCTGCCCCGAATGTCGATACCGGGCGCCCACGCCACCACCGACGCATCCGCGCCCGGTTCGTAGCGGGCCATGCGCCGAAACGTGGCACGGCCGTGCGTGGCCAATTTGTCGAATGGCGTCATGGTGGGCATGTTATTTTGCCATGCTTTCATCCGGTTTTTCACCGCTGCTGACCGTCGCAAGCGGCGCGCCCGGCGTTACAATGGCTGTTTGCAGCTATGCGGAATTCACCATGTCGATGATGCTGTTAGACCGGGAAACCAAAGACGCGCTCCAGCAATTGTATGGTGAAACCATCGAAGCGATGGAACTCGCCAGGAAAAGTCCTGACCTTGATGATCTTGCGGCGGTATTCGCGGTGGCCTTGTTGAAACTGGGGCTGGCCACCGGTTTTGTCGAGCAAAAGTATCCCGGTTTCGCCAAGGACGTTGAAGAAAAACGTCAGCGTGTGATCGCCGCGCTGACACAGCAACAAGTCGCAAAGCACTGATGATGCGCCACCCAGCGTTCACAACTGCGCTTGCCGTTATGCTCGCGGCACTGACCTCATTCGCGGCAGCACAAACCGCCACGACAGGCTCGGCACCGGCTTATCCATCGAAGCCGCTGCGTATCATCGTCATGTATGGCCCCGGCAGCACCATCGACATCATGGCGCGCCTGATCGCGCCCAAGCTCCATGCAGCACTGGGCCAACCAGTGATCGTGGAAAATCGTGCGGGTGCGGGCGGCGCCATCGGCATGGACATGGCGGCCAAGGCGCCACCCGATGGACACACGCTGACGATCGGCGCAACCGGGCCCTCCGTCACCAATCCACTGTTGTTTGCGAAAACGCCGTTCGATCCGATTCGCGATTTCGCTTACATCTCGCTGATCGCCACCGGGCCGGCGGTAATCGCAGTGCATCCGTCGATCCCGGCAAAAACCGTGAAGGACCTGGTCGCACTCGCCAAGGCACGCCCCGGCCAATTGAATTATGGTTCGCCGGGCGTGGGCACCAGCCCGCATCTCGCAGCGGAATTGTTCAAACTCGTCACCACCACCCGCATTGAGCATGTCCCCTACAAGGGCAATGCCGAAGCCATCACCGATTTGCTCGGCGGGCAGATCAGCATAGTGTTCACCGGGGTGCCACCGGTAGTGCCGCTGATGCAGGCAGGCAAGATCAAACTGCTGGCCACCACCGGCGGCAAACGCATCGCCAGCATTCCCGATCTGCCCACCATCGCCGAGGCCGGCTATCCCGGCGCGGCCATGGGTATCTGGTATGGACTGGTCGCGCCCGCGGCGACGCCCAAAGACATACTCGCGCGCCTGCACAAGGAAATCACGCGCATCCAGACACTGCCCGACATCCGTGAACGCTTCGCGCAACTCGGCACCGAACCCACCACCAGCACGCCGGAACAATTCACGGCCTTGGTGCGTGATGAACTTGTGAAATGGGCAAAAGTTATCAAGGCGGCGGGGGTGCGGGTTGAATAAACGGAATAACCGTGAAGGCGTAAAAGAGTGAAGACGTGAATGGGGTGCCCCCTTCACGCCTTCACCCTTTCACCTCTTCACAGGAGTCAAATGCCGATCTACCTCGACAACGCCGCCACCACCGCGCTTGATCCGCGCGTGCTTGACGCGATGCTGCCCTATCTCAAGGGCGAGTACGGCAATCCGGCCAGCGCTACGCATGGTTTCGGGCAGGATGCGTCGCGCGCGGTGGAGCGCGCACGCGAACAAGTTGCGGCGCTGATCAACGCCGATGTGGCGGAAATTGCGTGGACCTCAGGCGCGACTGAGTCGAATAATCTCGCGATCAAGGGCGCGGCATTCGCCAACCTCAGTGCCAACCCCAAGCGCGGCAAACATCTGGTTACTGTCGCCACCGAACACAAAGCCGTGCTCGATACCATGCACTGGCTGGAGACTCAGGGCTTTGCCGTCACCGTTCTCGCGCCCGAGGCAAACGGTCTGCTTTCATTGGAAAAATTTGCAGCCGCCTTGCGCGACGACACCGTGCTCGCCTCCGTCATGCTGGTCAACAATGAAATCGGCGTAATTCAGGATGTCGCGGCGCTGGGAAAAATCTGCCGCAGCCGCGGCGTGTTGTTTCATGTGGATGCGGCGCAGGCCAGCGGCAAGCTGCCGATTGATGTCAAGGCCCTGGCGGTGGACTTGATGTCGCTCACCGCGCACAAAACGTACGGGCCCAAAGGCATCGGCGCGCTGTATGTAAGACACGCGCCCGACGTACACGTCGACAGCCAGATGCATGGCGGCGGCCATGAGCGCGGCCTGCGCTCGGGCACGCTTGCCACGCACCAGATTGCCGGCATGGGTGAATGTTTTCGCATCGCACAACTGGAAATGGCCACCGAAATGCCGCGCATACGCGCGCTGCGCGACCGGCTGTGGGCGGCGCTGCGGGATATCCGCGGCATACATCTGCACGGTGATTTCGGGGCGCGCATCGTCAACAACCTGAACATCGGCATCAGCGATTGCGAATTACCGCTGAACCTGCTCAGCGAAATTGCGATATCCTCGGCGTCGGCGTGTATTGCCGGGCAGGCCTCGCATGTAATCGCGGCGCTGGGCGGTGACCCCTCAGCCACGGTGATGCGCATCAGCGTGGGCCGCTTTAACACCGATGCCGATATTGATTTTGCGGCACACTATCTGCGTGGCAAAATAGCCGGTTGCCGCAGCCTCAAGACAGCGTGAGCCCTATGACCCGTTGCGTAGCGTAAACTTCTGGCGGAACCGTTATGGAAAACCTGGATCTGGATTTCATTGAAACCAAGGAAGCCGACAAATCGGTTTACGACATTGAAATCGCGCGCTCGTTTTTTCTCAACTACGGCAAGCCCGCGACGCTGAAAAAAGACGGTGTTTTGCTGGCCGAACGATCCGCCGGCGACCGCATGTATTTTGTAATCCACGGCGAGATTGCCCTTGCCATCGCCGGCAAATCGCTCGACGTCGCCCGTGCCGGCGAAATTATCGGCGAAATGGCAGTCATCACCGGCGCGCCGCGCACGGCCACCGCCATCGCCAAGACCGATTGCATGCTGATCGCGCTGGAAGCCGCGCAGTTTCAACAGGGGCTGTCACGCCAACCCGAATTCGCGCTGATGCTCATGCACATGATGCTGTCGCGCCTGCGCCTGATGTTGACGATCCTGCGCATGCGCGGCGGACTTGCGGGCGCCGCCGCCGCCAACTCCGGCTGTGTGCTCAACAGCAAACTGCTGAACAATATCGCCGACGCGCTGGGCGCAGGCGCGATAAGTTCTTTTCCCAGCGGCAGAAGCATCATTATGGAAGGCGCCAGCGGCGCGTCCATGTACGCGCTGCTGCAAGGCAGTGTCGCCATTGCGATACAGGGCAAAACCGTCGAAACCGCCGGGCCGGGTGGTGTTTTTGGCGAAATGGCGCTGGTCGATTCGGCGCCGCGCGCGGCGTCGGTGACGGCCACCAGCGACTGCAAATTGCTTACCATCAACCGCGAATCTTTCACCCAACTCGTCACCAGCAACCCGCTGTTCGGCATTGAATTACTCAAGGGCTTCGCGGAACGCCTGCGCTATCTTAATTCCTTGCGCAAATAATGAAATTTATTTACAGTGATCCATAAGCGGCAATCACGCGCGGAACTGTGAGCGGCGATCGCGCCGGAACAGCACCGTGCTGGCGGCACCCTCCGCGCTGCTGCGGCCGAGTCGAATTTCACCGGTGCCTTCGAGCACGATTTCACCACGCAGCAAGTGAATTTCGTCACCGTCGGCAAAAGTAACGTAGGTGCCGTTCACGCTGTGATCGACCAGATAAAAACTGGAACGCGTCAGACGTATCGAACAATGGCGGCGCGAAGCAATATGATCCTGCACCGGCACATCGCTGGCGGCATCACGCCCCATGCTCAGCCCCGGATGCCATCGGTCCACGCGCTTGCGTATGTCGTCGAGCACCACCACCAGACTGCCGGCGTCGCCGGGTATCACCCGCGAAACCAGCAGGTTAACGTCGGTCAGTTCCATGTTATCGGAGCGCCACAACACCTGGAATATCGACGATTCGCCACTGCTGCCCTTCAGCGCCGCGCGAAACAAGGGGCGCACGAACGGTTTGAGATGTGGTGGTAAGTCTTTTTCGGTGGCCTCGGACAGCAGGATCTGCTCGGCCATCGCAGCGTTGGTTAAAAATGCGGCTGCATTCACCGTATCGCCAAATACGTCGCTGCCCTCAACCAGCACCGGCCCCGCGTGCAGCCCGATATGCAAACGCAACGGCTGTCCGCCGGGTTCCTCGTAAGTCACCAGCGACTGCATCTCGGTTGCCGCGCTTACCGCTTTAGCCGCATCGGGAAACACACACATGACCGCGTCACCCAGCGTCTTGATCAGGCGGCCCTCGAAGCGCGGCAGCAGATCGACAAGCGCCGCGAGACACGCAGTGATGGCGCCACTCGCGGCAACGTCACCCAGTTGCTGATAGAGGCGGCTGCTCTCCGTGATGTCGGCAAACAGTACGGTCAGCATCTGATTCTCTCGTGCCATACACCAATCGTAGCGTTAATAGTTGTATTTACGCAATATTTTGGTCACGATAAGATCGACAATTGCCGGTGGCTTCATCACAATGCGCACACTGCAATCCGCAAACGTTCACGAGCGCCGGTATGAATACATTGCACTCCGTAGAGAAGCCCGGCTGGATCGCTCGCATACTGCTCACACTGACCACCATCACGCTGGTGATACTCGGGTTTTTCTTCCTCACCGTGGCACTGGCCGTGGGTGCGCTGGTGGCGGCGGTTATCGGCGTGCGCTTGTGGTGGACCATCCGCAAGCTCAAACGCGCGCAGTCCGCGGCGGGCCCGGTAACGGGCCGCGATGGTGCAAGCGTGGTTGACGGCGAGTATCGTGTGATTGAACACGACGTCAGCAAACCGCAATTGCCAACGGCGGGCCAGGATCTGAATCAACGCAGCGATGCAGATGCGCCTGACAAGCGGTAAGCTGAAGCGCACCTTAATAACACTCCACCTGCACGGTGGACTTACGTGCCTGCTCCACCAGATCAGCGGTCTCTGCGGGTTTGCCTGTCAGTTGCGCCCTGCGGTAACCGACCGCATGCGTATCCAGAAAATTACTGACCGTGGCCAGGTTAATGCCGAAATTCACGTTTTGCGGATTAGCCTGTGCCGTCGACAGCAGGCGCGCGCGCACGATGCCGACGAGATTGCCGCTGCGATCAAAAATCGGTCCGCCGCTGGAACCCGGCTGCACGGTGGCGGAAATCTGAAACGCCGAGGTGTCATCGTTAAGTCCGGTCATGGCGTTGACGATGCCGGTGGTAACCACCGCCCCCGACGACAACACCCCTTTCAGCGGATAACCGATAGCGATGATGTCGTCGCCCAGACGCACAGTGCGGCCCGCGCGCAATTTCGCCGACGGCAAGCCGGCACTGTCGGCACGCAGTAAGGCGAGATCATTGCGCGCGTCGCGCGCCACCACTTTGACTGGTGTGCCCAGCGGTTGGATGCGGATGCGCGCGCAGTTGTTGATCACATGTGCGTTGGTCACGATATCGCCAGCGTCGCTCACCACCACGCCGCTGCCGTAGACACCGGCGCGCGGGCCGCTGCTGGCGCGGGATTTGCCGGAAATCTGCGCCGTAATGATGCTCAGTGCATTGGCGCCAGCCACGGATTTGGATTGCTTTTCGGCTTCCTGCATCTCGCTGGCACTCAATATTTGCGCCAGGCGCTCTTTGCCGGCTGTGCTGCTTTTCAATACACGTTCGTTGGCGTTGGCGGGAATTGCGGCGTACCACGCATAAGCCAGCACCGCGTTTTTCGCGGCGCCACCACGGCCGAATTCATAGATGTTGGCGATCCACTGGAACGCCTCGTGGTTGTTTGAGGCCGCCGCGCGGCGCAACCAGCTCAGCGCCTCGGCGCCATCGGGGCTGACCCCGTGCCCCATGGCGTAGATGCGCCCGGCAGCGGTCATTCCGGCCGTATTGCCAAGCTCGCCGGATTTTTTATACCAATCGAGCGCGACCAGATAATCCTGCGTGATGCCCGCCAGCCCCAACTCGGCAAACGCACCTAACGAGCGCATCGCCGCCGCGTTTTTCTGATCCGCCGCGAGTTTGAACCAGGCCAACGCGTTGATTTCGTCTTTGGGGTAACCGTTGGCGCCGTTCGCGAGCCACACACCGATGAGGTTTTGCGCAGCGGCTTCGCCCTTGTCCGCCGCCTGGCGCACCAGGTCAGCGCCCTTGCTGGTATCGCGCGCCACCAGATTACCGCTCATGTGCATGCTGCCCAGTAAATACGTGGCACGGATATCGCCGGCGGCATGTGACCTGGTGATGTAATCGCGCGCCTTCAACTCGTCGCGCGCGCCGCCCCAGCCGCGCATCAGCATCTCGCCCATGTACGCCATCGCCTGCGCATCGCCTTCTTCAGCGGGAGCGGTGAGTTCCTTGCGCGCCTCGGCATAGCGCCCGCGGCTGTAGGCATCGACGCCGTCAGCGACAGCGGCGTATGCGCTGAAGGGCGCGCATGAGCCCGCCAGAGCGCACACCACCAATAGATGTTTCACCATGCTCCCCACTGCTCCTGATACGTGATCGCTGAATTTACCGCTTAATCATACGCCTGCCATGCCACCGCGGCGGCGCTTGCCCCCAATCCAGCGTTCTACATAAACTATTGTTCTCAAAGACAATTATTTACAGCCATCGTTTAACGTCAATGGCTCGGCTACAATGCGCGCTGTTTGGTTTTTTAAGTCTACCTGTGGCTATAGAAATTCGTTGGTGCAAAATTACTGCGTCGGGTTTGTTGCGATTTGACGGTGCGGACGCGCAATCGTTCCTGCAAGGCCAGCTTACCAACGACGTCAAGGCTGTTTCAGAAACACACAGCCAATACTCCGGCTATTGCACCGCCAAAGGGCGGCTGCTGGCGAGCCTGCTGCTGTGGCAACGCGATGGCACGTACACCTTAATGCTGCCGCGCGAACTGTGTGAACCCGTGCGCAAACGGCTGTCGATGTACATTCTGCGAGCCAAAGTAAAAGCAACGGATGTGTCCGCCGAGCAGGATTTGTTTGGCGTAACCGGTGCGGGTGCAGCGTTGCTGCTGGCTTCTATCGCAGGCGCCGCGCCCGCCGCAATGCACGATGTGGTTCACGGCAACGGTGTAACGATAGTCAAATTGCCGGTGGATCGTTACCTGGTGGCGGCGCCCGCCGCCGCGGCCTGGCATGAAGCCGCGCTGACCGCTGTCACATCCCCCAGCGCGGAATCGCTGTGGGCCGCGCTCGATATCGAAGCCGGCATACCCACCGTGGTCGCCGCGACCCAGGAACAGTTCGTGCCGCAAACTGTGAATTTCGATCTTTTCGGCGCAGTGAGTTTCGACAAGGGGTGCTATCCCGGTCAGGAAATCGTTGCACGCACGCATTACCTCGGCAAGGTGAAGCAACGCATGGTGCGTGCGCGCATCGCGTCCAATGTCGCCCCTGATCTCCCGCGGGCGGGCGACAAACTGTATTCGCCGGTATTTGGTGAGCAAGCCTGCGGCATGATCGTCAGCGTGGTGAGCGCAGATGCCGGCAACCATGAGGTGCTCGCCGTGGTGCAGACCAGCGGCCTGCAGGATGCGACGACACACTGGCAATCACCCGCCGGCCCGGTGCTGCAATTGCAAGCCTTGCCCTACCCCGTAAAATGATGCTATGTGTTTGATTTTATTTGCATTTCAGGAAAGCATCGAGTATCCGTTGGTGATCGCCGCCAATCGCGATGAAGCCTACAGGCGACCCGCTGCGCCGGCCGCGTTCTGGAGTGATCATCCGCATATTTATGGCGGACGTGATCTGGAAATGGGCGGCACCTGGATGGGCCTCACGCGTGCCGGGCGTTTTGCCGCGGTGACGAATTATCGTGATGGCGCTGCCAAAGGCGTGGCGCCGCGTTCGCGTGGCGAATTGGCGGGCGGTTTTCTCACCGGCACCGAAGCCGCACCCTCCTATCTGCAGATCATCGCCTCACGGCAATCACAATACGCCGGATTCAGCACGCTGGCGGGCGACCGCGATGCACTGTGGTTTTTGTCGAACTACGGCAACGGCATTGAGCGTGTTACGCCCGGCGTGCATGGCCTGAGCAATCATCTGCTCGATACGCCGTGGCCCAAAGTCAGCGATGGCCGGCGTGAACTGGCGGCGTTGCTGCCCGGTGATGCCGATGCGTTACCCGAAAAACTGTTCGCCATGCTTGCCGACCGCAACGTCGCGCCCGCGCATGCGCTGCCCGACACTGGCGTGGGCGTTGCGCGAGAAAAAAAACTGGGGCCAAAATTTATTGCGGCGGATGACCGCTACGGCACGCGCACGTCCACCGTCGTCATCGTCAATCGCCAACACGAGGTTTACTACGGCGAGCGCAACTTCGGCGGGCGCGGAAAATTTCTGGGTGAAGTCACGCAGCGCTTCAGCCTTATAGCTTAAGCCGCATCACGCGGTGCGCAATCCCCGCCTCCATGAATTCCGCACCCTCCGCCGTAAATCCTTGTTTTTCGTAAAATTTTATCGCGTGGGTCTGGGCGTGCAGCACCGCCTCGGAAAAACCGGCGTGCCGCGCCATTGCGATTAGCTCGCGCAGCAGCGCACGCCCGGCGCCGCGTCCGCGCCACGCTTTGAGTACGGCCATGCGTCCGATATGACCGTCCGGCAGCAAACGTCCGGTGCCAACGGCCTCGCCGTCCACTATCGCCAGCACATGCTGACTGACGGCATCCTGCTGGTCCCACTCCTCGTCTTCGGGAACCTGCTGCTCGACCACGAACACCGCGCGGCGCAATGCCTGTAACGTGGCGGCGCATGCTGACCATTGCACGGCTTGTACCTGGAATGTTGTTGTATCGCTCATCTGCCGTTAGTAATAGCACAACGGCGCGCGAACATGCCGGAGCATGAACGGCTAAACCATACTGACGCTAAATGGTCAGTCCGCCACTCACTTCAATCACCGCGCCATTGATGTAGCTGGCATCATCCGATGCGAGGAACGCGAAGGTGTTCGCCACGTCTTCGGGTCTGCCCAAGCGGCCCAACGGCACTTTGTCTTCGAGCGCCCTGATAACTTTCTCGGGAATCGTCGCGAGGATAGTGGTGGAAATAAATCCCGGACAAACGGCATTTGAACGGATGCCCTTGCGGCCCAGTTCACGCGCCCAGGTTTTGGCCATGCCGATCACACCGAACTTGGCGGCCGCGTAATTGGTTTGACCGAAATTGCCGTACAGACCAACAATGGATGACGAATTCAGGATCACCCCCGACTGCTGGGCGAGCATGGTATCAACCACCGCTTTGGTGCAGTTGAATACACCCTTCAAGTTGACGGCGATCACATTGTCGAATTGCTCGTCACTCATGTTCTTCATTTGCGCGTCGGCGACAATACCGGCGTTGTTGACCAGACAATCGATACGGCCAAACCTGGCGAGCGTGGCCCTAACCATCGCCTGCAAGGATTTCACATCGGTGACATCAGCCACTGCACCCAGGGTTTGCGCGCCGGCGTCTTCACACAACTTGACCGTTTCGGCCACGCTGTCAGCGCTCATATCGCACACCACGACTTTCGCGCCTTCGCATGCAAACTTAACCGCCGTCGCCTGCCCGATGCCGCGCCCTGCACCGGTGATGATCGCTACCTTGTCCTTAAGCCGCATGTAACGTCCCTGATTTATTGTGGTTTAGTTGCAACGCACAATTTAGCTGATTTTTCTGCGACGCACAATGAAAAATTAATGCTACGCAACAATAATCCTGCCGGGAACAGGCGTTGCTGCGCTAAAAAACCAGAGTGTTAGTCGTAAGTAATTGATATTAAACAATATATACAACTGTACCGACGGGAACCCGATCGAATAATTCAACTATGTCGCGCCCGCGCATCCGTATGCAGCCATGAGACGACGGCGCACCCATCGGGACAGAATCCGGCGTTGAATGAATGTAGATGTAGCGCCGCATGCTATCCACGCAGCCCAGCCGGTTAAAACCCACTTCGCAGCCCGAAAGCCACAATATACGCGTGAGGATCCAGTCTCTGTCTGGAAATTGTTCTGTTAATTCAGGGCCGTACGTTTCACCCGTAGGCCTGCGGCCAACAAATACCGTATTCATCGGACACCCCCCGCCGATTTTCGCCCGCACAATGTGCTTGCCGCGCGGCGTACATTCGCTGCCGAACTGTTCTCCCGCGCCCTTGCTCGCGGTGGCGATCGAATACGTCAAACATTCGTTTTTAATTTCGTCTTTAAAAACAAGTGATTGCGAACTAATACTAATATCAATTCTAGACATTTTATTGACGCCGCCGCGCAAAAAATTCTTTGAGTAAGCATGCCGACTGCTCGGCCAGCAAACCGCCGGCAACCTCGGTATGGTGATTCAGGCGCGCCTCGCCAAACAGATTCACCACACTACCGCAGGCGCCTGTTTTGGCATCCGCTGCGCCAAAAAACACCCGCGCAATGCGCGCATGCATGATCGCGCCTGCACACATGCCACAAGGCTCCAAGGTCACATAAAGGTCACACTTCGTCAAACGATAGTTGCCCAGTTGCTGCGCCGCGTCTCGCAGCGCCATCACCTCCGCGTGAGCGGTGGGATCGCGGCGGGAAATCGGCTGGTTGAAACCGCGACCCACAATCACGCCATCCTGCACCACCACCGCACCGACCGGCACTTCGCGCGCCAGCGCCGCACGCCGGGCAAGCTCAAGGGCTTCATTCATAAAGCCCTGCTCGAGCGTTGATTGCTTGGCTATTTCCACTCGATTTTCAATCGCGCTTGCATGGTTTTGATCAATGGGGACAGTTTACTAGAACCGCTTTCTCATGCCGTAAAGATTTGCCAAACCACAGGCGGCACAATAGGATGACGGCCTACCCCTGATTAGCGGAGATGCGCCATGGACACTGTCACAGTACCCCGCAGCGAACCCACTCGGGCCAAACATGCGGAGGGCATGGTTGCCTACCAGCGGAAAGGTGTGCGGCTGGCACAGGAGATCGGCAACCGCGGGCCCGTGCGCTTTGATGCGCAGGGCCGCCTGCATCCTGACATTCTGGCGGCCTACTGGAAACACGGATTCTATATTTTCGAAGGCGTCATCGATCAAGCGGAAATCGAAGCGTTACGCCACGACGCGGGCGTGATGCTGGAGCGGGCGCCGGTCACCCCGGGCGCCAGGGTTGACGCACAGGGACGGCCGGCGATCGGCGCTGATGCCGCGCGCGAGCTTTATACGATCATCAAGCCGCTATCAGATCCCGCCGGCGGAACGGACGTGTCCGACGGCCGCCATCCGAGCAAGATGAGCGAACCCACGCCCGACCAGGACGCGCCGGCGTATGTGGTGTTGCGCATGCGTGGCATGTGCCAGTACATGCCGGCGGGCCTGCGCGTTTATGGGCATCCGCATCTGCTGGCGATTGCGGCGTCGATCAATGGCGACGATTTTGTGCCGTTTAACGATGTGATCTTCGTCAAGCAACCCCGAGTCGGTGGCTCCATTGCCTGGCACCAGGATGGCGTGACGCACTGGAATTCTCCCGATTGGAACGAAGGCATACATGGCTTTAATTACCAGGTGCAGATCTACCCGACCACCGTGGGCAACGCCCTGTGGGTGATGCCCGGCACCCACAAGCAGGGGCGCGCCGATATCAAGCGGATGGTTACTGAAAACGGCGGCAGCGAGCAATTGCCGGGCGCGATACCACTCATTTGCGCACCCGGCGATGTGACCATCGTCAATCGCCAGACGCTGCACGGCTCATTTGCCAATTCGTCGCCGGACTTGCGCATCTCGATTACTTTTGGTTTCCACCGTCGCAAATCGGTGTTAGGGCAAAAGACCGCGCTCAGCGTGAAGGTGGAAGGGGTGCGTTATGACGAGCAGCGCATCGACAAACGCGCTTCCGTCGTCGCTGTCGCCATCGACGCGCGCCGGCAGTACTTCCCTCACGAGCAAGCGTTTGTCTACCAGCCGTTCGTTGGCCGTGAGGACGCGATGCGTTTCAACGACGATACCTTCAACAAAGTCATCTGCAATTACAACCATAACGACCTCGCTATTTAGAGGCAGCAGATTTTTCGGCGGGTATTGCAAGGGTTCCAACCTTGCGCTTCAGCGTGGGGTTGGCAGCACAGCCGGCACCGCGCGCCGGCGCGGCGGGTAGATGGGTAACTAGCCTTTCTTCGGCGACCAGCCATAGGCCTTGGCGCACGCGCCGCCCATCAGCATCGCCTGTTCACTGTCGCTCAGGCGCTCAGTCAGGCGAAAGGGCTCGACTGCCTGTTCGTAATTGACGACCGCGAAGGCGCGGGTCCAGTCGGTGCCCCACAGGCAGCGGTCGAAACCCCAGGCGTCGAAGACGCGCGCGAGTGGCTCCCAGATGTCCGGGAAGGGATACGGCTCCTTGGACAGCGTGCAGGCGCCGCTGACCTTGACCACCGCGTTCGGGCGCTTGGCGAGGTCCAGCAGCTTCGGTAACTCGGCCCAGGGGTGCGGCGGGGCCGGCGGCGTCCGGGGCTGCATAAGGCCCAGGTGGTCGATGATGAACCGCGTGTCGGGGTGACGGTCGATCAGCGCCGGCACCGCGTCCAGGTTGCCGGCGCACGACAGGTTGACCGGGAAGTCATGCCGAACGGCTGCGCGAGCGATCCGGTCGAGGCCCGGATCGTTCGGGTCGCGCCCCACTTCCTTCCTCAGCATAATGCGGATGCCGACCGTGCCCGGCGTCTTTTTCCAGTCACTGATGACATCGGCCACCGCCGGATCATCCGGATTGACCGGCTTGACGATGGCGAGCCGGCCGGGATGGGCGCGCTGCACTTCCACTGCATAGCTGGCGTCGTACTGGTACAGGGAAAAGGCGGAGATGAAGATCGCACCGTCGACGCCGACCTTGTCCATCGCCGCTACCATCTCGTCACCGGTGACGTGATCGGGCCAATTCGGCACATTGTGCCAGGGCCGTTGCGGCGTGTTCGCATCATAGGCGTGGACCTGGGAATCGATGATCGGCATCAGGAAAGCTCCTCTGTGTTAAGCGGTTTCATGGCATTCAAAACTGTTTTAAGATTCTGAGTAATCACTCAGGCTGAATGCCTGCGGCTTTTACGACGATTGTCCATTTGGCGATTTCCGCTTTGATGAAGGCGGCAAATTCTTCCGGTGAACTTGCGACGACGATGTTGCCGTCCCGGGCAAGGTATTCGATGGTCTCAGGCTTGCGCAGGAAAGCAACCGTTTCCTTGTGCAGCTTGAGCAGGATTTCGCGCGGCGTCCCCGTGGGCGCAAGCAGGCCCGCCCATTGCAGCGCTTCGTAGCCAGGCAAGGCTGCCTCGGCAATCGTCGGCACATCCGGCAGCGCCTGAATGCGCGCGGCGGCAGTCACGGCCAGAGCGTGAAGTCTGCCCGAACGCACATGGGGCAGCACCACGGACATGCTGCTCGACACCGTCGCATCGATACGCCCGCCGAGCAAATCTACAATGCCCAAGTTGCCTTTGTAGGGCACGTTAATCATGCGTATCTGCGCCATGTTAGCAAACAATTCCATGGTCAGATGCGGCAATGTGCCGTGCCCCGCTGCCGCGTAATGTATCTGGCCCGGACGCGCTTTGGCGAGCGCGATGAATGCCTTCACGGTTTTCGCTGGCACGGAAGGATGCACTGCAAGCAGTTGCGGCATCGACATCACGTGGGAGATGGGCGCGAAATCGCGCACTGGGTCAAACGGCAGTTTCTTATAGGTCGAGGGGTTGGTGGCAAATGCGCCAGGCGCCATCAACAGCGTGTGACCGTCGCGCGGCGCCTTGGCGGCGAGATCGGTGCCGACGATCGTGCCTGCACCAGCACGATTTTCCACGACAGCCGACTGTCCCCAGCGTTTGCTGAATTCCTGCGCGATCAGGCGGGCGCTGATGTCGCTGCCGCCACCTGGCGTGGACGGCACGATGATGCGTATCGGGCGGGCGGGATAGGCGTCCTGTGCCAGTACGTGCAGCGGCATCGCCGCCGGCACTAGCAGTGCGGCGCGGACTACCTGTCCTGGGATGCTGGACCATGGTTGCATAGCGCTATGGGAACTCTCTGGGCTACTATGCAGGCACTCTATCCCCCCTCATCAAGCCGGTCAACGGGTGGCAATTTCGCACCGCGCGTTGTCTGCATCCATGCCAGTTGCGTTACATGCAAACCGTAAGCAAGGCCAGGGCACGGCCGTTGCTCACTCCAATCGAATACCGGCCTCCTTGATAACGCGCGTCCATTTCTCGCGATCGGCCGCGATTACCGCGCGCAACTCGCCCGGTGAGCTCGCAACCGCCTCTGAGCCTTCCGCACGCAGCCGCTTAACCATATCCGGATGACGCACGGCGATACCGATTTCACTGCTCAAGCGCTCGATCACTGCCCTCGGCGTTGCCGCCGGCGCGGCCAATGCGTACCACGATACGACCTCGACGCCGCGTACGCCCACCTCCGCCAGTGTCGGCAATTCCGGGATCGCGGGCGAACGCACCGACGTCGTCACGGCCAGTCCGCGCAACCGGTTCGCACGGATGTACGGCAATGCCGAATAGACGGTTGGAAATCCCACCTCGATGGTGCCGGCTATCATGTCGGTGTAAGCCAAGGCCGAGCCTTTGTACGGCACATGCGTCATCCTGGTCCCCGTTGCAGCCATGAAAAGCTCACCGGTTAGATGAATCGGTCCCGCAACCCCCGAGGACGCGAAATTGTATTTGCCGGGGCTCGCTTTCAAGACTTTAACGAGTTCCTGAGCCGAACGCGCGGGCATCGCGGGATGCACGACCACGATGTAGCCCTGCGCGGAAATTTGCGACAGGGGTTCGAGATCGCGCAGGATATCGATACGCGATTTGAAGACCATCGGGTAGACGATGCTGGAAGGCGCGATCGCGACAATGGTGTAGCCGTCCGGCGCGGCGGCCGCACCGATCTCCAGCGAGACATTGCCGCCCGCGCCCGGGCGGTTGTCGATAATGAAATTCTGTCCCATGCCCTGCGCGAGACGCTGCGAGACCGCGCGCACGATGTTGTCCATCGCCCCGGCAGGAGGAAGCGGCACGAGCACGCGCACCGGCCGGCTCGGGTAGTTTTGCGCGAGCGCGATCGATGCGTAAAGCGCAATACTTGCTGTCCAGAACACTGCTCGCAATCTCATTTCAATTCCTTAGACCGACACGCAGCGGCAACAGGCGCGCCGGCGATGTTCAAAACGCCAGGCAGTGAACCTGGCCCGCGCATTTCGACGGTGCGAAACGCGCATGACCTTCACACACCTAATCGCGCAAGAATCGCACATTATCACGCCCGCGAATCTGCGCAAGATTTGTTGAAATACGTGCTTGGCAACAGTGTTCTTGTGCGATAGACTTGTACAATTTAAAGGACAAGTAGTTATGCGCGTAATCTCATTCTCTGAGGCCAGAAACAATTTGAAGCAAGTCATCGACCAGGTCGTCGACGATGCAGACGTTGCAGTGATTTCCCGACGCGATTCCCCGGACGCTGTGGTGATGTCGCTTGAAACCTTCAATAGCTGGATGGAAACGGTGCATCTATTGAAGACACCGGCAAACGCCGCGCATCTAGACAAGTCGATTCAGCAGTTGCGCAAGGGAAAGGCGCGTATGCGGGCGCTAGTTGATGCCTGAGCGGCTGGTTTGGACCCCGGCGGCGTGGTCTGACTACGTCTACTGGCAAGGACAAGATCGAAAGACGCTGAAGCGCATCACTGCGTTGATTCAAGATGCGATGCGGCAACCTTTCGAGGGCATCGGCAAGCCGGAACCCCTTCGGGAAAACCTCTCTGGATTCTGGTCACGACGCATCGACGACGTGAACCGGCTCGTCTATGCCGTCGATGACCGCGATTTGGCTATCGTGTCTTGTCGTTATCACTATGAGTAGCCGAACCGGTGCCAGGCGATAGCCGCGACAAATCCGGAATTGGCCGTATCAATCGATGGGCTTCGATTGGTCGCGATAGGCGTCGACAGCCCCCTCTACGGGGTCGCATCCCCACAAAATACGTGGGCCCCTGCTCCGCCCTCCAAAGACGCAGCTCGCTCCGAGCCGCTTGCTGCAAGTTCCTAAGTTCCGCGTGTCGCGAGCGCCCCTCTTACGGGGTCGCATCCCCACAAAGAACGTGGGGCCCCTGCTCCGCCCTACAAAGACGCAGCTCGCTCCGAGCCGCTTGCTGCAAGTTCCTAAGTTTCGCGTGTCGCGAGCGCCCCTCTTACGGGGTCGCATCCCCACAAAGAACGTGGGGCCCCTGCTCCGCCCTCCAGAGGGGCTACTCCCACTCAATAGTAGCCGGCGGCTTGCTCGAGATATCGTAGACCACGCGGTTGATGCCGCGCACTTCGTTGATGATGCGATTCGACACTTTTGCCAGCAGGCTGTGCGGCAGTTCGGCGACGTGAGCGGTCATGAAGTCGGTGGTTTGCACGGCACGTAGCGATACCACGTGTTCGTAAGTGCGGCCATCGCCCATGACCCCCACTGATTTAACCGGGATGAACACGGCGAACGCCTGCGCGGTTTTGTCGTACCAGCTTTTGCCATCGGCATCCTTCGTGGCGCGCAGCTCATCGATGAATATCGCATCGGCACGGCGCAGCAGGTCGGCAAATTCGGCTTTGACTTCGCCGAGTATGCGCACACCCAGGCCGGGGCCGGGAAACGGGTGTCGAAACACCATATCGCGTGGCAGGCCCAGCGCCAATCCTAAATCGCGCACTTCGTCTTTAAACAGCTCGCGCAGCGGTTCCAGCAGTTTGAGGTGCAGCGTGTCGGGCAAGCCGCCGACGTTGTGGTGTGACTTGATGTTGTGCGCTTTGTTTGATTTGGCCCCCGCGGATTCAATGACATCGGGGTAGATGGTGCCTTGCGCCAGCCACCTGGCCTGGGGCAACCTGGCGGATTCGCGCTGGAAGACTTCGACAAACTCACGGCCGATGATCTTGCGCTTTTGCTCCGGATCGGTCACGCCTTTGAGGTGGCCTAAAAACTGCTCGCGGGCATCGACGTGAATCACTTTGACGCCGAGGTTTTTTGCAAACGTTTCCATCACCTGCCCGGCTTCATCGAGCCGCAGCAAGCCGTTGTCCACGAACACACAGGTGAGTTGTTTGCCTATGGCCTTGTGGATCAGCGCCGCCGCCACTGACGAATCAACGCCGCCGGATAACCCCAAAATGACTTCGTCGCTGCCCACATCCGCACGTATGCGCGCGACCACTTCATCAACATAATTGGGCATGTTCCAGTCGCCCGCCAGACCACAAATACCGAGCACAAAGCGATCGAGTATCGCCTTACCCTGCGTGGTGTGCGTGACTTCAGGGTGAAACTGCACGCCGTAAAATTTGCGCGCTTCATCCGCCATGCCGGCAATCGGGCACGCCGCGTTGCTGGCAATCACCTTGAAGCCGCTGGGCAGCACCTCCACCTTGTCGCCGTGACTCATCCACACGTCCAGTAATCCATGCCCTTCAGAATTTGTGCGATCCTGAATATCTCTGAACAACGCCGAATGTCCGCGCGCGCGCACTTCGGCGTAACCGAATTCGCGCACTTTGCCGGCGCTGACTTTGCCACCCAATTGCTCAGCCATCGCCTGCATGCCGTAACAAATACCCAGCACCGGCACGCCCAACTTCCACACCACATCCGGCGCGCGCGGCGTATCACCTTCCCACACCGAATTCGGGCCGCCTGAAAGGATCACTCCGCTGGGATTGAACTCGCGTACCAACGCTTCTTCAATATCGAAAGGATGCAGTTCGCAATACACTTTGGCTTCGCGCACGCGGCGTGCGATCAGCTGCGAATACTGAGCGCCGAAATCAAGGATGAGGATTTTTTGGTGCACTGTTTAACTTCATGAAGAGTGAAGAGTGAAGAGTAAAGAGTGAAGAGTAAAGGGCTACGTCAAACCCGCGAGGGGGTGCCTCTTCACCCTTCACTCTTCACCCTTCACGCCTCAACTCACTCGACCCTGTAATTAGGCGCTTCCTTGGTCATCTGCACGTCATGCACGTGCGATTCACGGATGCCTGCCGCGGTGATTTCAACGAACTGTGCCTTGCGGCGCAATTCATCGATGGTGGCGCAGCCTACGTAACCCATGCTCGCGCGCAAGCCGCCCATCAACTGATGAATCAGCGGCACCAGGCCGCCCTTGTACGGCACGCGCCCTTCGACGCCTTCGGGCACGAGTTTTTCGGTATCGAGTTCGTCAATTTCCTGAAAATAACGATCGGCCGAGCCTTGCTGCATCGCGCCCAGCGAACCCATGCCGCGATAAGCTTTGTACGAGCGCCCCTGAAAAAGCTCGATTTCACCGGGCGATTCTTCAGTCCCGCCAAACAGGCTGCCGATCATCACCGCATACCCTCCCGCGGCAAGCGCTTTGGCAATGTCACCCGAGTAACGTATGCCGCCGTCGGCGATCAATGGGATATCGGTGCGGGCCAGCGCTCTGGCCACATTATCAATCGCCGAAATCTGCGGCACGCCCACGCCGGCAACAATACGGGTGGTGCAAATCGAACCGGGGCCGATGCCCACTTTTACCCCGTCCGCGCCGTTGTCCGCCAGCGCTTTCGCCGCTTCGGCAGTGGCGATATTGCCGCCGATCACCTGCGTGCGCGGATAAGTGCGCTTGACCCATTTCACGCGCTTGAGCACCCCCGAGGAATGCCCGTGCGCGGTGTCCACCACGATTACATCCACGCCGGCATCGATCAACGATTCGACGCGCTCTTCGGTGCCTTCGCCGACGCCCACCGCCGCGCCCACGCGCAGGCGTCCGAGCTTGTCTTTGCTGGCATTCGGATGTTCGGACGATTTCAGAATATCTTTCACCGTCACCAGTCCGCGCAGCTCGAAATTTTTACCCACCACCAGCACGCGCTCCAGCCGGTGCTTGTGCATCAGGGCTTTCGCTTCGTCGCGGCTAGCGCCTTCTTTCACCGTCACCAGCTTCTCGCGCGGCGTCATGATGTTTTTAACCGGCTGATCGAGATTGGTCTCGAAGCGCAGGTCGCGATTGGTCACAATGCCCACCACGCGCCCGTTGGTGCTGACCACCGGCAGGCCGGAAATTTTGTGCTGGCGCGTGATCTGCAGCACGTCACGCACGGTCATCACCGGGGTTACCGTGTAGGGGTCTTTGACAATGCCGCTTTCAAAACGCTTGACGCGTGTGACTTCCGCCGCCTGCGCGGCGGGCGACATGTTTTTGTGGATGATACCGATGCCGCCTTCCTGCGCGATGGCAATCGCCAGCCGCGACTCGGTTACCGTGTCCATCGCGGCGGACACCACCGGAATATTCAGGCTGATGGTGCGCGTCAGACGCGTGGTGAGACTGACTTCGCGCGGCAGTATGGCGGAGTGGGCAGGAACCAGCAGTACATCATCGAAGGTAAGGGCTTTTTGGACCACGCGCATCATTTGATCCTTCGCAAAGCGGGAATTATACGCAAACTGCACAAGCGGCGCGTAAACCGTATCGGGCGTATTGCGTTAATCGATTGACGCCATTGAATAAATTGGATATTTTTCAATGGTCACCCGGATCTCACACGCAATTCACATGCCACATTGAGGCGTACATGAAAATTGTAAACGTATTCACCGGCCTCGCAGGACTGTTGCTGGCGGCCACCGCCATCACCGCACCGGCGCAAATCATGAAGTGCGTGGGCAAGGACGGCAAAATCGAATTCGCAAGCTCTTGTCCCAGCGGCACCCAGCAGCAGAACACGGGTGTCGCCAACAAACCGACTGCCGCAGCCACTGCCACCAAAGCAGACGGCAAAGCCGCCGGCAAAGACAAGGCAGTGCCCAAATCACTCACTGACCGTGACGCGGAATTCCGCAAACGCCAGATCGATCAAAAAGAAGCTGAAACCAAGGCCGCGCAAAAAGCCACCGATGAGGCGGACCGCAAGCGTGCCTGCGAGTCGGCACAGGCGAGTCTGATTGCGCTCAGGAGCCGCCAACGCATGACGCGCACGGACCCCAAAACAGGTGAACGCTCCATGTACGAAGAGGCCGATTTTCAGCGCGAACTGCCGATCAGCGAACGTCTGGCGGCGGAGAACTGCAAGCCTTGAGCCGCCGTATCCAACGGCATGATGCAGGCGCTGTGGAAATTCCAGCGCCCTTATTTATGTTTTAGATTGAAGCGCCGCCGCCGCGCCTCTTTAGGCTCAATCAGCAACGGCCGGTAAATTTCCACGCGATCGCCGGCGAGCAGCAGCGTATCCAGCGTCACGATTTTTCCGAACACGCCCACGCGCGCTGTTGCAAGATCAAGCGCCGGGTAGCGCGCGAACAGCCCGGATTGCGCTAGCGCCTGTTCAACCGTGGCGCCCGCGCTGACGTGCAAACGCACCATGGTTTGCGCCGCGGGCAACGCGTAGACCACTTCAACCTCGAAATCAGCGTCCGCCATAAACCCGCTCAGCCCGCTTCACAAACGCCTCCACCAGGGTATCGGCAATGTGACTGAACACCGGCCCCACCAGCGCCCCCAGCACGCGGCTTGAAAACTCGTACGCCAGATTGAATTCAATCTTGCAGCCTTTGCCGCCGAGATCATGGAAGCACCAGCGGCCGTTCAGCGCGCGAAACGGGCCGTCGATCAATTTCAGGGTAATTTCGTGCGGCGGTGTGTTGCGGTTTTCCGTGGAAAAACTTTGCTTCACACCGCGAAAACCCACGTTGAGCGTCGCGCGCAACAGGTTGCCGTCGCGCGTTAACACCGTGCTGCCAGTACACCACGGCAAAAACTCCGGGTAACGCTCGACATCATCCACCAGACAGAACATCTGTTCGGGCGCAAATGCAACGATCACGGTTTTGGATACTTGGGGCACGGCAAATAACGCGGTCACACTGGTAGAATGGGCCTATGAGTATCGTCGAAAACAAAAAAGCCTTCCACGACTATTTCGTCGAACAGCGTTTCGAGGCCGGCATGGTGCTTGAAGGCTGGGAAGTGAAAGCCATCCGTGCGGGCCGCGCGCAGCTTAAGGAAGCATACGTGATTGTGCAGGGCGACGCGTTGCATCTGATCGGCGCGCATATCAGCCCCTTGCTTACAGCCTCCACGCACGTGCACCCCGACCCCACACGCACGCGCAAGCTGCTGCTGCACGCCGAAGAAATCAAAAGACTCATCGGCAGCGTGGTACGCGCCGGCTATACGCTGATACCGATCAACCTGCACTACACGCGCGGGCGCATCAAGCTCGAAATCGGCCTCGCCAAAGGCAAAAAGCAGCACGATAAACGCCAGGACGAAAAAGAAAAAGACTGGAAGCGCGAGCAGCAGCGGTTGATACGCAGCAAGGCCTGAATTGATGTGTTGTCAGTAGCGGTAGAGCGCAATTAACGCTTGCCGCGGCGCAAAAAGCATCGAATTCAGGATTGACAATCGTGGAAAAAATAGCGGATGCTTGTGGTGCTTACTGTGCCGGTATCACCAGTGAGCGCTTAGGCAGTAGAGACGTGAAATTTCCGGTTTCCATCCTGGCGTCCAATTTACAAGGCGGGAGATGAAAAATGGAAGCAAAACGCAAAGTCAGGGTATTGGTGGTTGATGACGACGAGAGTATTCGTCTCTTTCTAAAAACCCTTATGACCTCCATGGGCAGCGAGGTGGTGGGCGAGGCGGCCAACGGCAGTGAGGCGCTCACGCTTTTTGACCGTCTAGCGCCCGACCTCGTGCTGCTTGACATTAACATGCCGGTGATGGACGGCATTGCCGCGCTCAAGGAGATTCGCAAACGATCGCATACGGTCGCGGTGGTAATGCTCAGCGTGCTGTCGAGTCTGGACGTGGTGCAGGTGTGTCTTGATGCGGGGGCGAATTACCATCTGCGCAAAGACTTGCCCGTCGATCAGCTGCGCCGTGAAATCGGTGAAACATGGCAGTGGCTAGAGCACATTACGACGCGTGGCGGCTCGCTCTGATATACGACGCGGTGGCGTCGCCGAAGAAGATCGGGCACGCTCGGGCACGTATGGCGTGGGCGCGCGGAATTGCGAATTCCGCGGCACTGCACGCTGCATCCCAAAGTAATCGGAAGGCGAATCGATGAGTGAAAACCAACGACCGTTGACGCATCAGGCTGCCAAAGCCACCTGGCGTCAGCGCTTGCTGAGGCCCGCCCGATGGGTGATGGACCGGCTCACCTATCCGCGCAAGTTTGCCCTGGTCAGTATGTTGTTCATGTTGCCGTTGGCAGCGGTCATGTATTTTTTGCTGGCGGAAGTCAACAGCAACATTGAGTTCGCGCGCAAAGAGCTCGATGGCACGCGCTATCTGCGTGCCGTGCGCCAGTTGCAGCATCAGATAGGCCAGGGTGTGCATGCAGCGCAGCGTTACGCGCACGGCAAAGCCCTGCTGCGGCCCGAGTTAATCCGCAAGCAGGCCGATATCGACGATGCCTTGGCCCGGTTAGAGGCGGTAGACGCCGAGTTGGGCGCCAGGTTGGGCACCAAGACCGTGTTGGCCGTGCTGCTTGAAAACCGCCGTTTTCTGCGCGCGGCGCTATTCGGCAAAGACCTGGAAAATGCCGTCGATCTGCACCGCCAATTGCTGGCGGATGTTGAACGGTTGACCGCACATGTTGGCGATAGCTCCAACTTGATTCTGGATCCTGATCTCGATTCGTACTACTTGATGGATGTTGCGGTGGTCAAGCTGCCCGCCATTGCCAACCTGTTGGTGCAGACCCGCGCCTTGCTGGCCACGGTGGCGCACGACAACAGAGTGACGGCTGCGGCACAGGCGGACATTGCGCGTCTGGCCGGGATGATTCAAGAGGCCGTACTGCAAGACGACAAAGCGCTCAAAGTGGCCTATGCCAACACGGCAGACAAGTCGTTAAAGACGGCCATCGGAGAAATCGCCGCCAGCTACGAGATCGGTTTAACGCGGCTGGCGGCTGGCCTGCGCGGCGACTTCGGCGCTAGCGCTGACTTGGGCCAGACCACAGCGCGGCTGGATGTTTTTACTGCCGAGGCCATTCTGAACAACGTTGCATTGGGCGAACGTATCATCCTGTCGCTTGATGGACTGCTGCAGGCGCGCATAGACAAACGGGCGTGGCAGCAACGCTGGATACTGTTGTTCTCGCTGGTGTCGTTGCTGCTGGTGGCCTATTTGCTGGCGGCGTTTTATTCCAGCGTGATGCATATTGTGCAACGCCTGCACACGGTGTCAGCGCGCATGCAGGCGGGTGATTTTGAGGACACACTGACGCTTGAAACGCGCGATGAGCTGGGTCAGGTAGCCACCGCATTCAACGCCGTGGCGGTGCGCTTGCAGGCTGAAAAACGCCAGGCTGAACAAGAAAGCGCGCGCGCGCGCGCCGCCGAAACCGGGCTGCTGGCGCAGGAAAAAGAACTGGTGGCATCGCGCGAACTGGCGATGGAAGCCGCGCGCGCCAAGGCGGCATTCCTCGCCACCATGAGCCACGAAATCCGCACCCCGCTCAATGGCGTGGTCGGCATGACCACCCTGCTTGCCGATACGGTGCTCACCGCAGAGCAGCGCGACTACCTGCAAACCATGCGTGTATCCAGCGACCAGTTGCTGGGCGTGATCAACGATATTCTGGATTATTCCAAAATCGAGTCGGGCAAGCTGGAGTTGGAGAACGAGGTGCTTAACCTGCGTTCGACGATGGAAGAATCCTGTGAAATAGCCGCCACGCGCGCACGCGAAAAGGGACTGGAACTGATTGCGGACCTCGATGACAACGTGCCGCCGTGGGTGCGCGGCGATGTCACGCGATTGCGCCAGGTGCTGCTCAACTTCATCAACAATGCGGTGAAATTTACCGATCAGGGCCAGGTGGTGGTGAGCGCCCATGTCAGTACTGCCTCTGCGCAAACGGATTCCGCCACCGGCACGCTGATTGAGTTTCGTGTGAAAGACTCCGGCATCGGCATCCCGCCGGAACGGCAGGGGGCGCTGTTCCAGTCTTTTTCCCAGGTCGATGCATCAACCACCCGCAAATATGGCGGCACCGGCTTGGGGCTGGCGATCTGCAAGCGTCTGGCCGAGTTGATGGGGGGCGGTGTGGGCCTGAGCTCCGAGGCGGGCAAAGGCTCCACCTTCTGGTTTAGCGCGCGGCTGCAACACGCCCAAGCGCCCGCAAATGCGATGGCGGATGCCGTGCCGCTGGCCGGTTTGACCGGCAAATCCGTGGTAGTGGTAGACGACACGCCGCTGAATCTGCGGATTCTGGATAAGCAACTGCATCGTTGGGGCATGAACACCACGCTGTTCGAGCGCACCGCCCCCGCGCTGGACTGGATCGCAGAGCAAGCGGTGGATCTGGTAATAACCGATATGCACATGCCTGACATGGATGGGCAGGAATTCGCGCAAATTTTGCGGCAGCGCGCGCTGCCCACAAAAATCGTGCTGGTAACCTCGGGTACCATGCCTGCCGGGGACGCCGGTAAAGTGTTTGATGCGCGACTGCTCAAACCTTATCGCCAGTCGCAACTGTTTAACGCACTGACGCGGGTGCTGAGCGATGGCGCTGAACCGCAACAGGTGCCGGTTGCCGCAGCGCCTGCGCCGTCCAAGAACCAATGCATCCTGGTGGTGGATGACATCGAAGTGAATCTGAAAGTAGCGCTGGCCTTGCTGCGTAAGCTCGGTTACGAAGCCACTACCGCAAGCACTGGCCTCGAGGCGGCGCGATTGGTATCGGAGTCGCTTAAAACCGGTGGCCGTCGCTTTGCAGCGGTGCTGATGGATTGCAATATGCCGGTGATGGATGGTTATGAGGCAACCCGAAAAATCATCGCTGCGCACGCCGATGCTGCGCCACCCATCATTGCGCTCACCGCATCCGTGCTGGAGGAAGACCGCCGGCACTGCGCCGATGCAGGCATGCGCGGATTCCTGGGCAAGCCACTGGCTATCAATGATGTGGCAGAGACGCTGGCGCGCTACGCGCCGCGCACCACACAAGCCAATGATTCCACGCCGCAAAGTCATACGCCCCTGTCCTCCACACGCACGCAAGCCGCGAATTCCGTCGAACCCGCCACGGCGCTGATAGACTGGAGCCGTCTGCAACAATTCTCGGAAATTGATCAGCAAGACCGCAGCGTGACGCGCGAGATCATCGCGCTATTTATAGCCGCCACGCCCGTGCAGCTAAAGGAGTTGGCACAAGCCTGCCACGAACACGACGGGACAACGCTGTTTCATGCCGCGCACGCACTCAAAGGTGCGGCGTCGAATGTGGGTGCCAGCGCATTGTCGAGTGCATGCGCTGTGTTGGAGCGATCGTCCGCTCAAGGCCTGTGGCCGCAGGATGCCGCCGCACAAGTTGCGCTCATAAAGGATCTCACCGGTAAATCGCTGACCGCGCTTAAAGGGTGGCATCCCTGACTGCCGTGGCGAATTTCATTCCGTCACCGATATCCTGCTGTCGCGCACGACCTTGCCCCAGAATTCCATTTCAGTTTCAATGAAGCGGGCGAACTCCGCGGGCGCGGATGCGCGTACCGACAAGCCCAGATTGGCCAGCCGCTCCTGCACATCGGCAGCAGCCAGCACCCGGGCCAGTTCCGCATGCATGCGGCTTCGTATCGGCGTCGGTATGCCGGCGGGCGCAAGGATACCCCACCACGAATGCACCTCGTACCCCGGGTATCCCTGTTCCGCCACCGTCGGCACCTCCGGCATCTGGCTCACGCGCCTGGCGGCAGTGACCGCCAGTGCGCGCAACCGCTGCGCCTTGACGTAGGGCGAGACGAAGAACACCGTGCCCATTTGCATGGTGATGTGCCCGGCGAGCAGGTCATTGGTAATCTGCGCCGTACCTTTGTAAGGCACCTGGGTGATTTTGAAACCGGCCTTGCTCTCGAGCAACGCCACCGCCAGATGCCCGCGGCTGCCGATGCCGCCCGAGCCCAGTATCAGGTCGCCGGGCCGCGCTTTGGCGGCGGCGATCAGATCGCCGAGTGAACGGTAGGGCGTCGCGGGATTTACCACCAGCGACATCGGCGAGGTTGCAATCAGCATGATCGGCGCAAAGTCGCGGCGGGTGTCGAACGCAATGTGCTTCTGCAGGCTGGGGTTGGTGGCATGGCTGTCGAATACCACCACGTAGCTGTAGCCATCGG
>CAMATZ010000052.1 GCA_945861275.1 Bordetella parapertussis
GTGGGTTCGTTCACCGCGTTTGTGTCGGCGTTTATCTGCGTGCGCTGGCTGCTACGCTACATCATTTCCCACGATTTCACCCTGTTCGCGTGGTATCGCATCGTCTTCGGGCTGGTGATACTCGCCACCAGCTACTGGGGTGTAGTGCCGTGGCCAGCATAAGAGTAATTTAAGAAACAATATGTTACTGGATCGGTATCGCGATCTGTTTCGCGTGCCCGCCATTCACGCCACCATGCTTGCGTCGATTCCCGGACGCCTGCCCATCGGCATTACAGGATTTGCGATTCTGCTGCTGGTGCAAAGTAAATCGGGATCGTTCATCACCGCCGGTGTGGCGAGCGCGCTCTACGTGCTGGGGCTGGCGAGCGTGGCGCCGCTGATCGGCCGCGCGATTGATCGCGCCGGGCCGCGCCCGGTGCTGCGCCTGTGCGCGTTAGTTTATCCTTTGATGCTGGCAGCGCTGGTGACGCTGGTGAGCATGCAGGCGCATGCATTTGCCATCGCGCTGTGCGCGTATGTTGCGGGCGCGGCGTTACCGCCCATCACCATTTGCATGCGCACGCTGTATCCGCGCGCGCTCACCGATCCGGCGCTGCTGCAAACCGCGTATTCAGTGGATTCGGTCATCGTCGAATCGGTGTTCGTTATTGGCCCCGCGCTGGTGGCGCTGTTTCTTGCGGCGGGTTATCCCGAAGGCGCGGTACTGCTGGCAGCGCTCACCGCAGTCGTCGGCACACTGTGGTTTAACCGCACCCCGGCGATACGCGATTGGGAAATACGTCCGCTCAGCGACGGTGGGCGATGGCGCATATTCACCGAACCGGGTCTGGTGGTGTTGTTCGCGGCAACCGTGTTCTATTCGGTGGCGTTTGGCTTATACGAAGTGGGCGTTACCGCGTTTGCCACCCTGCGCGGCACGCCTGCCGTCGCCGGCATTGCATTGGCGCTGGCGAGCCTCGGCAGCGCGCTTGGCGCCTTTGCGTACGGCGCGCGGCACTGGCAGGCGCCGCTGCGCAAACAGTTTTTGATTGCCCTGGGCCTGATGGCAGGCGGTTCGTTGATCGTTGCCCCTGTTAACAATATCTACTTATTCCTGGTCGTGAATTTGATTGCCGGTGCCCCGATGGCCAGCGTAATTGCCACGCAGTCGCTGCTGCTGTCGCGCCTCGCGCCGCAAGGCAAGCTCGCGGAAAGTTTTACCTGGGGCGGCACCTGTTTGCTCGGGGGCATCAGCGGCGGCATTGCGCTGGGCGGCGTGCTGGCGGAGACTGTTGCGCCGGCGTGGATACTGGTATCAGCGGCGGGCGCTTCGGGTATTGCAGCGCTGATTGCGATGGGGATTCCGCCGTCGGAAAAGCTTGACGTCGTGGGCGCGCATTATGTGGCCTGAGCGTAGTCTGTAGCTGCGCCACGAGCAGCACAAAAATTTGTGGTTTCCACATCCCGCTATGCTGATTTTTGCGGACGCAAGCCGAAGATGCGCTCGAAACGCTGCGCAAAACCCTCCCAGGCGTCTGCATTGATCAGACGCGGCGGGCGCTCTCCGCGCAAAATGACGGCAACCTGTTGCGCATTCCAGTCAGCCATGTTGTGCCGGGAATCGTGGGTGACGCCGGCAGTGTGATTGGTGGCGATCACGTTGTTCAACGCGAGCAGTGGATGCGTGAGCGGCGGCGGTTCGTCGTTCCACACATCGACGCCCGCACCCCCAAGGTGCCCCGACTGGAGTGCCGCCGCGAGCGCATCTTCATCGACGACGCCGCCGCGCGCCGTGGTAATCACGATGGCGTCCGCCTGCAGCGCATTGAGTTCACGCGTGCCGATCATGCCGCGGGTTTCGTCGTTGTACGGGCAGTGCATCGACAGGAATCGCGATTCCGCCAGCAGTGTCGCGATATCCACTTTGGCCGCGCCTCGCGCCTGGCATTGTTCCGCCGTGAGATAGGGGTCGCACGCAATCACCCGCATTTGCAGCCCGAGCCCGCAGATGCGCGCGACACGAGTGCCCACCTCGCCGAGGCCGACCAGGCCCACGGTGCGGCCTTTCGCATTACGGCCTTTGAAACTTTCGCGCGGGATGCCACGTTCGGTGCGCAAAGAACGATCGGTCTGCGGAATATTTTGTCGAGTGCATCGGCGACGTTCGGCCGTTTGCCGTCTTCGAACCAGAATACTGTTTTGTTGGGCACGAGAAGTCCGCCATAAAGAAATAGTAGCAGCGGATTCTGACACAAGGGCTGGGCGGCTGTCGCCAGCCCGCGCGCGGTTCGCGACGCCGGGTTAAAATTCAAACCCACACGAAAGGCAACCCTTATGATTTATATGGTCGATCATGTCTTTGCGAATCCGCAAACCGAGCCCGCCTGGCATGAATGGTATACGGGGTACCTGCAAAAACTACTGAGCGTGCCGGGCTTTGGCAGCGCGCAGCGTTTCAAGGCCATCGCCGAAACACCGTCGCGGTTTCTCGCGATGTATTCGGTGGAATCTGCCGCGGTTTACGAAAGTCAGGGCTACAAAAACATCGGCGGCGGCGGCAGTCAAAGCGCGCGCTTTCATGCCGATTATCAACTATGGACGCGCAACCTTTTCGAAGGTGCTGTCGACGTGCCGGTGGTGAACGAAGGGCAGTGCGTGTATGCGCTCGACAGCGATAGCGATGATCGCACGCTGCCGCTGGCGCAAAAGCCGCTGTGGCTGAAATCGGTGGGCCTGCATCAAACCACGCGCTACCGGGCGATTGTTGTTCTCGAGGCAAATGCCGTCGATGCAGCGACAACAGCGGTGGGCAGCGCAGGACGTTTTTACGCGCCGTTTACAGTGCGTCTTGGCAAGTAGGCTGCCTGTTTCAGTTTAGCGCGCTGATATCAATCTGCCTTCACGCCAGGTGATGCTGATACGGATAATCCATCTGCTTCGCTATGCGCGCGCGTGCGTCGGCACCCGCCAGCCGCTCCACCACATGCAAACCCAGATCAATGGATGTGCTGACACCGCCGCCGGTGATAATGGCGCCTTCATCAACAATGCGTTGCCTCACGACGCTGGCGCAATAAGGCGCAAGCTCCTGATACGCGCCGGGATGCGTGGTGGCGCGTTTGCCTTTCAAAAACCCTGCTGCGCCGAGCAGCAACGCACCGGTGCATACTGAAGTTTTTAACGGCACATCTTGCGCGGTGGCGATCCAGTCGACGAACGCGCGATCGTGTTGCAGCGCGCGCGTGCCAAAGCCACCGGGGATGAACAGCAGATCGTAGCCTGCGAGCGATTCGCCCACGGTGTCGGCGGTAATTTTCAGTCCGTAAGCATCGCTTATTTGCGCGCTTTGGGCGCAGATTTTCCACGCGAAGTCATCGAGAAACTTCATCGATTTCAAACGCGTCACCGCGTCATAAAAACCAATGAAATCGAGAGCGGTCATGCGGTCGAAAAGGACAAATGCGGCTTTCATAAAAAAGCTCCGGTGAACCTAACCCTGTAGCCACGGCAAGCCCGCCGCGCGCCAGCCGCCGATTTTGTTGCGCTGGCCGTTGGCGTCACGATCACCTTCAAAGCCTTCGAGCACGTTGTAGCAATGGGTGTAGCCCGCCTGCGTAGCAAACCCCGCCGCGTTGTGCGAGCGGCCGCCACTGCGGCACAGGAACATCACCAGTGCATCCTTCGGCACTTTTTCTTCCAGCTCTTCGATGAACGCGGGATTCGGACGATTGCCCGGGTAGCTCATGATCTCGACTTCAATCGCGCCCGCCACGCGTCCGACCCAATCCCACTCGGCGCGCGTGCGCACGTCTACGAGTTTTGCGTTGGCGTGATGCTGCATGAGTTCGTGTGCTTCCTTGGGGGTGAGCGCGCCCGCGTAGGGCAAGCCCAATTGTTGGCCACGCAGTTTGGCGGTGTTGAGGATATCGTTGGTGTTCATCGTTAGGCACAGTGAGTGAGTAAAGGTTGGAGTTTACCTGAGGTAGCTCCAGTGCAATCGGAGTAGACACAGGCTGCGCTGAGGATCGTCTGCATAATTATTTGTTTTTAAAAGGATATTATTGATTTTGTGATGTGCGTCAGTAAAATCTGCTGCCTCGGCGCGACGACGCTCCATATCAGTGCGATAATTCCGTCAAACGCATCAATACAGTGCGAATAGCGCCGGGTTTAGATGGTTTATCCGTTATGGCACAATGCCACTCCCGCGCATCAGCTTGGCATGTTTCATGCTGAGATGGGTATCACTAATCGTGCTGATTTACGGCGCGCACAGTTTCAAACATTCTTACCGGTCAGGAGAGCAACAAAATGGCGAACGCCGCTGATGTATTGAAGTTACTAAAGGATAACGAGGTCAAATTTGTAGATCTGCGCTTTACGGATACCCGCGGCAAGGAGCAGCATGTTTCCGTGCCGAGCAAAATGTTTGGCGCTGACAAGTTCACCGACGGCCATGCCTTCGACGGCTCGTCGATCGCCGGCTGGAAAGGCATTCAAGCCTCGGACATGCTGCTGATGCCGGACCCGGATTCGCAGCGCATGGACCCCTTCACCGACGAACCGACGCTGATCATGACCTGCGATGTGGTAGAGCCGTCCGATGGCAAAGGTTACGACCGCGATCCGCGTTCGCTGGCCAAACGCGGCGAGGCTTACCTCAAGTCCAGCGGCCTTGGCGATACCGCCTACTTCGGACCGGAACCCGAGTTCTTCGTGTTTGATTCGGTGACGTGGAGCGTGGATATGTCGGGCTCGCACGTGAAAATTGAATCGAGCGAAGCGCCGTGGTCATCGGGCAAGGATTTCGAAGGCGGCAACATGGGCCATCGTCCGCCGGTCAAGGGCGGATATTTTCCGGTGCCGCCGGTGGATTCGCTGCAAGACATTCGTTCAGCGATGTGCCTGGCGCTCGAAGAACAAGGGGTAACGGTCGAAGTGCATCACCACGAAGTCGCGGCCCCCGGTCAGTGCGAAATCGGCACGCTGTTTAACAGTCTGGTGAAGCGCGCCGACTGGCTGCAAATTCTCAAGTACACGGTGCATAACGTCGCGCATTCCTATGGCAAAACGGCGACCTTTATGCCGAAACCCGTGGTTGGCGACAATGGTTCCGGCATGCATGTGCATCAATCGATCTGGAAAGCCGGACAAAATCTGTTCAGCGGGAATGGTTACGCCGGTCTTTCGGAATTCGCGTTGTATTACATCGGCGGCATCATCAAACACGCCAAGGCACTGAACGCCATTACCAATCCCGGCACCAATTCCTACAAACGTCTGGTGCCCGGCTTTGAAGCGCCGATTAACCTGGCGTATTCCGCGCGTAACCGCTCGGCATCAATTCGCATTCCGTTCGTGCAAAGCCCGAAAGCGCGCCGCATCGAAGTGCGTTTCCCCGATCCGACGGCGAATCCGTATCTGGCGTTCACCGCGATGATGATGGCCGGCCTGGACGGCGTGCAGAACAAAATTCATCCCGGCGATCCGATCGACAAGAACCTCTACGATCTGCCGCCGGAAGAAGCCAAAAAAGTGCCCAATGTATGCTCGTCACTCGACATGGCGCTGGAGCATCTGGACAAGGATCGCGAGTTCCTCACGCGTGGCGGCGTGTTTTCAGACGACATGCTCGATGCCTACATCGCTCTCAAAATGGAGGAAGTCACGGCGTTCCGCATGACCACACATCCGTTGGAGTTTCAGTTGTATTACAGCTTGTAAAGTCAAACCCGAACAGCAACCGCAAAGGCGCCATCCCGCCTTCGGCCCCCTCGCTACGCTCTCCCCGACCCTTCTCCCGGAGGGAGAGCGAAGCGAGGGTGGCGAAGCCGGGAGGCTCGAGCTTCCTCTCTCCCTTTGGAAGAGAGGTCAGGAGTGAGCGTTCGACGCAGAGGTGGCGCAAAGAAGTTCTTGGAACGGCGAATCCCTTAATAGGAATCGCCGTTTTACTTTGTGCAGTAGGTTTTGTAGTTCTCTGCGCCTTTGCGGTGAGAATTTGAAGTCCTTGACGCACCAAAACAGTGCTAATATAATTAGTCTTTAATAACAAATAGTTACGTATCCATCTTGAAGTTGTCCGGTCAACCGCCTACAGTGCAAACCGTTATTGGCCATAGGTCATGAATTTATGGGGTTAACGATGCGAAGTTTGCTTGGCGCTTTAATGTTGCTGGTGCTGGCGGGGCCATTACACGCGGACATTTGGGAATGCGAAGAACCCGGCGGCGGCAAACGCTTTACCAATATCAAAACCCAGGCTACGGGCTGCAAGCAATTAACCGTCACACCCAATATCGTTTCTTCGCCCCCGTCACCGGCGGGCAAGGCCGCGCCGCGCGAAGTGCGGCCGTCAGTGTCGCCCGAGAGTTTCCCCAAGGTTACGCCGCAGGTGCAGCAAACACGCGACAACGACCGCAAGAAAATCCTCGAAACCGAGTTGATCAACGAGGAGAAAAACCTGCAGGACGCCAAACTCGAACTGGCGGTGCAGGAAAACACCCGCTTGGGCAGCGAACGCAATGCCCAACGCATGCTCGACCGCATCGAGCCGTATCAGAAAAAAGTCAAACTGCACGAAGACAATATTGCCAATCTCAGAAAAGAGCTGAGCAATATCCGTTAGTTACCGCGCCTCAGCTGCCAGCGGCGCGCCGACAGCGCTACCGCAGGCGTTTGGCCGGCGCGCGGCTAAGCTTCCCAAGCTGGCCTGCTTTTTGCTCAGATGGGGGTGAGATATCACCACCATGACCCCCGTTGCACTTTCAGGTTTGGATTTATTGGCAACTGCGGTGATCCTTGTGGATAACGCGGGGGTGCTGCGCCATATGAATCCCGCTGCTGAAAATCTGCTGGAATTGAGCCGCTCCCACATGGTGGGACAAGGCATTACCGAGGTGTTTGCCGATCACGACGTGTTGGCCGCGGCTTTGCACTACGCGCGCACCAACAATTGCAGTTTTTTCGAACATGATCTGATGATCGCTGTCAGCGGCCGCCCGCGCATGCATTTCGCGTGTACCGTGACACCCATTGAGCGCAACAGCGCGTATGACATCGACGGCTGCCTGGTGGAATTTCGCCAGATCGAGCAGCAACTGCGCATCGCACGCGAAGAACGCGTGTTTGATCAAAGTGTCGCCAACCGCGAGCTCATGCGCAACCTTGCGCATGAAATCAAGAACCCGCTGGGCGGCATACGGGGCGCTGCGCAGTTACTCGAACGCGAACTCGAAAATCCCGCGCTGCACGAATACACCCAGGTCATCATGAAAGAGGCGGATCGCCTGCAGGCGCTGATGAACCGGCTGCTGGCGCCGCATCGTGTCGCGCGCCCCGCGTACGTTAATATTCACGAGGTGCTGGAGCGCGTGCGCAGCGTGTTGCTTGCCGAGTATCAAAAGGAAATTTCCATCCGCCGCGACTACGACGTGAGCCTGCCGCAGGTGTACGGCGACGTTGAACAACTGATACAGGCTGCGCTTAACGTCGCGCGCAACGCGGCGCAGGCGCTCGCCGAAGCCCAGGTGTCACCCGGCGAGATCGTGCTGAAAACACGCGCCGCGCGGCAGGTGACGCTGGCGCGCAAACGTTATCGTACTGCCATTGAAGTCAGCATCATCGACAACGGCCCCGGCATCCCGCCCGAGATCGGCGAGCGTGTGTTTTATCCGCTGGTGTCAGGGCGCGAAGGCGGCAGCGGTCTGGGGCTCACCATCGCGCAAAATTTTGTCAGCCAGCACAATGGCGTGCTTTCTTTTGAAAGCGCGCCGGGACACACGTGTTTCACCCTGCTGTTGCCGGTGGCGGATAGCGCCGAGCACAGTGCACCGGCCGCATTGCAATGATTGCAACGCGTATAGCGGTGCGTCATTGGTTCATGCCCCGCTTCCCGCGCTGTCGCGGGCAAGGAGTTTCATCATGTATTCCGCCATCGTCGCAGCCGAATTCAAAAACCTGCCCGCGGGCGTTATGCCAGGACAAAGGCCCGTCATGTCACTAGACCCTGTTTGGATTGTCGACGACGATCGCTCGATACGCTGGGTGTTCGAGAAAGCCCTGACGCGCGAGGGTATCGCGCACCGCGCCTTCTCATCCGCGCAGGAAGCGCTGCAGGCGCTGGAAACCGAGACCCCGCGCGTGGTGGTCAGCGACATACGCATGCCCGGTGAGTCGGGCCTGGTGCTGCTGCAAAAAGTGCGCGAGCGTTTCGCCACCTTGCCGGTGATCATCATGACGGCGTATTCCGATCTGGGTAACGCCGTCACTGCGTTTCAGGGCGGCGCCTACGAATACCTGCCCAAGCCTTTTGACGTGGATAACGCGGTGGAACTGATACGCCGCGCCATGAGTGACAATCAGGCGCCCCAGGCCGCGGCGGAAGTGCAGGACAGCACCCCGGAAATTCTCGGCCAGGCGCCGTCCATGCAGAATGTGTTTCGCGCCATTGGCCGCCTTGCTCAATCCAACGCCACGGTACTCATCACCGGCGAATCGGGCAGTGGCAAAGAGCTGGTGGCGAGCGCGCTGCATCGGCACAGCCCGCGGGTGAAACAGCCGTTTATCGCCATCAATACCGCCGCAATTCCGAAAGAGTTGTTGGAGTCGGAGCTTTTCGGTCACGAACGCGGCGCGTTCACCGGCGCTCAAACCACGCGCCGCGGGCGCTTTGAGCAGGCCGAGGGGGGCACGCTGTTTCTGGATGAAATCGGCGATATGCCCGCCGAGTTGCAGACGCGCTTGTTGCGCGTGTTATCCGACGGCCACTATTACCGCGTCGGCGGCCATCAGCCGATCAAGGCCAGCGTGCGCATCATCGCCGCCACGCATCAGGACCTGGAAGCGCGCGTGAAGCAGGGCCTGTTTCGTGAAGATCTGTTTCACCGGCTCAATGTGATTCGCTTGCGCTTGCCGTCGCTGCGCGAGCGCCGCGAAGACATTCCGCTGCTGGCGCGGCATTTTTTGCGCAAGAGCGCAATCGAGCTTAATGTCGAAGCCAAGCGCTTTTCGGAATCGGTGGTCAAGTATCTGACCACCATGGATTTTCCCGGCAACGTGCGGCAACTGGAAAACCTGTGTCATTGGCTCACCGTGATGGCGCCGGCCGCGCAGATAGAAATCGACGACCTGCCGCCGGAGATACGCGACGAGTCGCCGGCATTGGCAAATCAAAACTGGGTAAGCGCGCTGGAGCGCGAAGCCGAAGCACGGCTTGCGCGCGGTGAAACGCGGATCATGGATGAATTGACGAAGCAGTTTGAAAAAGCGCTGATCCTGAAAGCGCTGGCGCAAACCGGCGGTCGCCGCATCGAGGCTGCAAACCTGCTGGGCATAGGCCGCAACACGCTCACGCGCAAAGTGCAGGAGTTGGGGATCGACACCAACGAATAGGCGTCGATGTGTATAATGGCGCGAACTAATACACATCGCGGGGCGTGCCATGCGTACTAATATTGTTATTGACCAGAAACTCATTGCGGAAGTCCTTAAGGCCACCGGGGTCAGGACCAAGCGCGAAGCCGTTGAGCTGGGCCTGAAGACGCTGGTACAGTTAAAAAAACAGGAAGCGCTGCGGGGGTTTCGCGGCAAGCTCAAGTGGCGTGACGATCTTGAGCGCATGAGGACTGACTGATGGTTTTGGTCGATTCAAGTGTTTGGGTTGATTATTTCAATGGCCGCACCACACGGGAAACGAATCGTCTCGACACTTTGCTCGGCGTTGAACCGGTGGCAATTGGCGACTTGATCCTGGTCGAAGTGTTGCAGGGGTTTCGCAACGACCGCGATTATCTGGTCGCCAAGGGATTGCTCACGAATTTGACGATTTACGAAATGCTCGATGCCGCGCGCGCAGTTGAGGTTGCCGACAACTACCGCATGCTCAGAAAGAAAGGCATCACGGTCAGGAAAACAGCCGATGTTATCATCGCGACCTTTTGCCTCGCGCGTAACCTACCGTTACTTTTTTCGGACCGGAATTTCGAGCCGTTCGTGAAACACCTGGGGCTGCGCGCAATCTGATGGGTGACGGCCCTTGCGCGGACGTTATCCGCTACTTGCCAAGCTGCGCGTTGGACGCCTCAAACGCGCGCATCGTGTTCTCTACATTGTACGGGCGTTCCACATAACTTTGAGGATCCTACTCGCTGCGCGGCGTAGCGAAAAAATCACCGCCATAGACATGCAGCGCCGCGGTGATCTGATCGAGTAGATTGGTCACCGCATGGGCGTCGGCTTCCTGCAGCGCCGCGCGGCATGCTTCAATGAAACGGTCGGTCTGAAACATGGGCATACTCCTTTCTCTCCTTTCATCCACTCGTAATGTCTGCAAACACCGGCGCGTGATCCGACGGCCGCTCGAGTTTGCGCGGCTCTATGTCCACCGCACAGGCAGTGCAGGCGGGCGCGAGCGCGCGCGACAGTAATATGTGATCGATACGCACGCCGAGTTTGCGCCGGAACGCGTTCATGCGGTAATCCCACCAGGTGAATGAGCGTTCGGGTTGCTCGAACAGGCGAAAGCTGTCGGCAAGCCCCAGTTCGATCAGTCCCTTGAATGCGGCATGTTCCGGCGCGCTGAATAACACTTTGCCTTCCCAGACTTTCGGATCATAAACATCGCGATCTTCGGGTGCGATGTTGTAGTCTCCGAGGAGTGCGAGCCGAGGATATTTTTGCAGTTCGCCGCGCAACCATTCGGTGAGCGCGCCGAGCCAGCGCAATTTGTATTGATACTTGTCCGATTCGACCGATTCACCGTTGGGGATGTAGACGCAGATCACGCGCGTGTCGCCATAGGTTGCCGCCAGCACGCGCTTTTGCGGATCATCCAAGCCGGGTATGCCTGCGCTGATTTCCGCCGGCGCAATGCGCGACAACAACGCCACACCGTTGTAGGTTTTTTGCCCGCTGAACACCACCTGATAACCCGTTTGGGTGATCGCCTCCAGCGGAAATTTCGCATCTTCGGTTTTGGTTTCCTGCAGGCACAACACATCCGGCTGATGCGTGGCTAACCAGTCCGTGACGTGTTGCAGTCGCACTTTCAGCGAATTCACGTTCCACGTAGCTATGCGCATACCGAATTGTCTTTACTGCATTATTTCAGTTAAGGCGCACTAATAACGACCCGGCGCTGCGGTGGTCGGTCCGGGCTGCGGCGTGACAGCGTCTTGCGCCGGCGGCTTTGCGCCATCGGCGGCGGGTTTGGCTGTGGGCGGCGCTGCGGGCTTGGGCCGCGTTGCCAGCGCCGTGCGCGGATAACCGGCCGCGTCGAGCGTACTTTCCCACTCGGATTCCAGATAACCTTTTAAGGTGATTGCACCCACTTGCAGCAGCGGAATTTCCGACGCCGGCGAAAGTTTTTTGAAGGCGGCTAATTCCGCTTGCGGCGACTTTTCAGTGTACGGCGTGCCGCGCCGATTCAAATGTGCACGTGCGTTGTTACACGGCGCCCCGCAATCGGTGGCCCACAGCGTTACCGGATGGTTTTTCATCGCAAGCTGCAGCGAAAAGGGCGCCTCGCCAGTGCCGATCACATTGTCACCGACGCGCCGTTGCTGAATATTTTTTGTCGGAACGGACGCAGGCGGCGGCGTATCACGCCACTCGACATTTCCTTTGGCATCGACCCAGCGATACAACTGGGCCGCGTTGGCAGCGGCTGCACCCAGCAGCAGCAAGCACAGGACTTTCGCTACGCCTTGCATAATGATTCTCCTCGTGAAGCGTAAGACGTGAGGCGTGAAATTTGAAATAGGTGGCGCCGGCCCGTTGCAGCGCTGACGGCGCACATTTCACGCAAAATCAACAAAAGCATAGCGCAAAACCAGGCCTCAAGCCGCCGCCATTCCATTGTGTCTCAGAAGCGCGTCTATCGAAGGCGCGCGCCCGCGAAACGCCTTGAACGATTCCAGCGCCGGACGGCTGCCGCCCACAGCAAGAATTTCATTGCGAAAGCGTGCGCCAACAGCGGGATCAAGCACACCTTGTTCCTCGAACAAGCTAAACGCGTCGGCCGACAACACCTCCGCCCATTTGTAGCTGTAATAACCCGCCGCGTAACCGCCGGCGAAAATGTGCGAGAAGCTGTTCGGCATGCGGTTGTAGTCAGGCGGAAATACCACCGCTACGCGTTTGCGCACCTCATGGATAAGGTCCAGCGCGGTTTGACCGGGCGCAATGCTCGAATGCAGCGCCAGATCAAACAATGCAAATTCGATCTGCCGCACGGTTTGCATGCCGCTCTGGAAATCTTTCGCGGCCAGCATTTTGTCGAACAGCGACTTCGGCAACGGCTTGCCCGTTTGAAAATGACGTGTCATCGGACGCAGCACGTCCCATTCCCAGCAAAAATTTTCCATGAATTGACTGGGCAGCTCGACCGCATCCCACTCCACGCCGTGTATACCCGACACACCCAGGTAATCGACTTGCGTCAGCAAGTGATGCAGGCCATGTCCGAACTCATGAAACAGCGTAATCACTTCGTCGTGGGTGAATTGCGCCGGTTGGCGGCCACCGTTCGACTGGCTGGAAGGCAGCGTATTCGAGGCGGCCGCTAACTCCGACTCGCGGACGTTCGCATCCCGCTTTGCGGGTCCCTGCTCACTGCTCGCGGAGGTTCCGCCCACCGGCGCTGAAAAATTGCAATTCAGATACGCCACCGGTGTTTGCACCCCCGACGCCGTGCGCCGGCGGGTGATGGCATCATCCATCCACGCACCGCCGCGCTTGCTGCTGCGTGCGTAAAGGTCAAGATAGAACTGTCCGATCAGCGCGCCCGCTTTATCGTGGATCGAATAAAAGCGCACGTCCGCGTGCCAGCACGGCGCTTCTGTCGGCGCAATCGTCAAACCATAGAGCGTTTCGATCAGCTTGAACATGCCGGGCACGACGGTGGTTTCGGGCAGATACTGCTTGACCTCCTGTTCGGAAAACGCATAACGCGCCACGCGCAGCTTTTCCGAGGCGTAGGGGATATCCCACGCTTCGAGTTTCGCCATGCCCAGTTCCGTGCGCGCGAAATCGTTGAGCTCCTGCAGGTCACGCTCGGCATAGGGCTTGGCGCGCAGCGCGAGTTCATTTAGAAAATCGATGACCTGCCTGGGCGTTTCCGCCATCTTCGGTTCGAGTGAATATTCGGCGTAGTTGTTGAAGTCGAGCAGTTGCGCGAGTTCGCGGCGCAGCGTCACGATTTCCGCGATCAGCGAGGTGTTATCCAATTCGGGCGGACCAAACTCCGATGCACGCGTAGCCGACGCGCGATACATCAACTCGCGAAACGCACGGTCATCGGCGTATTGCATCACCGGCAGATACGAGGGTGCATGCAGCGTGAATTTCCAGCCGGCTTTTTTCTCGGCTGTCAGGTCAGCCTCAGTGGCGTTACCCGCCGCTTCGCGCGCGGCCTGACGCACGTCATCGGGCAGGCCCGACAAGCCGTTTTCATCGGTAACGAAATGCGCAAACGCATTGGTGGCGTCGAGCACATTGTCCGAAAAGCGCGACGACAGCGTCGACAGCGCTTCGCAAATCGCCTTGAAGCGCGCCTTTTTATCCGCCGCCAATTCTGCACCGCCGAGACGAAAATCACGCAGCTCATTGGCGATGATTTTTTGCTGTGCCGGCGACAGTGCAGCGAATTCGGAAGTTGATTTTAAGCGTTTGTATTTATTGAATAATTTTTCATTTTGCCCGAGCTCGGTGTAATACGCGGTGAGCTTCGGCAGGTTGCCGTTATAGACCTCGCGCAATTCGGCGCTGTTCATCACGGCGTTGAGGTGGCCGACCTGGCCCCAGGCGCGGCCGAGACGCTCATTGGCGTTTTCCAGCGGTTCAACAAAATCACGCCAGGTCGCGGGCGTGGCATCCGCAGCGACACGCCCGATCACGGCTTCGCACTCCGCGAGCAGCGCATCAACCGCAGGCGTGACCTGTTCGGTCTTGATGTCCGCAAAGCGCGGCAGGCCGCTGAAATCCAGCAAAGGGTTCATGCATCAACCTTCGAGAATGGCGACCACCTGCCCCTCGGCCACCGGGTCTTTTTCCTTGACCAGGATTTCTTTCACCACACCACCGTCTTCGGTAATCACCGGGATTTCCATTTTCATCGATTCGATGACCACCAGCGTGTCACCCGATTCGACCTTGTCGCCAACGCTGGATTTGACTTGCCACACGGTACCGGTGATTTCTGATTTTACTTCGATGCGTGCCATGAGTTTCCTGTCGCGCTCGGTGCTGCGCGTTTCTGTGCGTGTGTGAATTTTGGCAAAAATTATAGCATGCACTCCCCATCATCATGATCATGCGCCTAAGTGTCCGAATGCTTTTGAATAATGATCAGCGACTTGGGCGCGGCTATTGCGCGCCCCCTGTCAGCATGTTCATTACAAGTCGAATCAGCAAGTCTTTCTGCTTCGGATCGGACGCGGCGACCAGCAGCGCCAGCGCCGCCAGGCCGATATCGTTGACTATAGGTACGCCGTCGCGGAACAAACGCCCATTGCGGTTCAGGAATTCGACGAACAGGAACGAGCCGATGCGCTTGTTGCCGTCGCTGAACGGGTGATTCTTGATGACAAAATAAAGCAGGTGCGCGGCCTTCGATTCGATGCTGGGATAAGCGGCCTCGCCGAACACACTCTGATCGAGGTTGCCGAGGATGGATTCGAGTCCCGTCTCCCGCTCCTGTCCAAACAGGTCGCTGGCGTCGCCACGCGCTATCAGGTCCTGCTTGAGCGTCGCAATGCGCGTGCGGGCCTCCGCAATTTGCGGTAGCGCGCCGCCGGCCGTTCCTTTCGGCTCCGTCAACAGGCCTTCGTCGTAGCGTTGCAGCAGCAGAAAGGTCTGCGTGTAACGGGCGATGACGTCCACCAAGCCGCGCCCCTGGTCGGTGGTCAACGCGCTGCTGCCGGACGCCTTGCGGATAAGCGCCAGCGCGGATTCCAGTTCGCGGGCGTTTTCTTCGAAGCGCTGCTGATTGAGCGTGTAGCCGCGGGTCAGATGCTCTTTCAGGACGCGGCTGGACCATTGACGGAATCGCGTGCCTTGCTTGGAATTGACGCGGTATCCGACAGACAGGATTGCATCGAGGTTGTAGTGGAGGATCTGGCGGGATATGGATCGTCCACCCTCATGTTGAACCGTTGCAAAAAATGCAACGGTTGCCTCCTTCTCCACTTCACCTTCCCGGAAAATATTACTTAAGTGGCGTGAAATCACAGACTTATCACGGTCGAGCAACTCAGCCATCTGATTGAGATTGAGCCAAACCGTCTCCCCGGTCAGCCTCACCTCAACGGCGCCACCGGGGCCTTCATAGATAGCGATAGCGGTCGTTTCGGTCGCCATGGATCAGTCGAGCGGAATGACTTTTCGCTGGTCTTCGTTAGAATCCGCATGAGTCGGCGCGGTAACCGCACACTTTTTTCCCTTCGCCATTGAGTCTCCCTCACTTCGGTTATAAGCGCGTAGGCATAACGCGCGCTGTTGATTCGGCGGATGAAGTGGATGATTCTATGCTAGCGGTCCGCGCTAGTAAAAGTATCCTTTACACTGATCGGGTGACATTTGAACACCATTACCCCATCCCCCTCGCACACTGCGCACGCTCCCCCTTGAAGCGGGAGGAGTTTCGTTAATTCGCTGCCCGCCAGTCCCAGCCCGCCGCTTCCAGTTCCAGCAGCGCCGCGAAGCGCCCGCCGCGTGCGACGAGGTCCGCCGGCGCACCATCTTCAACGATGCGGCCGTGGTCGATCACCACCACGCGGTGCGCTTCTCTGGCCGTTGCAAGCCGGTGAGCGACCGTCAGCACAGCCGCGCCGCGCTTGAGAACGGTGGCGCGCAGCGCCTCGCGCAGTGCCGCCTCGCCGGCGCCGTCCAGAAAGGAGGTGGCCTCGTCGAACAACAGCACGGCGGGCCGCGATACCAGCGCACGTGTCAGCGTCAGCAGCTGCTCCTGTCCGGCCGACAACTGCACGCCGAGGCCCCCGCCCGAGCCGCGCAGCACGGTGTGGTAGCCGTCGGGCAGGGCGCGGATGAAGGCGTCGGCGCCGCTGATGGCCGCCGCCTCCCGCACGGCCACTTCCGTTACCGTTTCATCCTTGAGCGTAAGATTCTCCAGCACCGTGCCGCTGAACAACTGCGCCGCCTGCGGCACTATGCCGAAGGTTAGCCGTTTCTCGTCGTCCGGCAGCGCGCGCGGGTCGTGTCCCGCGACGCGAACCGTGCCGCGCCACGGCGGGTAGAGGCCGGCGAGGAGATGGACAATGCTGGTTTTCCCCGCCCCGGTGCGTCCCACCAGCGCGACGTGCTCGCCGGGCGCAACGTGCAGGGTCACGCCGTGCAGCACCGGTGTGCCGGGCACATAGCCGAAGACGACATCCTCGCACAGGAGGCCGCCTGTTCGCGGCTGCTGCGGTGGTGGCGGCTGCGGCTGCGGCGTCGGCAACAGCAACGGCGTCGGCTGCTGATCGGCGGGCAGCGCCAGCACCTCGAAGATGCGCTCCGCGCCGGAGAGCGCGCCCTGCACCGTCTGCCACTCGTCACCCAGCGCGGTCACCGGCGTGAAAAAGCGCTGCAGCAGCAACGCGAACGCAATCAGCGTGCCGATCGTGATGCCCAACGTACCCGTAGTACCAACGGCGCCAGAGGCAACAAAGGCATCGCGCGTGCCCGCCCATAGCAGAAAGGCGATGGCGCTGTAGGTCATCAGCGCGGTCACCGGCGGATAGAAGGAGGAATAAATCGTGGCACGGTTCGCGGCCTGCAATACCCGCGCGAGCACCTGCCGGAATCGCGCAACGAAGCCCGCCTCGCGTTTGAAGGCCTGAATGACCTCGACGCCGCGCAGCGTTTCCTGCAGGTGGGTGTTCATTTCGCCCACCGCTTTGCGGTTGGCGCGTTCCGCTTCCCGTATGCGCACCTGGAAGTAGCGCGTGACGACGATCAGCGGCGGCAACACCAGCGCCGCCGCCAGCGCCAGCATGGGGCTGAGGATGATCATTGCAGCCGCGATCGTAAGCAGGCGAAACAGATTTGCTACCAGCGTGGCGACACCGCTGGTAAATAGGGTGTCCAGGGTGTCGATATCTGCCGTACAACGGCTGATGGCGTCACCGAGGGGGGTGTGATCGAAATAGCCCGCCGGCAGGCGCTGCAGATGCGCGAACAGCCTCACGCGCAGGTCGCTGAGTACGCCCTGCGCTACGGACGCCGCCAGGTAGCCGTAAACGAAGGCGAGGCCCTGGCCCAAGACCATCGCCCCCAGGTACCACAGCCCCAATACCAGCAAGCCTTCGCGCTTGCCGACCGCCAGATGATCGTCGACGATCCAGCGGATGAGCACGGGCGGCAGCAGTTCGAACAGCGCGCCGGTCAATACCAGCAGCGCGATGACCATGAGCCTACGCTGACTGGGGCGTACCAGCGCGGCGAGCTGACGCCAGTAGCTCGCACGCGCAGTGGCAGGGGTAGGGGGAAGGCCGGCCGCGACGACGCTCATGTTTTGCCCCCGCCCGTTACCACCGCCAGCCCGCTGCGCGCGCTTTGTACCTGAGCGCGGTAAATGCGCGCATACAGGCCTTGCCGCGCCACCAACTCGTCATGCGTGCCTTGCTCCGCGATGCTGCCGTGTTCGAGTACCAGCACCCGATCGGCCAGGGGAAAGGCCGCGAGGCGCTGGGAACACAGCACTATGGTTGCGCGTTGATGGGCGGGCTGCTGCGGCCCAAAGGCCTCGCGCAGCGCCGCGACGATGCGCGTCTCGGTCTCGACGTCGACCGCGGAGAACGGGTCGTCCAGCACCAGCAGACCGGGCGTATGCGGGGCATAGGCCGCGATCGCCCGCGCCAGGCCCAGGCGCTGCCGCTGGCCGCCGGAAACGCGCACGCCGAGCTCGCCGATCGCGGTGTCCATGCCACGCGGGAATTGAGCAACATCGCTGTCCAGGGCCGCCAGCCGCACCGCCTGCGCAGTAAAATCCGGGTATGCGGCTGGTGTCGACGTAGCCGCCATGAGCATGTTCTCCCGCACCGAACCCGAGAACAGATGCGCGTCCTGCGGCAGGTAGCCGACGAGACCTCGGCGCTCTTGGTTATCTACTGTCGAGCCGTCTGCTGCGGACAGCCGCACGGTGCCCGACGCGATGGGGTAAATGCCGAGCAGGGCGCGCGCCAGTGCGCTCTTGCCCGAGCCTACCGCACCGGTCACCGCCACCAGGCTCCCCGGCGCAATCGTAAGCGAGAAGTCGACCAACGCCGGCTGCGTCGCACCGGGGTAGAGGAAGGTGACGTTTTTCAGTGTGGCGCCGAGCGCACCGGAACCGCCGCGCTTACCGGTCAATTCCCCGCTGCCGATTCCTGCGACATGGCCGGATTTGAACGATGCGTATGGCGGCTCGTGCGCTACGCTCAGCGCCGGCGCCAGCATCGGCGCCAGCCGCTCGTAGGCGGCACCGCCGCTCTGGATGGAATTGACCATCTGCGGAATGCGAAAACCGCGCTCAACAAAGCGGATGAACAACGCCAGGTAGCCGACGAAAACGCCGACGCTCATGGCGCCATTGACCACGCGCTCGCCACCCTGCCAGATCACGAACAGGATGCCGGACATCATCAGGGTGTTGTATAGCGGCGGCAAGCCCAGGCGCAGGCGCGTCGCGCTCAGGTTGCGCTGGGCGAAGGCCTGCGAGAACGTCTCGATCACGCCCGTCGCCGCCGCACCGCGGCCGAACAAACGCAGCACGCGCAAGCCGGACAGCAACTCATGAATGCTCGCGGTCAGCGCGGCGTTCGCCTCCCTCGCGCGGATGGTGCGCGCTCTCACCCAGCGGCCCGAGGCATGGGCGATGATCATTGCCAGCGGCACCGGCGCCAGTGCCAGCAGTGTCAATTGCGCATCGATGACCAACATCGCAACCACGAACGAAAGGGAGAACAGGACAGTATCCCAGGTCTCGATGGTGAACTCGCGCAGGCCGACCCCGAGCACTTCGGCGTCGCCGACGATGCGCGCCATCTGATCGCCGATGGAAGTCTGGTGCAGATCGGCGAGCGGTCGCGACAGCGCTCCGCGCAGGGCATCGGCGCGCAGATTGGCGCGGATGCGCGCGTTGGCGGTTATCAGCCACCAGCGCTTCAACACGCGCGGCCCCTCTGTCAGCAGCGTGCCCGCTATCAGCAGCAGCGCAGCGAGCGTCACGTCGTGCGGCGTCGCTAGCCCACGCTCCAGCGCGAGGGTCTTGTCGATCGCATTGCCGAGAAGGATGGCCGGAAGAATCACCGCCGTATTCATAACAATGCCGCACAACGAGCCGAGCACGAGCTCGCCCGCGACCTGGCGGAAATAAGCGCGCAGCTTCCAGAGATAGTTCACGTTACAAAGACAGAAAGCCCATGCGTGACGGTCATTTGGCCAGCATCGGCAGACCGGCTGCCTTCCAGTCGTGGATGCCACCGTGGAGAAATTTCGCGTCGATGCCCCTGGCTTGTAGAATCGCAGCGGTAGATTGCCCGACCTCGTGACCGTAGACACAGTACACCACCACCGGCTTGCCGCGCGGCAAAGCGTCACACCATTGCGCTACCTTTTCGGGATCCTGCCATGTCGCACCGGCGATGACTTCCTGCGCAGTCTGGTAGGCGGCGGCACGGCGCACATCAATGACTTGAACCCGGTCTCTTTTGCTCAATATCTCAGCGCTGGTCGCGCATAGACTCATAGTGGCCTGCTCAACGGCGCGCGCATAACGCTCGTTCGCTTTTCCCCAGTCGATATTTTTCATGTAGGCGTCCACGTAAGCTGCGGCATTGGCGCCGTAGTCCATGTGATAGGAATGCTCATACATATCCAGCGCAAGAATTGGCGTGGCGCCGGCCAGCAAATGCGCGTGATCCGCAGACCAGTGGTTCACCAGGCTGTTGGTGCGGGCAGACCACGAGCATAGCGCCCAACCGGAACCGCCGCCGAGCGCTTTGCCGATGGCCGTGAATTCCGAGTGCCAGCGTTCAACTGAGCCGAAGTCGCGCGTGAATGCGACGCTCAAGCCGCCCGGCTTCAAAGCGCCTTTTGCACCCAGGCAGTCGAAGTAGAGTTCGTGAAGAAACGCCGAATTCGCGGCAATCAGTTCTTCACGCTTGAGGCCGTTTACTGTGAACACCGGCGCCTGCGACCAATCGAGTTGCGCCAACTGAGCGCGAATTGCATTCAGCCGTTTTACCGCGCCGCCATAGTTGTTTTCGTAGTGGCTGGTGACGAGTTTCGCGGAAAGACCATCAAGGGCTGTTGGATCGCAGCCCAGGGGGTGCATGGCATAATTCATAGCATTCATAACAAGGCTCCTTCGCAGCGTTGCCGCGACAATTGAGCGAGCCTTGGATGCGGGAGAGCATCTGTAGACGGGGAGGCTGCTGAAGTCCCCGGTTGGTAGTAAATATCATCGCTCATAATACCTGTCAAGCCGGGCTATCGCGCGGCGGCGCTGTATGCGAAATCGTCGAACAGTGTGACGCTGTCTGCCTTGGTCCACACGCCGACCGCGCCAGCCTCCGCGAAGTGCGCATCTTCCATCTCAATGTAAGCTTTGCCGTTAAGGATCACGCGCATGCGATTGCCGGAAAACGCCACGCGCAAGGTGTGCCAGGTATTCCCCGGCACCGGCGCATCGACATACTTCAGCGTATTGCGGCGGCCGTTCTGGGTGTAGTAAAGCGACACGTTGTCCTCCAGCGCATTGGCGCGCGCAACGTAATAGTTGTCGCCGTCCTTGAAGCGCCACACCAATCCGCCGGCCTGATCCTCGCGCCCGGAGACTGCCTTGAACTTGACCTCCACATGGCCGTCGGCGAACGACGCATCCGTCCTTACACACCAGGGAAAAGTGCCGCTGCCCGATTGCTTGAGCACGTGGGGTGTGCTGGGCGCGGTGGCGTCGGTTGCCACCGCCCACTGTGGCGAGCCGCGGCCGGTGACGCCGGCGCGCCAGCCCGCAGGCAAGGCGCCGGGGGAGTCCTGATCGAAGGATAGCGTTGCCGCATCAGGGGTAATCATGGTTGCTGACTCCTTTCAATGTCATTCAGTAATGGTGTGGTAAAGGCGCACATGTCCAGCGGAGGATTATTGCCGAGCTTGATCATACGGGCATCGGCTTTGGTGACGTCGATTTTCCACAATGATTCGCCCATCGAAGCCAACCCCAGCAGCGACCCGTCCGCAGCGAACGTGAGCGCACGAAATCCCGTCTCCCATTGCTCCCGTTCGCGCAGTCTGATTTCACGCGTCTTCAGCTCGAAACTGTCCGCATCGATCAGCAATAACATCGATTGCGCGTTGCTGGAGATGATGGCGGATCCCGATCGATCAAGCACCATGTCGGGATTGCAGGTGAATTGAGCAACCGACCAGTGCGGCAATTCTATTTTCCGTAGCAACCGTTTCCGGTTTTTGGTGGTGTCATAAATCCGCACCTCGTCAAGCGCAAGCACCCAAAGCCGGTTGCGTAGCGCGTCCTTCCTGACGCGAAGAGCGTCGCGCTCGATCATGCCGTACGAGTCCAGCCGTAGATCCGCACTATCCGTGCGGCCCGCCGGCGAGCTGTGCGCGGCATTCCCATCAATGCCGCAGCCTGTCATTGCGGCCGTTGTAAACAGCAAAATCAACCCACTACGAATTGCGACGATTCCATTACGCATAAACATACTCCTCTCGGGTGAGATAGGAGCAGCGCTTGAGACGGAATCGTCCTTGAGTCCCGGGTGTCTGCAAAAAACCCGGCCAGGCAACTCAGCTGCCATTTGCGGCGGCCAAGCGCCTGCGCTTACAATGCACTACCATAGAATTATTGCGAATCTTCAAAATCCTAAGCGGTCTACCTTTGCGGCGAATTCTCAGGCATACTGGGCATATGCGCAAAACATCCTTTCTCTCCCCAGCCATAGATTTTCTATTGATCTGAGCACCTTCATGCGACGGCGCGTCCCTTCCCTCAATGCGCTTAAAGCGTTCGAGGCCACTGCACGACAGGAGAGCTTCACCAAGGCGGCTGACGAGCTGTGCGTGACGCAAGGCGCGGTCAGCCAGCAAGTCAAGGCGCTCGAGGCCGAACTGAGCGTGCGCTTGTTTCATCGCGAACGTCAGCGGCTGGTGATTACGGATGCGGGGCGAGCCTATCTGGAGGTGGTGCGCGACGCGTTCGACCGCCTGGCGCTGGGCACCGAGCAGCTGTTGCAGCGGCAAAAGTCCGGGACTCTAACCATCACCACATCGCCGAATTTTGCCGCTAAGTGGCTGGTGCACCGGCTCAGGCGCTTTTCCGAGGCGCACCCCGGAATCGATTTACGCGTCAGCGCCTCGCTTCAGCACATCGATTTCGCGCGCGAAGATATCGACCTCGCAATCCGTCACGGAGACGGGCAGTGGCCCGGCATGCATGTGACACGGCTTTGTAGCGAAGAACTTTTTCCGGTGTGCAGTCCGAAGCTGTTGACGGGACGTGGCGCGCTGCGCTTGCCGCGAGACATTCGGCATCACACGCTGCTCCACACCAATGGCACGGATGACTGGACCCACTGGCTGCAACGGGTGGGCGTCGATGGCGTCGACAGCATTGACCATAGGCACGGCGTCGTTTTCAATCAGGCCAGCATGGCGATTGATGCCGCAGTCGACGGCCAGGGCATCGCACTGGCGCGCACGGCGCTCGCGTCATGGGACCTGATCTGCGGGCGCCTGGTGCGGCCGTTCGCGCAAGCCCTCGCAGTGCCGTATGCTTTTTGGATCGTGTGTCCAAAATCGGCAGCTGAGCTGCCCAAGATCTCCGCGTTTCGCGCTTGGTTGCTGCAAGAAGCCTTGGATGACGCCCGGCGTATTGCCGCGCTTGATTCGCCGCCGCGCTCGACCGTCGCGCCGCGCACCGCGCGCGCATGAGCCGAATGAACGCCGGGTACGCCGGGCGGTTGTATCCAGCACCCGCTGCGCTTACCATAAGCGCCTTCCGGTGAGAGGTGTATTACACAGCATGTCCAGACCTATGAAACTTTGGCATCCATCCTGCTCGGGGCGAGTCGCCGCTGCCGCGCTGGCATGGGCGCTACTGTTGCCCGCGCACGCGCAGTCGCCCGTCGCTACACCGGAGGACAAGCCCGTCATCACACCGGAGGGCAAGCCCGTCATCACACCGGAGGGCAAGCCCTCCGCGGCGGCGGCGGCCGGTGCCAAACCGCGGCCGCTGCGCAAACTGCCGCTGGTGGACGAGGGCGCCGTGGACCCGACCTGGGTGCAGTTCCGGGCATGGCTGCTGGAGGTGTTGCAACGCGGTGACCGGCGCGCGCTGGCGGGTATCATCGATGCCAATGTGCTCAATGCCCTGGAGGCGCCGCGCGGCATCGCGGAGTTTCGTAAGCAATGGGATTTGGACGGCAAGGACAACCAACTGCTGCGAGAGCTGTCCGTGATATTGCAACTGGGCAGCGCGTGGTATCAGCCTCCCAAAAGCGCGCGTTTGCTGTGTGCGCCCTATGTGCCGATCAAATGGCCGCTGAACGACGTTGACCCGTACCACAGCGGCGCCATCGTGGTGAAAGAAGCGCTGGTCAAAGACGCGCCTTCGCACGGCGCACAAACGCTGGGCAGACTGAGTTTCGATATCGTCGCGGTGCGCGATTGGGAAGTGGCCGACAGTGAGCAGCAGGCGCAGCAGCGGTGGGTGAAAATCCGCTTTGGCGCTCACGATGGTTATGTACCCGATGAGCATATACGCAGCGCCGTTGAGCATCGCGCCTGTTTCGTCAAAACCGCTGCCGGGTGGCGGCTGCTGGAATATGTGCTGGGTATCGAATATCTGGGTGGTGCGGATTAAACGTCAGCGCGCGATACGCACGGTTTCGCCACTGGTAACCGCCTCTTCGATGGCCAACGTCACTTCAAGGGTGTTGCGCGCTTCCTGCGGCGTGGTCAGCGAGCAGGCGTGGCCGGTGGCGGCGTAATCCAGCCACTGGCGTGTCTCATTTGCCAGTGGCCCCCAAAAATCGCCCGCCGCCCAGTCTCCGGGCGCCGAGCTGCCGAGAAACGCCATGTTCACACTCACCTCTGGCAGATAAATGTGCGGTATGCCTTTTTCGGTGTAGAGCAACTGTTCCATATGATCGTCGTCGATAAGCAGCACGCCGTCCTTGCCGATGATTTCAATGCGCCCGCAATAACCCAATGATGGATATTTCTCCGGCAGCGCGAAACTGACGTTGCAATTCACCAGCGCACCGTCGGCGAGTGTGAGCACGGCGTAGGTCACGTCGTCACACGCGTAACCGGCGTCGCGGATCACGCCGCCTTGTCCGCGAGCCCACACTTCAACCACCGGGTTATGCGGCAGCCACCAGTTTACGAAATCAATGTAGTAGGTGAGCGAATCCACCACCGGTGTGGCGCCCGGATCGCGCTTCAACGTTGCAAACGCCTGCGCGCGCGAGTTGTAAATGCGCGCCGAGATGCCGGTTATCGTGCCCAGACGCCCCTGCGCGATTTGCTCTTTCGCCAGCAGATAGCGGCGCTTGAAGCGCCGGCTGTAGCCCACATGCAGACTGCCGCTGCTGGAAGCCAGCGCGCGCAGCATACGATCGGCATCTTCGAGCTTTAACGCGATCGGTTTTTCCACCAGCACCCTTTTGCCCAGCGCCAGCGCCATCAGCACCGCTTCGGTATGTTCATGTTCGCTGGTTGACACAATCACTGTGTTGACCGCCGGATGCTCGATCGCCTCACGGTTGCTGCCGGCGACAAACTGTGCACCTGCTTTGTTTGCCAGTGTCTGCGCCGCGTCGCGATTCAAATCGGAGACGGCGATGAAATTCACCGCTGGATGCTGTGCTGCCAGACGCGCGCGCATGGTGCCGATGCGTCCCGCGCCGATGACGGCGATGCCGAGTTGTTGGCGCCGCAAGGTGTCTGTCATTTATTCGAACTCCACGATTTGAGCGTTTGCATTTCGTATCAGCCAGTGGTTGTTTAATCCCAATTTCATTGTAGCCGCATCATGGCAAAATGGGCGCATGCCGTCCACACCTGCGCTTGACATTCAAGGCCATCGCGGCGCGCGCGGGCTGATGCCGGAGAACACCTTGCCGGCATTTGCGCGCGCGCTGTCCATCGGTGTGACCACACTGGAGCTCGATTGCGCGATCACACGCGACGAGGTGGTGGTGGTAAGCCACGATTCAACACTTAACCCCGATATTACGCGCGATACGGCGGGAGAAAACGCGGGCCGCTGGATCAACTGCGCCGATCTGCCGATTTCGCAATTTACGTTCGATGAACTGCGACGCTTTGATGTGGGGCGTATTGATCCGGCATCGGATTACGCTGCGCGCTTTCCACGTCAGCAAGCCATCGACGGCACGCGCATGCCGAAACTCGAAGACGTGTTCGCGCTGGCGCGCAAGGCCGGTAATCACAGCGTGCGCTTTAACATCGAGAGCAAAATTTCGCCGTTGTATCCGGAGCGCACAGTGACCCCGAACGCCTTTGCGGCAGCGCTCATAAAAGTGATTAAAAACAATGAATTAACGCATCGCACGACAGTGCAGTCGTTTGACTGGCGCACGCTGGCGGTGGTGCAACGCGAAGCACCGGAAATCAAAACCGCCTGCCTGACTGCGCAACAACCTTTCATGGACAACATTTGCGCCCGGGCGGGGGCTTCGCCGTGGAACGCCGGTTTGCACGTCAGTCAGTTCGGCGGCTCAGTTGGCAACCCCGTGCCGCGCATGATCCATGCGGCAGGTGGCGCAATCTGGTCGCCCTGCTCAGCCGATGTTGATGCCGCCTGCGTGCAGGAAGCGCAAGCGCTGGGGTTGAAGGTGGTGGTGTGGACAGTGAACTCGGGGTCCGAAATGCGCCGCATGTTGACGCTCGGCGTCGACGGCGTCATCAGTGATTACCCCGATGTGCTGCGCCGCGTCGCTGGCGAAAACGGTTACACGCTGCCCATGCCCACGCCGGTAGCGGCGCCGTAGCGCGGCGGTCATGCGGGAGTTCAGGGTGCGGTCTTGTGATGGACGGCATAGCGGTGTTTGGATAGATTCGTTTGCCCATAGCAACATAAAGGAATACTGGTGAGTCACGCCGCCTGCAAGGATGTGTTACCGCTGCTCGGACGTGCCGCTGCCGGCGTGCGCCTCGAGAATCTTCCCGCCGATGTGCTGATGCGCGCCAGGCAGCGCATGCTCGACACCATCGGCTGTCTGGTTGCAGGTTACGACGCGGGCATCGCCGCTCAAATCCGTGACTATGTGCTGGCGCAGGGCGGCGCCGCGGAAGCCACGCTGCTGCCGGGCGGACAAAAAACCACGGTGTCGCACGTGTGCATGGCGCACGCCACCTACATGCACGGCCTGGAGCTGACCGATGCTGCGCCGCGTGGCACCTGTCATCCGGGCAATGAAATCGTGCCGCCTGCGCTGGCGTTTGCCGAGAAGCTGGGTCGCGGCGGCGGCGCGGTACTCGCCGCCGTGGTCGCAGGTTACGAAATCGAAATTCGTTTCGGCCGCGCGCTGTTCCCGAGCGCGTTTTATCGCGGTTGGTGGACGCCCGGTTTGTTCGGCGGCATCGGCTCGGCAGTCGCTGCGGCGCATCTGATGAAACTCGACGCCACGGCGATGGACAACACCATCGGCATCGCGCTCAATCTCCTGCCCACGGCCATGATGCGCGCCAACGAAGAAGGCGAAACCGTCAAGTGGCTGCTCGGCGGGCAATCCTGCGCCGCCGGGCTGGTGGCGGCGGAGATGGCGGCGCGCGGCGTGAAGGGCATGCGCGATGTGATCGGCGGCTGGCTGCCGGTGCTCGCGAATGAAACGCTGCCGGAAAGACTCACCGAAGGCATTACTGAAGAGGCCAACGTCACGCGCTTCACGCAGTGGGAGATCACCAGCGGCATCGTCACCAAACATTATGCGACGGTGGGACCACTCACGGCTGCGCTCGATGCAACGTTTGATCTCATCACGCAGCACAGCATTCAGGCAGAAGACATTGTTGAAATTCACGTCGATGCGATGAAGCGCACCGCTGTGTTCAACACCGTGCACCCCGAAAACGATGTCGCCGCGCGCGCAAGCCTGCCGTATTGCCTCGCGGTTGCAGTGTGCAAGCGCGATCCCGCTGCGCTGCTGGGGCCGGGATTTCGTCCTGAAGTGCTGTGCGACCCGGTGATCCGTGCCAACGCCAGCAAGGTCAGGATTACCGAGAACGAGGAGTACGAGCGGCTGTATCCGGCGCGCAGTCTGGCGCGCGTGACACTCAAGCTGCGCAATGGTCAATCGCATTCGGCGGTGGTTGATCGCAGCGAGCGCGGCCGTTACCTCACGCCTACCGATGCCGACATCGAAAATAAATTCCGCCTGCTCGCGACAGATGTGCTGGGGCAGGCCAAGACGGATAAAGTGGTAGCGCTGTGCTCGCGGTTTGAGACGCTGCCGGATATGAAAGAGCTGATCGACGCCTTGCGTGTCGGCTAGGAACACCGCAATGGACCCAAAACACGCCACGTTGATCAGCGGGCAATTCGCGCAATACGCAGCAAGCCTGCGCTACGACGATCTGCCCGATGATGTTCGCAAGCTCGCACACCTGGTGCTGCTCGACACGCTGGGCTGCGCGATGGCAGGCGCGGGCACGGGGGAAGTCGCGCAGATTCGCCGCGCGATGACGCAGGCCAATGGCTGTAATGAGGGCGGCGGCGGTGATTCAATTTACTGGGGCACTGCTGAAAAAGCGCCGCTGCCGCTGGCCGCACTCGCCAACGGCGCGGCAGTGCACGCGCGCGAGATTGACGATTTCGGCGGCTGCGCGCACTCCGGTTCGGTGGTGATACCCGCTGCTTTGGGCATTGCCGCGCGCACCGGCGCCAGCGGACGTGAATTACTCACAGCCATCGTCATCGGTTACGACATCGCGCGCCGCGCCATGGATGGCGGTGGCGGCTATCAGGCGTTCAAGCAGCGCGGCTGGCATTCCACCAGCACCTGCGGCGGATTCGGCGCGGCCGCGGCAGCCGGGCGCTTGCTGGGACTCAACGCACAGCAGCTGCAATGGGCACTGGGTTACGCCGGCAGCAACGCGGGCGGCACCTGGGCGTATATCCCCGAAGGCGCAATGAGTAAGCGCGTGCATCCCGGTTTCGCCGCGCACACTGGCATCATCGCGGCCTATCTTGCCGCCAACGATGTCACCGGCCCGGCCAGTATTTTCGAGGCGCCGTGGGGCGGCTACTACCCGACGTATGTGCCGGGTGTGGCAACGCCGGATGAGGCGGTCAAAGACCTCGGCCGTGACTTTCGCATACGTCTGGTCGGGTTCAAGCCCTATGCCGCCTGCCGCGGCATCCACAGCAGCGTTGATGTCATGCTAGACCTGCGCCGCACGCACAATCTGCGCGCCGCCGAGGTGAAGCAGGTGCTGGTGCGCGGCAGCCCCACGCACCTGAAGCAACTCGCCAAGCAGGAGGTGCAAACCCTGCTCGATGCGCAGATGAGCCTGCCCTACAGTATTGCGGTATCGCTGGTGAGCGGCGGCGCGATGCTCGACCAGTACACGGCGGATGCGCTGACGCGTACTGAAGTTCGTGAGCTTGCCCGGCGCGTGCATCTCCAGCTTGAACCTTCTGTTGCCGATGGCGACGAGCCCTACCTCGATGTCGAACTCAACGATGGCCGCGTGCTCAGCGGACGCGTTCTGATTGCGCGGGGTGACAGCGAAAATCCGCTGAGCGAAGATGAACTGCGGGCGAAATTCCGTACCGCAGCGGCAGCGACGCTCAACGCCGCGCATATCGAGCGACTGGAAGACACTGTGATGCGCGCATCCGACCTTGCCGACTGCCGCGAACTCACAGCGCTGCTTGCGGTGCCGCAATAGGCTGCGGATTTTATCGGGTCAGTTATCAAGCGCAATGTTGCCTGCCTTGATCACGTTGGCGTACTTGACCAGGTCCGTTTTCAGGTTCGCGGCTAACTGGTCAGGCGTGGAATAAAAGGGAATCATGCCCTGCACGGCCAGCCTCTCCCGTATATCGGGCAGGGCCACAATTCTGCCGAACTCACCCGACAGTTTGTCGATGATGGCCCTCGGTGTGCCGGCCGGCGCCAGTACGGCGTACGTCACCCGCATTTCGAAACCGGGCAGACCAGCCTCGGTGAAGGTAGGCACCTCGGGCAAGGCGGGCATACGGCGCTCGCCCGAGATCGCAATCGCCTTGAGCCGGCGGCTGTGCAGGTGCTGGATGGCAGAGATCGGTGTGTTAAAACCTGCCTGCAGTTGGCCGCTAACCAGATCGATCAGCGCCGGCGCCGAGCCTTTGTAGGGAATGCGTTGCATTTTGATGCCGGCCATGGCGCTGAACTGCGCTGTGCCGAGTTGACTGATACCGCCGCTGCCCACTGAGCCGTAGTTCAATTGTCCGGGCCTCGCCTTGGCGAAGGCGATAAATGTCTTCAAATTATTGGCGGGCACGGAGGGGTGCAGCACCAAAACGTAGTCGCTGGTGGAAATGCTCGCCACCGGCGCGAAGTCCTTAACCGAGTCGTACGGCAGATTGCGAATCAGCAGCGCGTTGATGGCGTGATTGGGAACAGTCATCACCAGAAACGTGTAGCCGTCGGGCGCGGATTTCGCCACCGCCTCGGTGCCGATGATGGTGTTGCCACCGGGGCGCAGGTCCACAATCATCGGCTGCCCCAGGCTCTCGGAAAGTTTCACGGTAAAAAGACGCACCAGCGGATCGACACTGCCGCCTGCGGCGTAGGGCACAATAAAGCGGATCGCTTTGCTGGGGTAAGTCTGCTGCGCGGCGGCGGTGGTGAATACGATCAGCGTGCCTGAGCATGCGATGTTCACCAGCGCGATGCAGATTTTCATCATTCGGCCCTGATATTCGCTTCGCGTATCACTTTGCCCCAGCGTGCATACTCGTCGCGCACAAACGCGCCGGCTTGCTCGGGGGTGGTGACGGCGACATCGCCACCGAGCGCGACGAAGTGCTGTTGCGTTTCCGCCGTTTGCATGACCTTGTTCACTTCGGCATTGAGCCGGTCGATGATCGTGCGCGGCGTGCCTGCGGGTGCGGCCAGCACAAACCAGTTGACGATCAGTAGTTGCGGCATGCCTGCTTCAGCGGCTGTCGGCACGCCGCGCAGAGCGTTGACCGGCTTGGTATTGAGTACCGCCAGCGCGCGCATGCGCTTGTCTTGCACATAAGGTGCGGCGGCTGACGCGGCGGGGATCACCACATCGACCTCGCCGCTCATGGCGCCGATCAGCGCGAAGCTCGCCCCTTTGTACGGCACCAGCAGGATATTGGTTTTGCTCAGAGACTTCAAAAGCTCGCCCGCGAGATGGCTGGGCGAGCCTGGCGCGCCCGAACCATAGGTCAGCTTGCCCGGGTGGTTGCGCGCGAGTTGCACCAGTTCGCGCAGGCTTTTCGCGGGCACCGAAGGATGCACCGCCAGCACGGAAGGAATGGTGCCCAGCATGGCGATCGGCGCAAAATCACGCAGCGCGTCTTGTCCGGACTTGGGATACAAATGGGGATTGATGACCAGCGGCGGCGCCGCGAGCATCAGCGTGTAACCATCCGGCGCCGACCGGGCGACGAGTTCGTGGCCGATCTTGCCGCCGGCGCCGGGACGCGGATCGACGATCACCTGCTGGCCCAGGATGGGGGAGAGTTTGGCAGCAATCCAGCGCCCCGCGAATTCCGTGCTGCCCAGATACGGCAGAATAATGCGCACGGGTTTTGTGGGGTAGCTTTGCGCCTGTGCGCCTGGCGTTAACACCAGCAGAATCGCGAACGCCGATATCCATGCGGTGTGGGGTTTGCAGGATTTCATGCCAGGAATCTTATACTATTGCGCCTCACACGATAAAGGAAAGCACATGAAACTACTCGGTTCACCCGGCAGCCCGTATGCACGCAAAGCGCGTGTCGCGATGCTGGAAAAGAAAATTAACTGCGAATTTATATTCGACCGGCCCGCCAATCCCGGTTCGCAGGTGCCCAAGTACAACCCGCTTGCCAAGGTGCCAGTGCTGGTGCTCGATGACGGCACGGGTATGATTGATTCGTCGGTGATCGTGGAGTACTTCGACGGTATCGGCAGCGGTGCAAAATTAATCCCCTCGGATTTCGCCGCGCGCATCGCGGTGCGTCAATGGGAAGCGCTGGGCGACGGCATCGTCGATGCGATTGTTGCGCTCACGCATGACTCGCGCTATTCCGAAACCTGCGACGCCAACGCAGACTGGTATCAGAAGCAACTCAAAAAAATCGAAGGCGGACTGGAGAAGCTGCAACGCGATATCGGCGCCAACGAATTTTGTTTTGGCAATGCCTTTGGCCTCGCGGATATTTGCGCGGGCATGGCACTGGGTTATATGGATCGCGCGTACGCCAGCTACGACTGGCGCGGCAAGTATGCGGGTCTGCAGCGTTACGCGGATAAGTTGTCTGCGCGCGCGTCGTTTCAGCAAACGGTGCTGCCCAAACCGTAGCGTACTGTAAGCATTTGTTTTTAATGAATTTTTATTGCACTTTACTGCTGGCTGCCACAGCTTCCGGCGCGCTCGCGCAAGGCAGCGTGGGCTACCCCAATCGCCCGCTGCGCTTCATCGTGCCATATACGGCAGGGGGCAACGGCGACATAGTTTCGCGCATCATTGCGCAGAAGATGATCACGCAGATCGGCCAGCAAATCGTCATCGATAATCGTGGCGGCGCAGGTGGCAACATCGGCGCGGAACTGGCCGCGCGCACCGCCGCCGACGGTTACACCATCATGCTCGGCACCAACACGCACGCAATCAATATGAGCCTGTATACGAAACTGGGTTACGACATCCAGCGCGATTTCGCGCCGATTACGCTGGCGACGACAGCGCCGATGGTGCTGATTATCCATCCGTCGCTGCCGGCGAAAACGCTTAAGGAATTCATCGCGCTCGCCCAAGCGCATCCCAACAAACTCAACTACGGAACCGGCGGCAGCGGCAGTTCAGCCCATGTGATCACTGAATTGTTTAAATCGATGGCGGGCGTGCAGCTCGTGCATGTAGCGTACAAGGGTGTGGCGCAGAGCACCACCGATCTGATCGCCGGGCAAATCCAGATCACCTTCAGTTCGCCCGCGAGCGCGCTCGCGCACATGCAGGCGGGCCGCGTGCGCGCGCTGGCGATTTCGAGCGCAGCGCGCTCGGCTGCAGCGCCGGGGTTGCCGACTTTAGCCGAATCCGGCTTGCCGGGCTTCGACGCCAGCATCTGGCAAGGCGTATTCGCGCCGGCGCGCACGGCGCCAGACATCCTCGCGCGGCTCAATCGGGAAATCACCGGCGCACTGGGCGCCAGTGACGTCAAGGATCAACTGGGTGCGCAAGGCGTCGAAGCGCAGCCGTCGACAGTGGAGCAATTCGCTGTCTTCATTCGCGTGGAAATTGCCAAGTGGGCGAAGGTTATCAAGGTGTCCGGCGCGAAGGTGGACTGAATCACGCCCTGTAGTCTTCGCAAAATGACAAAGGAAGTTCGTCAAGCCCGCGTGGGACAATAGCGAACAATTGCCTAAGGAGGCGCCAGAATGAATTTCTACACCATGATTTTGCGTATCGTGCAGCTCAGCATGCTGTTTGCCGCTGCCGGCACTGTAATCGCACAACAGCAGCCGTATCCCAGCAGGCCAATCCGCTTCATCATCCCCTATCCGCCTGGCGGCAGCACCGATCCGATGGGACGCATGTTCGCGACGAAACTCACTGAACGGTGGGGGCAAACGGTAATTGTGGACAACCGCCCGGGCGCCAATACCATCATTGGTACTGATTTGCTGGCCAAGGCCGCCCCTGACGGCTATACGATCGGGTGGTTAGGTGGGGCATTCTTCAGCCTTCCCAGCCTGTTTCACAATCTCCCCTTTGACGTGTACAAGGACTTTGTCGGAGTGACGACCTTCGGGAAAACGCGGATCGTACTCGTGCTCCACCCATCAGTACCGGCCAACAACCTGCAGGACTTCATCACAATGGTCAAAGCCAAGCCGGGGGAATTCAATTTCGCATCTTCTGGTATAGGCACCAATGTTCATTTGTCCGGTGAGCTTTTCAACCAATTGACCGGGACCAGAATGGTACACATTCCCTATAAGGGTTCGGGCCCGGTTACCACCGACCTGCTCGGTGGCCGGGTGCAGTTGTCCTTTCAGGTCCCGATCACTGTGATCCCGTTTATCAATGCCGGCAGACTGAAAGCGATAGCGGTCACGGGGGACGGGCGCCTGCCAGCCTTGCCCCAAGTGCCTACCTTCAGCGAAGCGGGGCTTCCCAAGTTCGGCTGGACGAGCGTGACCGGAATCATAGCGCCCGCCAGGACACCACGCCCAGTGCTCGGCCGAATCGCAAGCGAGGTGGCCGCTATTGTAGCCATGCCAAGTACGCAGAGCTTCATAGTTAAACAAGGCGGAGAACCCTTCGCCTCGACGCCTGAGGAGACTGCCGCGGTCATCAAGGAAGAGATTGCCAGCTATGCCAGGATTATCAAAGAGGCAGGCGTCAAACACCTACCATGAGCCATGATGGGAAGAGTTTTAAGAAACAATATGTTATGGAACACCACAGCGCGCTAACCGCCGGCACAAAGAAAAACCGCGCCGGGAGTTCCGGCGCGGTAAACGCAACCCACAAGGAGGAGGAGTGGGGGACGGTTGCGCAATTGAAGTTTCCCACCTGCGCGTTTTTTGTGCTGTGAATTACCTCACATCTGATGCAAAATTCATGACGTTCCACTGGCCCTGCTTTGATTGACAACGCGGCGAAAGTCTTCAGAATGCGCGTGACCGTGACTTTTTCCACGGTTTATTGCAACCCGCCCAAACCCTACCCGACTTGAAAGAAATGCCATGAGCAAACTAATCGATGTCATTCGTGATCGTCGCAGCGACCGTCATTTCGCCAACAAGCCGCTGGAAACTGAAGTCGTCGAAGCACTGCTCGACGCATTTCGCTGGGCGCCGTCGTCCAACAACCGGCAGCCGTGGCGCGTGCTGATCGCATCCAGCGCCGAAGCCTCGCGTATTTTTGACGACGCGTTATCGGCGGGCAACAAGCAATGGGCGCCGGTGGCGCCGCTGAAAATGGTGATCATCGGCGTCCCTGAAGAGCAGCCCGAGAAAAACGGCGTGCAAAATTATTTGCTCGACATCGGCTTCGCCATGGAAAACATGCTGGTGCAGGGCTATGCGATGGGCCTCACCATCCACGCCATGGCAGGCTGGGATTACGACAAAATCTGCAAAGGTTTCGCCATTCCGGCCAACGCCAAACCGGTGGCGCTGGTGGCAGCGGGTTATCGCGGGCACGTGGAAGATTTGATCGAAGAGGTGCGTGCCAAGGATTTGAAGCCACGCACCCGCAAGGCGGTTGGCGAATTTACCTATCGCGATGCGTATGGCGCAGCGTTTAAATAAATAGCGGGCGCATCAGGAATGGGCTCTCGTGCCCATGTTTGCTTGCCCCAATTCAGCGTGGATGCCGCCGAATAAAATCCAGCACCGCCTTCGCACACGCGACCGGCGCGGTGGCTGCGACGTGATACGAATCGCCGGGCAGCATCAGCAGTTCCGAGCGCGCAATCTTTTCCTGCCACGCGCGCACCATCTCCACCGGATACAGCGGATTGTCCTGTGTGGTAATTACTTGCGCCGGACAGCGGATGTTGAGCAGGTCTTGCATGATATCGACCTTGGGCACGGCGCCGATAAACCCCAGCTGCGTAGTAACCGCGGTACGGCCCATGAGTTTGATCCACCACTCGATGCCGGCCGCAGGGAACTGGCTGCCTAAACGCTTCGCCATAGTGTCGCGCGCCCAGCCTTCAACGCCGGTTTTCTCGATCACATCGACCCATGCGCGATAACGGTCGCCCGCGTACTCGCCGCGCGTGGGCGAGGACAGCACACTCACGGTTTTGACCCGCTTGGGGTGGCGCGCGGCCAGATGCAGTGCCATGGTGCCGCCGACTTTCGCACCGACCAGATAAAAGGTGTCGATTTTCAGTGCATCCATCACCGCGATGAAATCATCAACAATGCGATCGAGCGACCACGCATAATCGCGCGCCATCGGCGTCGAGCGCCCGAAGCCACGCATGTCGGGCCGCACCACGCGATAATCGCGCGCCACTTCCGGCATCCAGCCATACCACGCTTCGCCGCTTTCGGCGTTGCCGTGCAACAGCAAAATGGTTTCGTGTTCGCGCCACGGCTCGGCGAAGCCGGTCACTTCGTAATGCATGTGCAGATCGGGCGTTACCTGTAAGGAAGGCATGGGGATACTCTTTTCCGTTTAGAAAACACCTGCGTCATCGGCAGCCTGGCCATAGCTACAAGCGCTCAAATATCAAACGTCAACCGTGCTCCGGGTGGTGTGCTCACTTGTGCACACTGCGGCTGTCGATGGGCGCTTCGTCGCGTGAGTTCATGCTGTAGTCGCGCATCACGCTGGCGACGCGGATACGGTAGTCCGCAAATATGCCGCCGCGGCCTTTGGCCTGCGCGAGGCGGTGTGTTTCCACATTGCGCCATGCGGCAACGGCGGCTTCGTCGCGCCAGAATGATATCGACACGAATCTGCCGGGTTGCGTGACGCTTTCATAGCGCTCGATGGAGATGAAGCCGTCGAAATTTTCGATGTCTGCCTTGAGCGATGCCGCAATCTCAAAATAGTCGCTGGCCCTGCCTGCGGCGGGTTGTACTTCAAAAATGACGGCGATCATGGCGGGGATCTACGTGTATTCATTAAAGCACGGCATCTCGCCCGGTGGCACATACCACTGCGCACGCGACGCCCAGAATATGCCGTTTTCCGGACGTTGCGCTGGAGGTGCATCGAGCAACCCGGCGGGAATCAGATAATCGTTACGCCCGCGCACTTGGTGCGGCACGCGCGAACCGCAGTGCGTGCAGAACCACACCGAAAAGCGTTGTGCCGCGGAATGGTCATACCGTTTGATCAGTGCCTCACCCGCGCGCCATTGCAATTGTGCTGCGGGCACAAACGCGTTTGCCGCATGCGCGCTGCCGGATGCCTTTTGGCAACGTGAACAATGACAATAACGAAACGCCGAAAACGGTGGCGTGACTTCAAACTTAACGCCGCCACACAGGCAGCTTCCAGCAAGGGGTGCGGTGGACATGGCGCTCCTTAATCCAGTGAGGATAAATAATATTGATTAAAAACAATAAGTTACCTGCGGTACGCTGCTGCGACTACTATGACACTTGGGCGCGCTTGCCACAAAGTTTATACCTTCGTCAGCGTGGTTTGCCAAAACCCCACATCCACCCAGCGCTCAAATTTCCGCCCCACCTGCGGGAAATGCGCGACCTTCACGAAGCCGCATTTTTCGTGAAGCGCAACGCTGGCATCGTTGGGTAATGCGATGCAACCCACCACCGCATGCACGCCGCATGCCTTAAGTTCACGCAATAATTCCAGATACAAGGGCTTCGCAATGCCGCGTCCCGTGTAATGCTTCGCAACGTAGATCGTGCTTTCCAGCGTTTGATCGTACGCCGCGCGCGTGCGCCAGCGCGTCGCGTACGCGTAGGCCACAACCTGGGCATCGGCTTCGGCAACCAGCCAGGGATACAGCGCCGCGTACTCGCCAATGCGCTTGGCCATCTCCGCTTCTGAAACCGGCGCTTGCTCAAACGTGATGACCGTTTCAAGCACATAGGGATTGTAAATCGCGCAGATGGCAGCGGCATCGGATGCAGCAACCGGACGGACCCTGGGCTTTACGGGTATATCCGGTGCGAGTTGACTTTGCGGTGCTTCGACAAGCTCGATGTCGTTTTCCACACACCATTTGCGCAAAGCTTCACTCTGCGCCGCCTGTTCGAAGCGGTACCAGTTTTCAAGCTGTCCTTTGGCATCCAGAAAATCCTTGAATCGCCCGTAAGCCCCGCGGCGGCGAAAAATGCTTTCGACCTGCGCTTCACTTTCCGGCAGCGCCTGCCGCACAAAGCGCGTTACCAGATAACGGCCAAGATCGAGGTCTTTCTTGTGCGGAACAATAAGGTAACGATCAGAGCTCTCTATATCCTCCGGCAGTTCCTCTTCATTGTCCGCCAGGTCGGAGACCCAGTAAATTTGCCCGGTATCGCGCGAGATATACGCGTTGTGCTCCGTCGGCGCACCCGCACTCACGAATTCAAAGGCGGACTCAAGATCGTCGTATTTTACTTTTACCATAGGGCCTCGTTGCTCAAGCAGGGATAATCTATCACCAAAGGTGCGCTGCGATCCATGGCAGTCTGCGATTTTGCGCACGCTACCGCTCTCTTGCCGGGGCGGTACACTACATTGCGGCGCAACACGAAACGCGGCCTACCACTTAACCCGCCTACCATTCGGCTACACTCGGCGTCATCCCGCAACCCGCTGACACCCATGCCTCGCGCCGCAACCCGTAACATCACGACCCCACTCGCGGAAATCCGCCCCGGGCAGTCCATAGAATTGCTGAAGGCGTTGCACATTCTCACCCGCGACGGGCGCATAAATCAGGACAGCCGCCGCAAACTGAAGCAGGTGTATCACCTCTATCAGTTTATCGAGCCGCTGCTCGAACAGGCCCTGCAAGAACACGGCAGCGTGCAGATAGCCGACATCGGCGCAGGCAAATCGTATCTGGGTTTTATTCTCTACGATCTGTTTTTCAAAGCCCGCGTTGATGCATCCCATATCTACGGCATTGAGGCGCGCGGTGATCTGGTCGAAAATTCCACTGCGCTGGCGCAAAAGCTGCAATTCGCGCGTATGACGTTTCTGCATATGCCGGTGACGGCTGCGATGGCCGCTGCGCCGTTGCCGGAGTCATTAGATATGGTCACCGCGCTGCACGCCTGCGACACCGCCACCGATGACGCGGTACGCTTCGCGTTACAAAAAAAAGCGCGCTTTATTGTGCTGGCACCGTGCTGTCAGGCCGAAGTGGCGGCGGTGTTACGCAAGACCAAGGGCGCAGCGCTCGCCCATCCGCTCACGGAGGCATGGCGGCACCCGCTGCACACGCGCGAATTCGGCAGCCACATCACCAACGTGCTGCGCTGCCTGCAACTGGAGGCGCACGGTTATCAGGTCAATGTCACTGAACTGGTGGGCTGGGAACACTCGTTGAAGAACGAACTCATTATCGCGACTTTCAGGGATTTGCCGCGCGCGCGTGCGGCGGCGCGGTTGCAGGCGCTGCTGGCGACGCTGGGGCTTGAAGCACTGCGCGAGCGGTTTTTTGTGGGGTGAGCGCTCATAAGTCGGATGGATCTAAACTTCAATGTCTTCAGGACGCCAATGAACACATCAACAAATCGCGCTGCACCCAACCTCGCTATTTTCACCAAAAACCGCCTCAACCCGGCCTACGCCGCCGCACGCATGGGCGCCGATCGCGTGGCTGCGCGCATGGGGGCGCGCACCACGCATTACGTGCCCGCACAACCGGATCACGTCGGCGAGCAACAGGCCCTGGTCGAGCAAGCCATCGCTGCACAACCCGATGCCTGTTTGTTTGTGGCGACCGATGCCGAGGCGATGATTCCTTATGTGCAACGCCTGAACGCCGCAGGCATACCGGTATTTTCGTTCGTTAATCGTTTACAGGGCGGCGAGTGGGTCAGCTTCGCCGGCTCGGATGATCGTGCGCTGGCAGTGCGCATTGCCAATTATTTGTTTGCGCATCTGCGTCATGAGGGGCGCGTGCTGGTGCTTGCGGGCACGCACGGGTCGATTTCCGGGCGTGATCGATTGGCCGGCTTTGCCGAAGCGTTTGCCGCAGTACCGGGCATTACCCGCGTGGCCGATATAGCCGGAGAATTTTTGCAGGACGCGGCCGCGCGCGAGATGACGCGCTTTCTCGCAGGCGGCGTGCCGTTCGATGCGGTGCTCGCCGCCAACGACGCCATGGCGCTGGGCGTGATTGATGCGATGAGCGCTGCAAAAATACCGTTGCGCCCCGTCGTCGGCGTGAACGCCGTGCCATCGGCCATCGACGCCATCAAAGCCGGCACGATGCTCGCCACTGCCAGTTTCGACGCCATGAAAATGGCCTGTCTTGCGACCGAGGCGGCGGTGCGTCATCTGCGTGGTGAGCGCGTGCCGCGCGAGATTATGTTGCCAGTGGAGATTGTGGATCGCGCCAATTGCGCGGCATGGGATTGCCCGTTTGAAGCGCGGGCGCTGCCTGACTGGGATGCGATTATCGAAAAAACTTGACGTTACGGTAGGTTGGCGCTGAGCCCTTCGACAGGCTCAGAGCCTGCCCCGGACTTGATCCGGGGACAGGCGTAGCGAAGCCCAACGTTTTCGCGCGTGTCACACGGTAGATGTTGGGCATACCCGCCCAACCTACTCCTGCTGTCAGCTACCGCGTGTCGCTGTCCAGCCGCAATCCCGCGGCCTTGATCACACGCGCCCATTTCGCGGCATCATGCTTCAGAAATTCAGCGAAGGCTTCCGGCGTGCTGATTTCAGTTTCCATGCCGATCGCCAGCAGTTTGGAGCGCACGTCAGGCAGCGTGACGATGCGTGCGATCTCCTGATTCAAACGCAGGACGATGGCGCGAGGCGCGCCTGCGGGCGCGGCGATGCCGTACCAGTTGCTTGCCTCGAAACCGCCGACACCCGCCTCGGCGATGGTGGGGATATCTGCTGCGGCGGGTGAGCGCTTTGCGCCCGTCACGCCCAGCGCGCGCAGGCGTCCGGATTGCACGTGCGGCAGCCCGCCGGGGATGGTGGGCAGACTCATCTGAATCTGCCCGCCAATCACATCAGTAATCGCCGGTGCCATACCCTTGTAGGGTACGTGCGTGAACTGTGTGCCGGTCATCGCCGCTAACAGTTCCACCGATAAATGACTGGGCGCGCCGTTGCCGGCAGAGCCGTAGTGCAGTTGCCCCGGCTTCGCGCGTGCCAGGGCGACCAGCTCCTTGACCGTCTTCACCGGCAGGCCAACGTTAACGACCAGTATGCCCGGCCCGCGCGTGAGCTGAGCCACCGGAATAAAATCACGCAGAGCGTCGTACGGCAACTTTCCGTAAAGCAATTCTGAGGACGCGAAGCCCGCCGAGATCATCAGCAGGGTGTGGCCATCGGGTGGCGCCTTCGATGCAAGCTCGGTGCCGATGATGCCGTTGGCGCCCGCGCGGTTGTCGATCACCACGGGCTGGCCCCACGCCTCGGTGAGTTTGGGGCCGATCAGCCGCGCCTGTATGTCGCGCGGGCCGCCGGGCGGGAAGGGGATGATGAGGCGGATGGGTTTGGTGGGGTAGGGTTGGGCTTCAACGTGTTGCACAATGAAGATAAGCCCTAAACCCACCGCTGTCATTCCCGCGCAGGCGGGAATCCATAACACACTGGCTCTACCAACGGCCTCTATGGGTTCCCGCCGCAGCCTGCCCTCGAATGCTTTAGTCGGGGGCGGGAACGACATTGTCGTAGAGCGCGGCGTAGCTTCTTGCTGGCTCACTATGCTTCGTGACACACCGTACCATCATGCGCGCTGCGAAATGCAGCAAGTGCGTGGCGCAGGTGCGCGGGAACATGAGTTGTATTTTGTGAAAGGTCGACGGCACGCGGATTACCTGCAGGTTTCGTATATTTTGCTTGAGCATGCTCATCTGCTCGGCGCTGGTGATCGGCCCGGCGGAAGGATACAGACCCAGCACTGGCGCTTCGATTTTGGATAAATAGGGCAATGCGCTGGAGGCATGCAGCGCGCGGCTCATCGCCGCCTGCACATCGGCATTGTTGCGTGAAAATTCCTGCTCGTACCCGTGCTTATCCGGTTGTCACCCAAACCAACTACCGGTAGTATGTTGAGCATCCGCGCTGACGTGGAGCGACCATGGTTATTGACGTACTTGAGCGAGGCGATCTGCCGTTTCCGCGCTCGCTGCCGGAGTTCCAGCGCCTCTTCCC
>CAMATZ010000053.1 GCA_945861275.1 Bordetella parapertussis
AAATTGCGCGGACTGGGCGTCAGCAGCCCGAAACGCACCGCGCAGTTGCCTGATGTGCCGACCGTCGCGGAGTCGGGTGTCAAGGGATTCGATGTCACCGTCTGGTACGGGCTGTGTGCGCCCGCCGGTGTACCCGAGCCCATCATTGCCAAGCTCAACGCCGCCATTGTCAAGACGCTGGTCTTCCCCGAGGTGAAAGAGCGCTTGGCGCAGACCAGCATCGAAGCCCAGTCATCCACACCTGAACAGTTCGCCGCGCACATCCAATCCGAGACGGCCAAATGGGCGAAGGTGGTGAAGGAGGCTGGTATAAAAGTGGAATGAGCAATGAAACCGCGGACAGCAGTATTTATCTGCATCGCAGCGCTGGCTGCATCGAGCGCTGAATTAGTTTTTGCCCAGAGCTACCCGGCCAAGGCGGTGCGCATCGTTGTTCCGCAGGCGCCGGGAGCCGCGTCCGACCTTTTCACTCGTTTGCTGGGACAAAAACTCAGCGAAAGCCTCGGTCAACCCGTGATTAACGATGCGCGGCCGGGCGCTGGCGGCGCACTTGGCGCCGAGGTCGCGGCGCGCGCGGCGCCCGACGGCTACACGCTGCTGATGGGGACCAATTCCACGCACGGTTCCAACCCGGCGCTGTATACGAAACTCGCCTACGATCCGATCAAGGATTTCGCGCCGATCACGCTGACGCTGGGCACGCCCTATGTATTGACGGTGCATCCATCGCTACCCGTGACCACTTTGAAACAGCTCATTGCATTCGCGAAATCGCGACCCGCACAGTTGAACTACGCTTCGGCGGGCAACGGCAGCACACACCATTTCTGCGGCGAACTGCTCAAGGCGATGTCAGGCATCGATATTGTCCATGTGCCGTACAAGGGTGGGCCGCCGTCGATCACTGCGGTGCTAGGCGGTGAGGTGTCGATTCTGTTTTCCGTCGTCAGCACGCTGCACCCGCATATCAAAAGCGGGAAATTGAAGGCGCTGGGCGTGACGACAGCCAGGCGCTCGAGCCTGCTGCCCGAGGTCCCGACCATGTCGGAAGCGGCGCTGCCCAATTTCGAAATGCTGTCGTGGTTCGGCCTGCTCGCGCCCGCCGCGACACCGAGAGCCATCATCAGCCGCCTGAATACGGAAACGATCAAGGCGTTGAGCGCGCCCGATATAAAATCCGTCATCGCCGCCCAGGGATCGGAAATCCTATCCGGCACGCCCGATCAGTTTGCCGATTACATTAAAGCCGAGATCGCGAGGATCGGCAAGATCGCCAAAGCCGCCGGCATCAAGGCAGAGTGAGAGGTCGAGCCAAGCACCCCCTGTGGCCAGGGATGCGCTTCAGCGGTTATCGCGCCAGGTCAAAACCGCCGGCGCTCACTCCGCCTTCACCCCGGCGGCCTTCCACACCTTCCTGCGCGTGGTGATCTCGTCGTGGACCAGCTTGTCGAATGCCGCGGGGCTGCTCGCCTTGGCGATGGCGCCCTGATTCGCGATGCGCTCCTTGATGTCGGTGCGCCCGAGGATCTGCCCGACTTCTTTTGCCAGCAGGTTGATGATTGCGCGCGGTGTCTTGCCCGGCGCCAGCATCCCGTACCAGCCCTGGTACTCAAACCCGGTTAGCCCCGCCTCGGCCACCGTCGGCACATCCGGCAGCGCCTGCGCGCGGTAGGTGGTGGTCACCCCCAGCGCGAGCAGCCGCCCGCTCCTGATCAACGGCACCACCGCGAGCACCGGCGAAAGTATGAATTGCACGCGCCCGCCCATGAGGTCGGTGAGTGATTCAGGCGAGCCGCGGTACGGCACATGCACCGCGTTGATGCCGGACGCCAGCTTGAACAGCTCGGCGCCATAGTGGGGTCCGCTGCCGAGCCCGGTCGAGCCGTAATTGAGCTGCCCCGGCTTGTCGCGTGCGAGCGCGATCAACTCTTTCACCGATTTCGCGCCGAGGGCAGGCGCCACTACCAGCACCAGCGGGGTGCTCGCATACTGGGTGACGCCAGCAAAGTCGCGCACCGGGTCATAGGGGAGTTTCGCATACAGCGCCGCGCTGCCCGAAAAATTGGACCCGGTCACCATCAGCGTGTGGCCGTCGGGCGCCGCCTCGGCGACGATGGTGCAGGCGACGATGCCGCCGGCGCTGGGACGGTTGTCGGTCACCACCGGCCGGCCCCAGCGCTCCGTCAGCGCAGGGCTGACGATGCGCGACAGGACATCCGTCGCGCTGCCTGCGGTGAACGCGACGACGATGCGCAGCGGCCGGTTGGGAAAGGCCGCTTCCACCGAGGCCGCCTGCGCGTCCGCCGCGGCGGCGAGTAGCAGCAGCACCTGCAAAAAGATTCGCGTCATGCGCTTCTCCCGGGTAAGAACCTGCGCGCGTATTTTACATCCTGCCGGACGCAGGCCTGCGCCACACGCTGGCCAACCACGGCTGCTGTTCACGCGGCAGCCCGGCGGGACGATAGTAGTGCGTCAGCTCGACGAATCCGGCCGCTGACAGATAGCCGCGCCACGCCGGCCAATCATGATAGGCGCTGTAACGATCGCCGCTCCAGCCCTCGTGGCCCCGCTGTTCATCCGCGCGCGGATTCGAGCTGAAGAGCACGCCGCCGGGTTTCAGTGTCGCGCGTAACTCCGTCAGCACGCGTGGCAATTCCTGGCTGGGGACATGGAACAACGCCGCATTGGCGAACACCCCGTCAAAGTAGTCGTCGGGCAAACGCAGTTGCAGAAAATTCTGCTGCAGCACTTCACATCCGCTGTCGGCGCGCGCCATCGCGGCAAACCGCGCCGCGCCTTCCAGCCCGGTGGCGCGGTGGCCGAGTTTTTTGAAGGTTTTGAGATCACGGCCCGGACCACAGCCAAAGTCGAGCAGTTCAAACGGCGGCGGCGCTTCGATGTATTGCAACAGCGCCGCGATATTCTGGCTCACGTCGTGATCGCGCGTGCCTTCGCGGAATTCCTGCGCGCGCCCTTCATAGTGCGCCAGCGTGCGTGTGGCGATATGTTCAAGAGCTGCGGGCGTCAGGTTCATGGCTGATCATTAATTCGGCCGCTTGAATTCCAGAATATTCAAGCCCGGACCACGGTCGACCAGATAGATAATGCCGCGGCTATCGAGATCGACGTCGTTGGTCTGGGGTCCGGGCTGACCCGGCGCCGGCTCGGGTATGTAATGGCCAACCTCCTGCGGTGCGCTCGGGTCTGCAATATCGACAATGCGCAGCCCGCCCGCGAACCAGGTGCAATAGACCAGGGTATCGTCCATGCGCTCATGGAACTGGTGCGCGCCAAAACGTCCGGGCGTGGCACGGCTATAGGGTGAATCGAGTTCGCTCACTTCAAAAATCGACAGCGCCTGAATTTTGGCAAGATCGCTGATGTCCAGCACCCACAGGCAGGCGTGCGGACGGCCGCGGCGGCGCGCCATTTCTTCGGCGTCATGCGCGTGATCCTCCTCGTCGATGGCAAGCGCAATGCGTCTACCGTTAATCGGAAACGGCACCTCCATAAAGGTGTGACTCGGTTCCGGAAACGGTGGGTGGTAATTGTATGCGCCGATGGTCGCCGGCTTGCGTATGTCGGAAACGTCGATCACGCGCACGCCGCCATGCCAGCAGCCGGCGAACAGCCGGTCGCCGGAGCGCAGCGCATGGTGCAGGCGTTGCTGCCGCCCCGGCCACGATTTTTTTTCGTTGGCGGCGGCGTTCTGGCCGGGCAACCACCAGCGCGAAACTTCTTCCGCTTTGGCCGGATTGCGTATGTCGTAAATCACCAGTATGTTGCCGATGAAGCCCGGCATCTCGGTCGAGATGTAGGCATAGTTGGCATCCATGTCGAAACGATGCACGCCGATGCCGTGGGTCTTGTGAAAAGAAATGAGTTTCGGCCTGGTGCGATCGGACACGTCGTAGATCTTGAAACCGCCTTTGTCGTAGGGCTTGCGCTGGGCTTCCTCGACCGCCGGAATGTCGGCAACACCCACACCCAGTTTTTGCGCCAGCTCGGCGTGGTTGGGTTCGCGGCCGAGTTCGGCGAGCATGCGCGCGCGCAGGCCCGGCAGTTCGTCCGCCTTGCGGCCGATCGCAGTCATATTGCGCTCGCTATTAACGATCATGATATCGCCGATCACGCGCGCCTTGTGACTGTGCGAAGTCGGGTCCTCCAGTTTGATCTGCGAGACCACGCGCGGCTTGCGCGGGTCGCTGATGTCGATAATGCTGGTGCCCAGATCCTGCTTGTTCGGCAGATGGCCGAGATACGCGTAGTTGCCCTGCACGTAGACTTGTCCCGAGCCCGGCAGATCGAGATGTGCGAGCCGGGTAATGTTGCGGGCGAGTTGCGGTTTCGATGTTTGATCCATGGCGCTTCCTTGGTTGACGATTCAATGTTCGCTGCGGATTCTACTCTGCGCGATCTTCGGTATTCAACATCCGCTGCGAGCGCAGCACCACTTGTTCCGACTTAAGCTGTTGAATCTGCGCCGCGGAATAGCCCAGCGCCGCGAGGATCGAATCCGTATGTTCGCCCAGATTTCCCGGATGCTCGCGCACTTCAAAATCGGCGGTGCGGCCCATCGAAATCGGCAGCTTCGGCAGCTTGAACTGCTTGTCGCCGACTTTCAGATTCAACCAGCGCTGGCCTTCGTTCAGGTGCTTTTCATCCAGCAGATCCAGCGGCGTGTTCACCGGCGAATACGGCACCAGCGCCTGGTAGAGGCGCAGCGCGATCTCATCGTAGGTTAACTTCTCCACCGCTGCCTTGACCCGCTCCGCGATGCGCGGCTTGTGCGCGCCGCGTTTGCGGTTGGTATTGAATTCAGCAGAATTTTTCCAGTCGTCAAAGCCCAGTGCGTCGCACAACCCTGCCCAGTGCCGGTTGCCCGTTACCGCGATAAATATTTGTTTGGCGTCGCTGGTGGGAAACAGCCGGTACACGCCCCAGCCCATGGTGTCGCCCATGCCGCTGGTACGGGCGCCGCGCGGCGGCGGATTGATGCCTGTCATCTGCGCGCCGGTGATGTACTGGCTGACCCAGAACACGATGGTTTCGTAAAGGCCCGCCTCAATGCAATCGCCTTCACCGGTGCGTTCGCGGCGATACAGCGCTGACAAAATGCCAATCACGCCGTAGGTCGCGGCGCCGATATCGGTGATCGATGCGCCCGCGCGCATCGGCTGATCCTTGAGTCCCGTAAGATAGGCCAGTCCGCCCGCCATCTGCGCCAGTTCGTCGAGAAACGGGCGATCGGCATACGGGCCGGGCAAAAACCCTTTCACCGAGCAATAAATAATGCGCGGATTGATGCGGCGCCCCCAGGCGTAATCCAGACCCAGACGGCGCAACGCCCCCGGCGCAAAGTTGTCGAACACCACATCCGATTGCGCCACCAGTTGCTCGAATATTTTCTTGCCGCCGGGCTTGCGCAAATCCAGCGCGAGAAATTTCTTGTTGCGATTGAACGAATAGAACGTCGAGCCGTTATTCGAGTGACTGCGCGCGGTATCGCCGGTTTCGGGGTTTTCGATCTTGATCACATCCGCGCCAAGGTCGGCGAGGATCACGCCGCCGCTGGGGCCGGCGACGATGTGGCTGAGTTCGAGCACGCGCACGCCGTCCAGCGGCAACTTCTGCTTGCCTGCGCTCATATCCGCGGTCACTTCTCCGCTCATAATTTCAACTCTTTACAGTCTTTCAGTTGGTAATTCATGGCCATATTCCTTGATAGCGCTTTCGCGACGCAACGACGGGTTGGGTGAATAGTGTATGCGCATTCGACGGCACCACCGCACTCACTTGACGGCCCGTAACGTGTGCACCACACTGGTTATTGCGATGGCGCTTGATGCCCTTTGATACCTTGCGCTGCTGTTAATGGTAGTTATTAATTCTGGCGATCTACGCGGAGAAAACCGATGAAGCCTTCAAAACATATTGCAATAAAAACATATGGTTATACAAATGTCGTGTGCGTGAAATCGCGTGGTGCAGGGGTAGTGATCGCCGCCATCGCAAGCGCTGGCGTGCTGCTCGCCCACGCCCAAACCGGCGCAGCACAGGCATGGCCGGTAAAACCGATCCGCGTCATCGTGACCGCACCCGCCGGCGGCACCTCGGACATACTCACGCGCCTGGTCGGCCAGAAATTAACCGAGGCCTGGGGCCAGCAAATCATCGCTGACATCCGTCCCGGCGCCAACGGCAACATCGGCGTGGAGATTGTAGTGCGCTCGGCGCCTGATGGCTACACCATGGTGCTGATGGATATCGGCAATCTGTCGATCAGTCCCAGCATGTACACCAAACTGCCGTTCGATATCCTTCGCGATCTCACGCCGATCACGACCGTGACGTTTTCGCCGTATCTGCTGACCACGCATCCCAGCGTGCCGGTGAAAAGTGTGGCGGACCTGATCGCACTCGCCAAAGCCAATCCCGGCAAGCTGAATTTTCCGGTGGGACTGGGAAGCACCATTCATCTGAGCGGACTTGCGCTGCAACAACGCGTGGGTGCAAGTTGGACCTACATCCCGACCAAGGGCGGCCAATCCTCCGTAATGTCGGTGATGACGGGCGACAGCGACTTCCTGATGATGGGCGTGATTCAGACCTGGGTGCATGTGAAAAGCGGCAAACTGAAACTGATCGCCGTTTCGAGCGAAGCGCGCGAACCGATGTTTCCGCAGGTGCCCACCGTCGCCGAAACGCCGGGCCTCGCAGGCTACAGCGCGGGCTCGTGGCAGGGCATACTCGGCCCCGCGCGCATGCCCGCCGAACTCGTGAACAAAACCTACAACGAAGTCAAGCGCATCATTGCGCTGCCGGAGATCAACGACAAGCTCACGGCACAAGGCTCGCGCCCGCACGCGAAGACGCCGCAAGAGTTGGGCAAGTGGCTGGCGGCGGAGAAAGACAAGTGGTCCAAAGTGGTGAAGGCGAGCGGCTACAAGATTGAGTAAAAGTATCGGTAACGCGTAGATTATCCTGTAGCTTATCGGCGCATCAGTAGATTGGATTTGCGCTCTGCCCGCAGGCTCCCGAGAATACCCGCTACGTTTCTGAACGAGAGAACCGCTTGCCCAGCCTGGTCCCACCGCACGGAGGAGGCGTCCTTAAGCCGCTGCTGCTGGCCGGCGAACCGCTTGCCGCCGAGTGTGCCCGCGCCGGCACGCTGCGCGCGGTTGGCGTGAGTTCGCGCGAGAAGGGCGACCTGATCATGCTCGGCATCGGCGGCTTCACACCGCTTGAAGGCTTCATGACGCGCGCCGATTGGGCGGGGGTCTGCGACGGCTATCGGACTGCGGCGGGCCTTTTCTGGCCGATCCCGATCACCTTGTCGGTCGATGCCGAAACTGCCGGCTCGATTCGGCTCGGCGGTGAGATCGCGCTCGTCGATTCCGAAACCGGCGCAGTGCTCGCCACCATGCAAGTCACGGAAAAGTACGCGATCGACAAGGCACATGAATGCCGCTCGGTGTTCGGTACCGAAGATGCCGCGCATCCCGGCGTGAAGATGGTGATGCAGCAGCCCGAAGTGAATCTCGCAGGTCCGGTAAAGGTGCTCTCCGACGGCGGTTTCAAGGCGAAATACGGCGCACTGTTCATGACGCCGGCCGAGACGCGCGCCGAATTCGAGCGCCTGGGCTGGTCGCGGGTCGCTGCATTCCAGACGCGCAATCCGATGCACCGCTCGCATGAATATCTCGCCAAAGTGGCGATCGAGGTGTGCGACGGCGTGCTGGTGCACTCGCTGCTCGGCAATCTCAAGCCGGGCGACATCCCGGCCGAAGTGCGCACGCGCGCCATCGCAACCTTGATCGAGCACTATTTCTATGCTGGAACGGTGGTGCAGGCTGGATATCCGCTCGACATGCGCTACGCCGGGCCGCGCGAAGCGCTGCTGCACGCGCTGTTCCGGCAGAACTATGGTTGTTCGCACCAGATCGTCGGGCGCGATCACGCGGGCGTGGGCAGCTATTACGGGCCGTTCGATGCGCACCATGTATTCGACCAGATCCCGCACGACGCGCTGCACACGCAGCCGCTGAAGCTGGATGTGACGTTCTGGTGCTACCGCTGTGGCGGCATGGCATCGGGGCGCACCTGCGCGCACGGCGACGCAGACCGCCTGCAGGTGTCGGGCACGCAGCTGCGCAGGTGGCTGTCTGAGGGCAGCGCCGTGCCGCCGGAATTCTCGCGGCCGGAAGTACTCGAAATCCTGCGCGCGTATTACGCCGGGCTGGAAGACAACGAGTAGGCCGTAGTGCAGCGCCGCGGCCACGCCGCGCGCTAGCGCTGTCGTGGTAGATACTGCCGCTCGCGCTTGTTCGCGGTGGCTTTTGCCATGGGCGCGATCGCGGTGGCCGCGAGCTGCTCCTTCGCAAACTGCAGGAACGCCGCCACCAGGTTCGAGTGGAACCGCTCCTTCGGATACACCACGGAGAAATTGCGGATCAGCGGCGGCGTGAGCGGCACCTGGACGAGTTGCCCGAGCTGCAGCTCCTTGGCGGCGATGACGCGCGACATGATCGCAAAACCCAGGCCGGTGGCAACCAGGCCCTTGATCGCCTCGGGACTGCCGAGTTCGACCACCGCGTTCATCAATTCCGGCGCGACGCCCGCCTGCTGAAGGTAGCGGTCGACGACGGCGCGGGTGCCCGAGCCGGCCTCGCGGCTGATGTAGGCGTGCTGAGTTAAGGACGCGGGCCGCGCGCAGGTTTCCTTGGCCAGCGGGTGGGCAGGCGAGCACACCACCTGCAGCTCATCCTCGCAGCACACTTCGCTTTGCAGCGAGGTTAAGTGCGAGTCGCCTTCGATGAAGCCCAGGTCCAGCGTGCGCTCGGCCACGCGTTCCTGTACCGCTTCGGAATTGCCGACGAACAGGTTCGGCATGACGGCCGGGAAACGCGCCTTGAACTTGCCGATGAGCTGCGGCAGCACGTATTCGCCGACCGTCATGCTCGCGCCGATGAGCAGCGGCCCCGCCGCCTGGCCGCTCATTTCCTTGAGGCGCGTGTCAAGTTCAGCGGACAGCGCGAGGATGCGCTCGGCGTATTCGAGCGCAAGCTGGCCCGCTGGCGTGAGCAAGATCCGACCCTGCGCGCGGTCGAACAGGCGCGTGTTCAGGTGCTCTTCGAGCTGCTTGATCTGGAAAGTGACCGCCGGCTGGGTCATGAACAGCGTTTCGGCAGCCTTGGTGAAGGAAAGATGCTTCGCCACTGCGTGGAATACCTGAAGGCGCCGGTCGGCCATGTGAACCTATCACAAATAGTAAGACAGGCTCTATTCAAGCACAAAAAAGGGCCGCCCTGCGGCTGTAACCGCGGACGGCCCCCTGAGACTGCTAATGATCTGCTGGTCAGTCGATGATGTGGTAGACCGGCGCCTTTTCCATATCCCACTTGCCGGTATCACGGTCGTAGCGGGACAGAGTGAAGCAATGCCAATCCTTATCATCCAGCTTCATGTGATCGCCCCGGTAGTAATACCCCGGCCAACGCGTTTCCTTGCGGAACAGTGTGTGGTGGGTAACCGACTCCGAAGCCAAAAGCCGGTGGTGCAGTTCCCACGTGCGCTGAAGCTGGTGCAGATCTTCGGCGCCCATGTGGCTCATGTCTTCCTTCAGCATGGTCAGCAACTCGAGGCCGCGGTTGAGCATCACGTCGTTGGTCATGTAGTTGGTGCTGGTGCCGCCGACGTATTCGTCCATGATCTTCTCGAGACGCTGAAGACCGTGGATCGGCAGAAGATAACTCGGCGAAACGGTGCCGGCGGTGATCTCGTTGCGGCCCACGCGGTAGTTCTCCATCGGCTGGAAGATCAACTTTTCGAGGTCCTGATATTCCCGTTCACTGACCTGAGGCTGGTCTTTTCCCAGGTCGCTCACGTAGCGGACAGCCGCCTTGGCGGCGATGCGGCCTTCCGTAAACGACCCCGACGAGAACTTGTGCGCGGTGCCGCCGATGGTGTCACCGGCGCCGAAAAGCCCGTCGACCGTCATCATGCGGTTGTATCCCCACTGATAGTCCGCGGGGGCGTAGTCTTCCGGTCCGCTGGCCCAGGCGCCGGAGCAGGTGGCGTGAGAGCCCATGACATAAGGCTCGGAGGTAGTCAGCTCGGGGTTGATGTGTTTGGGGTCGATGTTCTGCGACGCCCACACCACCGCTTGCCCGATGGTCATGCCGAGGAAGTTCTCCCAGCCGACGGTCTCCTTGTGAGGGTCCTGAAAGGCCTCCTTGGTCACCATGCGAATGGGGCCGCGGCCGGCTTTCACCTCTTCGATAAAGGCGTGGTTCCTGAGACAGGTCGGCACCGGATGGTGGTCTATGTAGTCGCCCACCAGTTCCTTGGTGTGGTTGTACCACTTGGATTCGTACTCCTCGCCATAGCCGTTCTGCGTGTAGGTCTTCAGATGCAGGAAATAAGCGCCCACCGGTCCATAGCCGTCCTTGAAGCGGGTCAGCACGATGCGGTTTTCCATCTGTGTCATCTTGGCGCCGACCTGGATCGGTAAAGCGTAGGCGGACCCGCTGCTCCACGGCGCATACCAGGTGCGGCCCATGCCCTCGCCCACCGAGCGTGGCTTGAAGATGTGCGACGCACCACCGGCGCCGACGATAACGGCCTTCGCCCGGAACACATAAAAATCACCGGTGCGGACATTGAACCCGACCGCGCCAGCGACGCGGTTTTTCTTGCTCTTGTCCATCAACAGGTGGGTGACCATGATCCGGTTGTAGACTTCGGTGGCGGCCTTGCGCGCCGCCTCGGCGACGATCGGCTTGTAGCTCTCGCCATGAATCATGATCTGCCACTTGCCTTCGCGCTGGTAACGTCCGGTCTCGGGGTCCTTCATGATCGGAAGGCCCCATTCCTCGAATTTATGCACCGTCGAATCGACGTGCCGTGCGATGTCGTAGCCAAGGTCCTCGCGCACCAGGCCCATGAGGTCGTTGCGGGCATAGCGGACATGATCCTCGGGCTGGTTCTCGCCCCATTGCATGCCCATGTAGCAGTTGATCGCGTAAAGGCCCTGGGCAACGGCGCCGCTGCGTTCGATGTTGGCTTTTTCGACGCACACGATCTTCAGATCGCGGCCCCAGTAGCGCGACTCATAGGTTGCGCCGCAGCCGGCCATGCCGCCGCCGATTACGAGTATGTCTGAATCAACGAATATTGTTTTCCTGCCGCCGAACAGTCCCATCAGACGACTCCCAACTTGAGTTGATCGGGACGCAACGCCGGCAATCCCCCGGCGATATTGAGTGCTTCCGGTTCGTGCGCGAGTTCCTGATTGGCGAAATCCTCTGGGCGGGGCGCAGGATACTCGGCCGGCCCTTTGATCGATCCCCAGGGGGTTGTGCGGATTGGGGACTCGAAGTTCTTCTCGCGGCCGTCCCGGAACTTGAGCTTCCACGAAATCGTCGCCTTGGCCTCTTCCCGCAGCACCCGCACACTGTGCCCCAGCGGGGCGAAGTCGGCGTAGCCACGGACATCGATGGCGTTCTGCGGGCACGCCTTCACGCAGGAGTAGCACTCCCAGCACATGTTCGGTTCGATGTTGTAGGCCCGCCGTGTGACCTTGTCGATGTGCATGATGTCGGACGGGCAAATATCGACACAATGCCCGCAGCCGTCGCACCGGGTCATATAAACGAAGGTTGGCATGGCGGTCTTAGTCTCCCTATGTGAAATTCGATGGCGGGCTGATCAGTAGTGGCGGGGCTGTTCGCGCGCGCTGCCGAACTTTTCGGGCTTATCGGCGGGGGCGGGCAGGTTGCTCCTGGAACCGTTGGCGTTGGAAACCCTTTTCTCGAGTGCCGCCGCAGGCTTGAAAAACATATGCGCAAATTTGGACCATGCTACCGATCCGAACAGTACCGTCGTCGCGATGATGTACAGGCCGAACAACACGATAGCCCCGGAACTCGCCTTGGTTTGCAGGTAAGCCCAGACCAGGCCCAGCGTTACGCTGACCAGAAGCGAGAGGATGAACAGATCCGCGCGTATCAAGCGCAGCGGTGAATTTCCCTCGGCGGCGACATCGACGCGGATGAAGAACCAGAACCAGTATCCGCCGAGGCATATCATCAAACCGCCGATCCACCACAGCAGCGGCAGGATAGTGGGCGCCGGCGTCGCGGACGTCGGGTAGCCGAATACCATGACCGCGGTGGTGACGACGTACATCACAAACCCGTACATGGTCAGCAGATGGGCGACCCGGCGGCTTGCGTTGCAGAATTCCCCGGACGCGAGGACATCCACCAGGCCGGTCTTGATGGCGAGCGACACCATTTCGCCGTCGCTGACTTGCTGGGTTCCTTTCGCTCTCCGCCAGTTTTCGAAAAAATACTTGGCGCTCCCCTTGTGCGTAATGTCGAACAAGGTTCCGGCGATAACAGCAAGCACCATCAGAACGAGATATATCTGCATGGCGTTCGCAGGCAATACATCGGTCAATGCAGCAAATGGATTGTGGGTGAACATCATTTCCTCAATGGCAGTCTGAGTCCAATGGCACTATTTGGGGGCGATTTACCACGGAACGCACGGATTACGCGGAAAGAACATGGGTGCGGTATTTTTCCGCGTGTTCCGTGGTTAATGGTCTTGAAGTTCGTCGTTGTGGGGTGCGCGTGGTGCGCATATTAAGGGCTGCGATGCGAGCCGTGCGCTAAAATTTCGCTATACGGTCATAGAAATAATTTGGTTCGTCAGGATTTCGTGTGAGTGATAAACAACTGGGCATACAATCCGCTGTTGCCGTATGTACAATAAACTCCGGGAAGACGATGAAATTCGGCTGCATCTTTTGTCAAGTTAAAGGCCCCCTATTGGCGGAGAGCGAACTGTCCGTCGCCGTTCTGGATAGTTTCCCGGTATCAAAAGGTCATGCTCTGGTTGTTCCGCGCCGGCACGCGGTGACGATTTGGGAGATGACAGCAGAAGAATATGCGGATGCCTTCATGCTCGTGAGGGAGGTCAAAGATGTCCTGCAAAAAAAGTTCGAGCCGCAGGGATTCAACGTCGGCGTGAACTGCGGGGAGGCCGCGGGACAATCGGTATTTCACGCGCACATCCATGTCATACCGAGGTATACGGGAGACGTGCCACTGCCGAAAGGCGGGGTCAGAAACGTTATTTCGGCTAAAGGTAATTACTAGAGCGGGATTCGCGCCGGCGTTGCTGGCGCCACTTATCACAATAGAATATTGCCTATGACCCTTAAACGTCCCCAAGGCCTCGCCGGCCAGTTGCTGGTGCTGGAGCACACTTCCAAAATTCTCAAGAGTAATGCGCTCGGCGATGCGCACGTGCGCAAGCTGGGTGTGTGGCTGCCGCCGCAGTACGAGGGCGGAGATAAACGCCGCTTTCCGGTGCTCTACGATTTGGTGGGTTTCACCGGCTCCGGCCTTGCGCATACGAGCTGGAAACCGTTCGGCGACAATGTGCCGGAACGTGCCGCACGCCTCATCCACGAGAAAAAAATGGGCCCGGCGATTATTGTATTTCCCGATTGCTTCACCGCGCTGGGCGGCAATCAATACATCAATTCATCCGCCATCGGCCGTTACGCGGATTACCTCACGCGCGAGATCATTCCCTTTGTGGATCGCGAGTTCCGCACGCTGGCGAGCCGCGACCATCGCGGCTGCTTTGGCAAATCATCCGGCGGCTACGGTTCGATGATTCATGGCATGAAGTATGCGCAGTACTGGGGGGCAATTGCGAATCATTCCGGCGACGCCTATTTCGATTTTGTCTACTGGCACGATTGGCCAAATACGCTTAACGAACTCGCCAAGTATCGCAACCCGAAACGCAAAAGCGGGGCTTACAACGTATTGCGTGATTCCAGCCGCAAAGGCCTCGCTGAAGGCCTGGATGACGGGCGCATCAAGCGCTTTTTGACGCAGGCGTGGCAAAAAGAAAAACTCTCGACTGCCGAGGGTCACTGCATGATGAATATCTGCATGGCCGCCACCTACGATCCCGACGCTAAAGCGCCGCTGGGCTTTCGTGTGCCGTTTAATCTGGAATCGGGCGAGCTGATCGAGCGCCGCTGGCAGCAATGGCGCGCGCACGATCCGCTCAACCTGGTGGCGAAATACCGCGCGAATCTTAAAACCTTGCGCGGCATCTATATCGATTGCGGCTGGCGCGATCAGTATCACATTCACTACGGTTCGCGCATACTTTCAAAGCGCCTCGCGGCGGCAGGCGTGCGTCACACCTACGAGGAATTCGACGACAATCACTCCGATATCGATTACCGGATGGATGTGAGTCTGCCGTTTTTGTATCGCGCTTTAAAACCGTAACTGCCACGCACCGCACCGGCATACGATATATGGACTTCATTGGAAAACATCGAGGATGATTCTATAACTATTTGTTTCTATTATGATTTATGTAATAGAAATGAGCGTTGTTCGATGACCGCTCAACAAGTTCCGTGCCACTTTTTTGGGCAGAAGCGCCGTACTGAGGTATCATTCGCCCCCTTGCGCGACGGCTGTTCATGCACGCGCCGAATCCTCTGACCCGAACGAGACCTCTGATATGCAAGCAATCCTCGATTACCTGAAAGGCACCGGCGAGCGCCTTGATTCCGAAATTGCCGCCGCGACCGGCCTTACACTGGCCAACGTGCGCAATGGCGTGAACGATTTACACGCACGCGGTGCGATCATGGTGTGCCGCTCGATACGTTACCAGGACGGCAAGGAAATCGACGGCTTGCTGTGCCGAATCTCCGGTTACATACCGCAGGCCGCCCCTGGCCGCAAGCCCAAGTCGCACGCACCAGCCAAAACCGAATCGCACCACGATTAGCCGGACGCGCAGGCCCCTGCTCCGCTGCAAGTGTTCCCTTGTCCCGCAACGGGCGTACGTCGCGTAGACTCCGGGTTTTAACCTAACCCGGAGGTTCACATGCTGCGTATCTATGGTTCCGCCAAATCCCGTGCCCTGCGCACATTATGGATGGCGGGTGAGCTGGGCCTGACCTACGATCAAAAAGACTGGCTGCCGCGTTCGCCCGAAACGCGCACGCCGGAGTATCGCGCGCTCAACGCCAACGGTCGCGTGCCAACCATCGACGACGACGGCTTTATTTTGTCGGAATCGATGGCCATCAATTTCTACCTCGCGAAAAAGCACAAGAGCCCGCTGCTGCCCGCTGACCCCAGGCACGAGGCGCTGGCAATGCAATGGAGCCTGTGGGAAACCGACCGGCTCGACCGCCAGATCGTCAATCATGCGCGGCACACCAAGGACTTGCCTGAAGCCGAGCGTAATGCCGAAACCGCCAAAGCGGCGTGGGAAGAAATGGTCGCATCCTTCGATGTGATGGAAGCCGCGCTGACGAAATCCGAGTGGCTCGGCGGGCCGGCGTTTTCGGTGGGCGATCTGAATGTGGCAGCGGCGCTGTTTCGCGCGTTGTCGCTGGACCTCAGCCGCTGGCCGAAACTACAGGCATGGCTTAACCGCTGCTGGGATCGTCCAGCCGCGAAGAAAGCGCGGGCGATGCGGGGGTAGTAATAGCTATTGACGGAGCACCATCGAAATGAATGATATGACAGCAGGCACGGCCGTGTATCCCCTGGCGCAGGCCAGTTTCGCCCAGCTCGGTTTTCACGAACCTGCGCTGGAAAAATTAATGGGCGTCATCAACCGCCACATTGCCGAAGGCCGTTATCCCGGTGCGCAAATCGCGCTGGCGCGGCACGGACAGCTCGCTTTGTCCAAAACGTTTGGCGATGCATCGATTGAAGGCAACAAGATGGCGGCCGACGACACGCTGTGGCTGCTGTTTTCCAACACCAAAGTCATCACCGCGATGGGCATCTGGGCGCTGGTCGAGGATGGCTTGCTCAGTTTCAGTGACCGTATCGCCGAGCACATGCCGGAGTTCGCGCAACACGGCAAGGGCGACATCACATTGGCGCAGGTGTTGAGCCATCGCGCGGGATTTCCCAGTCAAAACGTCACGCCGGCTGTATGGACGGATCACGTTGAGTTGCGCAAGCAAGTGTGCAACTTCACACTCGAATGGACACCCGGCACGCGCCTGCACTATCACCCGCGCGCCGCGTTGTGGGTTGCCGCGGCATTGATCGAGACCGTAAGCGGCATCGACTATCGCGATTTTCTGCGGCAACGGATTATCGAACCACTGGGCCTCGCGCGCGACATATACGTCGGCATGCCGGATGCCGAGCATGGGCGTGCCGCCACCATTTATGAACCTGGCGCGAATCGAACCCAGCGCGCGCTGACGGATGAAAATACCGCGCCATTTCGCCGCGCCGGCGTGCCGAGCGGCGGCGGTTACGCCACCGCGCGCGGCATGGCGGCGCTGTATCAAATGATGGTGAACTTCGGCAAGCTCAATGGTGCGCGCATTTTTTCACGGCGGCTGGTGGAGTTTGTCACGCGCAATCACACCGGCGACATGGTCGACGGCGGCATGGAAATGCCGATGCATCGCGGACTCGGCGTACACGTGCGCGGCCACTCCGAAAAAATCCGCGGGCTGGGCGCGATCGCCTCGCCGCGCACCTTCGGGCACGGCGGTGTGGGCACCTCGTATTGCTGGGCTGATCCTGATTCCGGCGTGTCGTTTTGTTACGTCACCAACAGCCGCCAGCCTGATCCGTGGCACAGCCGCCGGCTCGACATCGTTGCCAACCTGGTGCATTCGGCGATTGATTGAGCGCGGCAGCGTCTCGCGCGATTGTCGCAGGCGGGGTGTTGCAATTCAGTTGCGAATGTCCTGCAAAAACCACTCCGTCGGCAACTCGCGCCCGAGACCGGCGTCCCTGGCTTTGCGATACACCAGCGCGCCCACCGACGAGAACTGTATGCCCCAGTTGCCTATGGTGCGATAGTGCGTAATCTGATCGCGGTGAGTGCGTCCCGGTGCTTTACCCGAAAGGATGTCGGTATACACCGGCCATTCGTCGAGCTTTAGATTCCTGGTGGCGCGCGGCAGGCGCTTTTGCTGTTCCTCGGTGCCCATCACGAACGCGCCGAGGCTGCCGCCGATGCCCTGTCGGAACATTTCGCTTTCCGCGAGCGGCAGGCCTTCCCTGCCTTGCTGCACTTTCACCTCAAAGCGCGCAGCCACCTCGGCTGAAATCTCGTGCGGGCCGAGGTTGACGACGTGCATGCCCGGCTCCAGCCACTCCGGCTCGATGGTCGGCGTGATGCTGTCGGTGCAGGTCGACAGAATATCCACGCCACGCACCGCTTCGCGCGCGCTATCCACCGCCACCACTTCAAGATTGAGCGCCTTTGACATTTCCGCGGCGTATATATTGCGGTTATCCGCGTTGCGGCTGAACACTTTGACCTTCCTGAGCTTGCGCACCTCCGCATACGCCTCCAGGAAAGTGCGCGCCATGCCGCCGGAACCGATCATGCCCACCACGCTCGCGTCCTCACGCGCCAGTAGTCGCGTGCCGATGCCCGCGGCGCCGCCCACGCGCATATGCTGCAAATGCCCGTCGTTGATGATCGCCAGCGGCTCGCCGTTGCCGGTGCTGTACAAAAAAACCAGCCCGCAAAACGTACCGGGCTGCATGCAGTATTTGTTTTCGGATGTGCTGCCGTCCGCGCCCCTGGGCCAATGCACGATGTCCGACTTCAGACGCACGGCGTAATAGCCGCCGCTCGCTCCTTCGACCGTGCCAAAGCGGTAATAACCGTCCTCGCGATCACACGGCACATAGGTATCGATGCGCGGACGGAAAATGGATTTGCCCTGCAGCAGGCCCGCGAACGCGGCTTCCTGCACCTCTATGCATTCGCGCATGGTAAGCGTCTGCGCAACAATGTCGTTGTTGATCATTAGCATGAGGGTTCCTTGGCGATAAGCCAATACGCGTCGTTCGCAAATGCTTGATGCACGGGAAATTCCACACCGTCATGCCAGCGAAATTACGCCGTCTTCCGCGTCCTAACCGGCGCCTTCTTTGCTGTTGGCGTGTCCCCGGCAGTCTTCGCGCCTGCCTTGGCCTCACGCGGTGCAAACTCAAAGGTGACCTTGCCATCGCCGCCGCGCACCAGAAACGCCGAGAAAGGACGCCCTTTTTTGCTGATGAATTTATGCAGCAAATCGGTCTTGCCGTCTTTCAAAAGCTTGCTGACTTGCTCAGGCTCGATGGTGCGCTGAAGGATGATTTTGCCGGTGCGAAAATCGCAGCTACGCGGTTGCGCGGCGGCTTTTTCGCACAGGTAGGCCATGCCGTGGGCGTAGACATTGCCGCCGCATTTGGGGCACGCGCCCACCGATTGCTGACCGGTGAAATCGACGGGTTCAGCATCGTCGTTCGCCTGCCCGAAATCGAATTCGAGCTTGAATTCACTGTTAAGTTTGATATTGGCGGCAAACGGGCGTCCCAAGCGGCTGCGAAAACCCTGCAGCGGGCCGATACTTTTTTTGGCGATGAGCTCGTCGATTTCACTGGGCTCAAACTGCCGGCCCGCGAGGATGCGCCACAGCGAGAATTCACATTTCTCGCACTGGAATTTTTTGTAGTTCTCGGTGATCGCGCCGCCGCAGCTCGGGCACTTGGCCTGCAGCGTGGTGTAATCGCCGGGCACGGTTTCGCTTTCGTGCGCCTTGGCGCGCTCGACGATGTGGCGTGTCATCTTGCCGATTTCGCGCATGAAAGTAGTGCGCTTTAACTTGCCGTGTTCCATCTGTTTTAACTTGTATTCCCACTCGCCGGTCATTTCGGGCGAAGCCAGCTCGGGAATTTCCAGTCCGCGCAGCAGCGTAATCAGCGCAAACGCTTTGGGGGTGGCCTGCAATTCGCGCCCCAGGCGCAGCAGATATTCTTCCGCAATCAGCTTTTCGATGGTAACGGCACGCGTGGCGGGCGTGCCGAGGCCGCGTTCTTTCATCGCGTCGCGCAGTTCTTCATCTTCCACCAGCTTGCCGGCGCCTTCCATCGCCGACAGCAGCGTCGCTTCGTTAAAACGCGCGGGCGGCTTGGTCTGCGTGGCGAGCACGTCGATTTTTTGGGTGTCGGCTTGTTCGCCTTTTTTCACCGCCACCAGATTGGGTGAGTCACCGTCTTCGGCTGCGGCCTTGCCATGCACTTCCAGCCAGCCGGCGTTGACCAGCACCCTGCCCTCGCTCTTGAACGCTTCTTTTTCGACGCGCGTAATGCGCGTGGTGACCAGGTATTCCGCGCTCGGATAAAACACCGCGAGAAACTGGCGCACCACCAGGTCGTAGAGCTTGTGCTCGATTTCGTTCAGTGCCTTGGGCGCTTGCGTAGTGGGGATGATGGCGAAGTGGTCGGAAATTTTGGCGTTGTTGAAGATGCGCTTGGTGGGTTTGACCCAGCCTTGCTTCAATATTTTTTTCGCGAACGCGCCGTACTCCGAAGCCGATAACACGCCGAGCGTTTCTTTTACCGTGTCCAGATAATCTTCCGGCAACGCGCGTGCGTCGGTACGCGGATAGGTAAGTACTTTGTGTTTTTCGTAGAGCGATTGCGCCAGCGACAGCGTGGTGCGCGCGGAAAAACCAAAACGCCCGTTGGCGGCGCGCTGCAAACTCGTCAAATCGAACAACAGCGGCGACGCCTGCGTGGTGGGTTTGCTTTCCTCTTCGATGGCGCCGGGCTTGCCGTCGCATTTGGCCTTGATCGCCAGCGCGCTTTTCTCATTCCAGATGCGCTCGGCGCGCAGGTCTGGATCGCTCTCGCCTTTTGCCTTGGCAAACTTTTCGTCGGTCCAGCGGCCCTCATACACGCCAGCGGCAACGCCAAAGCTGCCGTGCACTTCCCAGTAATCTTTCGGCACGAAGCGTTTGATTTTATCTTCGCGCTCAACCAGGATCGCCAGCGTCGGCGTTTGCACGCGGCCTACGGGCGTTTTGTGAAAACCGCCGCTTTTGGAGTTAAATGCGGTCATCGCGCGCGTGCCGTTGATGCCCACCAGCCAGTCGGCTTCGGAGCGGCAGATCGCAGCGTCGGCCAGTGGCAGCATGTCTTCGTCGCTGCGCAGGTGTTTGAAACCTTCCTTGATCGAGCCCGCAGTCATCGATTGCAGCCACAAACGCTGCACCGGCTTTTTGCTGCCAGCGTGACTGGCGATGTAACGGAAAATCAGCTCGCCCTCGCGCCCGGCATCGCAGGCGTTGATGACGCCAGTGACATCCTTGCGCTTCAATAGCTTGGTCAGCAGTTTGAGGCGCGCCGCGGATTTCTCGATCGGCAGCAGATCAAAGTGCGGCGGTATCACCGGCAGGTTGGCAAACGACCATTTGCCGCGCTTGACCTCGAATTCTTCGGGCACGGCGATCTGCACCAAATGGCCGACCGCGGACGACAGCACGTAATCGTCATTTTCAAAATAGTCGTCGTGGCGCTTGAAGCCGCCTAGCACGCGCGCTATATCGCCAGCCACCGAGGGCTTTTCAGCGATAATCAATTGTTTTGACATGGTTTTTTCTGTGCGCTCATACTAAAAGGTAGCGAAAAATCGCAGGGTTTGCCGCCTGCATAGCCTGATCTGGCGGTGCAAAAAGAGGCGCCGATAATAAGAACAAACCGGGTGCGAACGCAAGCAACTATCTTTCAGCCGAGAAAATTTAACCGTCCCGGATGTAAAGATAATCAAATAAAAACAAATAGTTATGAAATTCTCTGCCACAAGCCGCCAGGTAGTCCGGCGACCACCCCTTGCAGCTCGAGCTGGGTTAACGCCGCGCTGACCTCATGCACCGGCAGGCCGGCGCGGCCCGCCAGCGTGTCGATATCGCAGGGATCAAAGGCCAGGTGCGCCAACAAGGGGTGCCTGAATGTGTCTGTATCAGGCCTGCCATCCGCGCCAGCGGGCAGCGGCAGCCGCAGTTCCCCCAGGATGTCCACAGCGTCGTCCACCAGCTTGGCGCCCTGTTTAATCAACACGTGGCAGCCCTTGGACAGGGTGGAGTGGATCGAGCCGGGAATCGCGAATACGTCTTTCCCCAATTCGTTGCTGATGCGTGCGGTGATCAACGAGCCGCTGGACAGCGCGGCTTCAACCACCAGGCAGCCGCGCGTCATGCCGCTGATCAAGCGGTTGCGGCGCGGGAAATTGGCAGCCAGCGGCGGCGTGCCCAGGGCAAACTCGGAAACCATCGCGCCTTTATCCGCGATGGCATGGGCCAAATCACGGTTGCGCGCGGGATACACTTTGTCCAGCCCGGTGCCAACAATGGCAATGGTAGACGACAATCCCGCCAGCCCGCCGCGATGCGCGGCGGCGTCGATGCCAAGCGCCATTCCGCTCACCACGCACAACCCCGCGTTACTGAGCGCGGTGGCGAACGATTCCGCGGTGAGTTTGCCCTGCGCGGTGGCGTTGCGGCTGCCGACGATGGCAATGGCGGGCTGATTGAGCAATTCACGCCGGCCTTTCACGTACAGCAGCGGCGGCGGATCGGGGGTTTGCAGCAGCGCTTGCGGATATTCGGCGTCGGCGAGCGTGACGACATGATTGTTAGTGTCCGCCAGCCACACCTCGACCGCTGCGGGGTCACCGTGCAGATCACCATCGAGTATGGCATCGGCGATTTTGCCGCTGACGACTGCGGTGAGCGCGACGCGGCTTGCGCCCAGCACTTGCTCGGGGCCGCCGAAGGCCAGCAGCAGTTTACGCAAGGCGTCACCGCCGAGCCCGGCGGTTAACGACAGGCGCAGCCACGCTGATAAATCAGGGGCAAGCGACATGATGAACAGTGTCCCGGCCGTGCAGCAGCCAGGCGGAGGCCGCGTGCAAGCGAATCAGGGCGTGGTAAATATGTCGTCGATAGCGACGGGCAGTTTCGATTCCATCACCAGTGCAAACGACGCGCGCTCGAAGGTGCGGAACACCATCACCAGCCCATAACGCTCCTCGGGCAGCTTGGCTAAATCACTGTCGTTGAGCGGTTTTTGCACGCTGAAAACCGGGCCGTCGCGCACATTGAGCTGTTCTTCAAAGTACGGGCGGCGGTTATCGGTGCCGGTAGGACCGGAGCGCCCAAACATGGAACTGGTGCGCAGCGAATAACGCGCGGTGTCGGGGCTGCGATAAAGCGCGAGTATGTGCCCGGCTTCGAGGCCATCCTTGGAGCCGCGCGACAGCGACACTACCGAATAGCGGCCGGTTTCGTACAGATTATCGTTCAGCGACATCACGCGTCCCTTCACATTGCCGGGGGGTGCGCGCGGGACATAGGCAAATATCGGCGCCTCTTTGACGATCGCAACCAGGCTGTCGCCGGTGTAGATTTCCTGCGTGGATCTGACGATTTCGATGCGGCTGATTTCGCCGAAATGGCGCACGCGCGCTTCACCCAGGTACAAGCCGAGATAGCCGAGTGTGGCGCCGCTGTCGGGATCAACCAGCTTGTCGCCACGGCGGTAGATTTGCCAGTTTTCGCCTTGGTCCCTGGGCAGACCTTTGACGTAAGCGACGTTGCCCGCACCCACCACCACACGCGATTCTTCGGTTGCTATAATTTTGGGCGCGCTGTCGAGCTCGTTTTCGCGTATGACCAGCGGACGCGAAATAAACGGCTCAATCACCGCCGGCGGAATGGTAGACACGGCTTCGGTCAAATTTTCGGTGCGCACGCGCGGCGACAGCGCCACAGTTTCCACGCTCAGACGGCCAGTGCTGCGATCCAGCACCAATACGTCGCCCGGATAAATGCGGTGCGGATTGCGGATTTGCTCGCGGTTCATATTCCACAACTGCGGCCAGTGCCAGGGCCTCTCGAGATAGCGCCCGGAAATGCCCCACAAAGTGTCGCCACGTTCCACGGTGTAACGCTCGGGTGCCTCCGCCTTCAAACCCTGGAGCTGTTGTGCGCTGACACCCGCCGCAAACACCAGTGCGGCTGTCGAAGCAGCAACAGCCAGCAGCGATATAATCTTGGATTGCATGAACATAGAGTCACCTCGACAAATATTCCGGTGGCAACGTAGATCGCCAAACACACAGGCTTATCAGAATTTTCTCGCTTGCCGCCGTTTTGTTGCGCCTTTTTGTTGCACCAGCGCAACATCATACTTTGGATTAAATTCTGCATCTAGTGGATTCTATTAGCAAGACTTTTTGTGTCCAGACTTTCCATTTTGCTGTACCCCGATGCACGCCTGCACAGCGTGGCCCGGCCCGTGCTTGAAGTAAATGAAGAAATTCGTCAATTAATCAATGATATGGGTGAAACGATGTACGCCGCACCGGGTGTTGGTCTCGCCGCAACACAGGTTGACGTACACCAGCGCGTGATCGTCATCGATACCTCGCCGACGCGTGATCAGTTACGCGTCTTTATCAACCCCGAAATCGTGCTGGCCAGCGGTGTCTCCGATTGTGAAGAAGGCTGTCTGTCGGTGCCCGGCGTTTACGAAAAAATACAGCGCTCGCAGCACATCCGCGTGCGCGCACTCGGTAGAGACGGCGCGAGCTTTGAGTACGAAGCGGACGGCATGGAGGCTGTCTGCATCCAGCATGAAATGGATCACCTCGATGGCAAAGTATTCGTCGAAAAACTTTCGCGGCTGAAACGGCAGCGTATTCTGGCCAAGATCAAGAAGCGGCAGCGGGAGGAAGCCTAGAAAGGTTGCTGCATGACACGCGTTTCAAGGCATAATACTTTGATTTTTAATACAAATTAATCCTCTTAGCGAATCTTTGCACCGCTGCAATAATAGTGCAGGCGCTAACGCAATTGGTCAGCGTTACCTGGAAACCCAATGAAGCTGATTTTTGCCGGTACGCCGGCGTTCGCGGCGCTAGCGCTGGAAGCGCTGATCGCCGCCGGCCACGACCTTGTGTTAGTGCTTACTCAGCCCGACCGTCCGGCCGGTCGCGGCCTCAAACTAGCGCCCTCCGAAGTAAAAACATTTTCGCAAAAACAAAGACTTACCATTGAGCAACCGGCTACCCTCAAAACCGCTACTGCCCGCACTTTAATCGCCGCCGCCAACGCGGATGTGATGATTGTAGCTGCCTACGGTTTGATCTTGCCGCCAGACATTTTGCGCATGCCGCCTCTAGGCTGCATCAATATTCACGCCTCGCTACTGCCGCGCTGGCGTGGCGCGGCGCCGATCCAGCGTGCCATTTTAGCCGGCGATGTCGAAACCGGCGTCACGATCATGCAAATGGACGAAGGCCTCGATACCGGTGGCATTTTGTTACAGCGCGCCCTTGCCATAGGCGCAAATGAAACCGCCGGTGAGCTGCAACAACGTCTGGCCATGCTGGGCGGAGAACTCATCGTCGAAGCGCTGCGCGGGCTGCCAGCGCCGGTTAAACAAGACGCTTCCCTGGCATCCTATGCCGCCAAAATCACCAAGGCGGAAGCGCACATCGACTGGTGCGAATCCGCTATTGCAATCAACCGCAAGGTGCGCGCCTACAACCCGTTTCCCGGCGCGGTAACTGCGCTGGGCGGCGAACGCATCAAGATCTGGCGTGCCGAAATCGCCAGCCACGTGCCGTGCGCGCCCGGCACGGTGTGCGCTAATGCAGCGGACGCGCCGAATGAAATCGTCATCGCCTGCGGACGCGGTGCGCTCAAGGTGCTGGAATTGCAACGCGCGGGCGGCAAACGTCTCGCCACTGCGCCCTTTCTGGCGGGATTTCCGCTGGCGCGCGGTGCGCGCCTTGGTGAACTCTCGGCTTGATGCGCGACGCTCAATTGCTCGCGGTGAGCGTGCTGGAGGGTGTGGCTGCGGGCCGCAATCTCGACACCGAACTGGCTGCCGTGTGGCGTCAAATGCGCCAGACGCCAGCGGGTTCACAGGATACCCAGGGCGCGCAGGAAAACGCCCAACAGCGCGCGCTGGTGCAAGACTTGTGTTACGGCGTGCTGCGGCACCGCGGGGCGCTCGACGCCATGCTCACGCCGTTGCTGACTAAACCGCTGCGCGACGAGCGGCTGCGGCAGTTGCTGCGCATAGGCCTGTACCAACTGCAACACACGCACGCCGCACCCCACGCGGTGGTCGATCAGGCGGTGTTAGCCTGTATGGCGTTACCCGCCGTGGCCGCCAAGGGATTGATTAACGCCGTGCTGCGCAATTACCTGCGACGCAAAACAGAATTGCAGGCCTTGTGCGATTCGAGCAATGTCGGCCGCTATTCGTATCCAGCGTGGTGGATCGACAAATTGCGCGCGCAATACCCCCGCCTGGATGCGCAACAGTTTGCGCACCTGTTGCACGCGGGCAACCGCCACGCGCCGCTGACGCTGCGCGTTAATCAGCGGCGCACCACGCGCGCCGACTATCTTGCGCTGCTGGCGGCGCAGGGCGTGCCCGCCGTAGCACTTGAGCGCCACGCGGTGGTGCTGGAAAAACCCATGCCGGTGCACCGTATACCCGGATTCAGCGCAGGCCTTGTTTCCGTGCAGGACGCCTCGGCGCAGCGCGCGGCGATCCTGCTCGATACGCAACACGGCATGCGCGTGCTCGACGCCTGCGCCGCGCCCGGCGGCAAAACCGCGCATATCCTGGAGCTGGCGGACGCGACGCTCACCGCGCTGGATCACGATGCCGCGCGGCTGGCAAGAGTCAACGACAATCTGCAGCGGTTGGGTTTATCCGCCCGGGTGTTGCGTGGCGACGCTGCTGATCCCAGCGCCTGGTGGGACGGCGTGCCATTTGATCGCATCCTTGCCGATGTGCCGTGTTCAGGCTCGGGCGTGACGCGGCGTCATCCCGACATCAAGTGGACGCGGCGCGAATCGGACATCGCACAGTTCGCCGCGAGCCAGCAAGCGATTATCGACGCCCTGTGGCGGCTGTTGGCTGCTGGTGGTAAATTCCTGTATGTGACGTGTTCTGTGTTCAGGGAAGAAAATCACCTGCAGCTCGCACGCTTTATCGAGCGTCATGCCGATGCCCAACCACAGACACTCCCTCTGGCTGAATTTTCAGCCGAACATGCGGGCCAGATACTGCCGGATGCCGTTCACGATGGGTTCTATTACGCGCTGCTGCAAAAAAATTAGCATTGCGCTGCTGCTGCTGGTGCGTCTCCTCATGGTGGGCGTGCCCGCCGCGGGATTGGTGGGCGCGGCGCAGGGCGAAGGTATCGGCGTGCGCAAGGCCGCGCTCACGGCGTCCGACGAGGGTTATCTGCTGGAAGCTGAATTCGAAATCCGCCTCACGCCCGCGCTCGACGACGCGCTGCACAAGGGGGTGCCGCTGTATTTCACGCTGGAATTCGAGTTGATCCGCGCCCGCTGGTACTGGACCAACGAAAAAATCGCCTCGCTGCAACAGCAACAGCGTCTCGCTTACAACACCTTGACGCGGCAGTACCGGGTCGGCGTGGGCGCGCTGTATCAGAATTTTTCCAGCCTGAAGGAAGCACTGGATTACATGAGCCGCGTGCGCCGCCAGCAGGACATCGATCCCGGCACGCTGCGCAAAGACACCGCCTATGCCGCGATGCTGCGCTTGCGGCTGGACACCACGCTGTTGCCGAAGCCGTTTCAGCTGCACACCGGACGCGACTGGAACATCAATTCGGACTGGTACCGATGGACGGTGCACCCATGACGCCGCCGGGTTCCACTACCGCCACATTGCTCGGCAGCGCCGCGCCATCCACGCGCCGGCGTTACGCTATCGTGCTGTTGGTGGCCTTGAGCGCGGTCGGCCTGTCTTTGCTCGCCACCGCAAGCGCCAATACGGCCCTGTTCGCCGAATATTATCGCGGCCTGCTGATCCTCAATGGCATCATCGCCGCACTGCTTGCCGCCCTGGTGATACGTCAATTGCTGCAATTGCGGCGGCGGCTCAGGGCTGGCGCGTTCGGCGCCAAACTCACGCTGCGGCTGGTGTTGCTGTTGTCGATGATGGCGGTGGTGCCGGGTGTGTTGCTGTATGGCATGTCGATGCAGTACCTGGGCAAGAGCATTGAATCGTGGTTCGACGTGAAAGTGGACAAAGCGCTCGAAGGCGGTCTCAATCTGAGCCGGGATGTGCTCGACAACATGCTGAAAGACCTGAAAACCAAGGCGACCGCGATGGCCGCGCAGTTGACCACGCGGCCCGTGGCCGAACACGCGACTGCATTGAACACCCTGCGCGAGCAGGCGGGTGCGCACGAGGCCACGCTCTATACCAGCCGCGGGCAGGTCATTGCCACTGCCGGCAACGCGCGCGCGGGGGTGATGCCCGATGCCCCTCCGGCCGAAGCGTTGCGCCTGTTGCGCTCGCAACAAACCTACGCCGCGGCGGATGCCACGCCCGAGCGCGGACTGTTGTTGCGCGTGGTGACGCCGGTCAGCACCTGGTCGCTGGGCGAGGAGTCGCGTGCGCTGCAACTCATCTACTTTGTGCCGCAGCGGCTGGCGCAAAACGCGGAAACCGTGCAGTCGGGCTACCGCGAATATCAGGAACTGGTGGTGGGGCGGCTGGGATTAAAGCGTCTCTACGGCATTACCTTGACCCTGACATTGCTGCTTTCTCTGCTGGCGGCGCTGGCGGCGGCGATTTATCTGTCGGAAGAATTCTCCGCGCCATTGAATGCGCTGGTCGAAGGCACGCGTGCCGTCGCGCAAGGCGACTTCAGCCGCCGCGCAGCGGTGGCCAGCAGCGACGAACTCGGTCAATTGACGCAATCGTTCAACAGCATGACGCGGCAGCTTGAAGACGCGCGCAGCCAAGCCGAGCGCAATCAGGCTGAGGTCAGCACCTCGAAGGCTTATCTTGAAAGCATACTGGCGCATTTGTCGGCGGGTGTGCTGGTGTTCGACGAGGCGCTTACCCTGCGCAGCGCGAATCCCAGTGCGTCGGCGATTCTGGGCTTGCAAGCGGTCGCCTTGCTCAATCTCAAAACCGCGCAATGGGGCGACATCGATGCATCGCTGAAGATGCTGGGCCAGGAAATTCAATCGGGGTTCGCCGAGGCCACAGACAAAGAGTGGGAACGTCAGACGGTGCGCGCCATGCCCACCGGCGAGCAGCAACTGCTGTTGCGCGGCAAAGCGCTGCCCCTGGGTACCCGGGGCACACACAGCGGTTACGTGGTGGTGTTCGACGACGTGACCCGCGTGCTGCAGGCGCAACGCGACGCGGCCTGGGCCGAAGTGGCGCGCCGGCTTGCGCATGAAATCAAGAATCCGCTGACGCCGATACAGTTGTCCGCCGAACGCCTGCACATGAAGCTCGCGCCCAAGCTCAATGAAAGCGACGCCGGCATGCTCGATCGTTCCACCCAAACCATCGTCAATCAGGTAGCCGCCTTGAAGCGCATGGTGGATGCGTTCAGCCAGTATGCGCGCGCGCCCGAGCCGTTGATGCGCGAACTCGATCTGAACAGCCTGGTGCATGAAGTGTTGACGCTGTATGAATCGCTGGGTTCGCGCATTAATCTCGAGCTCGCGCCAGCGCTGCCGCGCATCGTCGGTGACGCCGCACAATTGCGCCAGGTGATCCACAATCTGCTGCAAAATGCGCAGGATGCGCTGAGTGACACACCACAGCAGCGCATCACGGTAACGAGCACGCTGGCCGACGGCGTGATCCGCTTCAGCGTTGTCGATAACGGCAGCGGGTTCCCCGAACACCTGATGAAACGCGCGTTCGAACCGTATGTAACCACCAAGCCCAGAGGCACCGGCCTGGGTCTGGTCATCGTTAAAAAAATCATTGAAGAACACGGGGGCAGCGTCGCCATCAGCAATATCGAGCCGCATGGCGCGCGCGTGCTGATCACGCTGCCGGTGGCGAACGCTGCGCGTGAGGCCAGGGTGGCGGCGGCCTGATCCGGAAACTATTTAACATATTGCAAATATTTCAAATTTCGCAGCACACGACACTGATACACGGAAGGTAGCCGGTCATGCAACAGATCCTGGTGGTAGACGATGAAGTCGGTATTCGCGAACTGCTGTCGGAAATTCTTTCCGACGAGGGCTACAAAGTCGGGCTCGCGCAAAACGCCACCGAGGCGCGCGCGTGGCGGCAGGAAACGCGCCCGGATATGGTGCTGCTCGACATCTGGATGCCCGACACCGATGGCATTACCCTGCTCAAGGAATGGGCGGGCAGCGGTCTGTTGACCATGCCGGTGGTGATGATGTCCGGTCACGGCACCATCGACACCGCGGTGGAAGCCACGCGCATCGGCGCTTATGACTTTCTTGAAAAACCGATCGCCCTGCAAAAGCTGTTGTCCACCGTGGGGCGCGCGCTGAAACACGGCGCGGCGCAACCCAAGCCCGGCGCGTCGCTGGCGGCACTGGGCCACTCGCCGCTGATCAACGAGCTTAAGCAACGCCTGGAACGCATTGCCGCGATGCGCACACCGGTGGTACTGGTGGGTGAACCGGGTTGCGGCATCGAGGTGTGCGCGCGCCTGCTGCACACGCGCAACACGCCGTGGGTAACGCCGGAAACCACCGCGCACATCGCCGAGCAGCCGATTGAAATACTCAATCAGGCGCGCGACGGCACGTTGTTTGTGCATGATGTGGCGAGTCTCACGCGCGCCGAACAAAAGGGCATGCTGATAGTGCTGGCCAGGGTGGCGCGTTACAACACGCGGGTGGTTTGCGGCGCCTCGCGCGCACTGGCCGACGTGGCCGCCGAGGGCGCCTTCGACGCCAAGCTCTACGAGATGCTCTCGGCAATGACCATCACGGTGCCCACACTGCGCCAGCATCGCGAAGATATCCCCGAACTCGCCAGCCTGATACTCAACCGCATGCTGGAAGCCAAGGAAATTCCACTGCGGCAGTTTTCCACCGCGGCGCTCAACGCGCTGCGCAATTTTGACTGGCCCGGCAACGTCACCCAACTCGAAAGCGTGGTGCGCACACTGGCGCAAACCACGCACAGCGATGAAATTTCGGCTGACGACGTGGCGCGCGCACTGCCCGAACCGGCGCGCGAGCCCGCGCAACAGGTGCTGGCGTTCGATCAGCCGCTGCGCGAAGCGCGCGACGCGTTCGAGCGCGCGTATTTCGAGTATCACCTGGGCAAGGAAGGCGGCAACATCAGCCGTGTGGCCGAAGTCGTGGGGCTCGAGCGCACGCATTTGTATCGCAAGCTGAAGCAACTGGGTGTGAAGCTGGCGCGGCGGGATGAGTGACGGGCGTGGCGTGACGATCGCTCGTCCAAGTTAAAGTTAGCCATCAAGAATACAGAAAGGCACAAGATAAAATATGGGCAGACTCACTAATGGCGAGCGGATACGCCGATTTCGCGACCAGATCGACTGGACCCAAGCTGACTTAGCAAAAAAACTTGGCGTAAGTCAGATGATGGTTTCTAACTGGGAAACCGGAAAAGCCCGAATTTATCCGGACGAGAGAAATAAGATATTTTCACTTTTAGGAATTGGTGAGCCCACCCAAGAAGATGAAGACGAAATGCAAGCGGTAGATGATGGGCCCTCGCCGTTTGGTGTTTGGTTAAATAAGACAAGACTTGGACGAAAATTGTCAGTGCCGGCCTTAGCAGCTAAGGCAGAGGTGTCTGCTCAAGCTATTTACAACATTGAGGCTGGGCGAATTACAAATCCTCGTAATGAGACAGTAAAAAAACTTGAAATAGCTTTGGGTGAAGATGTTCCAGCGGAGACAAAAAAAGAAACCGAAGAAGAAGCAACCGTTAAAGGGGTTGGTCAGTTCTTTGAGTTTGATCCGCACAGTGAGAATGACTGGCCTGACGTCCCGGGAATCTATGTACTTTACGACATCTCAGAACGCCCGATTTATGTCGGTCAAGGGTCAAGCATTAAAGGAAGAATAAAAGATCATGAAGAAAAGTTTTGGTTTAAAGCCCCAATAGTCTCTACAGCTGCTTACATTCGCGTAGATGATGATGACCTCCGCGTAAAGGTCGAGACAATCTTAATTCGGTTCCTAAAACGAAATGCCGTAATAAATAAGCAACATGTTGCTCGGTAGCCCGCGAATCCGTATTGCGCCGAATGGTTGTGTAATGCTGAACATCAACTTCGCCGGGGGCAGCCCGGCAGCTGGTTACCTTTCTTGCTCCGCCAAGAAAGGTAACCCAAAGAAGGCGGCCCCCGGTTCGCCGGCCCTTCGGGCTTCCCTGCGCTACTCGACGCGCCGGGCGGCTGCGGAACTCGCCCTCGCATAAAGCACGCGAGGACTCAGACAGTCCTCGCCGACTTCCCCCGGCGCGTCTGCGTTGCTCGGCGGCTCTCAGGGGGAACTCAAATTCGTCGGGATATCAACGTTTGTGGCATGCAATAGTTCGTGGGCGGGATAGCGCAGCCTGCGCGCCTAAACCGCGCCAAGATTTCTTCATCGGTAAAGCAGGCCCCACACCGCGAGACCGAGCACGATTACAAATAACAATCCGGTCAGAACATCAATGAGTTTAATCACATTCTTCATTGCACAACTCCCAAACAGAAACCCACCGCTGCCACAAAAAACATCTATTACCAACTCTGCCGGTGTTCCGCGCATGAGTTAAGGCGGAAGGCGTTCCGGGGGAATCAGGGCTTGCCAATGACAGAGATTTATCACGGTGCTCATACAAAGTCATGGTGAAATGTTTCACTAAATTCGCACATGGCCTGTCATGGTCAGCATGTAGGACGGCGGGTTACGGCGCAAAGTGCACGGCTAACCCGCCTTACGATATCTGTTTCGCATTAGCTCGATTTCCATTGCTTCTACAGACGACCCAGCTCGCTAAGGAGTCGCCCGCGCCTGCTCACGGCGCTATAATCGCGTTTTCCCTCGCAGCCTTCTTGTAGATCAGCCTAGATGACTTCCAAAGCCGAACTGGGCAACGCGATCCGCGCGCTTGCGATGGACGCTGTGCAACAGGCCAATTCCGGCCATCCCGGCATGCCCATGGGCATGGCGGAAATTGCACAAGCCTTGTGGATCAATCACTTACGGCACAATCCGGCGCATCCGGCGTGGCCTAACCGCGACCGCTTTGTGCTGTCGAACGGCCACGGCTCGATGCTGCTGTATGCGCTGCTGCATCTGACGGGCTACGCTTTGCCGATGGCGGAACTCAAGCGCTTTCGCCAGTTGCATTCCAAAACGCCGGGCCATCCGGAATACGGCGTCACTCCCGGCGTGGAAACCACCACCGGGCCGCTGGGCCAAGGCCTCGCCAACGCGGTGGGCATGGCGCTGGCCGAGCGCATGCTGGCGGCGGAGTTCAATCGCGACGGCCACGCGGTGGTGGATCATCGCACCTATGTGTTCGTCGGCGATGGCTGTCTGATGGAAGGCATTTCGCACGAAGTGTGTTCGCTGGCCGGCACCCTCGGCCTGAACAAACTGATTGCATTCTACGACGACAACGGCATCTCCATAGATTCTGAAAAACATAGTATAAAACAATGGTTTACCGACAACACACCGCAGCGCTTCGAGGCTTACGGCTGGCGCGTGATCAGCGATGTTGATGGGCACAATGTAGCCGCGGTGGATGCCGCGATCCGGCAGGCGCAAACGGAAACCGCCAGGCCGGTGCTGATCTGCTGCAAAACCATCATCGGCAAGGGCGCGCCCAAAAAGGCCAATACCGGCGGCGCGCACGGCGCACCGCTGGGCGCGGAAGAAATCGCCGCCACCCGCGCGGCCATCGGCTGGAACCATCCGCCGTTTGAAATTCCCGAAGCGGTGTACGCGGGCTGGGATGCGCGTGCGCGCGGCGCCCTGCAGGAATCGGCGTGGAATGAAAAATTTGCGGCCTATGCGAAGCAGCATCCTGAACTCGCCGCTGAATTGAAGCGCCGTTTATCAAACGCATTGCCGCGCGACTGGAAAAATCACGTCGCGAAAACTCTCGCGCAGGTCAACGACAAGTGCGAAACCATCGCCACGCGCAAAGCCTCGCAAAACGCCATCGAAGCGCTGGCGCCGGTGTTGCCCGAACTGGTAGGCGGCTCGGCCGATTTGGCGGGATCGAACCTCACCCTTTGGTCAGGCTCGAAGGCGGTGGGCAACTCAGTTACCAACCCTGGCGGCGGCAACTACGTGTTCTTTGGCGTGCGCGAGTTCGGCATGTCGGCTATCGCCAACGGCATCGCGCTGTATGGCGGGTTCATTCCCTATGTAGCGACGTTTCTGACGTTTTCGGATTACGCACGCAACGCGCTGCGCATGGCGGCGCTGATGAAGCAACGGGTGGTGTTTGTATACACCCACGATTCCATCGGACTGGGTGAAGACGGCCCCACGCACCAACCGGTGGAGCACGCCGCCACCCTGCGCCTGTTGCCGAACATGGACGTGTGGCGGCCGTGCGATACCTATGAATCCACGGTGGCGTGGACGGCGGCCATCGAGCGCCGCGACGGGCCGACCAGCCTGCTGTTCTCGCGCCAGAATTTGCCGTTTCAGAAACGCTCCAAGCAGCAGTTGGCGGACGTGGCGCGCGGCGGTTATGTTTTGTCGGAGACGGCCGCGGCGCTGCAGGCTGTGATTATCGCCACCGGCTCCGAAGTCGCGCTGGCGATGGCAGCGCAAAAACTGCTGGCCGCTGAAAACATCGCGGTGCGCGTGGTATCGATGCCTTCGACTTCGGTATTCGACCGTCAGGACGCATCGTATCGCGCGGCGGTACTGCCCAAAGGCCCGCCGCGCATCGCGGTTGAAGCAGGCGTCACCGACTTCTGGCGCAAATATGTGGGTATCAGTGGCACGGTGGTGGGAATCGATAGCTACGGCGAATCCGCGCCCGCCGGCGAGTTGTTCGAGTATTTCGGTTTTACCGCGGCGAGTATCGCGGCCACTGTCAAGAATGCACTGTAACTAATTATCGATAATTTTGGAGGGGTGCGATGGCGATTAAAGTGGGCATCAATGGCTTTGGGCGGATTGGCCGCATGGTGTTTCGCGCGGCAGCACAGGATTTTCCCGATGTCGAAATCGTAGGCATCAACGATTTGCTGGAGCCGGATTACCTGGCCTACACCTTGAAGCATGATTCCGTACACGGCAAGTTCAAGGGCGACATCGCGGTAGACGGCAATACGCTGATCGTCAATGGCAAAAAAATACGCCTGACGCAACTGCGCGATCCCGCTGAGCTCAAATGGAATGAAATCGGCGCCGATATCGTGGTGGAAGCCACCGGCTTGTTTCTCGACAAAGCCACCGCGCAAAAGCACCTTGCCGCGGGTGCCAAAAAAGTCATCATGTCGGCGCCATCGAAAGACGACACGCCGATGTTTGTGTTTGGCGTGAATGACAAATCGTATAGCGGCCAAACCATCATTTCCAATGCGTCGTGCACCACAAACTGTCTCGCGCCGGTAGCGAAAGTGCTGAACGACAAGTGGGGCATCAAGCGCGGGCTGATGACCACTGTTCACGCAGCGACGGCGACGCAAAAAACCGTCGATGGCCCGTCCAACAAAGACTGGCGCGGCGGCCGCGGCATACTCGAAAACATTATCCCGTCCTCCACCGGCGCTGCCAAAGCCGTGGGGGTGGTGATTCCCGAGCTCAACAAAAAACTCACCGGCATGGCGTTCCGCGTGCCGACTTCGGATGTGTCGGTTATCGATCTGACGGTGGAACTCAATAATCCCGCGACCTACGCAGAAATCTGCGCCGAAATGAAAGCGCAGTCGCTGGGCAAGCTCAAAGGCGTGCTCGGCTACACCGAAGAAAAAGTCGTCTCCACCGATTTCCGCGACGAAACCTGCACCTCGGTGTTCGACGCTGAAGCGGGTATCGCGCTCGACAGCACCTTTGTCAAAGTGGTGTCGTGGTACGACAACGAGTGGGGCTACTCCAGCAAAGTGCTGGAAATGGTGCGGGTGATGGCCAAGGCATAGAATGAAAGACGAAAAGCCTCACCGCAGAGGCGCAGAGAACCCCCGCAGAGAAACCCGTTATTTGTTCTTCTCTGCGTCACCTCTGCGCCTCCGCGCGTCTGCGGTGAAGCATTTGACCGTATGGTTTTAACGTGAAATTCCTCCGCCTTGTCGACCAGGCGCTCGCGGGTAAACGTGTTTTTATTCGCGCCGATCTGAATGTGCCGCAGGACGACGCGGGCAACATCACCGAAGACACGCGCATAAGCGCTTCCGTGCCGGCTATCGCGCACGCGCTCAAAGCGGGCGCGGCGGTAATGGTGACGTCACATCTGGGCCGCCCCACCGAAGGCGAACTAAAGCCCGAAGATTCACTGGCCCCGGTGGCTAAGCGTTTGAGCGAATTTCTGGGCGTGCCGGTGCGGCTGATCACCCATTGGCTTGATGGCGTAGACGTAAAACCCGGTGAAGTGGTGATGCTGGAAAATTGCCGCGTCAACCGCGGCGAGAAAAAGAACGACGATGCGCTGGCGCAAAAAATGGCGGCGCTGTGCGATATTTACGTCAACGATGCTTTCGGCACCGCGCACCGCGCCGAGGCCACCACCCACGGCATGGCGAAATTCGCAAAGATCGCGTGCGCCGGGCCGCTGATGGCCGCCGAACTCGATGCGCTGGGCAAGGCGCTGGGCAGTCCGGCGCGGCCGCTGGTAGCCATCGTTGCCGGTGCCAAGGTATCCACCAAACTCACGATTTTGAAATCGCTGGCGGCCAAGGTGGATCAACTCATCGTCGGCGGCGGCATAGCAAATACCTTTATGCTGGCTTCCGGCATGCGCATCGGCAAATCGCTGGCCGAGGCAGATTTAGTGGGCGAAGCGCAGGCGGTGATGGACGTCATGAAAGCGCGCGGCGCATCGGTGCCATTGCCGGAAGACGTAATCGTGGCCAATGAACTGGCGGCGATGGCGCGCGCCAACCGTGTGGATGCCAGCGCAGTCAGCGCCGACGACATGATTCTCGATATCGGCCCCAAGGCCGCCGCGAAGCTCGCCAAAATCATCAGCGTCGCAGGCACCATCGTATGGAATGGTCCCGTCGGCGTGTTTGAATACGATCAATTCGCGGGTGGCACTAAAACCATCGCCGAAGCGATAGCGGCGTCAAAAGCATTTTCCATCGCGGGCGGCGGCGACACTTTGGCGGCTATCGCCAAATTTCGCATCGCGGATAAGATTTCTTATATTTCAACCGGCGGCGGCGCGTTTTTGGAGTTTCTCGAAGGCCATAAGTTGCCGGCGGTAGAAGTGCTCGAATCACGAGCAGGCTGACAAATTTGAGTTTAGCGTCCGGGGTTGAGCGTTTGGAGTAACCTCGTGCTGGCGGCATTCCCACTCTCAACTCCCAACCCTGAACTCCCAACCCTCAACCCTCAACTCCCAACGCCAAATGACCCGCCGCACAAAAATCGTCGCCACGCTTGGTCCCGCGTCCAGCGATAGAAAAACCCTGGAACGCATGATTGCCGCCGGCCTCGATGTGGTGCGCATGAATTTTTCGCACGGCACCGCCGATGAGCATCGCAAGCGCGTGGAACTGGTGCGCATGCTGGCGCTTAAGGCGGGGCGTGCGGTGGGCGTATTGGTGGATTTGCAGGGGCCCAAAATCCGCATCGGCAAGTTCAAGGACAACAAGATCGATCTGCTGGCGGGTGCGAAGTTCGTGCTCGATGCCGATTGCAAACTGGGTGATCAGCATGTGGTCGGGCTCGACTATGTCAATCTGCCGAATGACGTGCGCACGGGTGACACCTTGCTGCTGGACGACGGGCGCATTGTGCTGGGCGTGGCGTCAGTCAAAGGCTCGCGCATCAACTGCGTGGTGGAACTGGGCGGGCCCTTGTCCAACAACAAAGGCATCAATCGCAAAGGCGGCGGACTGACCGCGCCGGCGTTGACCGAGAAAGACAAGCAGGACATCAAGATCGCCGCCGAGTTGAAAGCGGATTTTCTCGGCGTATCCTTTCCGCGATCCGGCGCCGACATGAAATGGGCGCGCGATCTCATGCACAAGGCTGGCGGCAGGAGCCTGATGGTGGCGAAAATAGAGCGCGCCGAGGCGATTGCCGCGCTGGATGAAATTATCGATGCTTCCGATGTGATCATGGTCGCGCGCGGTGATCTGGCGGTGGAAGTGGGTGACGCCGTGGTGCCGGCGCTGCAAAAACGCATGATTCGCTCTGCGCGCGAGAAAAACAAACTGGTGATCACCGCCACGCAAATGATGGAATCGATGATCAGCAATCCGATTCCAACCCGCGCCGAAGTTTCCGACGTGGCCAACGCCGTGCTGGACGGTACCGATGCGGTGATGCTGTCGGGCGAAACCGCGGCAGGCCAGTACCCGGTGGAAACCGTTGCCGCCATGGCGCGCGTGTGCGTCGAAGCCGAAAAGGAAGACCCCACCGCCAATGAGCGCGTGCGCCGCAGCCCGCCCAGCGAAGTGGAGGAAGCCGTCGCGCGCGCGGCCGTGTTCACCGCCAACAATCTGCATATCAAAGCCATCGCCGCACTCACTCAAAGCGGCAAAACAGCGTTGTTGATGTCGCGGCTGTCAACAGCGGTACCGATTTACGCACTGTCGTCGGTGGTGGAAACGCGTCGCCGCGTGTCATTATTCAAGGGCGTTTACCCGATCAATTTCAAAGGCGCGCGCAACCCCGAACGCGCGCTGAATCTGGCCGAGGATGAACTGCTCAAACGCGGCGCGGTGCAAAACGGCGACTACATTGTGCTCACCATCGGCGAGCCTTATGGCAAGGCCGGCGGCACCAATACCATGAAGATAGTACGGGTAGGCGAGCATAGACACGCCTGAGGTTCCGGTGAATAGTGAACGGTGAACGGTGAACAGCGGACAGCGGGATGCTGGGTGTGATAGTAAAATAGCGGCTCCCAAAAAATTACTGTTCGCTGTTTACCAATTACTGTTCACGTAATTAAGTAGAGGAGTACAAATGTCATCGAATAATCTGAACGCCACCGCCCGCGCCATGGTCGCACCGGGCAAGGGCATACTCGCCGCCGACGAAAGCACCGGCACCATCGGCAGGCGTCTCGACAGCATCAAGGTTGAAAACAGCGAAGAAAACCGCCGCGCCTATCGCGACATGCTGTTCACGACTAAAGGCATCGGCGACAGCATCAGCGGCGTGATTCTTTACGAGGAAACGCTGAAACAGAAATCCGCGGACGGCACCTCGTTTGTTGATTTACTCAACCGCAACGGCGTATTGCCCGGCATCAAAGTCGATACCGGCGCCAAGGCGCTGGCGTTTTGCCCCGGCGAAACCGTCACCGAGGGGCTGGATAATCTGCCCCAGCGCTGTGCTGACTACGTGAAGCTCGGCGCCAGGTTCGCCAAATGGCGCGCGGTGATCGACATCGGCGCAGACATGCCGAGTTCCACTGCCATCGCCGCCAATGCCCACGCCCTGGCGCGTTACGCCGCCATTTGCCAGGAAGCGGGCCTGGTGCCCATCGTCGAACCCGAAGTGCTGATGGATGGTGATCACACCATTGAGCGCTGCGAACAAGTGACCGAGTGGGCTTTGAACGCCGTGTTTGAAGCGCTCTACATGAACCGCGTTTCGCTCGAAGGCTCGGTGCTGAAACCCTCGATGGTTATTTCAGGCAAGGGCTGCGCGCGTCAGGCAGGCGTGGATGAAGTCGCCGAACGTACCGTGCGCATTCTGAAGCGCACCGTGCCGGCGGCGGTGGCGGGCATTGCATTTCTTTCGGGTGGCCAAAGCGACCTGGTGGCTACCGCACATCTGAATGCCATGAACAAACTCGGCAACAGTCCGTGGCCGCTTTCCTTCTCCTATGGCCGCGCCTTGCAGCAGCAGCCGTTGAAAGCGTGGCAGGGTTCGGCGGCCAACGTGCCCGCCGCGCAGGCCGCGCTGGCGCATCGCGCGCGCATGAACAGTCTGGCGGCGCTGGGCCGCTATTCGGTGAGCATGGAAAATCCCAGATAATTTGCGTCAGAGGGCTGAACGGCAACCGCAAAGGCGCAAAGAACCCCACGCAAAGAAAATCAAATAAGGGTTTCTTTGCGTTGCCTTTGCGCCTTTGCGTCTTTGCGGTAGTCGGTTGTTTTTAGATTCCACCCATGCTCACCCGCACTCCCGTCTCCATCATCACCGGTTTTCTCGGCAGCGGCAAAACCACGCTGCTCAACCATGTGCTGCAAGACCCCGCGATGGCGGGCGCTGCCGTGATCATCAACGAATTTGGCGCAATCAGCCTCGATCATTTGCTGATCGCCACACCCAACGAAAACACGGTGTTGCTGACCAGTGGCTGCATCTGCTGCACCTTGCGTGGCGACCTGGTGGATACGCTGCGCGGTCTCGACCGCCAGCGGCGCGACGGCGCACTGCCGCCGTTCGATCGCGTGCTGATCGAGACTTCCGGACTTGCCGATCCGGTGCCCATCATGCAGTCGGTGGTCGCCGATGAACAGCTCGCGCCGCGCTTCACGATGGATGGCGTGGTCACACTGGTCGACGCCGTCCACGGCATGATGCAACTGGATCAGCAATCCCAGGCCGTCAAGCAGGCCGCGGTCGCCGACCGGCTGCTGTTCACCAAAACCGATCTGGTGCCGGTATCCGCGGCGCTACGCGCGCGGCTCACCCGCATCAATCCGGGGGCGCAGCAGCTCACCGTCTGCAACGGCGAAGTCGGTGCGGCCGAACTCTTCGGTGCAGGCCTGGAGGCGCAGGCGGACGCCGGCACCCTGGCGCGTTGGTTGTCCGTCGCGGCCGTGGCGCGGGCGGAGGCGCTGCACGACGGCGCCTACCAGCGTCACAATGATGGCGTGCGCGCGTACTCGCTGATGCTCGACGAGCCGGTGAGCCGCGCCGGCATGACGGCGTGGCTGACCGCGCTGGCGTCATTGCGTGGCGCCCAACTGCTGCGCGTGAAAGCGCTGCTCAATGTCGATGGCGATCCGGTGGTGGTGCATGCGGTGCAAACGCTGATACACGAACCGGTGGAACTCGCGCGCTGGCCGGATGCCGATCGCCGCTCGCGGCTGGTGTTCATCACGCGCGATATGTCGCGTGCCGCAATCGAAAACACACTCGACCTGCTGCGCCTGCGCACGGCCAACCCGCTGCACACCAGCGCGCAACCGCTCGACCCCGATGCCTACGCAAAATTCGTCGCGGCCATGCAGAAAATCCACTGAGAAAACAGCGCTGTACGCATGGCTTTCGGCTTGACAATGCAGCAGCGATTTACTACCGTGGGTTACGCCATCCACGCCATCCACATTTTCTGCAACTGATTTTTACCAGGATTTTCCATCATGTTTGAAATGAAAGCGCCCGAGGAAAAAGGGCCCCTCAAAGTCATCAGGGGTGCCACGCTGCTTGACGGAAACGGTGGCACGCCGGTAAAAGATCCGGTGATTGTGCTGCAGGGCCGCCGCATCAAGCAGGTGGGCACCAAGACCACGGTGAAAATTCCCGCCCGCGCCGAGGTGATCGATTGCGCCGGGCTCACGCTGATGCCCGGCCTGATGGACGTGCATCTGCACACCATGATGTTCAACTGCCTGACCTTTCATAATTATCGCGTTGCGCAGTGGGAAATCACGCCCGAGCTGCAACAGATGTACGGCCTGTTTCACGCACAACTGTGTTTCGATATGGGCTTCACCACGTTGCGCGATCTGGGGCTCAATTCGTATCGCGGCCTGCTCACCGCGCACCTGTGCGCGGTGCGCGATTCGATCAACGCCGGCATCATCGAAGGCCCGCGCATGTTCATCGGCGGCTTTACCACCATCACCGGTTCACACCTGGATCTGATTCAGCCGCGCGCCGCGCAACGCCTCGGGTTTCAGACCGCCGACGGGCCCTGGGAATTGCGCAAACTCGCGCGCACTAATCTGCTGGCGGGTTGCGACATCGTAAAAACCTGCGCCACCGGCGGCGGCGGCACCGATAAGGAAGAGCCCGACATTCGCAATATGACGCAGGAAGAAATCGACGCCATCGTCGATGAAGCCCATGCGTTTCACAAACCGGCGGCAGTACACTGCTTCACGCCGGGCGGGCAGCGCATGGCGCTGGCGGCGGGTGCCGACACCATCGAGCATATGGTGTTTCACAACGAAGA
>CAMATZ010000054.1 GCA_945861275.1 Bordetella parapertussis
GGAAGAGGCGCTGGAACTCCGGCAGCGAGCGCGGAAACGGCAGATCGCCTCGCTCAAGTACGTCAATAACCATGGTCGCTCCACGTCAGCGCGGATGCTCAACATACTACCGGTAGTTGGTTTGGGTGACAACCGGATAAGCACGCCTCATTCTTCGCCGGCTGTGTCGGCACCCTGCTGATCGCGATCGCGGGACCGCCGATGGGCGAATGGGCGCTGGCGTTCGGCGCGGCCGAATACTGCTCGCTGATGCTGATGGGGCTAGTGGCGTCGGCGGTGATGACCCAGGGCGACGTGGTCAAGGGGCTGGCAATGGTCGTACTGGGACTGGTGCTCGGACTGGTGGGCACCGACGTCAATTCAGGCATGTCGCGCTACACCTTCGGCATTCCCCAACTGTCCGACGGCATCGGCTTCACGGTGATCGCGGTGGGGCTGTTCGCGGTGGCGGAGATCGTCACCAACCTGGGCCAGAAGGAGGCGCGCGAAGTGTTCACCGGGCGCATTGCAAATCTGATGCCGGTCGCGAAAGACATCAAAGACGCGTCGTGGCCCACCGTGCGCGGGACGGTGGTGGGCGCCATCTTCGGCGTGCTGCCGGGCACCGGCCCGGCGCTGTCCACCTTTGCCGCTTATATGCTGGAAAAAAAACTGGCGAAGGATCCGTCGCGCTTCGGCAAGGGCGCGATCGAAGGCGTGGCGGCGCCGGAAGCGGCCAACAATGCCTCTGCGCAGACCTCGTTCATACCCATGCTCACGCTTGGCATACCCACTAGCGCCACGATGGCGCTGATGCTGGCGGCGATGACCATGCAGGGCATAGAACCCGGGCCGCATGTGATGATGGCCAAGCCGGAATTGTTCTGGGGACTCATCGCGAGCATGTGGATCGGCAATCTGATGCTGGTGATCCTCAACCTGCCGCTGGTCGGCATCTGGGTGCGAATGCTGCGGGTGCCGTATCGCTGGTTGTTCCCGTCGATCATCATGTTCTGCTGCATCGGGAATTACAGCGTCAGCAACAATGCGGCCGATCTTTACCTGTGCGCTTTTGTCGGCGTGCTGGGCTACGTGCTGATGAAGCTCGAGTGCGAACCGGCGCCGCTGCTACTGGGCTACGTGCTCGGCCCGCTGTTCGAGGAATACCTGCGGCGCGCGTTGCTGATTTCGCGCGGCGACCCAACGGTGTTCTTCACGCGCCCGCTAAGCCTCGCGTTCATGATTGCGACCGTGCTGATACTGATAGTTGTGGTAGCGCCCGCAGTGCGCCGCATCAAGCCGGTGGCGGGTGGCGGTTGATACGAAAGCATAATGGGTAATTCTGATCGCAGCTCGAAACACATTAAAAGTTGTTTAAATTTTCCGTTTGCCCCCAAGGAGGATGTCATGGCATTTGCGCTGAGAATCACACTGCTACTGCTCGTCGGTTTCGTTTACCCGCCCGCGTTTGCGGCATCGGCTCAGAACCCGGTCGCGCGCGCGGTGGAGGCTCTGGGCGGCGAAGCCGCCTTGAGCCAATTGAAGACCGTCGCCATCCGCGGCAGCAACGTCGTGCACGAGATCGAATCCTCGCTCACACCGGGCAAGGCCGCAGAAGCGCGGCAGGGCAGCGAATCCAGATTCTTCATCCAGCGCGACCTCACCAGCGGCGCCGCGCGCCTGGACTGGGAGCGCAGGATCGTGCGTGTGCCCAAGCCGATCGTCCAGAACTACAGCGAGATCATGACCGACGGGCTCGGCTATGTGAGCGGCATCGATTCCGCGACGCGCACACAGTTCAGCATAAAGAGCAATCCGCCCGGGCATCCGATGTCCGGCGCGCGCGCCGCGGTGACGCTGCGGGAGCTCACGCGCCAGTCGCCGCGCCTGCTGCTCGACATGAAGATGAATTCCAAAATGGTTAAAGCGGTCGCCGCGCAAACGGTGGGCGGCAAGAAGCTGCCCGCGGTGCAGTATGACGTGCGCGACTGGAGCTTTATCGTGATGTTCGACGCGGAGACGGGATTGCCCGCCCGCGTGCGCACGCTGGATCCCGATCCCATACAGGGCGACTCCAATTACGACCTGGTTTTCGCGGACTGGCGCACGGTGGGTGGAGCGCGCGTCGCGCACAGCCTCATCTACAAGCTCAACGAGCGCGATCTGGTCGTGACCAAGTACGAGCAGGTCACGCCCAATCCGGTACTTGCCGCCAGCCTGTTCGAGATTCCGATCATGGCGCGCGCGATTGCAGTGCGCGCCGCGACGGGCAATGTGCCCTACCAATGGATGATCCGCCGCGGCTACTGGGGCAATCTGCTCGATTCCGACGAGGTGGGTTGGGATCCGGCTGTCATGGCAGAGCCGACCCTGGTCGATATCGCGCCGGGCGTGAGCGTGTCGCAGGGGACCAGCGCCAACAGCGTGGTGGTGGAGATGGACAAACACCTGATCGTGTTTGACGCGCCGTACCACGAGAACTTCTCGGAGTGGATGATCAATGCGTCGAAGAAGCGCTATCCCGGCAAGCCGATCAAGTACCTTATCATGTCACATCATCACTGGGACCACGCCAGTGGTGCGCGTACCTACGTGGCGGAAGGGGCCACCGTTGTCGTCGGCAAGGGCAGCAAGGCGCATTTCGCGCGCATGTTCGCTGCGCCGGGGACGGCGCTGAACGACCGGCTCCATCGCAATCCGCGCAAGGCGAACATGATCGAAGTGAGTGGCAAGCACGTGATCAAAGATGGCAAGCGCGAGGTCCACGCCTATCTCATAGAAAGCGAGCACGCGAAAGCCACGCTGCTCAGCTACGTGCCGGACGTGAAGGTCGGATTCATAGTCGACATCTGGAGCACCAACGCGCCGCTGCCGCCCAAGCCCACGGCGGGACACCGCGAGGTTGTAGCGGGCGTTAAGAAATGGGGCCTCACGCCCGAGCTTTTTGCAAATGGCCACGGCGTTGCCGCGACGCCGTACTCGCAACTTGCGAAGCTCGTGGGGAATTGATATTTAAGAGGGATAGTGGGCAGTTTAGCGTGGCTGCCCCCTTACATCCGCCCGCTGCACCCAATGGCACTATTTTAAGCAGTTGTAGGTTGGGGTGAGCTTGCGAACCCCAACAAACCGCTTAAGCACGGAACACACAGAAAAAATCTGTGTCCCGTTCTTGCCGCGTATTCCGTGTGTTCCGTGGTCGATGTCATTTGGTGTTGGGGTTCCTTCGTCACCCCTACCTACCACTACAACTTCTCGAGCAGCTTAAAATAGTGCCATTGCCCGCTGCACCCTCAGTTCATTTAGCCAACCCGAGGTCGCTCAGGAAGGCTTTCGCGTCCTCGTAGTCCCGCGCCAGGAATTTGCGCGATTCGGCTCCGCCCTGAAAATTGCTGTTCCAGAAATTTTCTTCGAGTTCTTTTTTCCACTCAGGCGCGTCCGTCATGCGGCGCATGACGTGTTCCCAGTACGCGATTTGCGACTGCGTCATGCCCTTGGGACCGATGATAATCCGCCACTGGGTCACCACTGCATCATATCCCTGTTCCTTCCAGGTAGGCACGTCCTTAAGTATGCCGGGCAGCCGCTGCGGCGCGGTTACAGCGATCAGCCGCACCTGACGATTGCGCTGCAGGGATGCCGCGAAGGCGACCGAGATCGGCACCACGTCTATGTGTCCGCCGAGCAAAGCCGTACTGGCAGCACCGCCCGAGGCGAAGATCACGTTCTTCATCTTCTTCATATCGATGCCGGCGACCTTGAAAGCCGCGGCCACGCCCGCGTGATTCGGCGCGCCGAGGCTGGTGGCGATGCCGAAACTGATCGCGGCCGGGTCCCGCTTCATAAATGAGACCAGATCCTTGCCGCTTTTGATTGGGGACACCGGCTTGACCGTGACGGCGATGTACTCGTCAAACAGGCGCACCACCGGCGTGAACTCGATGTAGTTGGGGCCGTGACCCGCGATGTGGTTGGTGATCAGTGAGCGCGACCCCATGACAAGATAGTGGCCATTCCCGGGGTACTGGTTAATGTAGTTGTAGGCAACGCTGCTGCCGCCACCGGGCTTGTTGACCAGATTGATCGGCGTCGGGACGTAACGGCCTTCCTGGAGAATCTTGATCATGATGCGCCCGATGCGGTCGGAACCGCCGCCGGGGGCGTTGGTGGCGATGATCTCGACGGACCTTTCCGGTTTCCACTCTTGCGCCGCTGCACCGGGAACAACCAAGGCCACGAGCAGCGCAGCACGCAGTATCAGGTCATTCATTATCGTACAACAATAATAGACATTCACTTCCTCACTTTTCGTAGCCGCGCTCAACCAGTCCTATTTGGCCCCTGAATCCTTCACCGCCTGCCGCCACTTGCGGATTTCCTGGACAATATAGGCGCGCGCGGCTGCTTCCACCCGAAACTCCACGTCGAAGCCGTTGTCTGCGAGGCGCTTACGGAACTCCGGAGGTTCCAGCACGGTGCGCATCGCCTCAGCAAGCTTTTTCTGGATCGCGGCGGGCAATCCCGCCGGCGCCACGAAAAAGCGAAAGGCGCCCGGATTCACCGCTCCCAGTCCGACGCTGGCATAGGTGGGCACGTTCGGCAGCGTGTAGTGAGGGGCCGTGCCGGTGATGGCGAGCGGGATCAGCGTTCCGGCCTGTAGCTGTGCCATCACCGACCCCGGTACCACAGAGGTGACATCGGTATGACCGCCGAGGAGTTCCAGAATCGCCGCACCCGCACCCTTGTAAGGGATATGCAGCATATCGATCTTTGCCGCGGTCATCAGCATCTGCCCCGTCAGGTGGCTCGACGAACCCACGCCAGCCGAGGCGAACTTGATGGTACCCGGTTGGCGCTTCGCCAGCGCCACCAGCTCCTGCATCGTGCGCACCTTGAGCCCCGGGTGTGTAATAAGCAGCGAAGGTGAGGTTGCAACAATCGCGATGAACACAAAATCGCGCTCGCTGTTGTAGGACAATTTTTCCACGATCGCAGGATTGATGGCGAACGCGGTATCGAACACCCCGAGCGTGTAGCCATCCGGGGCCGAGTTGGCAAGAATCTGCGTGCCTATCACGCTGCCCGCCCCGCCGCGGTTATCTACCACCATCTGCTGGCCGATGAGTTCTCCGAGACGCGGCGTTACGAAACGCGCCAGCAGGTCGGTGCCGCCGCCCGCCACGAACGGCACGATCACGCGAATCGGGCGTGTGGGATAGTCGGCAGCGTTGGCCCACGCGAACGGCAACCACAGGGCCAAGGCGAGCAACAACCGGCTGGGAATAGCGTGTTTGGACATACACGTAGTCTAATACCAATATCGATCGGCTGTCACTTATACGCCAGCAAATTTCTCATAAGTGAAAAGCCAGTAGTACTCGAACGCCTCAAATCGCGTGTTGTGCCCATACGCCGACACGTCGGCACTAAGCCCGGCCGCGGATGGGAAGTTCTTTAACACCACATGTTCAGAGCCGTCGTCCAGCCGGCGGCTTTGATAGGTGTTGCCATCGTCATCCCGCTGTGAAATCGGCGTGCTGCTGCCTTCAATGTAAAGGTTATCGAGAAACACGACTTTCGCGCCCGAGACCAGGCGTGCGTCGAGAGCGCCGAGAAATCGTGATCGCTCACGCGCGGGAACGTGAGACCACCAAAATCCGGCGAACGCCGCATCAAACGTGCCTAGTTCTTCAGGTAGCGCGTAGGCATCCGCTACTTTGAAATTCACGCGCCCGGCGGGCCAGGACTTTTCTGCGGCAACCGCCAGCGTTTCCGGGTTGGCATCGACGGCGACTATGCTGCTCGCTTGATCAGCGAGAAATTGCGTCCAGTACCCCGTACCGCAAGCAATCTCCAGCACGCGGCGACCTGCGAACAGGGGTGGCAATAGCGCCTTAAGCTGCTTGAGATCGGCCTGCCTTTCGGGTTTCTCGTAGATGCGCTCATACTCGCGTGCGCGCGCAGCGTAGTACTGTCTTAACGCAGCTTCGGAATGCTGCATAGCGTAGTCCTGTGCTATAAATATGTTTTATAAACAATTACTTACAAATAAACAGCAACGGTCACCCCAGCTAAAACAAGCGTGAAAACCGCACCCTGTAATGCCACGAAAGTTTAGCCGAAATCTGCCCTTACGGCAGATGCGCCGAATTGATCGCGAACTGGCAGGCCGCACCTGCCCGGTTTACTATGTGCGTTCACCTGTCTCGGTCTGACTCAAGGAACACACTTACCATGGATACGCACGACACCCATCACGATCACCACCATGACGGCAAAAGAGTAGAAGATTTCCGCCTCATCACCGGCGCCGGCAAGTTCGCCGCAGACTGGAATGCGCCGGGACAACTGTATGCCTACTTTGTGCGCTCGGATCGCGCTCACGCCGAGATCGTCTCTCTGAACACAGCGAGCGCGCAGGCACACCCCGGCGTCACACATGTTTTCACCGGGGCCGATGCGGTGCGCGAGGGCTACATCAGGGGGCAGCATTCGTTGACTTTTCCGGGTCGCAACGGCATGAAGGCAAGGGTGCTGGACCGGCCGGCGCTGGCCCATGGCAAGGTGCGCTTCGTCGGCGAGGCGCTGGCGCTGGTGGTGGCGCAAACCGCTGCCGCCGCGGCAGAGGCTGCAGAATTGGTCGAGATTGATTACAAAGAACTGCCCCCGCTGGTCAACGCGGAAGACGCACTCGTGCCGGGCGCGCCGCAACTGGATGAGGCGGTGCCGGGCAATCTGATTTTCGAGACTGAGGTCGGCGACGAGCAGGCGGTTGCAGCCGCCATCAAAAGCGCCGCGCATGTCACGCGGTTGAAGGTGGTGTCCACCCGCGTAAGCCCCAGTCCGATGGAGCCGCGCGCGTGCCTCGTGCAGTACGATGCGGCGTCTGGTGAATATCGTTTCAACGTGCCCATGCAAGGTGTCACTACGATACGCAAAGCGCTATCGACCTACTCCAAAGTTCCGGAAGACAAGCTGATTCTCGAAGTGCGCGATGTCGGCGGCGGCTTTGGTCAGCGCTCGCCGGCGTATCCCGAGTATCTGGCGCTGATGATCGCCGCGAAAACCACCGGCAAGCCGGTGAAGTGGGTTGCAACCCGTGTCGAAGCGTTTCTCGCCGACAACCACGGACGCAACACCATCATCGATGGCCAGCTCGCGATGGACCGCGACGGAAAATTTTTGGCGCTGCGCTTCGACTGGATCAACGACATGGGCGCGTATCTCGCGCCGGGGCCGCTGGGGCATATCCGCAACGCCACCACCTGCATGACCGGCGTATACCGCATTCCCGCGCTGTATGCGAATTACCGCGTGCCACTGACGAACACCACGCCGGTGGGTGCATACCGCGGCGCCGGACGCCCCGACGTCGCTTATGCGGTTGAGCGCATCGTGAGCCGGGCTGCCGTCGAGATGGGAATTGATGCGGCAGAGCTGCGGCGGCGCAACTTCATCCCGAATGAGGCATACCCATACAAAACACCGGTCGGCTCCACTTATGAAAACGCCGATCTGCCGGGGCTACTCGAGCAGGCGCTGAAATTCGCTGACTGGAAGGGCTTTGCGGCACGCCGCGCGCAATCGGCAACAGCAGGCAAGCTGCGCGGCATTGGCATCGCCGTGGTGATTGAACCCACCGGCGCGGGCAACGCGCCGACCGACGAAATCGAACTGGAACTCGAAGCGAGCGGCACGATCACCGTCTACACCGTAGCCAAGACGCAGGGCCACGGCCACGAGACCACGATGGCGATGATCGTATCGGATGCGCTCGGCATAGCGATGGAACAGGTCAAGGTGGTTCAATGCGCGCCGGGCACCAAGCTGCAGGGCAATGGCACCGGCGGCTCGCGCACCATGGTGGGTGCGGGCAGCGTGTGTTATCTCGCGGCACAAAAGCTGATCGAGGAAGGCAAATCGCTGGCCGCGCTGGAACTCAAAGTGGAACCGTCGCAGGTGCAATACGCCAAAGGCGAATTCCGTTCAAGCGAATCGCCGTTAGTCGTCAAGCTGGCGGATCTCGCGAAAACGAAAACGCTCTCCCTCAAAGCCGACGGCAAGTTCGGCTCGACCTTTCCCAATGGCTGCCACATCACCGAAGTCGAGGTCGATCGTGAAACCGGCGCGCCGGAAATTGTTTCGTATTGCGCGGTCGATGATTGCGGCGTGGTCATCAATCACGCCATCGTCGAAGGCCAGTTGCACGGCGGCGTGGTGCAGGGCGCGGGCCAGGTGTTCGGCGAACACATCGTCTACGACCAAAAGTCTGGTCAGCCGCTCTCCGCGAGTTTCATGGATTACACCATGCCGCGCGCCGGCCTGCTGCGCGAGTTGCGCGGGGAGGAGCACCCCACCACCAGCAAGGTGAGCCCGCTCGGCGTCAAGGGCATGGGCGAATCCGGCTGTACCGCATCGATCCCTTCACTCGTCGACGCGGTGATAGACGCACTGCGCCCGCTGGGTGTGCAGCAACTGGATATGCCGCTGACGCCGTCGAAGCTTTGGCATGCGATGCAGGGGGCAAAGCAGAAATAGCGACAGAACGTGTAGCCCGTAAGAAGCGCAGCGTATTACGGGACGAGTCATGTATTCACCAGCGTAACTTCCTACGGGCCGCACGCCCAATCGACCAAAGCGGGGCACTTATCACAGTGCCCCGCAATACGCTGCGCTCCTTGCGGGCTACGCTTGCTTAGACGGTTACGGCCAATTCGCGCTGGCGGACTGTGCCTGCGCGGTTTACCATCCGCCATTCCAATCTCATCCCGTCTGTTTCAAGGAACAAAATCAACATGGATACGCACGGCCCTCAGCACGATCCTCATCACAGCGGCAAACGCGTAGAAGACTTCCGTCTCATCACCGGCGCCGGCAAATATGCTGCGGACTGGAATGCACCCGGGCAACTCTACGGCTGCTTCGTGCGCGCGGACCATGCGCACGCTGAAATCGTTTCGGTCAACGCCACGCGCGCGCTGGCCTATCCCGGCGTGAAGCAGGTCTTCACCGGCGAAGACGCTGTGCGCGAAGGCTATGTGCGTGCGGCGCATGTGCTGGCCGCGCCGGGCAAGAACGGCATGAAAGCGCGCGCGCTCGACCGGCCCGTGCTGGCGCACGGCAAAGTGCGCTTTGTCGGTGAAGGCGTGGCGCTGGTGGTAGCGGAAAGTGCCGCCGCCGCGGAGGATGCCGCCGCCCTGGTTGAGGTCGAGTACCGTGAACTTCAGGCGATTGTGGATCCCGAGCAGGCGCTCGCGCCCGGCGCGCCGCAGCTCGACGACGCCGTGCCGGGCAACCTGGTTTACGAAAGCGAGACCGGCAGTGAAGCTGCGGTTACCGCGGCGATCAAAAGTGCTGCGCACGTGACACGGCTCAGGATCGATTCCACCCGCGTGACGCCCTGCCCGATGGAGCCGCGGGCGTGCCTCGTCGCCTACAACGCGGCCAACGGCGAATACCGTTTCAATGTGTGCACGCAGGGCGTGACCACGCTGCGTAAAATGCTGTCGTCGTGGACCAAGGTTGCGGAAGACCAACTGATTTTCGAAGCGCGCGATGTCGGCGGCGGCTTTGGTCAGCGCACGCCGGCTTATCCGGAATACGCGGCGCTGATGATCGCGGCCAAGGCCTTGGGCAAGCCGGTGAAATGGGTTTCGTCGCGAGTGGAAGCGTTTCTCACCGATAACCACGGTCGCGGCAACATCGCCGAGGGCGAACTGGCAATGGACCGCGACGGCAAATTTGTCGCGTTCCGGCTGAACTGGATTGCCGACATGGGCGCGTATCTGTCGCCGGGGTCCGCGGGGCATATCCGCAACACTACCGTGTGCCTGACCGGGGTGTATCAAATACCGGCGCTGTATGCGCTGTTTCGCGTGCCGCTTACCAACACCACGCCGATGGGCTCGTACCGCGGCGCGGGGCGGCCGGACATCGCCTATGTGGTCGAGCGTTTTGTCGATCAGGCCGCGGTCGAAATGGGGCTGGATGCCGCGGAGATACGGCGGCGTAATTTCATTCCGCCCAGTGCATTCCCGTATAAAACGCCCACCGGTTCCGTCTATGAAAACGCCGATCTGCCGGGCCTGCTCGCCAAAGCGCTGAAACTCGCCGACTGGAACGGCTTTGCCGCGCGCCGCGCGCAATCAGCGGCAGCGGGCAAGCTGCGCGGTATCGGCATATCCACTGTGATCGAAGGCTCCGGCGCCGGCAATGCGCCGAAGGATGAAGTCGAACTGGAACTCGATGCCAGCGGCGCCATCACCGTTTACACCGTATCCAAGTCGCAGGGCCACGGCCACGAAACCACCATGGCGATGATCGTGTCCGACGCGCTCGGCATAACAATGGACAAAGTCAAAATCGTGCAATGCGCGCCGGGCAGCAAGCTCGAAGGCAATCACACCGGCGGCTCGCGCACCACGGTCGGCGTGGGCAGCGTGTGTTATCTCGTGGCGCAAAAGCTGATTGAAGAAGGCAAATCGCTGGCCGCACTGGCGCTGAAACTTGAGCCGTCGCAAATTCAGTATGCCAAAGGCGAATTCCGTTCGGATCAATCGCCGAACACCGTCACATTGGCCGACCTCGCGAAAACAAAAACACTAAAGCTCATGGCCGAAGGCAAGTTCGGCTCCACCTTCCCCAACGGCTGCCACATCACCGAAGTCGAGATCGACCGCGACACCGGCGCACCGAAAATTGTGTCGTATAGCGCGGTGGATGACTGCGGCATCGTCATCAACCACGCCATCGTCGAAGGCCAGTTGCACGGCGGCGTGGTGCAAGGTGCGGGCCAGGTGTTTGGCGAACAAATCGTCTACGACCCAAAATCCGGGCAACCGCTGACAGCAAGCTTCATGGATTACATCATGCCGCGTGCGGGGCTGGTGCCGGAACTGCGCGGCGAAGAACATGCCACCACCAGCAAGGTGAGCCCGCTGGGCGTGAAGGGCGTGGGTGAATCCGGGTGCACCGCTTCGATACCCTCGCTCGTAAACGCGACGATGGATGCGCTGCGCACGGTAGGGGTGACACATCTGGATATGCCGATGACACCTTCGAGATTGTGGCACGCGATGCAGGGCGTAAAGCAGGCTGGGTAATTGTGACGGAACTTGTAGCCCGTAAGGAGCGCAGCGGATTACGGGCTTGCTTGAACCCGCGCACGTGATGTGTGATGTCAATCAAGACCATTATGAAAATTCGCCTGGCAATTGCAATGTTCATGTTTCTGCCGGGCGTGTCCTTGGCCCAATTCGCGCATGACGTCATCCCCGCCTCGGCGCCGAATTGTGCCATTGAGAAACCGCCTGCTGCGGCGGGTTTGGCGGCGACGCCAGGTGGTTTTGTGATGGTCTATCCGCGCAACGATGCGCTGCGGAAACAATACACGGGCTGCAAGTCAATGTGGATCATCAACGGCGAGCGTCACCAGCGGCTGGCAACACTGTATTTCAAGGACGGGGAACTCACGATTGCGGCAGCCCATGACGTCCGGGATAGTTCAGGCCAGCTTGATGCCGCGTGCGCGTTTCCGGAAGGCAAGTCACTGTTGCCCAACGCAGGCCGTCAGATCAAGGATGCGGGCTGCGCCGGCTTCAGGAATGAAGCCTTCTACCGGCTGTATTTGCCCACTTGGCCCAGTGCCTGCCTGACCGATTCAAAGGCGACGGTCTGTCAGCAGGATCCGCGCTGAGCAAGCGTAGCCGTAAGGAGCGAGCGTATTTTCCCGTAATACGCTTTGCTCCTTACGGGCTACTACTGCTTAATTCAGGGCTTGATCCCCAGCAGTTTTGCCGCCGTACCACCGAGCATCGCGATACGCTCATCGTCGGTGAAACCGGGCGCATTCAGGATGTGCGTCACCGGATCTTCGTGCCACGGGATCGGGTGATCGGTGCCAATGACCAGCTGGCTCACGCCGACTTCGGCTGCCAGGTGGCGCAGCATTTCCGAGGTAAACACCAGCGTGTCGTAGTACATGGTCTTCAGATATTCCGTCGGTTTCTTTTTCAATTTGACGTTGGGGTCGCAATGCCAGGGGGCAACGCGGCACGGGTGATCCGAGCGCGGTGCGTATGACGGCAGGAAGCCACCGCCGTGTGCGGAGCATAGCTTGAGGTTCGGAAATTTATCCAGCGTGCCGTCGAAAATCAGGTGAGACAGGCAGATGGTGGTGTCGAGCGGATTGCCGATGGTGTTGGCGAGCCAGCCGTTGCCCTTGAAGCGCCGCGCGAGTTCGGGCGTGCTTTGCGGGTGTATGAAAATCAACACGCCGAGTTCTTCGGCCTTGGCCCAGAACGGGTGAAACTTCGGATTGGAGAATTCTTCGTCGGCGCAGCTTGCGCCGACTGCAGCCCCGCGCAGGCCGAGTTTCTTTACGCCGTGCGTGAGTTGCTCTACAGCCAATGCCGGGTCTTGCAGCGTTACCGAAGCAAAAGCGACCAGCCGCTCCGGATACAAGGCGCACATCTCGGCAAGTTTTTCATTCTGGATGTGGCAGATTTCGGCGGCGAGGTCGCGCTTTTCGCGATACCAGAACGGGTTGATGCTCAACGCCTCAATATCGACACCCTGCTTGTCCATCGCGGCCATGCGCGTGGGACCTACCTCGTCGAGATCGGGAAACTGATGGTCGGCGGCGGTTTTCCCAGCGAGTGCGAATGCCTCCGGCACGATGCAGTGCGCGTGCACATCGATGGTTTTTACGCGTTTGCCGTTGATCGACACCTGCCGCCGCTGCCCGCCCGCGGCGGGTTGTCCCGCAACGGCGTTGGTCATATGGCAACCGGTGAACACCACCGGTGACGGTTTCCTGCCGGATTTGCTGCGCTCTTGCATGTGCTGCTCTCCCTGAATGGATGGTTGTGGTGTGGAGTACTACTGCTTGATGCCGGTGCGGCGAATCAGGTCCGCGATCACATCTATATCACGCAACAGGGTTGCCGTGGCCTGCTCTGTCGAACTGCCGATGACTTCCGATCCTTCCTGCGCAAGTCGGCTCTTGACTTCCTGCGCAGCCAACACCCTGATGATCTCACGATGCAGGCGCGAGACGATATCTGCCGGCGTAGCGCTGGGCACCATGATCATGTAACCGGCGTTCTCTTCGAAGCCTTTGATGCCCGCTTCTGCGGCAAAGGGCATGCATGGGATGTTCTCCTGATTATCGAGACCTGCGGCGTTCTCTTAAGCCTCGAAGTGCGAAAGATTCAGCGTGGCAGGCTCGCCCAGCCACGACGCATGGGCTGTGTGATCTTCGATGCTCTTGCCGGTCTGCCCGTGGACCAGGATGTTTAAGCCGTTGCGGTGCGTGTCGAGCCACGGGATCAGCACATCAAACTGGATTGAATCGAACGCGAGCTGGCAGCTCCAGTGGGGATGAGGCCCCACCAGCTTCTGATGCACCCGGCCCATCTTCACGCCGAATAACGTTGCGGCGTTCTGCCAAAGCTCGCGCGCCTGCTCGGTTGATGTCTCATCAAAATAAACATGCGAGTGGTACTGGGCGCACGCGTTCTGCGGTCGTTTCATCATTGGGTCAGCGTCCTCCGCGTTAACTTACACTTTACTCACATGCAGTACAATGCATAGCAGCTAAGTTGTCACGATATTTTAAAGGTTACGGTTGTTTAACACGAATGCCTGATTGTTTTAACGCACGCAGATGCGCGACCGCTATCGCCGCTGCTGCGATCATAACGGGTAGCGGCAGTGACGCAGCGTTTGCACAAAGTTACCCGGCAAAAACGATACGCATGGTGGTGCCGTTCGCACCGGGGGGCGGCACGGACGTGATCGCGCGGCACCTGGCGGCGCGCATGTCCGAATCGCTCGCGCGGCAGATCGTGGTGGACAATCGCGCAGGGGCCAATGGCATCGTGGGAAGCGAGAACGTCGCGCATGCGCCTGCCGATGGTTACACACTGCTGTTTGTGTCCAGCCCGCACTCGGTAAATCCCAGCATGTATGCGAAGCTGCCCTACGACACCGTGCGGGATTTCGCACCGGTTTCCATGGCAGCGACGTCGCCCTATGTGCTGGTAGCGCATGGTTCCCTGCCAGCGCGCAATGTCAAAGAACTGATAGCGCTGGCGAAGGCGCGGCCGGGGCAAATCGACTACGCCTCCGGTGGATCGGGCAGCTCGGCGCATTTGGCCGCAGAGTTATTTAGCCAGATGGCGGGTATCAAGCTGCACGAGATTCCCTACAAGGGTGCAGGGCCGGCGCTGACGGCTGTGCTGGCCGGGCAGGTGGCGCTGGTATTTGGCAACGCGCTGACAGTAAAGCCGCACATTCAAAGCGGGCGGCTGCGCGCATTGGGCATCGCCAGTCCCCGACGTTCCGCCTCTGCACCTGAAATACCCACCATCGCAGAGTCGGGCGTGCCGGGCTACAGTGCGGACGCCGTGCTGGGATTGCTGGCGCCTGCGCGCACACCGCGGCCGGTTATCGAGTTGTTGAACGCCGAGGTGCATAAGGCGATGCGCTCGGCGGAAATGACCGAGGCGATGAAAAACGCAGGCGCGGAAGTCGCATTGAGCACGCCCGAAGAATTCGGCCAGCTTATCGAATCCGAAATCCAGCGCTGGGGCAAAGTCGTGCACACCCTGAACCTGAAAGTGGAATAAGCGACTCGCCGGGCACCCGCTACGGCGTGTGCGCTGCGCTTTAAGATTCTACGTTTTCAAAATCTCCATGCCCTCCCTGGCATCGAGTTCACAGGCGTTCACCGTCATCGCCAGCAGGCAGTAGTAGCCGATCGACCCGGTCAGCTCGATCAATTCGTCGTCGCCGAAGCGCTTGCGGATCGCGGTCATGTCTTTGGCGCTGATGCGGTGCTTGCGCAGCAGGTCGCGCGTGAACTTTACGATTTGCAGGTCTGCCGGCGGGATGCCACGCGAGAGATTTTTGCGGATCGCAGTGATGGTCTTCTCCGGCACACCCATGCGGCGCGCAGAACCGCTCTGGGCGCCCCACACATAGATCGTCTCAAACTCGCGCGCGGCCACCATCGCGGCAAGCACGCGCACGCGCATATCGAGTTTGCCTTCGAAGCGCACGTAGGCGCCCAGATGCGCGGCACGGCCGGCCAGTTCCGGACAATGCATAAACATCGAGAACGGCCCCGCGAGCCCGCCGCGGCTCTTGACGATGTCGTCTGCAATGCCGCGGCTTTTGGCCGGGACCTGGTTCCTGCTGGTGATAGGCGTAAGTCTAGGCATGATCGTCCTCCGGTGTGGTGATTGGTGTAAGTACGTCCGCTGCAACAGCGAGCTTGACGCCCCTCAGCCTCTTGCGTCAAGCGGCGTATTCCGTATTTTACATGCCCAGTATGCGCCCGATCTCCGCGACGTAACGGCTGGCCTGCAGGCCTTCGGCCATGGCGGCATCCAGCGTGTCCTCGAAACCGTCGCGTATGCCGTGCAGCGCGTCTCTCACCCAGTGATGCCTGCGCACCGGAGACTGGAGCAGGTTCTTCAATGTCTGCACCTCGTCTTTGAGGCGTTGAATGTCCCTAAAGTCGCCCTGGATTTTTTGCAGGTCGCGCTCGAGTGCATCGATCAGCGCGGCGACTTCGTCCAGATCTATCTCGCGGCTTGTGTCGTCGTGCGGTTTTCTGGTAGTCACGGGTGCATGCTCCGGTCGGTGTCAGTCCATGCTACACCGTTCAGCGGCGCAAATCCTGGAAATAGGCTCGCGCCGGACGCCAATGGCTGGTCGCAGTAGGGTTCGACGGCGATGCTATTGATGACTGCGCTATTTAAAAGGGGGTAGCCGGCAGGCGAAAATTCACGCGATTGACTAGCCACTGCTGCATGCTACAGTTCCGCCTGGAAAACGCGGTTAAAAATACAATTCAGGTAACGGAGGATCACATGGCAGAAACACAGCAGTGGCGGTGGCGATGTGCAGTGGCGTTGATGGCGGGCGGTCTGGCAGGACCGGTTGCCGCGCAGGGTTATCCTGCGAAAACCATCCGCATCCTTATCGCGTACCCGTATGGCGGCGGCTCCGATTTCACTGCGCGTCCCATCGCGCAAAAACTGACAGAGCGCTGGGGCCAGCAGGTCATCGTCGAAAGCCGCCCCGGCGCCGCCGCGATGATCGGCACCGACTTCGTCGCCAAGAGCGCGCCTGACGGCTACACCATGCTGGTGAGTGCATCGAGCGAAGTGTCGATGAACGTGGTGTTGTTCAAGAAAATGGCCTACGACCCGGTGCGCGATCTGCAACCGGTGACGCTTATCGGCACCACGCCGCCGCTGCTGCTGGCGCACCCTTCGCTGCCGGTGAAGTCGGTGAAGGAATTGGTGGCCCTCGCGCGCGCAAACCCAGGCGCGTTGAACTATGCGTCGATCGGTTTGGGTTCGCCGCAGCATTTCGCGGGCGAACTGATGAAGACCACCTTTCGCATCGAAATGTCGCATGTGCCGTACAAGGGCGCTGCGCCGGCATTGATAGACATGGTGGGCGGCCATGTGTCGATCGGGCTGGTCGCGCCGACGGTGGCGATTCCGCATGTGAAATCCGGCAGGCTGCGCGCGCTGGCGGTAACCTCGGCGAAACGTTCCGCCTCGATGCCCGACATTCCGACCATCGCCGAAGCCGGCGCGCCGGATTTCGACATCATGCAATGGTACGGCCTGTGGCTGCCGGCGAAAACACCCCGCGATATCGTGGACAAGATCCACGGCGAAGTCGTGCGCATCATCCAGTCGCCGGATTACCGGCAGCGCCAGCAGGATGTCGCTACCGACGTCATCGGCACCAGCCCCGAATTTCTGGGTGATTTTCAGAAATCCGAGATCGAGAAGTACCGCAAGATCGGCGCAGCGGCGGGCATCAGGCAGGAGTGAGTCATTTCCATCTGCAATGGGGGGCGCCATGCGTAATTTGCAACGAGCATCAATTCCCGTTTTTCTCATAACCGGCATCGCATTCGCTGCGGTGCCGATTGTTGCACGCACAGCGGAAAAGTTTCCCAACAAGCCGATGCGCATGATCGTGCCGTTCACCGCCGGCAGCGCGACCGATCTTATCGCGCGCCGGCTGGCGTTCAAGATGAGCGACAACTGGAACCAACAGGTGGTGGTGGACAACCGCGGCGGCGCAGGTGGTACGCTGGGGACAAACATGGTCGCCAAAGCCACGCCGGATGGCTACACGCTGCTGGTGCATTCCATCGCCTTTTCAATGAACGCGGCGCTCTACGCGAAGCTGCCTTTCGATCCGGTCAAGGACCTCGCGGGCATAAGCCAGCTTACCGTCAGTACCAGCCTGGTTGTGGTGGCGCCGTCGCTCGGCGTCAAATCCGTCAAGGAACTGATCGCACTCGCCAAGCAAAAGCCGGGACAGTTGAACTTCAGTTCTTCCGGCGTTGGCAGCGGCATGCACCTGAATGCGGAGAAATTCCGCTTTGCCGCTGGCATTGATGTCGTGCATGTGCCCTACAAGGGCGTGCCGGAACAGCTCGTCGACATCGTGACCGGGCGCATTCAATTTGTACTGACGCCGCTGGTGCCGGCACTGCCGTTTATCAGGGATGGGCGCTTGCTTCCGCTGGCGGTGACCACCGCGCGCCGCGCGGCGATTCTGCCCGATATTCCGACCGTTGCGGAGGCGGCATTGCCTGGATACGAGTTCCAGGCGTGGTTCGGCGTGTTCGCGCCCGCCGGCACGCCGCGAACCGTGATCAATCAGATCAGCAAAGAGATTGCGCGCATCGTGGAACTGCCCGACATCAAGAAGCAGTTCCTGCTGCAGGGCGAAGAGGGCCGGCCCAGCACGCCGGAGGAATTTGCCCGCTTCGTGCGCGACGATATCGAGAAGACCCGCAAAATCGTCAAGCTCGCCGGCATTCGCGTCGAGTAAACCGCTCCCCGGAATTATTGACTTTCAGCGGCGCTGTCGGGCGCACCGTTGCTATTTCGAAGAAAAGGGGGAAGCGCATGAACGAACGGCAACAGGACCGTCGCACCATTCTCAAAGCAGCGACAGCGCTGGCAGTGACAGGCGCGGCCTCAGGCATGGGCTGCGCGCAGCCGGGTAGCGGCAGCCGGGGCGCTGAAGCCGCATTATTGCAGCCGCTGCCTGCGCGCGGCGAGTTCGTGATTCGCGGCGCCATCGTTCTGTCGATGGATGCCGCGGTCGGCGATTTCGCGCGCGGTGAGGTGCATGTGCGTGACGGCGCCATCGTTGCGGTGGCAAAGCAGATTACTGCGCCGGCAGCTACCGTGATTGAAGCCGGCGGCATGATTTGCATGCCCGGATTTATCGACACGCACTGGCACCTGTGGACCAGCCTGTTCCGGCCAATGATGCGCACTGATGATCCCAAGCGGGGCTATTTTCCGGTGAGCAACAGTTTGGGCCGTCATTTCACACCGCAGGACAGTTATCGCAGTGTGCGGCTCGGGCTTGCCGAGGCGCTCAGCGCGGGCGCGACCACAGTTCACAACTGGGCGCACAACATCGCCACGCCGGATCACGCGGACGCGGAGCTGCGTGCGATGCGCGATGTGGGCCTGCGCGGCCGCTTTTCCTATGGTCCGGCGCAGGGCATGCTCAACGACCAGTCCATGGATCTTGAGGGTCTGGCCAAAATCAAACAGCAGTGGATGCCCAATGACGGCACGCTGACGCTGGGTATTTGCTCGCGCAATGTCGGTGACTCCACAAATCTTTTGCGCGGCAATATATCGGTTGAAACAGCGCGCAAGGACTGGGGCGGCGCGCGCGCACTCGGTTTGCCCATTACCATGCACACCTCCGGCCCAAGTCCGATCAAGCTGTTGGATAGTGCAGGTCTGTTGGGTCCTGATGTGCAACTGGTGCATCCGCTGCTGACCACGGCCGAGGAACGGCAGATTCTAAAGGCGCGCGGCGTGAGTTACAGCACCTCACCGGTGGGTGAGTCGCAACGTCCGGCAAGCGCCGGCGTCATCCAGTTGGCGGAACTGCTGGAGGCAGGCGTCAAAGTCAGCATGTCAATTGACCACACCGGCACCTATAACGTTGATTTTTTCCAGTGCATGCGCTTTTTGTATAGCCTGCACCGGCATCGTGTCGGTGCTCGTGTGCCGTTGACGGCGAAGCGGCTGGTGCAGCTCGCCACACTCGACGGCGCGGTGGATCTGGGCCTTGCAAAGCACACCGGTTCACTGACGCCCGGCAAACGCGCCGACATCATTCTCGTGCGCACGGGCGACATCAACATGGCGCCGCTGGGCGATCCTTATGAATCGCTGGTGTCACTCGGGCAGCCGCGCAACGTCGATACAGTAATCGCCGATGGACGCATCCTGCAACGTGCAGGGCGGTTTATCGCACTCGATCACGCCACGGTGCTAAGAGAGGCTGCTGCAGCCGGCGCCGCCCTGCGCGCCCGGGCGAAGCTGGACTAAGTGTCTTTCAACGACGCACCAGATTCATCATCTCGTTCTGCCGGCCTTCAAGAAACCACAGCACATTGGTTTTGATGATCGGCCACATCAGCGCCAGATTGTCGTCGCTGCTGCCGGAGCAGGGCGTGGTGATGAGCACGTTGCCCCTGCCCCAGAACGGGCTGTCTTGCGGCAATGGTTCCGTGCGAAAAACATCGAGACTTGGCGAAAATTCACGCGATTGACTGTTCGCCGGGCGGAGGATAGATTGTGGGTTGGAAAAAAATTACGTCTATCACCTCGATCAGATCGAGAACAAGTACGGGGTCTGTGTACGCGAACACCGCGTCGCCGCCACGCATGAACTGTGCCGCCTGGCGCGCGACTGAGTTCTGACAAACCCCAGGCACAATAAATAGCAAGTCCCGGGTTGGCAAGCGTTACTGTGGTATCGTTACCAATTGCATACGCAATAAGCCATGTCGGCTGCTTTTTCCGGTCTCCTCATAAACACAGCATCGTGGTGTAAAGTCTCATCTCTCGCAAGATCATGATCCCAACAACAATTGGTGACGATCCTGGCACCAAACGATACATCGTAGATACAGAAGCGGACATCATCGCGATTCTGCGAATATTGGCTAGCGAGAATGTGCCGCTCACTATTTTTCAGGAAGGCAATACGCAACTTGCATCAACCCGCATTCTGGAAGTCAATCTGGAATTCAAAGATGTGATACTCGAAGCGGTGTCTGATCCATCACTGGCGGATGGCTTGTGCAATACAGATGAGCTTCATGTATATGCCAATCAGCAGCAGGTCAAAATAGAATTTAAACTGCAACGTGCCAGACAGATGCAGTTTCAAGGCAAACCCGCATTGCGTGTACGCGTTCCGCTTTCATTGGTTGGTATGGAACGACGTGAGAACTATCGTGCCAAAACGGGTGAATTTACCGCAGCAACGCTGTTGATTCCGATAGCCGATCAACCCGAGCCGCTAGCTTGTCGGGTTGTGGATATCAGTACGATAGGATGCGCAATTGAGGTAGCCGGTACAAAATTAAGCGTTGATCCAGGTACGATATTGAGTGATTGCGTATTGGATATGCCCGGAGTCGGGAAAGTGAATCTATCGGTTGAAATAAGACACAGTTCCGATTTTCGGGAAACAAGCGGCCACGCCAAACGCCGATTTGGTTGCCAATTTGTAGAGATTCCCGGTGATGGAGGCCATATGATTCAAAGTTATATTCACCAAATTGACGCCAATAGATAGTTGCATACCGCACGCGTCGAAGCCCTCATTGCTTCATTGGGGGAACGGCGCCTTGGGCGCGAAATAGTCCGCGTTGCGATGAGCGAATAGCAGGAATACAGCGCGCCGGACTTGACTTGGTGCACGTGCCCTATAAAGGAGGTGCGCCCGCAATGGTCGACGCGGTGGCGGGCCATGTGTCGCTTCATTTTGGCAATCTCGCGAGGGTACTTGCGCACACCAATGCGGACAGGATCGGGGTGCTTGCCGCGTCGGGAGAAAAGCGCGCATCCCAGCTTGCGGGTGTGCCCACCGTGGCGGAGTCGGGATGCCCCGGCTTTCGCGCTATAACCTGGAACGGCATTGCTGCACCAGCAAGAACGCCGCAGGCCATCATCGAATGAACTTTCCTGCGGCACGGGATTTCTGATTCATTTTCTGCGATGATTCGTTGCGCGCGATCAACCTGGTGAAAGGTGCAAATACCATGCCCATAGTCGGTAAATGGATTTTTACGGTTTCCATGGATGTCGCCCCCGATAAGGAAGCCCTCTTCAACGAGGTGTATGACCAGGAGCATATTCCGCTGATTACCAAAGTGCCGGGGGTGATCTCGGCAACGCGCGCCAGGCTCGACACGCTGCGCCTTACGATGGGCGGAGAGACCAGGGTTATTGATCCGCAAAGTGCTCCTCGCTACGCCGCTATCTATGAACTGGAAAGCCCGGAGGTGCTGGTGAGTCCTGCATTCGCGCAGGCCGTCGACCACGGACGCTGGCCAACGCACGTTCGGCCCTATACGCACAATCGCCACCACACCCTGCATCAGGTCATCTGACAGCGCGCCCGTAGCGGGACTCAGGCGCAGGGCCGGGTTACCCGCTGTTCGGTGTGCAAATTGCTTAGCGAATCAGCGCCGCTTTACGCATGCTGTCGATCAGCGAGGTGCGCAACAAGAACTGGCGGTGTCGCGCAGGGGCGGCTGCGGTGCTGCGCAATTGCTCGAAATGGGCCTCGCGCACGGCGGGATCCTGCTCTTCGAGCCGTTTCTTGTTGTTGACCGTCTGCTCCTGCACAAACTCGATGTTGATTGGACGCCGGCGGCGGTCGTAAAGGTCGAGCTCGCTTTCGCTGCTATGGCCACTGCAATACCCTGCGAGCCGCTCGGCAAGCTCCATGCCATCGTGAATACCGCAGTTCAGGCCCAGCCCGCCGATCGGGTTATTGACGTGGGCGGCGTCGCCCGCCAGAAATACCCGGCCCTTGCGAAACGTTGCGGCCACCCGCTGGTGTACTTTGTATAAATTGCGGTGAACAATCCGGTACGGCGAGGCGCGCGGGAAAAAGCGTTGCAGCCTTTGCTGTGCTTCGTGGTCGCTCAAGGCGAGCGCATCGCTTTCGTCATCCCGCGTCGGGAAAACCACGCGCCACAGACCCTTGCCGTCGTCGCCCGCGACCTTGAACAGGTTTGCCCATTCGTCTGGGTCGGAGAAGTAATTGCGGAAGCAGTATCCTAGCTCCGTTTCGAAATCGAACGGTGTGGTGAGCACGATAAATCGCTCTGGCCAGGTGTAGCCCTCGAACTCGATGCCCGCACTCTTGCGCACCATGCTGCGTCCGCCGTCCGCGCCCACCAGAAATGCGCCGCTGAATTTTCTGACCCCGGCCGCTGTTTCGACAAGCAGCTCGACGCCACTGGCGTGTGCATCCACCGCCGCGACGCAAGCGGAGAAATATACCTCTGCCCCCGGCAGTGCCCGCAGCCGCTCCAGCGCCAGTCGCGCGAGCTTGTGCTGCTCGCATTGCACCACGAACGGATAGGCAGTGTCGTGCCGCAGCGCTTCGTGGTCGAACTCAACGATCAACCTGCCGCTCGGGCGGTCGCGGAACTGAAATGTGCGCGCTGTCAGCCCCTGCCGTATCACCTCTTCGGTCAGGCCGAGGCCAGCCAGCAGTTCCAGCGTTGCCGGGTGCGTGGTCGCCGCGCGCGGCGCTTCGCTGATGTGCGCGTCGGCCTCGAACACCGTGACCGGAAACCCGCGTTGCGCGAGTGCGAGTGCGGTGATCATGCCGACGGGGCCACCGCCGGCAATCAGTATTCGTGGATCACTCGCCATGCGCGGCGCGTCACCCTAGAAACGGCAGTTGGACGGGGTGGAGCGTGCGGTTATGGAGGTGCAGGGCAAGGCGCAATGACGCGGAATGGTTGTTCCATTCCAAGGAGTTGCAACGCAGCCATGCGCCGCCAGAACCGTGCGATCCGCCCCGTAGCGCTCTCACCAAACGGGTGATCACTAACAGCATGAAGAAGTATATGGCCATCAAGAGGTTGGCAGCATGGTAAGCGGTCAACTGCCGTTTCTAGGGTTACGCCTTCCACAGTTGCCGGAAGCCGGGCGCGACCACGTCGTCATACGCAGGCGTTGCGGCAAGGATACCCATGTTTCGGGCAAACCCGTTCAGCGCATCCACTGTCCGTGGCGAAATAGCGGGATCGAAAAACGGCGCATCGCGCCGGATGAGTTCGGCGATGAGCGCCAATTCAGCGCCGGGGAAATGTTTTTTCGCGGCCACTGTCGCCAGCCTCGGGTCGCGTTTGAGCGCCTGTTGCGCGGCGACCAGCGCGCGTACCGCGCCGGCGACAACGGCGGGCTCCTCATCTATTTTTTTCTGCGTCGTTACAAAGGCGGGAAACGTGTAGTCGCGCGCGGCAGCCGGCCCGTCGCCGCGCCGCGCATCGAGCACCACGGTGCCGGTGCCATTGCGCACCGCGATCTCGGCACCCATGCCATTCGCCCAGAAGCCGTCCAGCTTCCCTTCTTCGAGGGCTTTCGCCGCTGCCACGCCAAACGATACCCCGCTGCCCGCAGTGCCGGGCACCGGTCCGATTTGCACATCGCGCACCGGGTCTATGCCGGCTTCGACCAGCATGCGCGTGAGACCATCCACGGGGCCGGGCGCCGCCCCAATACGCAGCCCTTTCACGGCAGCGAGGTCGCCGCGTTTTGCGCCGATGTCCTTGCGCAGCACCAGGAACCAATACATGTGCTGAGCGAGCGCGGCCAGCAGCTTGCACCCGTTCCAGTCCTTGAAGGCATAGAGCGGCGCGTGCGCGGCGCCAGCAACAAAATCGAGATTGCCATCGCGCAGTTCTTCATAGGTGCGGGTGACAGGGAATAGCAGTTCCATCGTGGCGTCCAACCCTTCTTGCTTGAAGCAGCCCAGCTCAACCGCGGCGATAGCCGGAAAATAAGACGGCGATACCAGATCGGGAATGGCGACGCGCAGTGTTCGTGATGTCCGCAGCGTCATGGGCTGGCGCCCTTATCTTCGTCGAAGTAATGGATTTCGACCAGCAGGCACCCGCCGTCGGATTTGAACGGCCCGTGCGGCGTGCCCGGCGGCCGGCAGGCGTAGGTGTTAGGCCCGAATTTGATTCCACCTTTGCCCTGCTTGTCACAGCCCACGATGAGATCACCGGAAATGAGATAAACCTCTTCCCAGTAGGCATGCACGAACGGTTCCGTCGTATACACACCGGGCGCGAAGCGCAGGTGACGCGTGCGATGGCCGCGCGCGGATTGCTCGTCGAGGGTTCCGGCAAGAATCTGTTGCTCGATACCACGCGGGTAACCCTCAGGCGTCTCCCACCCCTTGCTGGAATCGATTTTGTAGAACTCTTTGTGTTCTTTGTGAATTGCCATGCTCGTCCCCGAGTGAGTAAGCGTATTGCCAGGGTGTCATTTTGGCATTGTTTAATAGAGAATCTCGCGTTTCACAACGTCAATCCACTTTTGCCTTCAGCGTCTTCGCGATCAACGCGTACTTCTCCACCTCGCTTTTAATCAATGCCGCGTACGCCTCGACGCTGCCGCCGACTGGATCCACGCCGTTGGCCGCGTACTTTTCCAGCAGGCTTGGCGAGAGCATCGCTTTATTCACCGCATCGTTAAGCCTGGTGATGATTGCCTTAGATACGCCCACCGGCGTAATCAGCCCGGCCCACACCGTTACGTCGTAACCGGGCACGCCGGATTCGGCGATGGTCGGCAGATCGGAGAAATTTGACGAGCGCTTCAACCCGGTGACGGCGATGCCGCGCAGCCGCCCCGCGCGATGATGCGGCGAGATCGAGCTCATGCTCTCGAAAATGAGCTGCACCTGCCCGCTCATCATATCGGTCATCGCCTGTGCGCCGCCTTTGTAGGGCACATGCGTAATGTTGACTCCGGCCATCTGCTTAAACAGTTCGCCCGCCAGATGACCCGGTGTGCCGTTGCCCGACGAGCCGTTGAGTAGCTTGCCTGGATTCGCCTTCGCGTAATCGATCAGCCCGCGCACGGATTTGATGGGCAGCAAATTGGTCACTGCGAGCAACTGACTGCCGGTATTGGTCTGCGCGATGGGCTGCACATCCTTGAGCGCGTCATACGGCACTTTGGGCAGAATGCTGCGATTGATCGCCAATCCGCCGATGTTGCCGTAGCCGATGGTGTAGCCGTCAGGGGCGGCGCGCACCACCATGTCGATGCCGATGGTGAGTCCGCCGCCGGGACGGTTGTCGACTACCACCTGTTGGCCGAGAATGCGCGTGAGTTCAAAGGCAATGATGCGCGCCGATGTATCTGACGCGCTGCCGGCTGCCTGTGGCACGATGTAGCGCAGCGGGCGATCGGGATACTGCGCCGCGGCGTGGATAGACATGAGGCTGGCGGCAACGCCGCACATCGCGCTAGTGAGCGCGCAGAAGCCATGGCCATGAACACGCGCTCCCCGTTTCGACGGGGCGTCACTGGTCTTCATCGATTGCTCTCCCCAAGACAGTAAGTTCCATCAGCATGAGATCACTAAACCCGCAGGCTAGCAGAATTCGCACCTGTCAGCGGCTGCGATTGACCACCTATCGGTCGCGGGCTACATTCCAGGTCAGTGAATAGCCGTGTTTAAATTCCCCGAATACAACAGTTTGGAAAATGCCCCTATGAACAGCCATGACCCGCAGTATGCTGCAGGAGGAGATGGCGCAAGTGTGAGCGTTGCGCGGGCGCTGGCGAGAATCGCCATTGCCGCCTTTTTAATGGCCGCGCCGGCCACGCAAGCACAATCGTGGCGGCCGGAAAAGCCGGTGGAGTTGCTGGTGGGCTCCGGCGCCGGCGGCAGCAATGACACCATGGGTCGTCACCTGCAAAGAATCATGCAGGATCAAAAGCTCCTGCCGGTGCCGGTCAACGTAATCAACAAGGTGGGCGGCAATCAAACGCTGGTGCGCACCTATCTTAACCAGCATGCGGGCGACGCCCACTACTTTGACCTCGGCAATCCGACACTGACGGTAAACCATATCATGGGCATCTCGGCTCAGCACTACACGGATTTCACCCCCGTGGTGCTGTTGCTGAACGAGTATGCCGTGTTCACGGTACGCGCGGATTCGCCGGTGAGGAACGCGCGCGATCTGGTGGATATACTCAAAAAGAATCCTGAGGCGTGGTCGGTGGGCGTCAGCAATCTCGGCGGCACCAACCATCTGACCTATACGCGACTCGCCAAATCGGTGGGCGTGGACCCGAAAAAACTCAGGGCGGTGGTGTTCAAGTCGAACACCGAAGGCATCACCGCCGTGCTGGGCGGGCACCTGAACATGGTTGCTTCCGCGGTCACCTCGGTGCTGCCTCACGTCAGAGCGGGGACCGCGCGCATTATCGCGCTGGGCGCGCCGCGGCGCATGGGCGGCGCGCTGGCCGGCGTTCCGACGCTGCGTGAACAGGGAATGGATATCGTGGTATCGAACTGGCGCGGCATCGTCGGCGCGAAGGGCTTGAGCGCGGCACAGATTGCTTACTGGGAAGACGTTTTCGCCAAGGTGGTCGCAGTCGAGGAATGGGGAAAGAGCCTCGAGGCGCAGTCGTGGGATGGAAATTTCCTGCGCAGCGGGGAGTTCGGCAAATACCTCGAAAACGATTACAACCAGACCCGGGCGATTATGTCCGATCTGGGTTTGGCGAAATGACTGAGATTCTTGTTGCGTGAATAGACGGGAAATTCTTCGCTCATAGTTTTGTTCCTTCTTGAAGGCCGGCTTGCATTGTGTTCCAGGTGTCCCACGGGTCACATCAGATGGATTCCCGTGGCTTTCACCACCTTTGTCCACTTCTCGATGTCTGCCTTGATCAACGCGGCAAACTCTTCCGGCAAGTTCGCGACCACCTCGAGGCCGTCTGCAGCGAGCCGCTCCCTGATGTTCGTCGCGCGCAGTATGGCAGTGGCTTCCCGGTGCAACCATGCGATGATTTCCTGCGGCGTCCCCGCCGGCGCGAACAGACCGTACCATTGCCCCGACTCGTAGCCGGGCAATCCCGCCTCGGCGATGGTCGGGATGTCGGGCGCGGCGGCGGCACGATGCGCGCTGGACACGCCGAGTGCGCGGAGTTTTCCGGTCCGCACCTGGGGCATCACGCTCGACATGCTGTCGGTCATCATCGCGACCTGGCCGGAGATCAGATCAATGACCCCCAGCGAGCCGGATTTGTACGGGACATGGGTCATGCGAATCTGCGCCATGCTGACGAACAGGGCTGTGGCCAGATGCCCGTTGGTGCCGTTTCCCCCTGAAGCATAGAGAATCGGCTCCCCCTGGTCCGCGCGTGCCTTCGCCAGAGCGATCATTTCTCTTACCGACTTCACGGGTACTGATGGATGCACGACCATCAGGTTGGGCGTGGACACCCCCATCGTGATCGGTGCGAAGTCGCGCACTGCGTCATAGGGTATTTTCGGGTAGAGCGCCGGCGTAATCGCGAACGCGGACGTATTGAGCAGCAAGGTGTAGCCGTCGGGCTTGGCTCTGGCGACAACCGTGCTGCCTATCGTGGTGCCGGCGCCCGGCCGGTTGTCCACGAAAAACTGTTGTCCCGCGCGTGCAGTAAGTTCTCTTGCGACCCAGCGCGAGAACGTATCGAGTCCGCCGCCGGGCGCGGTGGTCACAATAACGCGTACCGCGTGGGTTGGATAATTGGCCTGTGCCAGAGCCGCCGGCAGCGCAGCGATCAGCATCATGCCGGTCGCAACCAGACGCATCGCTTGGTTCATCCGGTCCTCCACACGCAAGCGTTCAAAAAGGAAACCCGCTAATAGCTGTCACATACGAAATAACATCTAGTCCTTTTTCTTCAGGAACGCCGCGAGCGCGCCGGTCTCTTCATGCTTGCTTTCATGATCGGCCGCGATTCGCGTGTAGAAATCGGCGATGGCCTGGTACATCTGCCTGGCCTGCTTGTCCTCGCCGACGAAGTCCGCGATCTCCTGCATCTCGCCGACGAAGCGATAGGCTTTGTCGAACATGTCCGGTACCGCGCGCTGGAAGTTCGCGATAAACGCCGGATGGCTGCGCTCGAGCTCGCCGCGCAGCTTGTCGGCGACACCGGCACGGGTCGCGGCCAGCATCATCATCGATCCGAGCGCAGTGGTGCCCTTGGTAATGCCGGCGTAGGACATCTTCAAAGCGGAGGCGGCTCCGATCGGGCCGTTGATCACGTTGACCTTGATACCGAAGTCGTTGAGTACGCCAAATTTCGCCGCGTCGGGACCGGAGGCGTGTAGAAACGGGCTGTGGCCTTCCTTCGGTGGCAAGCCGATGATGCCGACATCGACAAACGGCGCGCCGGCCTTAAGGATGACGTTGCCGATCACGACCTTGGTCGGCGGACTCACCGCGTTGCAATCGACATAGATCGGCTTTTTGTTGCCGGGAGCGATCAACGCTGCCATCTTCTCCGCCAGTGCCAGCGCATCGCTCGGCGGACAGATCGACAGGAAGAAATCCGCTTGAGCGCATTCCTGGTCGGAGACGGCAACCATGCCAGCAGCGTTGGCCCGCTTGGCACTGGCGCCGCTACGCCCGGCGAGTGAGGTGATGACACGCAGGCCGCGCTCCACCAGGCGCGCGCCTACGCCGGCGCCCATGGCGCCCTGTGCAACGATCGCAACGGTTGGATTCATCTTTTCATTCCTTGTATGGTGCGGGCGTCATTATAGCGTCGGCGTGCATGCGGCGGTTGGCGCATGCCTGCAACGCCCACGAATACCTCGCGCGCACGAACCGGCCGCAGGTACGCTATAAAAAATCTTTCAAAAACATTTAGTTATAATTGAAAGTCCAGACAAAGGTTAGGTCCTTGCTATCGTGCATTCACCATCCGCGCCCTCAATCCACCGGAGACATCATGTATTACCCTGGCAACTGGATCCACAGCTTCCCACAAAATTTTCAATGGTCGAACGCCACGCTGGTGTGCAAGGGCATGGCGCCCTATGGTGCGGTGGCGCTCGGCGAAATCGACTGGATCGTGCAAAAGCTGCACCAGCGCGCGGACCAGCCCAATGCGGGGGATGCGTGGCACGAAGAATGGTGCGCGGTCGCCGACAAGGTGGCGGCTGCAGGCGATGCGGCGGCAAAGGCCGGTCATAGCGCCACGGCGGGAAACAACTACCTGCGCGCGGGCAATTATTACTATACCGGCGAGCGTATGGTGCCGCCCGGCGCTCTGAAAACCGCCATCTACCGCAAGGCGCTGCGCTGCTTTCAGGAAGGACTCCAGCGCCGCTATCCCAATCTGGAAATCGTCGATGTGCCGTACGAGGGCACAGCACTGCCTGCGTATTTTCTCAAATCGCCCTACGCCAAAGGCCCGGCGCCCACCGTGGTGTTGTTCGATGGTCTCGATAACTGCAAGGAGATGAGCGTGTTGTTTGCCGGCGCCGAACTGGCGCACCGCGGATTTCACACACTGGCGATCGACGGTCCCGGACAGGGGGAGGCGCTGCGTTTGCGCAACCTGCCGGCGCGTTACGACTACGAGGCTGCAGGCACGCCCGCCTACGAATTCGTCGCCAGGCGCGATGACGTGGATGCCAAGCGCGTCGCGATCATGGCCTACAGCGCCGGCGGCTACTACGCGCCGCGCGCCGCCGCGTTCGAGCCGCGCTACGCCGCCTGCGTGGCGTGGGGGCCGCATTACGATTATCACGCGGTGTGGCAGCAGCGCTGGGCGGCGATGAAGGCGGACTACAACAGCGTAGCATCGTCGCACTTCCAGTTGCCGTGGGTGCTCGGCACGCCGGATATGGATTCCGCGATGGAGAAAGTCAAAAAATTCACACTCGCCGGCGTCGCCGACAAGATCAAGTGTCCGTTCCTGATCATGTGGGGCACGCAGGACAAACTTACGCCACGCGCAGTGGCGCACCAGCTACACGCTAACGTCGGTTCACAGGACAAGACACTTAAGATATTCGACGAGGATGAAGGCGGCGCCGAACATTGCCAGGTCGATAATCGGCAGGTCGGCACCGACTACATGGCGGACTGGCTGTCCGCACGCTTGTTAAAATAGTTCCTTTTACCGGCCTCCGGGCACACGTTATAATCTGTCGTTTTAGCGCACTTAAATAAAGAGACCAGCGATGAGCGATGCACCTTCCACCAGCCATTCCGCCGACGACGGCGGCCTTATCAAAACCCCGACGCAGTTGATTGTGGTGGTAGTGCTGGCGTTCGTGGTGCCGATTGCGGCGATTTTCACCATCATTCATTTTGTGGTTGGTGGCGATAAGCCACGTGAAAATCCGGCGCTGTCCGACAAGGCCGTGGCCGAGCGCATCAAGCCAGTGGGCAGCACGCCGGACATCGAAAAAGGCCCATCGCCGCTGGTGCCGGCGCCGGTGGTAGTCGCGGCAGTCGCTGCGGATGCGGGTAAAGCCGCGCCCGCCGTCAGTGGCAAAGCCGTTTATGACGCAAGCTGCCAGGCCTGTCATGCCGCCGGTGTTGCCGGCGCGCCGAAGGTGGGCGACAAAGCGGCATGGGCGCCACGGTTGGGTGCAGGTGCCGCCACGCTGCTAACCAGCGCGATCAAAGGCAAAAACGCCATGCCGCCCAAGGGCGGTAATTTGAGTCTCGCCGATGCGGATGTAAAAGCCGCGGTCGATTACATGGTGTCACAAGCGAAATAACGTGAAACGCATTGCGCAAAAAGGCGCGGCACTCCGCGCTTTTTTTGTTGAAGAAAACAGTGGCTACCTACGCCATCGGTGACATTCAGGGCTGCCACGACGCGCTGCGGCGCCTGCTCGATGTCATCCATTTCGATCCGCCGCGCGATCAAGTATGGTTGGTCGGCGACCTGGTGAATCGCGGACCGCAGTCGCTGCAAACCTTGCGCTTTATCATCAGTTTGGGCGACGCCGCGGTGTCGATACTCGGCAATCATGATCTGCATCTGCTGGTGGCGGCTTCCGGCTATACCAAACAGTATCCCGGCGACACCTTGAGCGACATTCTCGAAGCGCCCGACCGCGAACAACTGTTGCACTGGCTGCGCCAGCAAAAATTGATGCATACCGGCAACGGCTACGCGATGGTGCATGCGGGCCTGCTGCCGCAATGGACGATCGCCAGAGCGCTCACGCTCGCCGGCGAAGTCGAAACGGTGCTGCGCGGCAAAGATCATGATGCGTTTCTGCGTCCGCTCTACGGCAACAAACCCAGCGCATGGCGCGACAATCTCACCGGCGACGAGCGGCTGCGCGTGATTGTCAACGCCTTGACGCGCATGCGCCTGTGTACCGCGCAAGGCGACATGGAATTCACCCATAAACTGGCGCCCGTAAACATGCCGCCGGGGTTCATGCCGTGGTACGAGGTGCCGCGACGCGCCAGTGCCGGCACGCCGGTGCTGTTCGGCCACTGGGCATCCCTCGGTGTGTTGCTGCGCCCCGATGTGATCGGCCTCGATTCGGGTTGCGTGTGGGGCCGCAAACTGACCGCGATGCGGCTCGAAGACCGGCGCGTGTTTCAGTGTGGATGCGAACGCGTTAGCCGGGTGTAAAGTACATTACCACGGTGCGGCGCCAAAATTTGTCTGATACAGCGCAGCGATGGAATCACGTGTGAAGGTGTGGTTTTGCGGGCCGCGTTGCGCGATCTTGAGCGCGCCCAATAACGAGGCCAGCCGGCCGCTAACCGGCCAATCCATGCCTCGGGCAATGCCGTACAAAAGGCCCGCGCGAAACGCATCGCCGCAACCGGTGGGGTCAAGCACCGCTGCAGGCTTGACGCACGGGATATTGATTGTTTTCCCGTTGGCGTAGATCACTGCGCCTTTGGCGCCGAGCGTCACGATCAGCGCCTGCACCTGGCTCGCGAGTTGTTCCAGTGATTGGCCGGTGCGCTGTTGCAAAAGCTCGGCTTCATAGTCATTCACCGTTACATAATCAGCGTGGTGAATAAAGTTCATCAACTCTTCGCCGCCAAACATCGGCAAGCCCTGGCCTGGATCGAAGATGAACGGTATGCCCGCTTCTTGAAACTCGCGCGCGTGCTGAAGCATGCCGTCGCGGCCGTCGGGGGCGACAATGCCAAGCGTCACGCCCGCGGCGTCTTGCACATGGTTTTGGTGTGAAAAGTTCATTGCCCCCGGATGAAACGCGGTAATCTGATTGTCGTCGAGATCGGTGGTAATAAACGCTTGTGCAGTGAATGAGCCGTGTGCCAGCCGCACATGGGTACGCGCGAGCCCCAGCTGGTCGAGGCGCGCGGTGTACGGCTGGTGATCGTCGCCGACGGTAGCCATGATCAACGGGTCGCCGCCCAACAACTTCAGGTTATACGCGATGTTGCCGGCGCAACCGCCGAACTCGCGGCGCATGTCGGGCACCAGAAATGCGACATTCAAAATGTGCAGCTTGTCGGGCAGAATGTGGTTCTTGAACTGGTCTTTGAACACCATGATAGTGTCGTAGGCAATGGATCCGCAAATCAGCGTGGACATCAATATTCCTGTTAGGCCTCCAATGAGGTCGGCGCATTATAACAATGCGCGTGGCGCGTCTAACGCATGAGCCCATACGCCACGTTCACCCTTGCTTTCTAGGCGCCGCGTTTGGCGCATAATACCGTCTGGATGCGCTACCGTTGATTCTGCCATCGGTTGTAAAACGCTGCGCTGTCACACCGATATGAGGTCACAAAGTGCTTAAGGAATTCAGGGATTTTACGTTCAAGGGTAATGTGCTCGACCTGGCAATTGCGGTTGTGATCGGCGCGGCGTTTGGCAAAATCGTGGATTCTCTGGTCAAAGATATCATCATGCCGCCGATCGGCTTGCTGATGGGCGGCGTGGATTTCGCCAATTTGTTTGTGATACTCAAGCCGGGCACGGCCGCAGGTCCATACGCCACGCTTGAAATCGCTCAAAAAGCGGGTGCGGTAACCTGGAACTACGGTTTATTCATCAATACCATCCTCACTTTTATCATCGTGGCTTTCGCGATATTCATGCTGGTAAGAGCTTACAACAAGGTCAAGAGCGCCGAGCCGCCTGCGCCGGCAGCCCCGCCGGCACCGCCTGCGGAAGACGTGCTGCTGTTGCGCGAGATTCGCGATGCATTGAAGAAGTAGCTTACCCCAGCAACACCAGCACCCAGACGATCACCGCATTCGCCAGCGCCAGCATTACTGCCGCGCTGCCGATGTCCTTGGCGCGCTTGGCGAGTTGATGCTGTTCCAGCGAGATACGATCCACCGCGGCCTCCACCGCCGAGTTGAGCAATTCGACAATCAGCACCAATAGCACGCTGGCGATCATTATCGCCTTGCCCAGTCCGCTCACCGGCAGCCACAACGCCAGCGGAATCAACACCGCTGCGAGCAACACTTCCTGACGGAAAGCCTGTTCGTGGCGCAGCGCTGCCTTTAGCCCGTCAATAGCATAAAACAGCGCGTTGTAGATTCGGCGCAGTCCCGTTTTGCCTTTGTGCGGGCTTTCTGACATGAATGCCTCTGCAGTTGGGGGCTTGGCGTTGAGCGTTGGGCGTGCGCGGCACGCGCGAAGGGGTTACGCCCAACGCTCAACGCTAGACGTTGCCCATGTCATGTTTGAGGTGCGGCTATCAACAGCAGCGCAAATCCGCCAGCGGCTAACTCGCTCACATCGAGATCAACGCGCACGGTGGTGGTCACACTCGCCGCAATGACGTTTTTTTGCACGTCGGCGCCGCGCAGATACTCGTGGGGCAGGAACACGCGGCGCGCCACCACGTGATCAAACTTGTCGTTCAACGCGAGGTCTATCGCCGGATAGCCGATCTCGAGCGCGGATTGATTTTGCAGGGTTACGATTAACTGCACGAGGTGGGGCTTGGCCTGGTCCACAATCAACAAATCCGAAGCCAGAATATTCAATACCGAAGGCCGTTGCAGGGCAGGGACTGTGCAATGCGCCCAGTCGCACATTTGGGTGAGCGCCGGCTTTACACCGGGAAAATGCGCCGCGACGTCGCTGCGAAAAGTGTAGAGCACATGGGCGCACAAGGCCACGCCGGCAAACACTGCAGCGAGCGCCCACGGCCAGCGGGCGCGATGCGCCCTGGGCAGAGTCGCGGCTTCATCCGCGCTGGCCTGGATTTGTTGTGGTTCGCGTGGCACGCTATCCGCGCTATCCGGCACGCTGGCGGCATGCGTGCGTGACGCACGTGCGGGTGCTGGCGCGACGTGTACTCCCTGCACGGCATCCTCCAGCGGCAGCGGCGGCAACGGAACCACCGGCACATCCGGCAGCATCGGCCAGTTTCGCGGCGTAAATCCGTGCGGCGGCGGGGTGTGCGGCGCCGCTGCATTTACCGGCGCCGCCTGCAGTGCAGCGTCGCTCGCTTCGGCCAGCGGCGGTGGCACACCGGCCTGCAACGCTGCGAGCGAAGTCAGATTCACCAGCCCGTCGAACACCTTGCGGCAGCTGCCGCAGCGCACGCGTCCGTCGCGCTCGAACAATTGATCGGGCGTGACGTTAAACGCAGTGGTGCAGTGCGGACATTGGGTCACCATCGACATGGGCGGTTCCTACCTTGGCCTTTTATCGTATTTTACTTTTTCACACCGGCGAGCAAAACCCATTCGTCTTCAGTTTCGGTGAGCCGCATATCGAACCAGCGGCGATACGCCTCGCGCACGGCATCGGCTTGCGCTGCAAGTATGCCAGACAACACCACCCGTCCCGCGGGCAGCGTCAGGCGCGCACGCAGCGGCGCCAGCACGGTCAAGGGGTTGGCGAGGATGTTGGCCACGACCACGTTGGCCGGCGATTTCACCGCGTCGGCGGCCGCAAAAAAAGATATCTCGGTGTGGTTTTGTTTGGCATTGTGGCGCGCGGCAAGCAGCGCTTGTTCATCGATATCCACGCCCGACACGCGAGCGGCGCCCAGTTTCATCGCGGCAACAGCGAGTATGCCAGAGCCGCAGCCATAGTCGATTACGGATGCGCCCGCTTGCAGATGGGCGTCCAGCCAGCGCAAACACAGCCGCGTGGTCGGATGCGTGCCGGTTCCGAAAGCCAGGCCCGGATCGAGGCGAATGTTAATGGCGGCAGTGTCTACCACCTCGTGCCAGGTCGGCACCACCCACAAGCGTCTGGATACTTTTTGCGGCGTGAATTGCGCTTGCGTCAGCCGCACCCAGTCCTGATCGTTGACACGATCAATGCCGTACGGCGTGGCCGCCGGCAACGCGCACGCCTGCAGTGCGGCGGGCACGAGGCTTGCCAGCGCGGCATGTTCATTGAAAAGCGCGACTATGCGATTAACCGGCCAATTCACCACGGGCGCGCTGCCGGGTTCGGCGAATAATGGCCGCTCGCCCGTGGTGCCGGCGGCGGCATCGGAAACATCCACCGACAACGCGCCGCTTGCCAGCAGCGCGTCGGAGAGCTTTTCGACACAGCGCTCGTCAACGATCAGGACTACGGCTTGCCAGGGCATCGGGCGCAGCAAAAAATGAACAATACGTTACCTTTGCGGTGAGATTTTCACATTTCACAATTTGCAGCTGCGCCCGGTCTTACTCCGCTTTTACCAGTTTCGCCAATTTTTCTTCAAGATAATGAATACTCGTGCCGCCGCGCAGAAACGCCGCGTCGCGCAGCAAATCCTGATGCAGCGGGATATTGGTCTTGATGCCTTCAATCACGATTTCCGATAATGCGATGGATAGCCGCGCAATGGCCTGCTCGCGCGTATCGCCGTAGGCGATTATTTTGCCGATTAGCGAATCGTAATGCGGCGGCACGACGTAACCGCTGTAGGCGTGCGAATCCACGCGGATGCCGGGCCCGCCGGGCATGTGCAACGAGGTGATGCGTCCCGGCGATGGGGTGAATTTGTACGGGTCTTCGGCGTTAATGCGGCATTCGATGGAGTGCCCGCTGAGTTCGACCTCGCGCTGGCGCAACGCGAGTTTTTCGCCGGCGGCGATGCGTATCTGCATCTGCACAATGTCGAGCCCGGTGATCATTTCCGTGACCGGATGCTCCACCTGCAGGCGCGTGTTCATTTCGATGAAGAAAAACTCGCCGCCCTCGTACAAAAACTCAAAGGTGCCCGCACCTTCGTAGTCAATTTTGCGGCAGGCATCGGCGCAGCGTTCGCCGAGGCGCGCGCGCGCGCGCGTGTTGAGCTGCGGCGCGGGCGCTTCTTCGATAATTTTTTGATGGCGGCGCTGCATTGAGCAATCGCGGTCGCCCAGATAAAGTGCGTTTTTGTACTTGTCGGCAATCACCTGAATTTCAATGTGGCGCGGGCGCTCCAGAAATTTTTCCATGTAAATCGTCGAATTATTGAACGCCGCCTGGGCTTCGGCGCGCGTGGTATTGGCGGCATTGAGCAGCGCTGCTTCGGTTTTCACCACGCGCATGCCGCGTCCACCGCCGCCACCGGCCGATTTAATAATGACCGGGTAACCGATTTCGCGCGCAATTTTGATGATTTCCTTGGGGTCTTCGGGCAGCGCGGAATCGATGCCGGGCACCACCGGCACACCGGCTTTTTTCATGACGTTTTTGGCGCTCACCTTATCGCCCATCAGGCGGATCGTTTCCGCGCGCGGGCCGATAAACACAAAGCCGCTTTGCTCGACGCGCTCGGCGAAGTCGGCATTTTCTGCGAGGAAGCCGTAGCCCGGATGTATGGCTTCGGCATCCGTCACTTCCGCCGCGCTGATGATCGCCGGCACATTGAGATAACTCGCGCTCGACACCGCCGGGCCGATGCAGACCGACTCGTCGGCAAGCTTGACGTATTTGGCTTCGGCATCCGCTTCGGAATGCACCACCACGGTTTTAATGCCCATCTCGCGGCAGGCGCGCTGGATGCGCAGAGCGATTTCGCCTCGGTTGGCGATGAGGATTTTTCCAAACATTTGAGGGCGGGATTGACGGCTTAGTATTTAGGACGCGCGATGGCGGGATTACTCAATCCTTAGTCCTCGTCAACTCAATCCTGATCAAAGATTGCCCATATTCCACCGGCTGTCCGTTTTCGACGAGGATTTCCTTGATCACGCCATCCTGATCGGCGTCTATCTCATTCAGCAGCTTCATGGCTTCGATGATGCATACGGCGTCACCCGCCTTCACCGTCTGGCCGATCTCGACAAACGATTTAGCGCCGGGCGATGGCGAACGGTAAAAAGTGCCGACCATCGGCGATTTAAGCAGGTGGTCCTGCGACGCGATGGACGCTTCTGCCGCCGAAGCCGCCGCGTCCTTGGTCGCCGTCAGCGCGTGCTGAGGCACCTGAGGCAGGCTCGCCACTTGTGGCGCGCCGACCGCGATTTGGGCTAAAGGTCCGCGGCTGATACGTACGCGCTCCGTGCCTTCCTGAATTTCCAGCTCGGAGATACCGGACTGCTGGACCAAATCGATAAGCGTTTTTACTTTTCGTAAGTCCATGTTTTTACTCCGATTTATTTATTAGGCGCCTTGCTATTCAGAGCGTAAGCAAGCGCTAACTCGTAACCTTTTGCGCCAAGACCGCTGATGGTGCCCACGGCGATATCGCTGAAGTAGGAGCGATGCCTGAATGCCTCACGCGCGTACACATTTGACAAATGCACCTCAATGAAAGGAATACCCACCGCCGCCAGCGCATCGCGCATGGCAACACTGGTGTGCGTATAGGCTGCGGGATTAATGATGATGAAATCGACGTGTTCGCGCGCCGCCTGCTGGATGCGATTGACCAAATCCGACTCGGCGTTGCTTTGAAATACCGCCAGCGTCGCGCCGGCATCGAATGCAAGTTTTTGCATGCGCGCTTCAATCGACGGCAGTGTGTCGCCGCCATAAAGTTGCGGCTCGCGCGTGCCCAGCAGATTCAGATTGGGGCCGTTGAGCAGTAGTATGTTCTGGTTCATTTTTTGGATCTGGTATGAACCGTGCTTATCCGGTTAGTGCCCAAGCCTACTACCTGTAGTGGCTCGTGATTTTTTTGCATAAAGTTCGGCATAGGTCGGCGCAGTCACGTCGCCAGCAATGCCAAGCAGGGAGCGGAAAGCGTTGAATGGATAGAAACGGCGGTTG
>CAMATZ010000055.1 GCA_945861275.1 Bordetella parapertussis
CAGGGAAGAGGCGCTGGAACTCCGGCAGCGAGCGCGGAAACGGCAGATCGCCTCGCTCAAGTACGTCAATAACCATGGTCGCTCCACGTCAGCGCGGATGCTCAACATACTACCGGTAGTTGGTTTGGGTGACAACCGGATAAGCACGAATACTTGAACAGAGTCAAGGCCATGACTGGCGTATGGCGCAACGTGCTTTGCTTGCGCCACACGAACCGTCCGTTACGGTCAGAGATTCATCTCCAAAATATACAAGCCGCCGGAAAAGCGGTCGACCGTGTAAACCAATTGGCGATCATCCACATAAACGTCGTTAATCTGCACCGACCCTTTGGGTGACAACGCAGGCGCGCCGGGCACAAAGTAGGCGACTTCCTGCGGCTGGTACGGATTGGCGAGATCGTATACCCGTAGCCCGCCATTGAAAAAGGTGGCGAGGATGATGTTGTCCGAGCGCCATGCCACATCCATTGGATAATTTTCATACAGATTGTGCGAGCCGAAGCGTCCACCCCGTTTGGTGAACACTTCGGCGGGCGGCAGCGGCAGGGTGGAGATGGGCACCAGGTTGGTTTCGTCGGCCATGTTGACCACCCAGGTGAGCTTGGGCCAGTCCTTGCCGTCGTCCTGCACGCACTCGTCGGTGACGATCAGCAGTTCGCGCGAGAACAGCGGCATCGCGGTATGGGTAAAGCCGTTCATCGGCGGCGAATAGTTGTAGCGCGTAACCACTTTCGGATGCGCCTTGTCGCTGATATCGAGGATCACAATGCCGCCATCGAGGTAGCCCACGTACGCGCGGTCGGGACGCTGCGGATACCACTGAATGTTGTGCGGACGGTAGCCGTTGTCGAACTTGGGATGGCGGCGCAGCGGCGGCTCCTGGTCTTTAACACTTTGCCCCGGATACCACCAGCGGCCGGCCTCAACCGGCTTCGACGGATTACGAACATCGATAATGCGGTAAATCTGGTGATCGTTGGGGTGGCGCGGCTCAAAGTCGGGCGCGCCGCACGACATATGCACGAACTCATTGTCCACGCACCACACGCAGTGCGCGCCCAGCGAGTGCGGGCCGGAAGCGTCAAAGTGCGATATTTTTTGCGGTTTTTCCGGGTTGCTGATGTCCCAGATATCGAAGCCCGCCGGCGTCGCGCCAGCCTCGGCGCCGCGTATCTGGTGCGCGACGTACATGCGGTCGCCACAGACTTCGAGCGAGTTCGAGCGCATTTTATGGTGCGGCAATTCGGTCTGAATGATGACCTTCGGATTCTTCGGATCGGTGACATCCACGCCGGTGAAATTTTTTGGCGCAGCCTCATGACCCAGCCACATGATGCGCCGGCCATCCTTGGTCTTTTGCATGCCCATGCCTTCGCCTACGCCGCCGAATCCATCGAGCGTGTGATGCGACAGCAATTTGAAATTGTAAGAAAGCGTTTGCGAAGCGTTGGTGCCTGGGCTGATGGCTTGGGCCATGACTATCCTTGTTGTTAGAGCAGAACGGTTGTTGTGTCGCTATTTGTGCTACGAATTATTCAACGGTGACGCGCGCGAATTTACGCTTGCCCACCTGCACCACGTAAACGCCCTTCGCAAGTTTGAGCGCCTTGTCGCTAACTTTGCCGCCGTCGATTTTGACGCCGCCTTGTTCGATCATGCGTGTCGCTTCGGTGGTGCTTGGCGTAAGGCCCGCGAGCTTTAGCACTTGCGCAATGGGCAATCCGGCAGGTGCAGCCAGCTTCACTTGCGGCATGTCGTCGGGCACGCCACCTTGCTTGAAGCGCGCTTCAAAATCAGCGAGGGCGTTGCTCGCGGCGGCGCTGTTGTGAAAGCGCGCGACGATTTCCTGTGCGAAGCGCACTTTGATATCGCGTGGATTAGCGCCTTCTTTAACTTGTTGTTTTTGTTTATTTATTTCTGATAGCGATTGAAACGACAGTAACTCGATATAACGCCACATCAAGTCGTCTGACACGCTCATCAGCTTGCCGAAAATCTCATTCGGCGGCTCGTTGATGCCGACATAGTTGCCCAGAGACTTGGACATTTTATTGACGCCATCCAGGCCTTCGAGCAGGGGCATGGTGAGCACGCATTGCGACGGCTGGCCATAGTGCTTTTGCAATTCGCGGCCCATCAGCAGATTAAATTTTTGATCGGTACCGCCAAGCTCGATGTCAGCTTTCAGCGCCACCGAGTCGTAGCCCTGCACCAGCGGATACAGAAACTCGTGAATCGCGATCGGCTGATTGCCCTTATAACGCTTGGAAAAATCGTCGCGCTCCAGCATGCGCGCCACGGTGTGGCTGGCGGCGAGCTTGATCATGTCCGCCGAGTTCATTTTGTCCATCCAGGTGGAGTTGAACGCGACTTCAGTCTTGCTGCGATCCAGTATCTTGAAGACTTGTTCGGTATAGGTTTTTGCGTTGTTTGCGACATCGTCGCGCGTGAGGGGCGGGCGTGTGGCGTTCTTGCCGGTGGGGTCACCGATCATGCCGGTGAAATCGCCGATCAGGAACAAAATGTGATGGCCGAGGTCTTGTAATTGGCGCAGCTTGTTGATGAGCACCGTGTGCCCCAGGTGCAAGTCGGGGGCGGTAGGATCGAAACCGGCCTTTACCCGCAGCGGCGCCCCACGCTTGAGTTTTTCGACAAGTTCGGACTCAATCAGCAGTTCATCGCAGCCGCGACGTATGGTTTCCAGCTGTAAATCCAGGTCCAGCATGAAACTTGCGCCCTTTTTTGGAAAATTCGGGGTTGACCGGGAGAGTGGTACTGCTATGCTTCGCGCTGCAAAAAACCGTGTTTTCAAGCCACAATAAGCGGCCATAAACCTAAACAAATCATGCGTCAAGCGCAATTCAGGATTGTAGCGCAAAGCCTGTCGCGGGTGATACGGCTGCGCCACGGCGCAGGCTTTCGCCGCTGGGCATTGGCTTTGGTGCTGCCGTTCGGCGGCGTGGTTACGGCCTTTGGTATCGCGCCCCATACCGTCACTGACACGCTCGAACGCGTGCGGGTGGTCGAAGAACTCGCGTTGCCGCTGGATGCGCCGGTACTGGAAGTAACGCTGTCGCAGGCACGCCAAACTTACTGGCGCGAGGAACGCATCCAGCGCGGCGACACGCTGGCGCGCCTGCTGGCGCGGCTGCGGGTGAACGATGCCGAAGCGCTGGCGTTTCTGCATACGTCGCGTGAAGCGCGCGCAATTTTTCAGTTGATTCCCGGCCGCTCGCTGCGTGCGGAAACCGCCGCCGACGGCAAGCTGTTGACGCTGCATTATCTGAATGGCGAGCGGCTGCTCACCATCAAACGCGACGGCGAAACGTTTTCCGCCGAAGACAAAGTGGCCACGCTCGAAACGCGTGTGGTTTCCGTTGCCGGTGAAATCCGCAGTTCGTTGTTCGCGGCCACTGATGCGCTCAACATTCCCGATGCGGTGGCGATGCAATTGGTCGAAATTTTTTCGACCGATATCGATTTCCACAAAGACCTGCGCAGGGGCGACCGCTTTGCCGTGGTATACGAAGTGCTGCACCAGCACGGAGAACCGGTGCGCGCAGGACGTTTGTTATCGGCAGAATTCATCAATCAGGGCCGCACCCTGAACGGCGTGTGGTTCGAGGCCACAGATACCGCGAACAACACAGGGGGCGGCACCGGAGGCGCCTACTACACGCTTGAGGGCAAAAATCTGCGCAAGGCATTTTTGCGTTCGCCGCTGGAGTTTTCGCGCATCAGTTCGGGTTTTACCGCTGCGCGTTACCACCCGATTCTGAACATCTGGCGCGCGCACAACGGCGTCGATTACGTCGCGCCCATCGGCTCACGCATCAAAGCCACCGCCGATGGCGCGGTCGATTTCGCCGGCGTGCAAAGCGGCTACGGTAATGTGGTCATCCTGCGCCATCAAAATAAATACACCACGCTTTACGCGCACATGCAGGGCTTCGCGCCGGGTATACACAAGGGCGCGCGCGTGCAGCAGGGCGATGTCATCGGCGCGGTCGGCATGACAGGGATGACCACCGGCCCGCATGTGCATTACGAATTTCGCATCAACGACGTACACCAGGATCCGCTGTCGGTAGCGGTGCCGCAGGCGTTCCCTCTGGAAGCACAGCAAAAACACAAATTTCACTTGGCCGCTGCCCCCCTCGCGCGCACCATGAACCTGTTGCGCGGCGCCACACCGTCCAGCTTCGAGTAAGCGCGATGCCCGGTTTGTTTATCGGGCTGATGTCGGGCACCAGCCTGGACGGCATCGACGCCGTTGTCGCCGCGTTTGACGGCGCGCCACGGCTGCTGCACTGCCATTATCAATCGTTTGAGCCGCCGTTACGCGATGAACTGCTGGCGCTGCAAGCGCCCAGCGACAACGAGTTGCATCGCGCGGCGATGGCTGCAAATGATTTGGCGCGCGCCTATGCGGCAGCGGTCAACACGCTGCTTGCGAAAGCGGCTCTCGACGCGGGCGACGTCGACGCTATCGGGTGTCATGGGCAAACCGTGCGCCATCGTCCCGATGCGGGCTACACCACGCAACTGGTCAACGCGGCGTTGCTAGCCGAGCTCACAGGCATCGCCGTGGTCAACGATTTTCGCAGCCGCGATATCGCTGCTGGAGGGCAAGGCGCGCCACTGGTGCCGGCGTTTCATCGCCAGTTGTTTCATTCGGTGGACGAACACCGGGTGATAGTCAACATCGGTGGCATCGCCAATATTACGAATTTGCCGCCGGCTGGCGCAGTTACGGGCTTTGACTGCGGTCCGGGGAACGCGTTGATGGATGAATGGATACGCGCGCGGCGCAACCAGGCGTACGACAAAGACGGCGCTTGGGCAGCCACGGGAACTTTGTTGCCAGAATTGTATAAGCAATTGTTTTTAAATAATTATTTTTCGCTTCCGCCACCAAAAAGCAGCGGCCGGGATGTGTTCAATTTGGCGTGGGTCATGCGCGCGACAAAAGGCGGTGAGCCGCCGCAGGATGTGCAGGCGACATTGCTGGAACTCACCGCGCAGAGTATCGCGCAGGCGATCGAAAAATATTGTGCGGGCGCGCAGGCGGTTTACGTATGCGGTGGCGGCGCGCACAACCACGCATTGATGACGCGGCTCGCCGCGCTGTTGCCGCACCACAAGCTTGCGGATACCAGTACGCTGGGCGTGGATGCGGATTGGGTAGAAGCGTTGGCCTTCGCCTGGCTGGCACGTCAAACCCTGTTGCGTGAACCGGGCAATTTACCCGATGTTACCGGGGCGAAAGGGCCGCGCATCCTGGGCGCGATTTACGCGGCGTGATGGGCGTGTAAGGCAAAACGGTAATCGCCGCTGCCGTGTTCGCCTGCGCCAGCATCATCTCATGCCATAAAAAAAAGCGGCTCGCGCCGCTTTTTTTAAGGGGCGGCGCCGCTACGCCGAGAACGAAGACCCGCAACCGCACGTAGACGTCGCGTTCGGATTCTTGATCACAAACTGCGCACCTTCGACGTTCTCCTGATAGTCGATTTCCGCGCCCACCAGGTACTGCAGGCTCATGGGGTCCACCAGCAAGGTAACGCCGGCTTTGTTCAGCGAGGTGTCGTCGTCGCTCACCGATTCTTCAAAGGTAAAGCCATATTGAAAGCCCGAGCAGCCACCGCCGCTTACGAACACGCGCAGCTTGAGATCGGGATTGCCTTCTTCCTCGATCAGGCTCTTGACCTTGTTCGCCGCATTGTCGGTAAAGACCAGCGGATCCGGCATCATTTGGGGGACTGCTTCGGTCAAAGCTTTGCTGACGGTTTCAGTAATCGCATTCATGGCGTACTCCAGGGTGTTGCTTTATGTTGGGCTAAGGTTGCTAAAAATCAAGGATTTGAATCCGCCGTCAGAGGTTTGATACTGACCACATTGTCGGCCTGCGCCTCAGTGCTGCAAACCATCATGCCCTGCACCACAGCACCACCGTGGATTTCTAGCCGGCGGTAATACACATCGCCCGTAACATGGGCTTTAGACTGCAGATCCAGCGTATCACTGGCGTGGATCGGGCCGTTGACACGTCCGTTCACCATAACATGATTGACACGGATTTCACCGAGCACCTCGGCTTGTTCGGAAATCACCAGCATGCCCGGCTGATCGCCCGTGGAAACGATATTACCATGCACCCGGCCATCGACCCGCAGACCGTCTGAAAACTGGATATTGCCTTGGACGGTGGTCCCCGCGCCGATCAGCGAATCAATGCGGTTTTGCGGTTTTGCCGGTTCCTTGTTTCCAAACATGCTTACCTCCCTAGGAGATGTTCACGGATTGTGTAAGTTTAGGCGCACTGGCACCATTTTGATACACCCGTACCTGAACACTCTTGACAACGGCGCCTGGCGCGATCTTGAAAGTTCCCTCAACCCGTTGAAATGACTTGAAATTAAGATGATATTCAGGTGTTTTGCCGTCGCCGGTCGGCGGCAAGGCGATGACGATCTTTTCGGCGCCCTGCAGTGCGCTGACTACGATTTGCACGTGTCCCTGGAAATCCGCCGGGCGTTGCCCGCCCTGCACCAGCAGCATGCGGTATCTGAATTCGCCCGGCACGGCGTCAGGCTCGACCTTCAGACGACCCAGTGAAACGGCGTCGTCGCGTCCCGCGGTGGGCAGCAACGACTGAAAAAACGCCAGGTCATCCTTGAGTGCTGCGTTCTCGGCAGACAGGCTTTTCACCTGCTTGGTGAGATCGCCATAGGTCACCGCTTCAATCTGGCGCTGACTTTCGGATGACGCGAGCTTCGTTCGTAATTCGGCGATTTCCGCGGATTGTTTTACGGTGGCCTCGTTCAGCCGTCTCATCTCCTCCGCGATCTCGTTTTTGCGAAATCCGGCGAATTCGCCACTGAAGTGATAGGTCAGCCAGACCGCGCCCAGCACTGCCACCGCCACGCCCGCTGCGACCATTACAGACATGTAAGGCATGTGCGCACGCACTGCCACGCGCGGCGCGTAAATGCCAAATCGGTTTCTGAGCGACTTAAGCCAGGCTTTCAACGGGGCGCGCCTCGCGCGATCATAAGCGGTAACGGTGACTAAGGCAGTAATGCAACTTGACGTAGCCCGGTGTCTTCGGCAAAACCAAACATGATATTCATGTTCTGCACCGCTTGGCCCGCGGCGCCCTTCATCAGGTTGTCGATGACCGACAGCACTACGGCGGTATCACCCCCCTGCGGCCGGTGTACCGCTATACGGCAAATATTCGCGCCGCGCACCGAACGCGTGTCGGGGTGCGAACCCGCCGGCATTACGTCCACAAACGCTTCGTTAGCATAGCGCTTTTCAAACAGGGCCTGCAGATCGGCGTCGCTGGTGAGCCTGGCGTACAAGGTGGCGTGTATGCCGCGGATCATAGGCGTCAGATGCGGCGTGAAAATCAGCTTTACCTGTTTGCCAGATATGATAGTAAGCCCTTGTTTTATTTCCGGATAATGCCTATGCCCCGGTACGCCGTAAGCTTTGAAATTATCGGATGCCTCGGCCAGCAGCGTATGCACTTCTGCCTTGCGACCGGCGCCTGACACGCCTGACTTGGCGTCCGCGATCAGATGTTCAATATCCACCACGCCGGCTTCGAGCAGCGGCAGGAAGCCCAGCTGCACCGCGGTGGGGTAGCATCCGGGATTCGCCACAATACGCGCAGCGGCGATTTGGGCGCGATTGAGTTCGGGCAAACCGTAAACCGCCTCGGCCACCAACTCGGGGCAGGCGTGCGGCATTTGGTACCAGTGCTCCCACAGCGCGATGTCCTTGATGCGAAAATCGGCTGCCACGTCGATTACGCGTACGCCCGCTTTCACCAACGCAGGAGCATCTTTCATGGCAATGCCGTTGGGGGTGGCGAAAAAGACCAAGTCGCACTGGTCGAGCGCGGCCGCTGCGGGTTCTACGAACTTCAGATCCGTCCAGCCACGCAGGTTGGGGAACATCGTGGCCACCGGCAGGCCGGCTTCGGAGCGCGAGGTAATCGCGGTAAGTTTTGCGTGGGGATGCTGGGTGAGCAGTCGCAACAATTCCACACCCGTGTAGCCGGTGCCGCCAACGATGCCTACGTTGATGGTTTTCTGATTCATAACGGTTTTCCGTGACGCGCTACAGAGACCGAACCCTGCCGTTCCCGCGAAGTATGCTCCAAAAATAACAAAGCCGCCCGCAGGCGGCTTTGCCGTATGGTGCGGATTACCGCTTGGAGAATTGCTTGCGGCGTCGCGCCTTGCGCAAGCCGACTTTTTTACGCTCGACTTCACGCGCATCGCGCGTCACCAGGCCCGCTTTTTTGAGTGGTGGTTTCAACGCCGCATCGTAACTGATGAGCGCGCGCGTGATGCCGTGACGCACCGCACCCGCCTGACCGGATTCACCGCCGCCGATAACATTGACGCTGATGTCAAAGCGGGTAACGTTGTCCGTGAGTTCGAGCGGTTGGCGCACGATCATGCGCCCGGTTTCGCGCGAGAAAAATTGGTCCACCGGTTTGCCGTTGACGACGATATCGCCCTTGCCCGGCCTGAGGTAAACCCGTGCCACTGCGCTTTTGCGCCGACCCGTACCATAGTTGCTCTGCACTGCCATGTGATATTGCCTCGACGGATATTTTTACGGTATCAAACTTGAAGGGGTTTGGGCTGCTGCGCGGTATGCGGGTGCGTTTCACCGGCATAGGCTTTCATTTTACGCAGCATGGCGTAGCCCAGCGGGCCTTTGGGCAACATGCCCTTGACGGCTTTTTCAAGCACGCGACCGGGGTGATCCGCGTGCATACTCTCGAAATTGGTCGTGCGTATACCGCCGGGGTAGCCGGTATGCCGGTGATACAACTTGCCTTTGGCTTTGTTGCCGGTGACACGCAGTTTGTCGACGTTGACCACAACGATATAATCGCCGGTGTCGACGTGAGGCGTGAATTCAGGCTTGTGTTTGCCGCGCAGCCGATGTGCGATGGCAGCAGCGAGCCGTCCCAGCACTTTGCCGGCGGCATCGACGATAACCCAATCGTGCTGCACGGTTTCTGCTTTGGCGTTAAATGTCTTCATGGTAAATCCTGTTTCTTGGCTTGGCGTATCTTCTACAAGGCGCTTAGGGCGTAGCATCAAGTTCAATTTGCAACGGCGGCACGCTAATACACAGCCACCAGCCCGAACGGAACCGCGAATTCTATTAGAAATCAGGCATCTGTGTCAAATTTAGGATTGCCGCGCCGAACCTGCGGCAGTTCGCGTTCCATCAAGACAAATTATTTAAAAACAACAAGTTAATGAATACATGGCTGATCACGAATACGCTGGCGGCGTGGCTGATGCCGCCCGGCTGTGTGCTGCTGCTGGCAGGGTGGGGACTGTTTCGACTGCGCAAGCACCCGCGTTCGGGAAGCGTCTTGCTGGTATTGTCACTGGCAGCGCTGTGGGCGCTCTCCACCCCGTGGTTCTCGCGCACGCTGTTACAGGCACTTGAGCCGGCAGCGGTAGACCCGCTGCGCGTGCTGCCTGCGCAGGCAATCGTGGTTTTGGGTGGCGGCAAATATCATGCGGCGCCGGAATATGCTGCCGATACCGTGAGTGGTGCCACGCTGGTGCGCCTGCGTTACGCGGCGCTGCTGCACCGGCAAACCGGAAAGCCTATTTTGGTGAGCGGCGGCGCGCCGGAAGGTAGCCGCATATCCGAAGCGCTGACCATGAAATCCGTGCTTGAAAATGAATTCAAGGCGCCGGTAACGTGGCTGGAAGCCGCCTCGAACAATACGCTGGAAAACGCCCATGCCAGCCGTGCCCTGCTCGCCCCACTGGGCATCAACCGCGTGTATCTGGTAACGCACGCACGGCATATGCCGCGCTCACAGTGGATATTCACGCAAGCCGGCTTTGATGTGGTTATCGCGCCCACTCAATGGACCACAAGTTTCGGGTTGACAGTGCGCGACTTCATGCCGGAGGCGTGGGCGCTGGGCGACAGCAGCGATTTTTTTCACGAAGTCATAGGCTTGATATGGTATCGGCTAAAATCGGCGCTGAATTGACAGGAATAAATCATGAAAGCACGCATTAAATGGCTGGAAAACGTGGCCTTTGTTGCCGAATCGGAAAGTGGCCACGCGATGGTGATGGACGGCGCGCCTGAAGGCGGTGGCCGCAATCTGGGACCGCGCCCGATGGAAACCCTGCTGATGGGGGCCGGTGGCTGCACCGCCTATGACGTGGTTCACATCCTCAAAAAATCACGTGCGGCGGTAACCGACTGCGTATTGGAAATCGACGCCGAGCGCGCAACCGAAGACCCGAAAGTGTTCACCAAAATTCACTTTCACTTCGTGGTGACGGGTAAGGCGCTCAAGACCGCGCAGGTTGAGCGCGCGGTGCATCTTTCGGCGGAAAAATATTGTTCGGCTTCCATCATGCTGGGCAAGACCGCCACTATTACTCACGACTTCGAAGTCCGCGAAGGCTAGCGGCGAAGCCAGCAGCCGGCTCCCGCACTCGGCCTGCGGCTACCGAGTCGCCGTCTGCCTTCCATCATGCTGGGCAAGACCGCCACTATTACTTACGACTTCGAAGTCCTCGAAGCCTAGCGGCGAAGCCAGCAGCCGGCTCCCGCACTCGGCCTGCGGCTACCGAGTCGCCGTCTGCCTTCAATTAGCTCGGTAAAACTGCCGCTATTGCTGTCGCAGTTACAACCAGTACGCGGTTTCAGTCATCGCCTTCGATGACGCCTTCATCGCGGCTTTCACTGGCTCTGGCAATTCTGCCCCGCCGTGATTGAGCGCGCTGGTGGCATGCTTCGCCTCGTCGTCCCGCATCTGTTGCAGAATCGCGCGGCTTTTATGATCATCCGCTGGCAACCGCGCGAGATGGCCTTCGAGGTGTTTTACCACCTGCCGCTCGGTTTCCGCCAAAAACCCGAGACTCCACTTGTCTCCGAGTAAGCCAGCCGCCGCGCCGATCGCAAACGAGCCCGCATAAAACAGCGGATTCAACACGCTCTTGCTGCCCCCCAATTCGGCGATGCGCCGCTCGGTCCACGCCAGATGCTCGGTTTCTTCACGGGCGGCTTGCTCCAGCGCCTGCTTTGCCGCTGTATCGCGAGCGGTCACGGCTTGACCTTGATAAAGCGCCTGGGCACAGATTTCGCCGCTGTGATTGACGCGCATCAGCGACGCTGACAAGAGGCGCTGCGCATCCTCAAGCGGCGCCTCGGCGCACGCGTCTCCCGGCACGCTACGCAAGGTTTGCGCGGGTGCGAACAGTGTGCGCAATCCTTTGTCGAAACCCACGATAAGCCGGTCGATGTTGATCATGCGGCCACCGCACTTGTGGCGAATAAACGTTCCAATTCGACACCCGGCTCCGGCGCGCGCATGAACGCTTCGCCCACCAGGAAACAGTTCACTTTGCGTGAGCGCATCAACGCCACATCGGCGGTTTTCAGGATGCCGCTTTCAGTGATGACGATGCGATTCTCCGGCACGCGATCCAGCAAGCCCAGTGTGGTACCCAGCCGGGTTTCAAAGGTGCGCAGGTTGCGGTTGTTGATGCCAATTAATGGCGTAGTCAGCTTCAGGGCAGTATCCAGTTCATCGCCGTCATGCACTTCCACCAGCACCGCGAGCCCGAGACTCATCGCCACCGATTCCAGTTCGCGCAGTTGCGGCAAATCCAGCGCCGCCACGATCAACAATATGCAATCGGCGCCCGCCGCCCGCGCCTCGTACACCTGGTACGGGTCGATCATGAAATCCTTGCGCAGCACCGGCAAAGCGCAGGCGGCGCGCGCGGCCTGCATGTGCGCGATGCTGCCCTGGAAAAATTGCTGATCCGTCAATACCGAAAGGCAGGCGGCGCCGTGCTGCTGGTAACTTTTCGCAATCAACGCGGGCTCGAAATGTTCGCGCAGCACGCCCTTGCTCGGACTCGCCTTCTTGATCTCGGCAATCACCGCGGATTTACCCGCGGCGATTTTCGCGCGCAAGGCACCGGCAAAATCGCGCGGTGGCGCGGCGAAGTTAGCCTGCCGTTCAACGCCGGCCAGCGGCGCGGCAAGTTTCGCGGCAGCGACTTCCTGTGCTTTAACCGCAACAATGCGGCGCAAAATATCTGACATAAAATGAGGTTAAAACAAATGCCTGCAACAATTCATTTGACGGCGCGTGTATGCGCCACAAACCGATCGAGCTGATTGCGCGCAGCGCCGCTCGCGATTGTCGCCAGCGCCAGCGTCACGCCGTCCGCCAGCGACCCGGCCAGGCCGGCGACGTAAATGCTTGCGCCCGCATTGAACGCCACAATGTCGCGCGCCGCGCCCTCTTTGTTATCCAGCGCCGCGAGCAGCATGGCTTTCGAGGCCTCGATGCCATCCACGCGCAGTGCCGCCGCGTCGCACGTCTTAAGGTGCACATCGGAGGGTTGCACCTCGTACTCGCGCACCTCGCCATCCTTCAACTCGGCGATCAGGGTTGGACCGCACAGCGAAATTTCGTCCAGACCTTCGCGCCCATGCACGATCATCACGCGCCGGCTGCCCAGCCGTTGCAGCACGCGCGCCTGGATGCCGACGAGATCGGGATGAAACACGCCCATCACCTGCTGCCTGGCGCCCGCCGGGTTGGTGAGCGGGCCGAGTATGTTGAATATCGTTTTCACGCCCAGTTCGCGGCGCACCGGTGCGGCATACTTCATCGCGCTGTGGTGGTTGGGCGCGAACATGAAGCCGACGCCGACATCGTTGATCGATTTCGCCACTTGATCCGGCGCGAGATTGATGTTGGCGCCCAGCGCTTCCAGCACATCGGCGCTGCCGCTTTTGCTCGATACCGAACGTCCGCCGTGCTTGGCGACTTTGGCGCCTGCTGCCGCCACGACAAACATCGCCGCGGTCGAAATGTTAAAGGTGTGCGCCGCGTCACCGCCGGTGCCGCAGGTATCGATCAAATTCGGCGCATCGTCCACCGGCACTTTGGTGGCAAACTCCCGCATCACCTGCGCAGCAGCGGAAATTTCGCCGATGGTTTCTTTTTTAACACGCAGGCCGGCGATGATGGCAGCAATCAGCGTGGCAGACACTTCACCGCCCATGATGCCGCGCATCAGCGAGAGCATTTCCTCATGGAATATTTCGCGATGCTCAATGATGCGCGCAAGCGCTTCCTGCGGGGTCATGCGTGAAATCCGTTGAGGGTCTGGTTCATCGTTTATGCGCCTTCCAGAAAATTTTTCAGCAGGGCGTGGCCGTGTTCGGTGAGTATCGATTCCGGGTGAAACTGCACGCCTTCAACCGCCAGCGATTTATGACGCACACCCATGATCTCGCCGTCATCCGTCCACGCAGTCACTTCTAAACAGGCGGGCAGGCTTTCGCGCTCGATCACCAGCGAGTGATACCGCGTGGCCTGAAATCCGGCGGGCAGACCTTTGAACACGCTGCTGCTGTTATGCTGAATCGCCGAGGTTTTGCCGTGCATCAGTTGCCTGGCATGCACGATTTTGCCGCCGAACGCCTGACCGATGCTTTGATGGCCGAGGCACACACCGAGTATCGGCAGCTTGCCCGCAAAGTGCCGGATTGCCGCTACCGAAATGCCCGCTTCATTCGGCGTGCAGGGACCGGGGGAGATGACGATGCGCGCCGGGTTCAGCCGCTCGACACCTTCGAGCGTGATGTCGTCGTTGCGAAATACCTGTACCGCCTCGCCCAGCTCGCCGAAATACTGCACCAGGTTATAGGTGAACGAATCATAGTTGTCGATGACCAGCAGCATGGGCAGGTGCGGTAACGCAAGTTGTTGAATGGCTTGCGATTATACGCCGGGATCAGTGACGGACGGACGCGAACTCAAACCTCTCAGCCGGCGCCTTCGTAGACGATTTTCCAGCCGCCGGATTCCTTTATCCAGTATTGGCGTTTGCGCGACTGCCCGGCAAGGTTGCTGCTGTCGTAATCCTGATCGAAGGTAACCACCGCGAGATCGGCTGCGCCCGGATAAAAAAACATGCTGACATTCTCAAGCTTGACCTTGAGCCAGGTTTTGCCGGCGTTAACGCGATACTTGTGTTCCGCCCAGGCGTCGAATTTTTGCTTACCGGTGGAAAATTTTGTGGTCGAGTAATGGCGGAGATAGTTATCGGTGTTGAGGCTTTCCCAATCACGCCGCCAGCCTTCCAGCGCCACGGTCAGGTCCTGGCGCACCGCGCGCGCGGCATCTGCGCTCGACCATTCAACGCCGTTAGCGATGATTACCGGCGTCACGCCCACCTGCGCACTCGCGGCAATGGTCATAAAATCTTCGTTGGTGAGCGCCACACAGCCGTTACTCGCGCGCGGCGGCCGGCTGTAGGTGTCGAACGGCACACCGTGCAGCCAGATGCCGCTGCCGTTGCGCCCGGCGCGCTTATCCCACTCATTGGGATAATTGATCGGCAACGCGCCCACGCCATATTGCCCGGCCAGTTTGCCGTATTTGTGGTTCAACTGATCGCGCGAAATGCTGCCGGTTACGTGATACACGCCCAGCGGCGTTTTATTGTCGCCTTCGCGGAATTTGTCCATGCCCTGTTTGCCGATGGTGACGTAGTAATCGGCAACGTAGCGCGCTTCGCCATTCTGGTTTTCGTAAACGTAGAGCGTGGATTTCGCGGTATCCACCACAAACGCATGCCGCTGTTCGCGCGGCATCTGCACCAGGTAGCGCGGCACCTGATCCCTGGGCCTTTCCCGCAGCTGGCGGCCTACGCGCGCACGCGCTTCATCGCGCAAGTCGTCGAGTTGATCCTGCGGCGCTTCGCTGCCATCGCCCACGCCATTGAGCGGGCGCGTGCGCGCCATCAGCAAATCGCCTTTAATCAAATGCGCCAGGCGAAAGTTGGGATAGGCGTTAATGACTTTTTCGATTTCGGCCAGCGCCTTGTCGGGCCGTTGGAGGCTGATTTCGGCCAGTGTTTTGACCAGCAGCGCTTCGGGCTCGAGCGCGCCGGTGGCGGCTGCCGGACGGCCTGCCGGGGTAACTTTTTGCGCGAAATTGACGGGCAGAAACGCCGCCGATAACTGTGGCTGGCCGCTCACGAAAAACGCAGCAGTGCCGGTAACCGCCACCAGCAAGGTAACGGCAATCAGCGAGGCGCGTCCGCTCAACCGCCGCTTCGTTCTTGCTGAATCAGCCATTTATCTCCGGCTCTGGTCATCACCAGCGTTTTGGCGTTGGTGGACTTCAGCGTATCAGACCGGTAATTCTGGCGAAACGTCACCGTGGCGCGGCCGCTGTCATCAAACGCCACCTTGGGTGATTCGATGGCCACTTGTATCTGGCGCGGCTTGGCGATGCGCAGTTTGCGCTCGGCTTCCCATGCCGCGCGCGATACGCCTCCAGGTGTGCGGAAATCCGCCGCATAGGCGCTGAGGTAACCGGGAATGTCGTTATCCGACCACGATTTCGCCCAGGCGTTGACCGATGCCAGCACGTCTTCCGCGGTGGGCGCACCTGCCGGCTTTGCAGCAGCAGGCGCCACTTTTGTCGGATCATAAGCGGGTGTGCTTGCGGCCGGCGTCGCCGCCGCGACCTTCGTCGGCTGCTCTACCCTGGTTGCCGCTGCCTTGGCCGTGCGCGGGTCGGCCGGGAACAGATCACGAATCATATTCAGCTTGGATTGCGCAGAGGAATTACCCTTGTCAAGTTGCAGCGCTTTGTCGTAGGCCTGACTGGCCATCTTGGCGTAGATGTCGCCCAGATTTTCGTGCGCGGTGGCATAACTCGGATGGGTGCGTATCGCCTGTTCGAGCGCGCCGAGCGCCTTGTTGTACTGGCCCTGCGACGCGTAGAGCACCGCCAAATTGTTATAGGGTCCCGGCAGATCGGGAAAATCCTGCGTAAGATCGGAGAAAACCTTGATCGCGTCGTTGGGTTTGTTTTGCTCGGCGAGTATCAGGCCCTTGAGAAAGCGTCCGCGCGCATCCTTGGGGCGCGTGGCAAGATAACTGTTAACGCGCGTCATCGCCTGATCGAACTGACCCAGCTTGAGCATTTGATTAACGTCCTGCAACTCATCGGTTTGCGCGTTGGCCTGCGGTGCGTGCGGGATCAACAGCAGCGCCGCAGCCAATCCGGCAATGCCGAACAGCGATCTAAAAAATAAAGCCAGAAAACCACAGGCGCGCAAGGCGTCTAAGGCGCTGGAAAAACGAACGGTAAACGGAGTCATGGCGCTATGCTTTCACAAAAACTCGTGACGACACGGAGAGTCCAGTAGGGTAGCATCGAAAACCCCAAGATTCTACCAAGAATGCCTTGCATTTCAAACCATGAATGCCCCTGAAATCAAACAACGCGATTTTTCCGCTGTCGGCTACGACGAGGCCATCGAACGCGCACGCGCGCTGATTGCGTTTTTGCGGCAGCACGGCGCCGCCAACGACAAGGCCACCAGGCTGGCGCCGGAAGTGCTCAACGCGCTGCACGAAAATGGCTTGTTCCGCTACATCCAGCCCAAAATATGGGGCGGCATGGAACTGGATTTCCTCGCCTACTTTGACATTCCCGAAATGCTCGGGCGCGGCGACGGCTCGACCGCGTGGGCGGTGGCGAATCTGGCCTCGCATCATCGCGCTTTGGCGCTATGGCCACGCCAGGCGCAGGAAGAAATCTGGGGTGCGAATCCGGATACGCTGATCGCCTCCGGCATCGCCTTCATGCAAGGCACGGGGCGCAAGGTCGATGGCGGCGTTGAACTCTCCGGCAAATGGGGGTTTTCGTCGGGTGTCGATCACGCGGACTGGGAACAACTCGCGTGCGTTGTCAAAGACGCCGACGGCAAGCCCATCGACTGGTGCATGTGCCAGGTGCCGCGTCCGCAATTCGAGGTGATTGACGATTGGCAAACGCTGGGCATGCGCGGCACCGGCAGCCGTACCGTCACCTGCAAAAATATTTTCGTGCCCGAACATCGCGTACTGAGCATGCACGTCGCCAAGCCCGCGCACCAGTTTCCGGGCCTGAAGATTCACACCAACGCCATGTTCAAAGTGCCCACCTCATCCCTCGGCGGCCATTGCATCGCGGGCGCGATGACCGGCAATGCGCAAGCCGCGCTCGACATCACCTCCGACATGGTGAAGCAGCGCAGCACCAACTACACCGGTGCGAAGATGCGTGATTTTCAGACGGTGCAACTGCGTATCGGCGCCGCGGGCGCGAAAATCGACGCCGTGCGCAGCTGGCTGCGCTGCGATTGCATCGAAGCGCAAAATGTCTATCGCGCGGGTGGCAGTCTCGATATTCAAACCCGGCTGCGTTACAAGCGCAACTGCGCGATGGGCATGAAACTGCTGACTGAGGCCGTCGACACGCTCTACGAAATGTGCGGCGCCGCAGGCATTTATGACACCAGCGCGATGCAGCGCATCTATCGCGATCAACATGCCGCGGCTGGTCACATCAGCTTCAGCACCGACGCACAATTGACGCCGTGGGCGCAGGTTTCACTGGGTGGGGAATTTAACAGCCCGACGCTGTGATGGGGCCTGTGGCGGCAACAAGAGCGCATCTGCGCCGCGCTCAAATCATCCTGTAAGCAATTGTTTTTATTGCTCTATTTTGCTGTCGAGTCCGGCCTCGGCAATCTCCGCTGCGCGTAACAAAGCGCGCGCCTTGTTCTGCGTTTCCTGCCATTCGGCTTCGGGCTGCGAGTCCGCCACCACGCCGCCGCCTGCTTGCGCGTGCAACACGCCGTCCTTCACCACGCCGGTGCGCAGCGCAATCGCCACATCCATGTTGCCGTCAAACCCGAGGTAACCCACCGCGCCGGCGTAGATGCCGCGCTTGACCGGCTCCAGTTCGTCGATGATTTCCATCGCGCGCACCTTGGGCGCACCCGATACGGTGCCTGCGGGAAAGGTCGCGCGCAGCACATCAATCGCGCCGAGGCCGGGTTTGAGTTTGCCTTCGACATTCGAAACGATGTGCATCACGTGGGAATAGCGCTCGATCACCATCTGCTCGGTGACATGCACGCTGCCGGTTTGCGACACCCGTCCGGCATCATTGCGGCCCAGATCCATCAGCATAATGTGTTCCGCGCGCTCTTTCGGATCGGCGAGCAGTTCTTCGGCCAGCGCTTTGTCTTCTTCTGCGGTAGCGCCGCGCTTGCGGGTGCCCGCAATCGGCCTCACCGTCACGGTGCCGCCTTCGAGCCGCGCGAGAATTTCCGGCGATGCCCCCACCACATGAAAATCGTCGAAGTCAAAGTAAAACATATACGGCGATGGATTCAGCGTGCGCAACGCGCGGTACAGCGCCAGCGGCGTGGCGCGCAGCGGTTTGGACATGCGCTGCGACGGCACCACTTGCATGATGTCGCCTTCGAAAATGTATTTTTTTGCGCGCTCTACCGCAATGTGATACGCCTCCTGACCAAAGCCCGACACTGCCTGCGCCGACACCGCGCTGCTGGCAGGCGGAATGACGACCGGCTCGCGCAATTTTTTCAGCAATTCGGCGAGGCGCGCGCGCGCGCGGTCAAACGCATCCGCTTTGCCGGGCGTGGCATACACCACCAGAAACAGTTTGCCCGACAGATTATCGACAATCGCAATTTCCTCCGACACCAGCAGCGCAATGTCGGGCGTGCCGAGTGGATCGGGCTTTTGCGTGCGGGCGAGTTTTTTCTCGACGTAACGCACCGTGTCATAGCCAAAATAGCCCACCAGCCCGCCGCAAAAGCGCGGTAACTTTGCCAAGGTTTCAACCGGAGCCACCTTGAAACGCGCGAGATATTTCTCGACGTAATCCAGCGGGTCGTCAACAACGTCTTGCCCGGTAATCGCATGCCCCGAGAATTCCGTGCATTGATAACCGCGCACTTCGATGCGCGTCCGGGCGGCAAGGCCGATGAACGAATAGCGCCCGAAACGTTCGCCGCCAACCACGGATTCGAGCAAATAGGTATACGGTGTGTTGGCGAGCTTGAGGTAGATCGACAGCGGCGTGTCGAGATCGGCAAAGGTCTCAAGCGCCAGCGGGATGCGGTTGTAGCCCGCAGCAGCCAGGCGCGCGAATTCAGTTTCAGTCATTTATCTTTGAAATCAAATGCGTAGCCTCAACCAACGACGCCACTATAGCATCGACATCCAGCGTATGCACGTCGTGGCCTTCGTTGTAACCGTAGGTCACGCAAAAAATCGGACAGCCTGCCGCGCGCGCCGCCTGCGCATCGTTCATCGAATCGCCGATCATCAACATCTCGCCGGGCGCTACGTTCAGCCGCTTGCACGCGTGCAGCAGCGGCGCGGGATCAGGTTTTTTCTGCGGCAGCGTATCGCCCGCGACAATGACCTCGAAGTAACTGGACAGCGACACGTAATCGAGCAACGGCAAGGTGAAGCGCTCGGATTTGTTGGTGACGCACACCATCGGGTAGCCCTGCGCACGCAGCAAGTCGAGGCCTTCCCTGACGCCGGGGTAGAGGGTGGTGTGTTTTCCGTTCACCGCCCGGTAGCTGCGTTCATAGATGGGCAGCGCCTGCTGAAAGAGTGCCGCGTCGGGTTTGCCGTCCATGCTGCCGGTCAGGGTGCGCTCAATCAGGTTGTCGATGCCCTTGCCGACAAAGTTACGGATCAATGATTCCGGCAGTGCAGGCCGCTTCAGTTCCGTCAACATCAGGTTGGCGGCAGCGGCCAGATCAGGAATGGTATCGAGCAGCGTGCCGTCGAGATCGATCATGACGGCTTTTACGCGCAACGGCGGCGTAAATTTCAAGGGGTTCTCCAACGGTGAAATTACACTGCAGCCAGGGCAGCGCGCATGGCGGCAATGGTGGCCTTGTAGTCCGCGGTTCGAAATATCGCTGAACCCGCGACCAGGGTATCGGCGCCGGCGCCGGCAATCGCGGCGATGTTGCCGGTGGTCACACCGCCATCGACTTCGAGCCAGATGTCGCGGCCGCTGGCGTCTATTTTGTGGCGCACGATGCGCAACTTGTTCAGCGCTTCGGGCAGGAATGTCTGTCCGCCGAAACCCGGGTTCACCGACATGATGAGCACCAGATCCAGCTTTTCCAGCACATGGTCGAGATAATGCAGCGGCGTTCCCGGATTAAATGCGAGGCCCGCCTTGCAACCCTGATCGTGAATGAGCGCGATGGTGCGGTCGATATGTTCGGAAGCTTCCGGGTGAAACGAAATAATATTCGCACCCGCCCTGGCAAATTCCGGCACGATGCGATCCACCGGCTTGACCATCAGATGCACATCGATGGGCACTTGCACATGCGGGCGTATCGCCTCGCACACCAGCGGCCCGATGGTGAGATTCGGCACGTAGTGGTTGTCCATCACATCAAAGTGAATGAGGTCGGCGCCGGCGGCCACCACGCTTTTCACCTCGTCCCCCAGGCGCGCGAAGTCGGCGGACAAAATGCTCGGTGCGATGCGATAATTCATGCGGATATTGTAACTGTTTCGCCGTTCGCCGGTGATCCTCGCGTATACTAGGGCGCTACGGAATCGTTCTTCTGTTCATGTCCAGCAAACCACACGATATTTCGGTCAAGACGCGCACGGTCTACATCGCCGATCAATCCGATCCGGCCAACGACCGCTACGTGTTCGCCTACACCATCACCATCACCAACAGCGGCAGCGTCGCGGCACAGTTGGTCAGCCGCCACTGGATCATCAGCGACGCCGCCAGCAAGGTGCAGGAGGTGCGCGGCAAAGGCGTGGTGGGCGAGCAACCGCATTTGCGTCCCGGCGAAAGTTTCGAATACACCAGCGGCTCGGCCATTGCCACGCCGGTGGGCACCATGCGCGGCAGCTACCAGATGGTGGCGGACGATGGCACAAAATTCGATGTGCCGATACCCGAGTTCACGCTGTCGATGCCGCGCGTACTACATTAACCGCGGCACTCAAAGCACCTTACTTTTTAACATCGTCGTTTTCATTTTTTGACGGGCGTGGCCATGTCCACCACACCACCAGCGCCAGCAGCGCGACAGCGGCCAGCGCTTCGACCAGGAACCACGATAAAATTTCCATAGCCTCAGTTGTGCCCTGGTTGCCGGATCATTGCCTTTATACTGGCACCCCATCATGAATGATCCGGCGCGGAAAATCCAACTTTGCAACGGTGTCAAACGCCTGCTGGCGCTCGCGCTGATGGCGCTGGCGGGCGCCTGCGAGTCGCCCAGGCCGGCGCCCACCAAACCGCTGTTCACGCCGCCCGCGATACCCACAGAAACGGCGCCCGCGCCCACGCTACCCGAAACGCCGCCAACGCCGCCAACGCCGCCGCAAGTTCCGGCACAAGTACTAACACCGGTCGCGTGGTCTGAACTACCCGGATGGGCGCACGACAATCATGCCGAGGCGCTGCCGGCATTGCTGGCCGGTTGCCGCGTCCTCGCCAAACAGGCGGTGTGGCGCGAGGCTTGCGAAGCCGCGCCCGCGGTCAAGGACCGCGATGCCGCGCAACGCTACTTCGAGCACCACTTCACGCCCCATCGTGCCGCCAATACCGATGGCACGCTCGAAGGGCTGATCACCGGTTACTTCGAGCCGACCCTGCGCGGCAGCCGCACGCGCTCGGCACGCAACCGCTATCCGGTCTACCGCGCGCCGGACAATATAGTGGTGCTCGACCTCGACACACTCGCGCCCGAATTGAAATCCAGCGCGCTGCGCGGGCGCGTTGAGGGCAACCGGGTCGTGCCGTACTACACGCGCGCGCAAATCGACGGCGAAAATTTACCGCTGCGCGGCAGGGAAATTGCGTGGGTGGACGACGCGATCGACCTGTTTTTTCTGCAGGTGCAAGGCTCGGGCCGTATCGCGCTTAACGAAGGCGGCGTGATGCGCATCGGCTTTGCCGAACACAACGGCCACCCCTACCGTTCGATAGGCCGCGTGCTGATCGAACGCGGCGACCTCACTGCCGAGCGCGCCTCCATGCAGGGCATCAAGGCGTGGGCGCGCGCGAATCCCGGCAAACTTGGCGAGTTGCTCAATCAAAATCCGCGCTATGTCTTTTTTCGCGAGTTGCCGGAAATAGTTACGCCGCCCTCGGGCGCGGGTGTCGGGCCGCCGGGCGCAATGGGCGTGCCGCTCACGCCGGAACGCAGCATCGCCGTTGATCCGCGCTACGTGCCGCTGGGCGCGCCGGTGCATATTGCCACCACCTGGCCCAATAGCGGCAAGCCGCTGCAACGCCTGATGCTGGCGCAAGACACCGGCGGCGCGATACGCGGCGCGGTGCGTGCGGATTTTTTCTGGGGCGCCAGCGATAAAGCAGCAATCGAGGCGGGGCGCATGCAGCAGTCGCTGCGCATGTGGGTGCTGTTACCGAAGGGTTATCCTATCCATGAACCTCCCCGCTCGGGCGGGGACTCGACGCTCCCTTCTCCCTCCGGGAGAAGGGCTGGGGATGAGGGAAGAGACGCCAGGTTCACGGTCGCAATTCGCGACGCGCGCGCCGTGGCGTCTCTCCCCGACCCGAAACCGTAGCGCGCAGCGTTCAGGCGCATGCGTTCGCTTGCAGGCAGACGTCTTCGCAAGTAAAGTACGCCCGCAGCGAAAATGAGAATTGGGGCTGGCGGGCCATTTTTTTGAACGAATTTACAAGGAGTGAAATAAATGCAATTACGAATTTTTTTTGGAATTCTGGCAGTTGCGATCGGGTTGTTGGGGGCGGCGGCAACACAGGCGGGAGATGCGGATTTCACGCTCGTGAACGGCACCGGTTACGACATCCGCGAGGTTTATATTTCCCCGAACAACCGCGAAAATTGGGGCCGTGATCGTCTGGGCGATGGCACTCTGGACAACAATAAATCACGACTTTTCAAGTTCAGTGACAACGCAAACTGCAGGCAGGATATCAAGGTCGTGTTTGACGACAATAATTCCGAGGTGATCTGGAAAAACTTTGACCTGTGTGCGCTGGACAAGATCACGCTCAAATACAATCGCGCCACCAAGACCGTCACCGCGGTAACCGAGTAATCGTTCGTGCTGGCACAGCGTGCGAGCGCCAGTACGAAAATGCAGGCGTCACAATTTTAACAATTAAAACAACAAGTTACATTGTTTTATGGTGCGGGACGTGCAGCGTAGTCGAGGCTGATCTGTAGTTGCGCTTTGACCATGCGCCCGTCCTTGCGCGCTGGCGTGAAACGGGTTTGCAGCAGCAATACGCGCGCCGCGTTTTCAATGTCAGGCGCAGCGGCCCAAACCGCGCGCACTTCATTCACTGTGCCCGCTTCATCAATCAACACCGTCGCGCGCACCTGACCTTTTGCGTAAACAGCGCCGGCAAGGTGCGCGCTCAGATCAAGATTGCCCGTGGCCTTGGGGTAAACGTCCAGGCTCAATGCGCCGTAATAGGTGGGGTCGCTGGCTTGCGGCAATGCCGCATTATCGTGCGCATTAACCGGCGCAACGGTGCGCGCCTTGGGTGTAATGGCATCGTCGCTGACCGCAGGCCGTAGCGGGGCGCTGGTGGGTAGCGGCTGCGCCGGCGGTTCGACCGCAGGGGCGAGCAGATCGATGGGCGGCGCGCCGAGTATCGCTGTTAGCGGCGCGCCGCCGCTTACGGTCACGCGCGGTGCGCCGATAAAACCCGGCGCGTTGTGCGCGAGCCACGCGTGCAGCAGCGCGGATGCGCCCAGCGCCCACAGCAATCGCCGCCCGGCGCGGTCCATGTCATGTGCTCCGGTTGTCATCGGGCTACTTTACTTTTTTGCGAACGCCTGTTCGATCTGCTGCGCCGGCACGTAGCCGCCGAGCTGCTGACCATTGACCAGGAAAATCGCAGGTGTGCCTCGAATGTTCAGGCGCTGTGCGATTTCGGCGTTTTTCGCCAGCGGCGCGTCGCACGGTTTCGATGGTTCGGTGAGCGCGCCTTTGAGCATCATCTGTTCCCACGCCTTGCCGCGATCCCGCGCGCACCAGATCGCGCGCGACTTGTCGGTCGAATCCGGCGACAGCACGGGCAGCAGGAAGGTATACACCGTGATATCGGTCATCTTGCCCAGCTCTTTGTAGAGCTCGCGGCAATAGCCGCAGTTCGGGTCTTCAAAGGTGTAGAGCACGCGCCTGCCATTGCCGCGCACCATCTTGATTGCCGAGTCGTGTGACGTGGTCAGCGCTTTAGAGACGATTTTTTGCGTGGTGTCCTGCGTCATATTGCGCGCGGGCATGGTGCGCAGGTCGTAGAGCGTGCCGCCCATCATGAATTCGGCCTTGCCGTCGGTGTAAATGACTTCGCCGCCCATCACCACCTCGAACAATCCGGCGAAGGGCGTGCGGGTTACCGAATCCACCTGAAGTTTCGGAAACTTGACTTGAATCGCCTGCCGCACCCTGGCCTCATCCGCATCCTGCGCACGCACGCCGGTGGAAACCAGCGCGACCATCGCCGCCAGCAGTGGAATACATCGCTTCAACATCGGAATCCCTTTTAAGTTTCAGGCTACTGCGTGTTTCACCAGCAGATTTTTGAGCAGCGGCTGACTTTGCACCGCGCGCAGGCCCAGATTGCGGCTGCGTGACAACCAGACCGCCTGCGACGCGAAAAGTTTCTGCAAACCATCGGTCGCCAGCTGCATGGAGAGCACATCTTCCTTGCGTGCCCGTTCGTAACGCCTGAGCAGATGGTAATCCCCACAATCATTCTGCGCCCCGCGAGCGCACAATACCGCGGCCAGCTCGCGCGCATCGCGAAATCCCAGATTGACGCCCTGTCCTGCCAGCGGATGCACATTATGCGCAGCGTCTCCCACCAGAGCAAGGCGTGGTTTGACGAACGCTTCTACGCGCTGCAGGCGCAAGGGAAACGCCGCCGCCGGCGTGATCACTTCCAGTGCGCCGATGGCGTAACCCGCGGCGCCCTCGGCGGCCGCGCTCACGCGATGCGCCAGTTCGCCGGCATCCAGCGCCAGTAATTCCTGCGCATGCGCTTGCGGCGTGGACCACACCATTGAAACGCGCTGGCCGGGCAATGGCAGCAACGCCAGCACACCCGCGGCGCCAAAGCACTGTAACGCCGTTTGCCGATGCGGCAAGGTAGAGGAAAAATTCGCCACCACTGCGCACTGCGGATAGTTGTGGACCGTTGCCTTGATGCCGGCCTGTTCGCGCACCCAGGAATCCGCGCCGTCCGCGCCCACCACCAGCTTCGCCTGCAGTGTCACGCCGCCATCCAGCGCGATTGCGGCGTAATCGGCATGTTGCCGCAAAGACTCGCAGCGCGCCGGACACTGCAGCCGCAGATGCGGCGCATGCGTGAGGCGTTGCCACAGCGCGTGTTGCAGGCGGCCATTCTCCACGATGAATGCCAGTTCGCGCAGGCCTGCGTCATAGGCGCTGAATTCCAGCGGCGCTGCCGGCGCGTCGCCAAAAATGCGCATGGTCTCCACGCGCGCCACGCGCTGCGTATCGATATCCTGCCACGCCGCCAGCGCATCCAGAAACGCCGCCGAACCCGGACTGATCGCGTAGACGCGGCTATCCCAGGCTTCAGCGGGCGCAGCCGGCGCGCGCGGTTCAATCAGTGCGACACTCAGCCCCGAGTGTTCCAGCGCCAGCGCCAGGCTCGTGCCCACCAAGCCTGCACCCACTATCGCGACGTCGCATGATTCAGTCATGGAAATTTTGGTGGTGATAGGTGGATTTGAACCACCGACCTCAGCGTTATGAGTGCTGCGCTCTAACCACCTGAGCTATATCACCGAAGAGCGCGGGATTGTCCGGATTTAGGCGCGCCTTGTCAATTCACTGTCGCAAAGCGCGCAGCAGTGGGTCTGGCACAGGCCGTATTTCCAGACACCACTTGTCCCAGGGTGCGCAACGGGTCTGTGTCACTGCGCTTGTTCAAGGCTTGAGGCGACACGCCGCCCGCCATGCTCAATCGCCGCCATCGTCACCCAGGCGCACGATGTCAATGACACTGCGCACGCCCATTTTTTCCATGATGTGCGCTTTGTGCACTTCCACCGTGCGGTGGCTGATGCCGAGTTGTTCACCGATTTCCTTGGCGTGCAGGCCGCGCACCAGGTGCTTCATCACTTCGCGTTCGCGCGGCGACAGCGATGACAGCATGGCCGCGCGCCGCGCACAGCCGGCCTGTTTGTTGAGGCGTCCGAGTTCCTGTTCAAATGCGGTTTCGATGGCGCTGATCAGCTGTTCGTCTTCAAACGGCTTTTCCAGAAAGTCGATGGCGTGCCCGCGAAAGGCGGCGCGCGCCGACGTGACATCGCCGTGGCCGGTGATGATGATGACCGGCAGTTGCGATCCACGTTGCGTCAGTGCCGCCTGCATTTGCAATCCGCTGATGCCCGGCATGCGGATATCCGCGATGACACAGCCGCTCCACGCCGTGTCAAATGACAGCAGGAAATCCTCGGCGCTGGCGAACTGGGCGATGTGATAGCCGCGCAGGCTCAGCGACAATGACAGCGAATCGCGAATCGCGGGATCGTCGTCCACCACATACACGGTAAACTGCGTGCGTTGAATATCCGGATTTTTTTCCATCGCGACAGTCGCTTTCGTTATCAGGCTATTTCGCCATCCAGGCCAGCCCCGTGATGCGCGTTCGCGGCGGCATCCAGCGGTAGTGTAAAACACAGCAGGCCCGCGTTGCCTGGCACCGCCCAGATGCGCCCGCCGTGGGCCTCCACGATGGCGCGGCTGATGGCCAGGCCCATGCCCATGCCGTTGGTTTTTGTCGTCACAAACGATTCGAACAATCGTTCCTGCTCGGATTCCGGAATACCGGCGCCGCTGTCACGTACGGCAATCATCACTTCGCCGGCCTTGGTGGTCGCGATTTCCACGGCTACTGTGCTGTCCGCCGAGCCTGCCGCGCTGTCAATAGCGTTCAGCAACAGGTTGCGCAGCACCACCTCGATCTGCACCGCATCCAGCAGCACCTCCGGAAAGGGTGCGTGGGCGCCACTGGTGACGGTAACGTGCGCGGCAAGGGCGCGCGCGCGCAACGACTCACTCACCTGTGTGACCAGCGCTGGCAGTGAAATTTTTTCCAGCCGCGTTGCACCCGATCTGAAAAAATCGCGCAGCCGCCGCACCACTGCCGCCGTGCGCCTGGATTCTTCCAGCAGTTTGCGCATGGTATCAACGAGTTGCGCGCGATCGGGAGCGGGCGCAGCGGCGATCAGTTGCGCCGCCGTGGCGTAACCGCACAATGCGGTCAGGGGCTGATTGATTTCGTGGGCGATCGCTGCTGCCATTTCACTGGCTGCCGCGAGCTTTAGTGATTCGCGAAGATCCGCGCTGGCACGGCGCTGTTCATCAATCGACACGCCGAGCAGCAAGCCGGTAATCGCCAGCGCGATCAGCAATAACTGCAGCTCGAACACCGATAACGGTTGATAGCCGCTGAAGTGCACCAGCAGCAACAAGCCGGCTTGAATCAGCGCCATCGCGCTCGCCGCACCCACCATGCCAAATCGCGTCGCCACCCACACCAGCGGCAAAAACAGCACATAAAAATAGCGCACGTGATCGCGCTGGTCCTGCAGGAATACCCAGCTGACGCAGGCCAGCACCGCGGCGGTCTGAAGCCACGCCTCGGGCGCGCGCAGAAAATCCGCGAACTGCGTGCGCCGCTTTTCGCTGGATAACATGAAAATGAGCGGCGCTGCTACCAGTATGCCCATGCTGTAGCCGATAAAGAAGCGGCGTGCGCCGTTGAAATAGCGGCCATCGGGCCCGATCCCGAACCACAGCAGCACACCCACGTATGCCACACCGCACACCAGCATGCACGCCAGCGTCACGCCCATCAGGCGCAGCACGTCGCGGCGCGTATCCAGTTCGAAACGCACGCGAAACCTGCCGGCCAGCAAATGGGCAATGGCCGCAAATCCGCCAGTGAGTATGGCGCTGTTAATCAGTAACAGCGCCAGCGGCCGCGTCGACGCGGGCAGCGCGTATTCGCCCCACAGCACCGCCACGAAAACCAGCGGCAGGTAGCGCCAACCGCAAAACATCAGCAGCGCAATAGCCGCCGCGGCTTCCGGATTGAACGGCGTGATGCCAAAGCGCGCCGGAAATACGTAGGTAAGCCAGTCGAGCGCGATATATAACGCAAAAAACGCTATCGCCATGATGCCCGTGCGATACGATTCCGGCGTTGCCGCTTCAGAATGGCGCACCAGCGCGCGCCCGATTACCTTGTCCATGACATAGTGTCCCACAGCTCGCGTCATCCGGCACGTGGTGTGCGATTGCGCCCCGAGCCTCGCCTGTGGTATCGTAAAGTATGCGTAAGATATTGCTTTTATTGATGTTATCGGCTTTCGGTTCGACGCTGTTGTGGGCGCCAGTCAGCGACGCCCAAACGATTCGGCAGTTGCCGGTGAACGGCAAGCGCGGCACCACCGGCGACCCGTTGCCGCGGCCGCAAGTGGTGATCTCACGCCAAACGCTGACCGTCGCGCCCGGCGGGCTGATATTCGATACGTTTAATCGCACCATCGTCCACAGCGCGCTGCCGGTGAACGCGGATGTGTGGTATCAACTGAACAACGGCGGTCAGGTTCGGCGCATCTACATTCTGCGGCCTGAAGAGCAGGAACGCCTCGACCGCGAAAAAAAGTCTTTCTGGTAATCCCGGTAACTTAAGAGGTTTTGTTTGGCGAAAGTCTATATCAAGACCTTCGGCTGCCAGATGAACGAGTATGACTCGGACAAAATGGCGGACGTGTTGCGCGCATCGCATGACATGCAGCCGACGGAAAACCCGGGCGAAGCCGATGTGATCCTGTTCAACACCTGCTCGGTGCGCGAAAAAGCGCAGGAGAAGGTGTTTCACGATCTGGGTCGCGTCAAACAATTCAAGCGCGCTAACCCGCACCTGCTGATTGGCGTGGGCGGCTGCGTGGCGAGTCAGGAAGGCGCTGCCATCATTGCGCGTGCGCCGTACGTGGACATGGTGTTCGGCCCGCAAACGCTGCACCGGCTGCCACAGCTGATCGAAGCGCGCCGCAAAACCGGCAGGCCGCAGGTGGACATTTCGTTTCCCGAGGTTGAAAAGTTCGATCACCTGCCGCCGGCGCGGGTCGAAGGCGCAAGCGCCTTTGTGTCGATCATGGAAGGCTGCAGCAAATACTGCTCATTCTGTGTGGTGCCGTACACCCGAGGCGAAGAAGTTTCGCGGGCTTTTGACAGCGTGCTGACCGAGGTGGCTGAACTGGCGTTGCAGGGCGTGAAAGAAATCACCTTGCTGGGGCAAAACGTCAACGCCTACGTGTCGCGTACTGAAGAAGGCGGCGCTGCGGACTTTGCATTGCTGCTCGAGTATGTGGCGGAAATCCCCGGCATTGAGCGCATCCGCTACACCACCTCGCATCCCAGGGAATTCACTCAGCGCCTGATCGACACCTACGCAAAAATTCCACAGCTGGTGAACCAGGTACACCTGCCGGTGCAGTCCGGCGCCGATCGCGTGCTGGCGGCGATGAAGCGCGGCTATACCGTGTTGGAATACAAATCCATCGTTCGCCGGTTACGCGCCAGCCGGCCGGACATTTCAATTTCATCGGATTTCATTGTCGGTTTTCCCGGCGAAACCGGCGCGGATTTCGAGGCGACGATGCGGCTCATCGAGGACATCCAATTTGATGGCGCGTACAGCTTTGTCTACAGCCGCCGCCCCGGCACGCCGGCCGCCGATCTTGCCGATGACACGCCAGAAGCGGTGAAGCTCGCGCGCCTGCAGCGCCTGCAAAGCGTGGTCGACGAGCAATCGCAAAGCTACAGCCGCGCGATGTTGGGCACGCGCCAGCAGGTGCTGGTCACCGGCCCTGCGCGGCGCGCAGCAAACGAAAATAAGCAGCTGGCAGGACGCACCAGCAACAATCGCGTGGTCAATTTTGCCGGTCCGGCGTCGCTGACCGGTCGCTTTGTCGAGGTTACAATTACCGAAGCCCTGCACTATTCCCTGCGCGGCGAACTCACCGGGAGCAATCAGTCAGTTGCCTGAAAAACATTTGAAAAACAATAACCTGGAAATAAGCTTCACGCCAGTCAACAACCAGCGGCTGGCCAATCTGTGCGGTGCGCTCGACGAAAATCTGCGCCAGATCGAAAACACCTGTGAGGTCGTCATAGCGCGCCGCAGTGAACATTTCACACTCACCGGCGCGCCCGAAAAAACACGCATCGCGGCACGCGTGCTGGAATCATTTTACGGCAAGGCCAGCCACGCGCTCCATCCCGAAGACCTGCAACTCGGTCTGGTGCAGGCGGCGCACACGCCGGGCACGCACAGCGCCAGCGGCGAGCCGGTGCTGATCACGCGCCGCCCCGATTTGCAGGGCCGCACGCCGCATCAGGTGGAATACCTGAAAAAAATTCAGACCCACGACATCACCTTCGGCATCGGCCCGGCGGGCACCGGCAAGACCTATCTCGCGGTGGCGTGCGCGGTGGACGCCTTCGAGCGCGATGCGGTAAAGCGCCTGGTACTGGTGCGCCCCGCGGTTGAAGCCGGCGAGCGGCTGGGCTTTCTGCCGGGTGATCTGGCGCAAAAGGTTGATCCGTACCTGCGCCCGCTGTACGACGCACTCTACGATCTGATGGGCTACGACAAGGTGGCGAAAATGTTCGAGCGCGGCGCGATTGAAGTAGCGCCCCTCGCGTTCATGCGCGGACGCACGCTGAATCATGCGTTTGTGATTCTCGACGAAGCGCAGAACACCACGCCCGAGCAGATGAAAATGTTTCTCACGCGCGTCGGCTTTGGCAGCCGCGTGGTAGTCACCGGCGACGTGACGCAGGTCGATCTCGCGCGCGGACAAAAAAGCGGCCTCATCGATGCGCACGAAATTCTCAAAACCGTGCGCGGCATTGCGTTTACCTACTTCGGCGCGGAAGACGTGGTGCGCCATCCGCTGGTGCAGCGTATCGTCAACGCCTATGAGGGGCGCAAGCCGCGCAAGGGCACGGACGTGCAAACGCCCAGGGATGCCGCGCCGTCATGACGGCGCGGCGCCTGCCACCATCCGCGCGTTTGAATCTGGCCGTGCAGTACGCCGTTAGCGCCGCCGGCCAGCCGTCGCGCGCGCAGTTTCGGCGCTGGGTGCGCGCGGCACTGGAACACGACGCGCGCATCGCCGTGCGCATCGTGGGTCAGCAGGAAGGCCGGCTGTTAAACCGCAGTTATCGGGGCCAGGACCATGCCACCAATGTGCTCACGTTTGTGATCAACGGCAAAGCGCCGTTGGCAGGCGATCTCGCGCTGTGCGCGCCGGTGGTCGCACGCGAGGCGCGCGCGCAGAAAAAGACGCTCGCCGCGCATTACGCCCACCTCACCGTGCACGGGGTGCTGCATTTACAGGGCTACGATCATGAAAATGCCGCCACCGCGCAAGTGATGGAGCAGCGTGAAACGCAGATCATGGCAAAATTGGGGTATGCTGATCCGTGGGTAGTGAGCGCCCCGCGCAGCGGTTATTTTCCCTAAACCTATGGCCAGCGATAACCCCGATAAACCTTCCGTGCTTGCCCGCCTCTCGGCTTTTTTGATGCGCGAGCCGGAAGACCGTGAACAACTGATCCAGCTGCTGCACTCCGCGTACGAGCGCAATCTGCTCGATGCCGACGCGCTCGCCATGATCGAGGGTGTGCTGCAGGTGTCTGAAATGCAGGCGCGCGATATCATGATTCCGCGCTCGCAAATGGACGTGATCGATATCGGCGAGTCGCCCGATCAGTTCATTCCCACCGTGATACAGACCGCGCACTCGCGCTTTCCGGTGATCGGCGAGGACAAGGATAATGTGATCGGCATTCTGCTGGCCAAGGATTTGCTGCGTTACTACGCGGGCGAGGAAGAATTCAACGTGCGCGAAATGTTGCGTCCGGCGGTGTTCATACCGGAATCCAAGCCGCTCAATGTGCTGCTGAAAGAGTTTCGCGTCAGCCGCAATCACATCGCCATTGTGGTGGATGAATACGGCGGCGTCGCCGGCCTCGTCACCATTGAAGACGTGCTCGAACAAATCGTCGGCGATATTGAAGACGAGCACGACATCGACGAGCTCGATGAAAAAATTGTGGCCGAGCGCGGTGGCCAGTATCGAGTCAAAGCGCTCACGGAAATTGCTGATTTTAATGAAGTTTTTGGCACGGATTACAGCGACGAGGCATTCGACACCGTCGGCGGCTTGGTGCTCAAGCGTTTTGGCCGCATCCCCAAACGCGGCGAGCAAATCAGCTTCGACAATCTGTCGTTCAAGGTGCTGCGCGCCGATAGCCGGCGCATGCATTTGCTGCAGGTCGTGCAGAAAAAGCCTGCTTGATTCGTGCGCTCATGAACCCTGGCGCGTCACCGGCACGCACTGTTGCGTCATTTTTCCGCCCGGCGTCGTGCACCGTCGCTTTTCTGGCAGGCGCCCTTTCAGTGGCAGGTTTTGCGCCGTTTCACCTGTCGCCCCTGCCTCTGGCCACCCTCGCGCTGCTGTTCTGGCAGTGGTCATTGGCGGCGACACCGAAGCAGGCGTTTAAAACCGGCTGGTGGTTCGGGCTGGGATTTTTTCTCGCGGGCGTGTCGTGGATTTACGTCAGCCTGCATACTTTCGGCGCGATGCCGCTGCCGCTGGCCGCGGCGGCAACCTTGCTGTTTTGCGCATTTCTCGCGTTGTTTCCGGCGCTGGCGGGTTATGGCGTAGCGCGCAGCCGCCGCGCGCAAGCCATCAAACTGACGCTGCTGGCGCCGGCGTTGTGGGTGCTGATGGAATGGATGCGTAGCTGGATCTTCACCGGCTTTCCGTGGAACACCATCGGCTACTCGCAAATTCCCGGCAGCCCGCTCGCGGGTTATGCGCCGCTACTGGGCATTTACGGCGTGAGTCTGGTGGTGGCGGTGATGGCGGGCTGCATCGTGCTGGTGGTGATGCGCTGGCGCGTAGCGGCAACGGTGCATCGTGCTGCTGCGACTATCTTCGCCGTCCTCGGCCTGTGCGGCTTTGCGCTAAAACAGATCGCGTGGACACAGCCCAGCGGCACACCCACCACCGTGAGCCTGCTCCAGGGCAACGTGGCGCAGGACATGAAATGGCGCGAAGACCAGATGCGCGCCACGCTCGACACCTACGCCAAACTGATCGCGCAAAGTGACGCGCGGCTGATCGTGCTGCCCGAGACCGCGTTGCCGCTGTTTTTGCATCAGGTGCCGCCGGAATATCTTGCGGCCATCGCCGCACACGCCCAAAAGCACGGCGGGGACGTGCTGATCGGGGTGCCGGAGCGCACGCCGGGCGGCAGTTACTACAACACCACGATTTCGCTGGGCACGGCGCCACAACAGTTCTACCGCAAATCGCATCTGGTGCCGTTTGGCGAATTCATTCCGCTGCGACCGCTGCTGGCGTGGATCGTCAACATCCTCGCCATCCCGTTGCAGGATTTTTCGCGCGGCGCCATCGACCAGCAGCCGCTTAACATCGCGGGCCAGCGGGTGGCGGTAAACATCTGCTACGAAGACGTGTTCGGCGAAGAAATCATCCGCCAATTGCCGCAAGCGACAGTGCTGGTGAACATGAGCAACGTGGCGTGGTTTGGCCGCTCCATCGCGCCGGCACAGCATCTGCAAATTTCGCAGGCGCGCGCACTCGAAACCGGCCGCCCGATGCTGCGCGCCACCAACACCGGCATGACGGCCGTGATCAACCCGCGCGGTGAAGTCGAGCGCGTCGCGCCGCCATTCGAAACCGCAATACTCACCCACACCGTGCACGGTTATGAAGGTATTACGCCTTATGTGCGCTGGAGCAATCATGTGGTGTTGCTGCTGCTGGCGGTGTTGTTGGGAGTGACTTGGCGCATGCGCGCGGTCGATTGAGTGCGAACCCCCACCGCAACCGCAAAGACGCAAAAACGCAATGGAAACGCAAAGAAATCCTTAGTAATTGTTCCTGAACTTCTTTGCGGTTCTTCTCTGCGCCTTTGCGGAGAAGCTTTTAGTCGTTACCGTGTAAAATCACCCGATGCAAACATTTCAGCAGTTGATCCTGGCGCTGAATCACTACTGGGATCGCCATCACTGTGCGCTGCTGCAAGCGTACGATATGGAGGTCGGTGCGGGCACCTTTCACACCGCCACTTTTTTGCGCGCCATCGGTCCGGAGCCGTGGAACGCGGCTTACGTGCAGCCGTCGCGCCGCCCCAAAGATGGCCGCTATGGCGAAAACCCCAACCGTTTGCAGCACTACTACCAGTATCAGGTGGTGCTCAAGCCTTCGCCTGCGAACATACTCGATTTGTATTTGGGATCGCTGCAGGAAATCGGCATCAATCCGCTGCAACACGACATCCGCTTTGTCGAAGACGATTGGGAGTCACCCACGCTCGGCGCATGGGGCCTGGGCTGGGAAGTGTGGTTGAACGGCATGGAAGTCACGCAGTTCACCTATTTTCAGGAAGTTGGCGGCATCCCGTGCAAGCCGGTGATGGGCGAAATCACTTATGGCCTGGAACGCCTGGCGATGGTTCTGCAGGGCGTGGAGAGCATTTTCGATTTGCAATGGGCGCCCGGCGTGACCTATCGCGATGTCTATCACCAGAACGAAGTTGAGCAATCGGCCTACAATTTCGAACACGCCAACGTGGACATGCTGCTCCAGCAGTTCGCACAGTTCGAGTCCGAGGCGAAGCGGCTGTTTGCAGCGGGGCTGGCGCTGCCGGGCTATGAAATGGTGATGAAGTGCTCGCACAGCTTTAACCTGCTGGATGCGCGCGGCGCGATTTCGGTTACCGAGCGGGCGGCCTACATCGCGCGCGTGCGCGCGCTGGCGCGGGCGGCGGCGCAGGCGTATTACCACTCGCGCAAATTGCGCGGTTTTGAACGCGCCAGCGATGAGGCAGTACAAGCCTTTGTTTCCAAAGAAGAAATTGACGAAGTAAAAGCGATACGCGCAGGAGCCGCACGGTGACGGGCACAGGCGGCGTGCCGCTGCTGGTGGAATTGTTTACCGAAGAATTGCCGCCCAAGGGGCTGCAACGCCTGGGGGAGGCGTTCGCCCACGGGCTGCGCGATGAGCTTGCGGCGAGTGGGCTGCTGGCGGCGAATTGCACCACAGAAGTTTTTGCCACGCCACGGCGGCTGGCGGCATGCTTGTCGCATGTGTTGGGTAAAGCGCCGGATCGCCAAACCGAAGAACGGCTGCTGCCGGAAAAAGTCGGCCTAGATGCCGCCGGCAAGCCCACCGCTGCACTGCTGAAAAAACTCGCTACTTTGGGCTGCGACGAAAGCGCGGTGTCCGCCATCAAAAAAGCGAGCGACGGCAAGCTGGTGATGCTGTTCCTGCCGCAGCTGGCCGCAGGGCTTACCTTGCAAGCAGGCCTGCTGGCCGCACTGGCAAAAGCCATCGCGCGTTTGCCGATGCTAAAGGTGATGAGTTACCAATTGCCCAATAGTACCGAGACCGTCAAGTTCGTGCGGCCCGCGCACGGGCTGGTGGCGTTGCACGGCGCGGATGTTATTGCGGTGCAGGCACTGGGTCTTGCTGCCGGACGCACCACACACGGCCATCGTTTTCTGGGCGCGCGTGACATTGCATTAAAAACCGCCGGCGAGTATGAGGCCCGGCTCCTGAGCGACGGCAAAGTGATCGCCAGCTTTAATGCACGCCGCGCCGCAATTGATGCTCAACTCAAGGCCAGGGCGGCTGAACTGGGTTGTGCGCTGGGTGAATACGCAGCGCTGCTGGATGAAGTGACGGCGCTGGTGGAGTGGCCGGTGGTTTACGTGGCGGGGTTCGATGCCGAGTTTTTGTCGGTGCCGCAGGAATGCCTGATACTCACCATGCGCACCAACCAGAAATATTTTCCGCTGTTCGATCAAGCGGGCAAGTTGACCGAGCGTTTTCTGGTGGTGAGTAATATGGCTGTCGCCGACCCCAGGAACATCATCGAAGGCAACCAGCGCGTGGTGCGCCCGCGGCTGGCCGACGCGCGATTTTTTTATGACCAGGATCGCAAGCTGCGGTTGGAATCGCGCGTGCCGGGCTTGAGCAAGGTGGTGTATCACAACCAGCTTGGCAGTCAGCTTGAGCGGGTGCAGCGCATCCAGTTGCTCTCCGGCAGAATCGCGCGCCTGATCGGCGCCGATCCGCTGCTCGCGGAGCGCGCGGCATGGCTCGCCAAAGCCGATTTGCTGACCGGCATGGTGGGTGAATTTCCCGAATTGCAAGGCATTATGGGGCGCTACTACGCGCAGCATGACGGTGAGCCGGCGCTGGTAGCGGACGCCATCGCGGAACATTATCTGCCGCGCTTTGCGGGTGACCAGTTGCCCGCAAGCACGGTGGCGTGTTGCGTTGCGCTGGCCGACAAGCTGGACACCTTGATCGGCATCTTTGGGGTGGGCGCGATTCCCACCGGTGATAAAGACCCGTTCGCGCTGCGGCGTCACGCGCTGGGGGTGATACGCATACTTGCGGAACGCAAACTACCGCTCAACGTGAGTGACCTGCTCACGCTTGCGCGCGAGACTTTCCCCCCGGGAGTGTTGCCGGAGAGCGACGGCAGTCCGCTTACGAGTTGCGCCAGGGCCGCGACGTTTGTGATGGAACGCGCCAAAAGTTATCTGCGCGATCTGGGCTATGCCGTGCTGGAGGTCGAATCCGTGCTCGACCTGTCGCCCAGGCCGTTCGAGTATGTGAGCCGGCTCGACGCGGCACGTCAATTCCTTGCCTTGCCCGAATCTGCCGGACTTGCCGAGGCCGACAAGCGCATACGCAATATATTGAGCAAATCAGGCGGCGCCTCGATGGGGGCCCGGGCAGACGCAACCAGGCTCGTGGAAGACGAAGAAAAACAATTACTTGCCACAACACACCAGTTGCGCGCCCAGATCGAACCGTTGCTGCAACAGGGGAAATTCGGCGCAGCGCTGCTGCTTACCGCACAGCTGCATCAACCGGTGACACTATTTTTCGACAAGGTGATGGTCAATGCCGAAGACCCGGCCTTGCGCAACAACCGCTTTGCGCTGTTGCACGAGGTCGCGAATCTCACTAACCGTGTGGTCAACATCTCCAAACTCGCCACATGAAACTGATCATTCTGGATCGCGATGGCGTCATCAACCACGACAGCGCCAACT
>CAMATZ010000056.1 GCA_945861275.1 Bordetella parapertussis
TACATCGACGATTTGCGCAACAGCATCAATGCGGTAAAACGAGCGCATCGCTTTGCCGTCGTCGCAATGGTGGTATTGCCCGATCATCTGCATGCCATCTGGCGATTGCCGCCGGGCGAGGCTGATTACCCCATACGCTGGTCTCTGATAAAGCGGGGTTTTCGCGATGCATCGAAAAAACCGAATATGTCCGCGCCAGCCGCCACGCAAAGCGCGAGCGTGGCATCTGGCAGCGGCGCTATTGGGAGCACCAGATTCGGGACGACACCGATTTGGAACGGCACGTGGATTACATTCATTTCAATCCGGTGAAACATGGCCTGGTCAGCGGTGCTGTTGAGTGGCCTTATTCAACGCTGCATGACTACAGTGATAAAGGCATTGTTACGAAGGATTGGGGCGGAGGTGGAGATGAAACAGTTGGCGTGTATGGCGCACGTTGAAGTGTTGGGCTTCGCAGGCTCAGCCCAACCTACAAAAGCTTTCTTCTTCACAGTGAATTGTATGGGGTGAGCCTGCGAACCCCAACACACAACGTGCTACCACAAAATTGTCTGGCGCTCACCAACGATGATGTTGGGGTTCCTGCGTCACGCCAACCTGCACGTGGCTGATTGCGGCGAGCCGTGCTTAGTTAAATAGGCCCACAGTACCGTCGAGGCCAACATAGTTCAACGCATGCGTGGTCTGCCCGCGCACAATCGGCTTGGCGTGATACGCAACGCTCACCCCACACTCGGCCATGAACTTCAGATCATTCGCGCCGTCGCCGATGCCGATGATCTGCTCGCGATTGATACCCAGCAATGCACTTACACGTAGCAGTTCATCGCGCTTGGCGTCGGCATTAACGATGCGACCGAGCACTTCGCCGGTGAGTTTGCCGCCGGCCACGCCTAGCGTATTGGAATAGGTGTAATCGAGGCCAAGCCGGGGCTTCAGCAGCTCGGTGATGTGGGTGAATCCGCCAGAGACCAGCAAGGTCTTGATCCCGTGCTTCTTCACGGCGGCCAGCAGAATTTCCGCGCCCGGCGAGAGCTTCAGCCGCTCATCATAGACGCGGCGCAAAGCGCCTTCATTCAGGCCTTTGAGCAGCGCCACGCGGCGTTGCAGGCTCTCGTTGTATTCGATTTCACCGCGCATCGCCTGTTCCGTGATGGCGGCGACCTGTGGCTTCAAGCCCACCAGATCGGCCAGCTCGTCGATGGTCTCGATAGTGATCAGTGTCGAGTCCATGTCCATCACCAGCAGCCGGAAATCCACAAGCCGCCGCTGTTCGGGGATGAACGCAAAGTCGAGCCGTGCGCGCTCACACAGTGCGGCGATTTCGGCAGCAGGCTGCGCGCCGGGAAGTCGAAAGGCCGCAGTGGAAATCTGCTCGATGCCAGAAGCGCGGCTCCATTTCGCAAGTTGCTTGAGATCGCCGGTTTCGATCTCAGCGCCCTGGATAATCAGCTGCATAAACCTACGCCGTGCCGTCGATTTTTAATTCACGCTGGTACTGCTTAAAGCGCTTGACGTATTGATCTGCGAAATCGTTGAAGAATGTAATCTCCTCCGGCCGCAACGGGCGTACCACGCGCCCCGGCGAACCTATCACCAGCGAGCCATCGGGGATCACCTTGTTTTCCGGAATCAGCGAATTGGCGCCGATCACGCAGTTCCTGCCGATTTTCGCGCCGTTCAGGATCACGCTCTTGATACCGATCAGGGTGCCGTCACCAATGCTGCAGCCGTGCAGCATGGACATGTGGCCGACACTCACGCCGCGGCCCAGCGTCAGCGGAAATCCGGGATCGACGTGCAGCACGCTGCCATCCTGCACCTGTGAGTTTTCACCGAGGGTGATGATGTCGTCGTCGCCGCGCACCACGGCGTTGAACCACACGCTGGCGTTGTTCTCGAAGATGACCGAGCCGATAACTTGCGCACCGGGCGCGATCCAGTAGTCGCCTTTGGTGATAATCCTGCGTTCGGCCAGAGAATATTGGGTCATAAATCAGCGTGGTTCGTAATGATTGCCGCTCATTGTCGTGGCGGGCCTTTTTCCAGCACCGGTTCGCTCACCCCTTCGATACCCACCAGCGCCAGCGACAACAGCAGAATATTTTGCGGCCCCAGCGTGTTGTTCACCGGCGCATACCATTCTCCCAGCGAATGACTGCCGCCGGCCTGGCCACTGGAGGAGAGCGTGATTGCCGGCACGCCAAGACTGATAGGCAGATTGGCGTCGGTGCTCGCTGCCACCGAGCGCATCGTAACGCCTACGGCAGCCAGCGCCGCACGCGCCGCCTGCACAATTTTGGCATCGATGGGCGTGCTGCCTGCCGGCCGGTCGCCCACTTGCTTGATCTCCACGATAATCTGCGCCCTGGCGTTCCAGCGCTTGTTTTCATCGGCGACGGCTTCGTGTATCGCCGCCATTACTTTTTCGACGAAATTTACCAGCTCGGAATGACTATTGGAGCGTACGTCGATGCCGATGGTGGCGTCACCCGAAATCGCGTTTACCGCGGTGCCGCCGCGCACGGTGCCGACGGTAAAGGTGGTTTTGGGATTGCTGGGCGGCACCAGATCACCGATCTTGGCCACTGCGCGGCCCATGGCGTGTATCGCACTGGGCAGCCCGAAGGCGAAAAAGCTGTGCCCGCCCGGCCCTTTGAAACTCACCATAAAGCGATGGCTGCCGGTGGCCGCGTTGACGATGCGCCCCAGCCCCACGCCGTCAAGCGAGATAAAACCGTCGATGTCCTTGTGGTCGCGAAACAGGGCCTTCATGCCGCGCAGATCGCCGAGTTCTTCTTCGCCCACGCTGCCGACAAATACGATGTCGCCGATGGTACGCACGCCGGATTTATTCAGGTGTTCGAGCGTGGTTAACAGCGTCGCGAGTCCCGCGGCATCATCGCCGATGCCGGGCGCGTAATAGCGGCCATCTTTTTCGCGCACCTTGACGTCGGTGCCTTCGGGAAACACCGTGTCCAGATGCGCCGACACCACCAGCTTCGGCCCCTTGCCGCTGCCGCGGCGGATGCCGATGACATTGCCTTCCCTGTCGATATAAGCGTCGGAGAGGCCGGCTTCTTTTACTTTGCCAAGGTAATACGCGGCGCGCGCCTGCTCCTTGAACGGCGGCGCGGGCACTTCAGTGATGCGCAGCTGTTCCTCGAGCATGCGCACACCGCTGCCCTTGATTGCCTCCAGTGCCTTAACCACCGGCGCGTGTTTGGCCACGCGCTCCAGCGCAAGTGCGATTTCCGGCGCCACCGCTGGCAGGGGCGTTTGCGCTATCGCGGCGAACGGCGAGGATAAAACCAAGCCCAGTGCAAGGCCTGAAAAAAAAGTATGTAAAAACATAGAGTTACATTATGAATGCGGGGGCAAACGGAGCGCGGATTATAGCGGAGTGCGTGGTCGCTAGATATCGCTGTCACGCAGCCAATTCACCACCCCCGCGCCGGCGATGCGGCCGCTGGCAAAACACGCCGTCAGCAGATAGCCGCCGGTAGGCGCCTCCCAATCCAGCATTTCGCCGGCGCAAAAAACGCCGGGCATTGCGCGCAGCATCAAGTTCTCGTCAAGCGCATCGAAGGACACGCCACCGGCGCTGCTGATCGCCTCATCCAGCGGACGCGCCGCGGTCAACTTGAGCGGCAAGGCTTTGATGCGCGCGGCGAGTTGCGCGGGATCAGCGAGTTGCGCTTCACTCATGCCTTCACGCAGCAGCCCGGCTTTAACACCGGTGATTCCCGCTTTGTTCTGCAGGTGGTTTGACAATGAACGCTTGCCGCGTGACTCAGACAGATCGCGCGTGAGCCGTTGAAGATCGCGGCCGGGCGCGAGATCGAGATACAGCGTTGCGCTGCCAAATGTACCACTGGCATCGATTGCGTCGCGCAGCAGCGCGGATAGGGCATAAATCACGCCGCCTTCGATGCCGGATTCGGTGATGATGCATTCACCCTGCAGGCGCTGTAGATGTCCATTGCCATCCGTGAACGACGCCATTATTGATTTCAGCGGCTGCCCGGCGTGACGCGTGCGGAAATGTGCGCTCCAGGCGCAATCAAAGCCGCAATTGGCGGGCCGCAGCGGGGTGATGTTCACACCGCGCGCGGCGAGCAATGCGGTCCACGCGCCATCCGAACCCAGGCGCGCCCAACTGCCGCCGCCGAGTGCCAGCAAGGTTGTGTCCGCGCTCACAGTGAGCGGGCCTTGCGGCGTGTCGAAGCGCAATGCGCCGTTTTCGCTCCAGCCCAGCCAGTGGTGACGCATGTGAAACGACACGCCCGCTACACGCAGCCGCCGCAGCCACGCGCGCAGCAACGGCGCGGCTTTCATGTCCTTGGGAAACACACGGCCTGACGAGCCTATGAACGTGGTGATCCCCAGCGCGTGCGCCCATGCGCGTAACGCTTCAGGCCCGAACGCGGCCAGCCACGGTTCGACCTGCAGGCGGCGTGCGCCATAACGCGAGAGAAAGGATTGCAGCGGCTCCGAGTGCGTGAGATTCAGCCCGCCTTTGCCCGCCATCAGGAACTTGCGTCCGACCGACGGCATGGCGTCGTAAACATCGACATGCGCGCCACTCGCTGCGATCACTTCTGCCGCCATCAAACCCGCCGGCCCGCCGCCGATGATGCTGATGCTATGCATGCTTGAAGTGACCAATGTGGTGGATCATCGCGCAATACGCTGATGCAGCCCCGGAATACGCTGCGCTTATTCCGGGCTACAGGTCGGCCAAAACAAAATGGGGACGCCGCAGCGTCCCCGTTGGGTAAATCATAAGCCGCGACAACCTCCGAAGCGTTTTTGGTTACGCAACGGTTTCGCGTCGGCTGTTTGCCTGCCTACGCGGTCGCATCCCGCAAGCGGGGCCCTGCTCCGCGCTTCGGCATGCTACAACAACGGCACAATCAGCAACGCCACAATATTAATAATCTTGATCAACGGATTAATTGCCGGGCCTGCGGTGTCTTTATACGGATCACCCACGGTGTCGCCGGTGACTGCTGCCTTGTGGGCTTCGGAGCCTTTGCCGCCGTGGTTGCCGTCTTCAATATATTTTTTGGCGTTGTCCCATGCACCGCCGCCGGTGGTCATGGAGATGGCTACGAACAGGCCGGTGACGATGGAACCCATCAGCACGCCGCCCAGCGCCTGCGGACCCAATACCACGCCGACCACCACCGGCACCAGCACCGGCAGCAGCGAGGGCACGATCATTTCCTTGATCGCGGCGAGGGTCAGCATGTCCACTGCGCGCGAGTAGTCGGGCTTGGCGGTGCCTTCCATGATGCCGGGAATTTCTTTGAACTGGCGGCGCACTTCGACCACCACGGAACCCGCCGCACGGCCCACCGCTTCCATCGCCATGGCGCCGAACAGATACGGAATCATGCCGCCGATAAAGAGTCCGATGATGACCATGTGGTTCGACAGATCAAAGGTGATGGTCTTGCCTGCCGCTTCCAGCGCGTGGGTGTAGTCGGCGAACAGCACCAGTGCGGCGAGTCCCGCCGAGCCGATGGCGTAGCCTTTGGTGACGGCCTTGGTGGTGTTGCCTACGGCGTCGAGCGGATCGGTGATGGCGCGCACTTCTTTCGGCAGGCCCGACATTTCGGCGATACCGCCGGCGTTGTCGGTGATCGGGCCGTAAGCGTCGAGTGCCACGATAATACCGGTCATCGACAGCATCGCCGTCGCCGCGATGGCGATGCCGTAGAGGCCAGCCAGCGCGTAAGCCGCGTAAATAGCCGCGCATACCGAGAGCACCGGCCACATGGTCGAGCGCATGGAGACGCCCAGACCGGCGATGATGTTGGTGCCGTGGCCGGTGGTGGAGGCGGCGGCGACGTGACGCACCGGCGCGTATTCGGTGGCGGTGTAGTACTCGGTGATCACCACCATCAGCGCGGTCAGCACCAGGCCTACCACGGCGCAACCGAACAATTTTATCGGGGTGTATTGCGGGTAATCGAGGCCGATGTTGCCCATCAGTGTCCAGGTCACGCCGGCGAACGCGATCAGTGCCAGCACGCCCGAAACGGCGAGGCCGCGATACAGCGCATTCATGATTTTGCCGCCGGGTCTGGCTTTGACGAAGTAGCAGCCGATGATGGAGGCGATGATCGAAACACCGCCCAGCGCCAGCGGATAAATCACCGCAACGAAATCGATGCCGGGTTTGGTGATCAGCAGCGAACCGAGAATAATGGTGGCGACTATGGTTACCGCGTAGGTTTCAAACAAGTCGGCGGCCATGCCGGCGCAATCGCCGACGTTGTCACCGACGTTGTCGGCGATCACCGCGGGGTTGCGCGGATCATCTTCGGGTATGCCGGCTTCGACTTTACCCACCAGGTCAGCGCCGACGTCGGCGCCCTTGGTGAAAATGCCGCCACCCAGCCGCGCGAAAATCGAAATCAGCGAGCCGCCGAACGCGAGGCCCACCAGCGGATGCACTGCATCCTTGAGCGAATACCCCATGCCCAGATACAGCACCGCGAAAAAGCCCGCGACGCCGAGCATGCCCAGGCCGACGACCAACAAGCCGGTGATGGCGCCGCCACGAAACGCGATTTGCAGCGCTTCATTAAGCCCGGTGCGTGCGGCTTCGGCGGTGCGCACGTTGGCACGCACCGATACGTTCATGCCGATGACGCCCGCCGCGCCCGAAAGAATCGCGCCGATGGCAAAGCCGATGGCCGTGGCCTTGTCCAGAAAAATCATCATGATGACAAACAGCACCACACCGACGACGGCGATGGTTTTGTATTGCCGCCACAAATAAGCTGTCGCACCGGTGCTGATGGCGGCGGCGATTTCGCGCATGCGGTCATTGCCGTCCGGCTGACTGATGACCTGCCTGGCCCACAGGCCGCCGAAGATAATGCCGATCACCGCGCAGGCAATGGCGATGGTCAGTCCCTGATATGCACTCATGTCAACCGTCTCCCTTATTACATTAAATAAAAACGTGCCTTTGCCGAGTGTTTAGCGTTGAGAGCAACCCCGCGATCAGGTGTTACGCCAGACGCTCAACGCTCATGCATGATTTTTGGCAAGCGCAGCGAAAATACCATCCCGTATCGCTTCGACATCGCCCTTGCCATGAATATGGACGTAATGCGGCGCGCGCGTATCACCGAGTTTGCCCCAGTCGATGTAATACTGCACCAGCGGTTTGGTTTGTGCGTGATACACATCAAGCCGTGCCTTAACCGTGGCTTCGTTGTCGTCTGCGCGTTGTACCAGCGGCTCGCCTGTGAGGTCATCCTTGCCCGCAACCTTGGGCGGGTTGAACGAGACGTGGTAACTGCGCCCCGACGCCAGATGCACCCGGCGACCGCTCATGCGGCGCAAAATTTCCTCGTCGGCGACTTCGACTTCAATCACGTAATCGATATCAATTCCGGCGTGGCGCAGCGCATCCGCCTGCGGCAAGGTGCGCGGGAAACCATCCATGATGAAGCCGTTGGCGCAATCTTTGGCCTTGATGCGTTGTTTAACCAATTCGGTAACGATCTGATCGGGCACCAGCGCGCCCTTGTCCATGTAGGATTTCGCTTCGACGCCCAACGCCGAACCGGCGCGTATGGCACCGCGCAGCATGTCCCCGGTTGCAATCTGCGGGATGCCATACTTCGCCATCAAAAACTGAGCTTGCGTGCCCTTGCCGGCGCCGGGCAAACCAAGTAGCAAAATGCGCATGATTAAAAGAGGAAGTAAAACAAGAGGTTAGAGGAAAGCTGCTTGCCATCTTTCCGCGTTGTAAACGTTGCACGGAAGGGCAAATTTGTTTTAATAATGAACGGATTATACCGCAGCCGCCCGCGCCAAGTCACCTTCGCTCAGCCGCCGTCAGCGGCGGCGGTAGCGGCCCACAATGCGTGTGAGGTCTTCGGGTGTGTCTATGCCGGGGTGGGGCGCCGCGCGGGTGATAGCGACACAGATACGGTGGCCGTATGCCATCGCGCGCAATTGTTCGAGCGCTTCAAATTGCTCGATAGCGGTGGGGCGCATGTTCCTGAATGCAATGAGAAATTCGCAGCGGTAGGCGTAAATGCCCAGATGCCGGTAAGCGGGGAGCTTGGGCGGTAGTTGCGTGATGCTGCGCGCGAACGCGTCGCGCGCATAGGGTATCGGCGCGCGGCTGAAATAAAGCGCATAACCGGCGTTGTCGAGCACCACCTTAACCACGTTCGGGTTGGCGAATTCCGCGGCAGATTTGATCGGATGGCAGGCGGTGGCAATCGCGGCGTCTTTGTGCGCCGCAAGGCTTTCCGCGACACTGCGAATCAGCGCCGGTGGAATCAGCGGCTCGTCGCCCTGCACATTCACCACCACATGGCGTGCGCCGAAGCGCCGTTTGGCGGCTACCTCCGCCAGCCGGTCGGTGCCGGTGGCATGGTCCGTGCGCGTCATCATCGACTCAAAACCGTGGGCTTGCACCACCCGCGCAATTTCCGGGTGATCGGTGGCGACAATCACCTCGCGCGCGCCACTTTTCGCCGCCTGCGCCGCAACGCGCACCACCATCGGCTTACCGGCGACGTCCGCCAGCGGCTTGCCGGGAAAACGCGTGGAAGCGTAGCGGGCGGGGATGATGACGGTGAACGGCATGTGAATGCGTGAAGAGTGAAGAGTGAAGGGTGAAGGGTGAAGAGTGGGAATGTGGGTGGGGGGGTACCCCTTCACTCTTCACCCTTCACTTTTCACAGTTCCTCCAAAGGAGGAACCTTACGCGCCTCATCCTCCAGCATCACCGGGATATCATCCTTGATCGGGTATCCTAGCCGGCAGGGTTTACAGATGAGTTCCGCTTCAGCTTTTTTATAGACCAGCGGGCCTTTGCACAGCGGGCAGGCGAGGATGTCGAGCAGTTTGCCGTCCATTCAGCGTTTCCTGTTGATTTGTGCGAGCAAGACTTGTGCTAGCGCGTCGTCCACACGGGCATCGACCCGCAGCGCCCAGTGCCTGGCTGAGGCATAGCGCTCGCATTTTACTCCATCCTTTTCCGTCATCACGACGGCGTCGCAGTTCGCATATTCGATATCGGATGGCGTAAAAACATGATGATCGGCGAACGCGTGTGGCGTGTGGGCGATGCGCAGGCAGGTAAGCATCTCGAAAAACTGTTGCGGATTACCGATGCCGGCTATGGCATGCACGCGCAGGCCATGCAGGCCGCCGACGGTGAGATGCAGGCTGGCGTCGTGCAGATTGCGCAGTCCTGTTGCCTCCAGCGTCATCGCAAAATGCGGCGGGGTGGCGGGTTTGGGCACGGCAACCGCACCGCGCACCACCACCGCATCCACGCTGTTCAGCCGCGCTGGCGGTTCGCGCAGCGGGCCGGCGGGGAGCATAAAGCCGTTGCCATGCCCGCGCGTGCCGTCGACGACCGCGATCTCGAGCGTGCGCGCGAGCCGATAGTGCTGCAGACCGTCATCGCTGACGATGATGTTGCAATGGGGGCTGGCCGCCAGCAGCGCACGCGCGGCAGCCACGCGATCTTTGCCGATCCACACCGGACAAGCGCTTCGCCGCGCCAGCACAACCGGTTCGTCGCCGTAACGCGTGGCGTCGCTATCGCCATGCACCGCGTGCGCAAGTTCATGGGTGCCGCCATAACCACGGCTGACAATGCCCGGCTGATAGCCGGCTTCGCGTAAACGGGCTACGAGCCACAGCACCAGCGGCGTTTTGCCGGTGCCGCCCACACTGATATTGCCGACGACGATTACCGGTACTGGCAGCCGTTGGCTGAGCGAGGGGAACGCCTGGTATAAAAAACGGCGCGTGGCGACTACCGCGCGAAACAGCCACGACAGTGGCGCGAGCAGCAGCGTAATCACGGTGATACGCGTCCACGCTGCGGGATACATGCGTGCGGGCTGCTCTACTTTTTGGCCGCTTGTATGGTGAAGGCGATTTTGCCGAAGCCCGCGTACTGCGCGGCTTCCATCACGCGAATCACCGATTGGTGCGAGGCCTGGGCATCGGCGCTGATGGTGATCACCGGGTCTTTGTTGGCGCCGGCGGCGCGTTTGAGTTCGGCGGCAAAGGCTTCACGCGTGCTGAAGGTGTGGGCGGTCCTGTTGACCACATATTTGCCGGTGGCATCGACGGCGATATCGATCTGGTCAACGCGCTCCGCCGGTATTGCCGAATCGGCGGTCGGCAAATTGATTTGCAACTCGCTTTGTTTGGTGTAGGTGGTGGTGATAATCAAAAAAATAAGAATCACCAGCAGCACATCGATCAACGGTATGAAGTTGATCTCCGGTTCCTCGCGGAACGCATGGGTGCGGAACTTCATGGTTCAAGCTTCATCACGTCAGGCCTGCCGCTCGCCGTGAAGAATTTCCACCAGCTTGGTGCCCTGCATTTCCATTTCCAGCAGCAGGTTATCCACCTGGCTGCGGAAGTGGCGGTAGAAAACCATGCTCGGAATCGCCACCACCAGGCCCAGCGCGGTGTTGTAAAGCGCAACAGAAATGCCATGCGCGAGTTGCGTGGGATTGCTGCTGCCGGTGGGCGACGAGGCGCCAAAAATTTCGATCATGCCGATCACCGTGCCAAACAAACCGAGCAGCGGCGACACCGCAGCGATGGTGCCAAGAGTGGTGAGAAAGCGCTCCAGGTTGGCCGCCGCCGCGCGCCCGGCTTCTTCAATCGATTCCTTGAGTATCAGCGGCGATGATTTGATGTTTTTGATGCCCGCCGCGAGCACCAGCCCCAACGCGGAACCTTCGGCGAGTTGGGTCAAACTGGCGGTGCTGGCTTCGTTTTGCCGGTATTCCTGCACCGCCTGCATCAGCAGGCCCTTGGGCATGACTTTGCTCGCGCGCAGCGACCACAGCCGTTCCGCGATAATCGCCAGTGCGAGGACTGAGGCGAATAATAGCGGCCATATCGGCCAACCTGCCGCTTGAATGAGCGAGAACACTGGATAAACTCCCTTAAAAAATTTCGCTAACTGTATATTGCAATGGGGGTTTCGGCAAGCTGGTGAGGGCGTGAATGCGTGAAGGGTGAAGAGTGAAGAGTGAAGGGGCAAGTCAAACCCATTGGAGGGGTACCTCTTCACCCTTCACCCTTCACTCTTCACGCAGTACAAGGCGCAATGGGCCACGAATTCAGTGGCTTACCCACTTGTCCACAGATGCTGTGGATAAATCTGTGTGCAAACTGTGTGAAGTGGCGCTAAGTGGTGTTGCGGAATAGAGAATTTGCCACTGAGTAGCAAAAGCGCAATATAGAAAGCTGTTTAAAAACAAACGATTACATTATTTGTAGGCGTGCCGCCAACAAAAGCTTTTTTACAACAAGGACTTGCCGTGCTGTTGTGGATGAAGCGCCCCAGGCGCCTCAAAAAATCCCCGTGAAATCAACGCTGAATGAGAGGGCGCCGGTTTAGAATTACAGCATGACTTTATTTGAAGAAAGAGCGGTTGCGACGGCGGGCGCCACGGTTATCTCGGTCGCCGAACTGAACCGCCGGGTGCGCGCCGCGATTGAGGGCAATCTGCCGCTGACCTGGGTGACCGGCGAAATTTCCAATATGCGGCGCTACGATTCCGGTCATTGGTATTTCACCCTGAAAGATGCCAGCGCGCAGGTGGACTGCGTGATGTTCCGTCACAAGGCGCAGCACGTCGATTGGACGCCTGCGGATGGCATGCGCGTCGAAGTGCGCGCGGCGCCAACGGTGTATGAAGCGCGCGGCAAGTATCAGCTCAACGTCGAGGCTATGCGCCGCGCGGGGCTGGGCGCGTTGTATGAAGCGTATGAAAGGCTCAAGGCCAAGCTCGAAGCCGAGGGTCTGTTTGCCGATGAACGCAAGCGCGAAATTCCCGACTTTCCGCGCGCGATTGGCGTGGTGACATCACCACAGGCGGCAGCATTGCGTGACGTGTTAACCACGCTCAAGCGCCGCATGCCGTCGATCCCGGTGGTGATTTACCCTGCGCCGGTGCAAGGCGAAGGCGCTGCAGCAAAAATCATGCAGGCCATCGCCACGGCTTCGACACGTGCGCAGAAAGACCGGTGTGATGTGCTGATCGTATGCCGCGGCGGCGGCAGCATCGAAGACTTGTGGTCGTTCAACGAAGAAGTGGTGGCGCGCGCCATCCACGCGTGCGCAATACCGGTGGTCACCGGCGTCGGCCATGAAACCGATTTCACCATCGCGGATTTTGTGGCCGACGCACGCGCGCCGACACCCACGGCGGCGGCGGAAATGGTCAGCCCCGATCGCATTGAGCTACGCGCGCAAGTCACACAATTGCGCGGGCAACTCACACGCTTGACGCGCCGCGCGCTCGAAGACCGCATGCAGAAACTCGATTATCTGCAGCGGCGCCTTACGCATCCGGGAGAACGCATCGTCGAGCAGCGGCGCCATCTGGCGCATCTGGCGAGCCGGCTCACCAGTGCCTACGCACACGCCGCCGATGGACGCGCGTGGGCGTTGCGCGCGGCGGCGCAACGCCATAACGCAGCGCGCCCCGATGTGCGCGGTCTTGAACGTACCTTAGCCGACGCCGGACGGCGCTTGGGTGAGGCGATGCAACGAGGTCTGACGCAGCGGCAGTCGCGGCTCGCGCGCGCCGAAGGGTTCGTCAATGCGCTGGATCCGCAACGCATGCTGGAGCGCGGCTACAGCATCGCCGAGACAGCGCAGGGTGTAATCGTGCGCGACGCGGCCACCCTCGCCGTAGGTGAAGAAATTCGCGTGACGTTTGCGCGCGGCGCGGTGATGAGCGAGGTGAAGAGTAGGGCGTGAGAACCGTGAAGGGTGAAGGGTGAAGAGTGACGAGGCACCCCTCCAATGGGTTTGACTTGCCCCTTCACCCTTCACCCTTCACTCTTCACCCTTCACGGTTCTCACGCTCCTTCACGCCACTAAGTGGTATGGCTGATCGCGCCATAATACTGTTGGCCATAACCCGCGATCAGATTGGCTTTGTCCAGGCCGTTGATGATGCGGCGGGCATTTATCCAGTCACCGGTGGTTGCGTTGAAATAATCGCTCAATTTTTTTCCGGTGAACCAGCCTTCGCTCATGCCGTTGAACATGATTTTGCCCGCATTTTTCAATTGCATTACCAATGCCGGGTTTTTGATGAAGTTGCGCCTCAGTTTAACGCCGGCTTTCTGGTAGTTCTCGTACCAGGTCAGTTGCACAAAACCCCGGCCGTAGAAAATGTTGCTGGTGTCGGCGTAGCGCGTGCCATCCATTTTAAAATTTTCGCCGTACTGGCGACCCCGTCCTTTGCCGTACTCCTCTATGGGCTGCATCGTTCTGTCCGTTTCGTGATGGGCAGTGGCCAGCATATAGGCCAACCAGCGGTCGTCCTTTTTAGCCCAGTTTTGATCCCAAACATCGAGAATGGCGGTGATCCCGTCGACCTGGGATTGCTTCAAGACGCCGCCGAACAGGTAGGTGCGTGCGTGATCAAAAAAGAATTTTCGATTAATCATTCCTACTTCTTCTCCGCCGGCGTGGAGGTTGCCGGGCCCATGCCCCACACCTGAATAATCGTTTCCTCATCTTTCGCGCCGTCGTAGTGGATGCCTTTGGCGCGATGGATAACGTAGCTGCCGGCCGGTGCGGGCACCGTGCTATTCGGATCGTAAGTCTCGCCGGTGCCCATCCACCAGGTGCCGGAGATCACGATAAAGAAGCGGTCGTTCTGGTGAAAATGCGGCCGGCTCATTTTGCCGGGCAGCCACTTGAGGCGCACGACGTAGGGGCCCGGCTGGCTCGGGTTGCCAAACAGAATTGCCGATTCGTTGCTGCCGTTCGGATTTTTAATCCATTTGATTTCAGCCGGCGGCGTGAAATCCACCCATTCGCGGTTGATGTCGGCGGCGTAAGCCGCAGGCGTGGCGAATATCAGAGCAAGCAGCGAGGTGTAGAAAAATTGCGCGATGTACTTTTTCATGATGTCTCCCTGGGTTTGTGCTTCACGTATTAGCCTGCATGAATCGATCGGGGCAAGAGACGCTATCATATAAAAAAAGAGGGAACGTTTGTGTTCGCAAGCTGCAGATGACAGACGCTTGGACGGCTGGTTTCAAAGGAAAGCGGTATTGGCGCATTTCCCGATTGGCGCACGCTGTTGCGTCCCTGCTCGTCATTGCCGTGGCGGGTTGCGCAACGGTCCCGCTGGGGCACGACTGGGAGCAACGGCTGCGCGCCGATGCGCTGGTGCTGCTCGGTGAGGTGCACGATAATGCCGCGCACCATCAGCAACGTTTGGACGTTTTGCGCCGAGTTTTTGCCGCGGGCTGGCGGCCCGCGATTGCGATGGAGCAGTTTGACCGCGAGCAGCAGGGCGACATCGACCGCGCGCGCGTGGCAAGGCCGGGTGATGCGCAGCATGTAATCGATCTTGCCGCGCCATCGCCGGGCGCCGGCCGCTGGAACTGGGCGTTCTACCGGCCGTTCGTTGAACTGGCCCTGGAATACGACGTGCCACTGATTGCCGTCAATCTGTCGAGGGCGGACGCGAACAAGGTCGTGCGCGGGGGTTTTGCCGTCCTGTTCGATGCCGGCCAGATGAGGTTGCTGGGATTGGATCAACCGGTGCCCGACGCACTGCAAGCCGCACAGGAGCGGGAGATGGATAACGGTCATTGCAATGCGTTGCCGCAATCTGCGCTCCCTGCGATGGCGCGCATGCAGCTTGCGCGCGATGCGGTCATGGCCGCTCTTGTAGGCAAGCACGCGGCGCAGGGCGTAGTGTTGATCGCGGGCAACGGCCATGTGCGGCATGATATCGGGGTGCCGCGCTGGTTGAGTCCTGCGCAGCGCGCAAAGACCTGGACGGTGGGTTATCTTGAGCAGGGCGCTGCGTCCGCGCGCGACGCAGCGTTTGATACGGTTGTGCGTACTGCCGCAGCCGAACGAACCGACCCGTGCATTGAATTCAGGGCGCGCAGGGAGCAGCAGTGACGCATCACTGGCGCGAGCGGGTTACCTTTGCGGCAGTGCCCACTTCGCTGGTGTAGTGTTGCACGCTGTTGAGTATCAAACACTGCCGCCATCTCACATTCGTCGTTCCGGCGAACGCCGGAATGACGGGATTAGTGTCGGCTCGCTTGTGTGCCTGCGGTCACATTTTTAATGTTCCATCAAGACCGCAACACCACGCTAGGCTGGCAAAGGTCCAAATGCCGGCGGCGAAATGCGCCGTCTTGACGCGTTCTCATAGGCCGACGCGACTTTCAGAATCACATCTTCCTTGCCCGGCTCGGCGCGGAACACCAGCGAGAACGGCAGCCCCGGCGGCGCCAGCGGGGTTGCTGTAGCGGACGCAGCCATTTCATAGCGCTTACCGTCGGCGCTCAGCTTGAACACCGGATCGTACGCGGTGGTGACATAGCCCGCCGGTATCAGCACTTCGGTGAGGCCCGCATTGGGACCGTAATAGGTTTCCAGTCGCAGATTACCGGGCATGCCGGGCTGGTGCGCGCCGCCGATTTTTCCCGGCGGGAACGGCGTGTGCAGCCGCACCAGCGCATCGAGACGGTTTTCGTGTATCACCATCATATCCACGCGGCGCAGCAGTTCGCGCAGCATGATGCGTTCATTCACGCCCTGACGGCCATTGAGCGGATTGCGCGGATCGGTGGTTTCCTCCCAGTTTTTGAATGCGGCGCGTTGATCGTCGCCCCAGAATTTGGAGCGCGCGTTGAGCGTGGCGAAATCGATGATGCTTTCGGTAAAGCCGCGCGCCTGCCAGTCCGCCGCGCGGCGCTTGAGGTACTGCGGGATATGAAAGCGAAATGTGTTCGCGAGCTTTTGTTCCTGAATGGTAGCGATGTCGAGATTGATCGGTGGCGTGATGCGTTCGTCGGCCAGTTCCACAAGATAGTCGATGGGCGCCATCATGCCCGTGCCAAACACTTTGCCGGGCGCGAATTCCGTGGGCGTGATGGCAGCAGCAAATTCCCTGAACAGCGGTTGTCCGCTTCTGTCGAGCCGAAACAAAATATCCGGCATGAACACCGGCACCAGCCGCGCCAGTGCGCGCCGGAAATCCACTGTCATCAATTCAAAATCAGGATCGCGCTGCCAGTTGGGATCGGATGACTCCACCAGTGTGGCGCCGAGTTTTTCGCCGAGTATGGTTTTGATTTCCCTGGCGGCGGCGGTAACGATGGGTTGTTCGGTTTTTGAACTTGCCGGGTACGCCATCGATTCACGAATAATACCGAGACGCATGCCTTTGAGCGTAGGCGCTGCAAATGTGTGGCTGGTATGGCTTGAATAGGGCGTGCTCAGCACCGACGAACGCGGCACCGTGGTGTAGACGTCGCGCGCATCGTAGTAGCCGTTGTCTGCATCCTTCAATGCATCCAGCACCGTGGCGCAATCGTTGATGGTGCGGCAGTGGATGCCGGCGCGGTCGCAATAAATGTCCGCGCCGATGGCGCCGCCGTCAAAACCCAGCATCGCCTTGTGCGGCAGTATCAGTGCCACTGAATTATGATTGGAGGGTCCGCGGCACGACGCGCGCGTTTCCTCGCCCAGACTCGCCATCACCATATTGGTGCTCACCGACAGCGCCGAGCCGGAACTGGAGCCGAGCGACGCCGCGCGCGTGGTGTCATAAGGGTTGGAGGGGTTGCCGCCCCAGGTGGCACGCTGATAGCCGAGCGTGGAGGGCAATACCTTGTCAGGCACATTACGCCCGCCCGGGTCGCCGGCGCGGCCGTTGTATTCGGTGTTCACCGCCTTGGCGAAAATAATCGCGCCTTTCCTGCGCAGTTGGTCGACGAGGATGTGATCACGCGCCGGGAAATCGATGTCGTAGGCCGCATCGCCGCCGCCGGTGGAGCGCATGTCCTGGGTGTCGAAGGGATCCTTGAATGAAAACACCACGCCGTACAGCGGCAGTTTTTCCAGATCGGGATGGCAGCCATACAGCGCGTCGAGTTCGGCAGCGCGCTCGAGCGCATCTGGCTGTTGGCGGAAGTTTTCGCACACCGGCGGCGCGCCCCTGGGCAGCGGCCCCAGCGAGGGATGCCGGTCGAAATCGCCTTTGCAGGTGACGCAACGTTCGCCGCGCAGATTGAGCGTGGCCAGCGCGTTGACCTGCCCCGCGTTGGGTATGCCGGCGATCATGCCGAATTGCTGCTGCACTGTGGGGTCGGACGCGGTGGCTTCCATGCGGCCGAATTCGAGCGGCGGGCCCTGGTATTTGTCGAGGTCGGGCAGCAGGGTGGAGGCCTTGAGCGTTTGCGTGGGAAATTTAAGCGGCTGCTGGCCGCGCACCACGCCCGCTGCAGGCGCAACGGTTGCACCGTCTTCCGTCACCAGCATGCTGGACACGCCGTTGTAGGCGCGCACGCGGGCGATGTAACGCTGCACCACCTCGACCACGGTAATTTGCCCCGCTTTGATCGCGGCGTGTAATTCGCCGATGGTCGCTTCTTCGAGCTGGAATGCTGGGTCGGGCATGAGCAGATTCTTTGGTTGCAGGTGTGAATTCAGACAGCAAGGGCGCTATTTTAAGCGAAGCGTGGATGCGGTTGACTGTTCGCCGGTCGCGGGATAGATTGCGGGTTAGTGAAAAAGGGTGGTTAAGAACCCTGTCCCCGGAGGAACTATGCGTGCATGGCGATTGGCAGTGTCTACAGTGGTTGTGGTGGGGCTCGCCGTCGCGGCAGCGCCCGTTCTTGCGCAGGCGCAGCAGAAATTCCCCACCAGGCCGGTGCGTCTGGTCGTGGGTTTCTCCCCGGGGAGCGCCACCGACATCACGGGGCGCCTGGTCGCCCAGAAGCTGGGCGATATGTGGGGCCAGCCCATCGTCATCGAAAATCGATCAGGAGCCGGCGGCCAGCTTGCCACCGTCATGGTCGCCAAGGCCACGCCCGATGGCTACACGCTGCTGATGATATCGAGCGCTATGGTGGTCAACGCGGTGCTGCCTGTGAAACCTATGTACGATTTGTTCAAGGATTTCACCGGGGTCAGCCAGTTTGGGGTCCCCACTTCCATCCTGATCGTCACACCAACACTGGGTGTCAAGTCGGCCAAGGAACTGATCGCGCTTGCGCACGCGCGGTCTGGCAAGCTCCTGTTCGGCACGTCCGGGGCGGGCAGCGGCACTCACATGACCACCGAGATATTCAACATGACCGCCGGCATCAAGGGTGTGCACGTGGCTTTCAAAGGCTTGCCTGAGGTCCTGATCGAGGTCGCCGCAGGGCGCCTGAACTACGGCCTTATCAGCATGGGGCCGTCACTGCCTTTCATCCAGGACAAGCGGGTGGTGCCCTTGGCGCAGATCGCCGCAAAGCGCTCGCCGCTGCTGCCGGACGTCCCGGTGATGACGGAGATCCTGCCCACGTTCGAGCGCGATTCGACGCACGGGATCATTGCGCCGGCCGGGACGCCGCGTGCCATAGTGAATCAGATCAGCAGGGACATCGCGCGCGTGCTTGAGCTTCCCGATGTCAAAGAGCGCATGGACGGCTTCGGCTTCGAACGTGCGCCGACGACGCCGGAGGAGTACGACAAGCTGCTACGTCGCCTGGCCGGCTCGATATCCAAGGTGGTGGTGGCGGTCGGGCTGCGTGCGCCGTAACGCTCAACATAAATACGAGGGAGACAACCATGTTCACACGACGCAAGTTTATTGGTACGACGCTGGGTGCCGGCGTGGCGCTGGCAACGGGCGCCGGGTGTGCGGTTACGCCGCCCCCGGGCAAGCGCACGATCGTCGATGCGCAGGTGCATTTATGGAAGGCCAGTGCGCCGGACTATCCCTGGAACCCGGGCGCCAAGCCGCAACTGCCCGAACCTTTCACCATCGAGCGCGCGCTGCCGCTGATGGACGAGGCGGGCGTTGACCGCGCCGTGGTGGTTCCGCCGGGCTTGAATAACGTCAACACTTACGCGCTGGAAGCCGCCAGGCGCTATCCCAACCGCTTCGCAGTCATGGGCCGCATCGCGCTGGAGAATCCAAAATCAGCCGCACTGCTGCCGCGGTGGAAGGAACCGGGCATGCTCGGCGTGCGCGTAACGTTTCTCGGCAAGGACGCCGCGTGGCTTTCGGACGGCACCGCCGACTGGTTCTGGCCTGCGGCCGAAAAAGCCGGACTTACCGTGATGTTCCTTGCATTCGGCATGGTGTCAAAGTTCGCGCCGATTGCGCAGCGCCACCCGGGACTGCACCTCATCATCGACCACATGGGTGTAAACAACGTCATGGCGAAGGAAGGACGAACGGCGGCAGCCATCGGCGACGCAGTGGCGCTCGCCCGCTACCCGAACGTCAGTATCAAGATGTCGAATCTCGTCAACTCTTCTCTGGAACCCTATCCATTCCGCGACTTGAACGAGCATTTGCGCCGGGTGTTCGACGCCTTTGGGCCACGGCGCTGCTATTGGGGGACCGACATGACAGCGGGCTTCGCCCGGGCGACCTGGCGCCAGCGCATCACCCATTTCACCGAAGAGCTGACCTTTCTGTCCGAGAGTGACAAAGACTGGGTGATGGGCCGTGCTCTTATGGAGCGGCTAAAGTGGACTTGACCCAACACTGTTCACTTAACACCCGTTCGCCCTGAGCCTGTCGACGGGCCTTGCTATGAAGCAGGGCTTCGACAAGCTCAGCCCGAACGGGTTAAATTGGCTAACCGAACGGTATTGGGACTTGACCCCCGCCGCTCACGGCGCCGGCGCGCTGGCTGCCTTTGACGCGGCTTGCGCAAACTGCTCATACAGCGTCCAGTCGAGTGCGTGCGCTTCAAGTGTTTGCGGGTTCCACATGCGGCGCGGCAGCTCGAATATGTCGCCACCGTAAACATGCAGGCCGATCGCCGGCGTGTCGCCCAGGCATTCGGCCACATGCGCGGTGTCGGCGAGCATCGGCAAAATGGAACCGCGCGTGAGTGTGACTTCGCTGGCTTTGCGCAACGTCCCATTGTCGTGCCGGTAGAGCGTGTTCTTTTCCTCACCCGACAACAGCAATATGGTTGCCCACGTGCCATGATCATGCGGCGGCGTGCGGCGGCCATTGGGAAAACACACCTTCAATAGCGTGATCGCGGGCGAGCGGTAAAACACCTGCCGCGCGTTGCCGCCGGTACCTGAAACAAACCGCAGCGCCTGCTCCACGGTATCAAGATCGCCGCGCAGGGCGTCGAGTGCCTCGCGTGCGGCGTTCATTGGATTTGCGCTTTCACCGGCTTGGGCGAATCTTGCTACCAGTTCGTGTACTTTCATCAGGTTCTCCAGGTATCAATGGGGAGGCGTTTCTACAATCAATTTTCCAGTTCAATCGCGAGGCGGGCGAGCAGCGACTGGAACATTGCGAATATTCAATGTTTTCGCGAGTTGAATTTTATGGCGTATGCTTTCCAATGTGAAAGGCGTGTTCCATACGCCCAAAGTCCGCGCTTCCCGATACAGCGCGTCCGCGATGGCAAAGGCGCGTGCAGGATCGGGCGGCTGCCCGGCAATGTGCGCGTCCTCCCATGCCTGCCAGCGTTTCAGGTTGCGGATCATGGGTCTATTGGAGCATATTGCGTGGCGAGGGTAAAGATGGCTAGTTCTAATTAATCTGTTTAAAAACAATTAGTTATATAAATATGTTCCCGGGCGAACTTGAAACTCCTGCGCTCATACTCGAGCGCGCCAAGCTGGATCGCAATCTCGCGCGCATGAGCGGGCAGGTGACGCATTTGGGTACCCGTTTGCGGCCGCATGTGAAGACCTCGAAATCGGTAGACGTGGTGCGGCGTGCTGTGAAACCTGGCGAGGGCGGCATTACGGTTTCTACGCTGAAAGAGGCTGAGCAATTTTTTGCCGCGGGTTATCGCGACATTTTGTACGCAGTGGGCATCGCGCCCAACAAGCTGGAGCATGTGACGGCGTTGCGCGCGCAAGGTTGTGACCTGACAATTATTCTCGACAGCGTTGAAGCGGCGCGCGCAGTGGCCGACAACAGCCGCGTAACGGGCGCGGCGTTTCCGGCGTTGATCGAAATAGACAGCGACGGCCATCGCGCCGGTGTGAGGCCCGGTGACGCGCGGCTGCTCGACATCGGGCGCTTGCTGGGGGCGAATCTGCGCGGGGTAATGACCCACGCTGGCGGCTCTTATGACTGCAAATCGGTGGACGAAATTCGCGCAATGGCCGAGCGTGAGCGAGCGGCAGTGGTGCATTGTGCCGGGGCGCTGCGGGGTGCAGGACTGCCCTGCACCGTGGTGAGCGTAGGCTCGTCACCCACCGCCACCTACGCCGAGTCGTTCGCGGGTGTGACCGAAGTGCGCGCGGGTGTGTATATGTTTTTTGATTTGTTCATGGCGGGATTGTCAGTATGCGCGGTAGACGATATCGCGCTGTCGGTATTGACTTCGGTGATCGGTCACCAGCCGGAAAAAGGCTGGATCATTACCGATGCGGGCTGGATGGCGCTGTCGCGTGACCGCGGCACTGCTGCGCAAAAAATCGATCAGGGCTATGGGCTGGTGTGCGATGCGCAGGGGCGCCCCATCGGCGGATTGATCGTTGCCGGCGCGAATCAGGAACACGGCATTATTTCTGCGCGCGATGGCGGCGCGGTGGATGGGGCGCGTTTTCCCCTCGGCACGCTGCTGCGCATTTTGCCCAATCACGCGTGCGCCACGGCGGCGCAGCACGAGGGCTATCATGTGGTCAATGAAGCGTCACAGATTGAAGCACGCTGGCCGCGTTTCAGTGGTTGGTAAAATGCGGTTGCACAGCGCGCGAAGCGGGATTTTCATCACAGGAGGCGTCATGAGATCGTTTCTGAATCTACTGGTGTTTTTTATTGCGTGGGCGGCAGCGGGTTGGCAAGGTGTTCATGCGCAGGGCGAACTGGTGCATCTGGTGACCTACATTGAAGTAGCGCCGGGCCAATCGGGCACAGCGCTGGGTTTGTTACGCGCCGTGCGCACAGCGTCGCGCAAGGCGCCGGGTAGCGTACGATTTGAAACGTATCAGCGGCGCGAGCGCCCGAACCATTTCGCGATTATCGAGGCGTGGCAGGACGCCGCCGCGCGCGAGGCCAATCTCGCAGCGGCGCACACCAAAAAATTCCGCGACGCCCTGCAGGCGCTGCTGGTCGCGGGTTATGATGAACGCCCGCACATCGGGCTGGATGTGGGGCCGGCAAACGCCGCCGCCGACGCGCGGGGCGCAACCGTATTCACTGTGACCCACGTCGATTTTATTCCGCCCCGGAAGGACGATGGCATTGCTGCGCTGCGTGCGATCGCCGATCCCAGCCGGCAGGAATCCGGCAATCTGCGTTACGACATTTTGCAGCAGTCGAGCCGCCCCAATCACCTGACGCTGGTTGAAGCGTGGCGTGATCAAAGGGCGCTGGAAGCCCACGAGGCGGCAGCGCATACCGCGAAGTTTCGCGATATCTCAACGCCGATGAGCGGCGCGTTGTTTGATCAGCGTTTGTATCGCGCGATCGACTAGGCGATTCAATCAGACTGCACTTGCAAGGAGTCAATCGGACGCGAACGCAGCGGCGGCTTGCGGCCCGCCATACATGCGTCGCGCGTCGTGCCCAACATTTGGAACTTCGACCAGCCGCCAGTTGAAGGCCCAGCCTTTCTCCTGTGCCAGCGACTGCGCTGCGCGATACGTATTGATGCCGCGTTCGTAGCGCATTGCACCTTGCCGCATGGCCGGCGGCAGCACGTCAAGGTCAGGCGTAATCGCGGTGTCCGCCGTGCCCAGGAGCAGCGTCAGTGGTTGCGCCAGATAGCGGCGCAGCGCGTGGTCGTCGTTCATCTCCACGGGCAGGTCGCCAAAGCCATAGGGAAAGCGCGCATCGCGCGTGGGCCACACATACGACGACGGATTGGCGATCACAATGCGCCGCGCGGTATGCGGCGCGAATGCCGCTATACGGTTGGCGATTTGCGCGCCCGCGGAATGTCCCAGCAGGTAATACTCCAGATCGCGCCGTTGTTCGCGCGTACGCACATGCTCGATCAGAGTTGCGATGATGGCGCTGGTCCAGTTTTCGCGCGGCTCCACCGCAATATCTCCGCTCGTCACTTTGCGCGGAACGCGCGTGATGCCCAGAGCCTGATAGCGCTGATACGCAAAGCGTTTCGCATCGAACAGTGGCGCCACGATCAGCATGCCGTGGCGATCGGCGATGGGCCTGGCGGCATCCACATAGCCCGCGACATTGCGGCTCAGGCCGTGAAAGCTGACGAGTAGAGGGCCGCCGTTATAGTGCGCGGGCTTGTAGTAGTGCACCTGAATCGCTGCGCCGCCGATAGCGACGGATTCGATACTGATGCCGGCGGGCGCCGCCGCAAAGGCTGTACCTGAAATGAGTGCAAGGGCGAGAACGGCAATCAACAGTGGCTCTCCAAAGCAATTTGAATGTGCGCGAGACTTTAACCGAAGGCATCCTTCGCGCACACCCTCGACTATCGCCGCAGCGCAGCAGGCCTGTTACACTGTCAGCCAGAGAATCTGTATAACTATTTGTTTTTATTGAATATTTTATAACACTTGTATGGCTAACGAAGATCTTTCCCGCTTGCGAATTGAGCGTGGCAACGGCTCGCCCCGCCGCCGTGGGCGCCACGGCTGGTGGCTGCTGTTCATCGCCTTGGCTGCAGGCGGCGCCGGGGGCTATTTTTATTTCGGCAGCCATGCGGCGATTCCGGTTGAGGTAGTGGTGGTGACGCAAGCGTATCCATCGCAGGCCAACACGCAACTCAACGCCACCGGTTATGTGGTGGCGCAACGCAAGGCCGCAGTGGCGTCGAAGGCGACGGGCCGGCTGGAATGGCTGGGCGTGCGTGAAGGCAGCACAGTGCGTGAGAACGAGGTGCTGGCGCGGCTCGAAAATAAAGACATGATGGCGACATTGCAACAGGCGCAGGCCAACGTGATGCTGACGCGCGCCAATCTGCAGCAGGGTGAAGTGGAGATGCGCGATGCACAGCGCGCGCTGGAACGCTCGCGCGATCTGTTGCAGAAAAACTTCGTGTCGGCCGCAGCACATGATGTGGCGGTGGCCCGGGTGGAGAAAGCGCAGGCGGCGGTTAACGGACTCAAGGCGTCGATTGCCGTGGCGCAGGCGAATGTGCGCTCGGCGCAGGTCAGCGTCGATCAGACGCTGATACGTGCGCCGTTCGACGGCGTAATACTGACCAAGAACGCCAACGTCGGTGATGTGATAACGCCGTTTTCATCCGCCAGCGGCTCCCAGGCCGCGGTGGTGACCATGGCTGACATGAGCACGCTCGAAGTCGAGGCCGATGTTTCCGAAGCCAGCGTGGGCAAAGTTAAGATTGAGCAGCCGTGTGAAATTCAACTCGATGCGCTGCCGGGTGAACGCTTTCGCGGCAGAGTCACGCGTACTGTGCCCACCGTGGACCGCGCCAAAGCCACGGTGAACGTCAAGGTGCGTTTCGTCGATAAGGACGCACGCATCCTGCCCGAGATGAGCGCGAAGGTGGCGTTTTTGTCGAAAGAAACACCCGAGGCCGAACGCGCACCGCGCACCGTGGTGCCGCCGGCCGCACTGACCGAGCGTGCCGGGCGCAGGGTTGTTTTCGTGGTGCGCGACGGCAAAGCCGTCGAAACCGCGATCGAAACCGGCGCCACCTATGGTGAGGTTTTGGAAGTGAAGCAGGGGGTGAAGCCCGGCGACAAAGTGGTGATGAAGCCCCCCGAGCGGCTGCGCGATGGCGCGGTGGTTGCGGTGGCGGCGAAGTAACTCGCGCCATCGCTGAGGGGCAAGCCATGGAAGCGCAGCAACCGATGGTCGAGATCCGCAATCTCGCGAAGGCGTATCACCGCGGCGGCCACATCGTGCCGGTGCTTACCGACATCACACTCGATATTGCCCGCGGTGAATTTACCGCGCTGATGGGGCCCAGCGGTTCCGGCAAGAGTACGCTGCTCAATCTGATCGCGGGCATCGACAAACCCGATGGCGGTGTGTTGCGCGTGAGCGGACTCGACATCACTGCCCTGAATGAAGGTGAATTGGCCGACTGGCGCGCGCGCAATGTGGGGTTTGTGTTTCAGTTCTACAATCTGATGCCGGTGTTGAGCGCGTACGAGAATGTCGAATTGCCGCTGACGCTGACCCAACTCACGCGCGCCGAGCGCCGCGAGCGCGTGGAACTCACCTTATCGATGGTGGGGCTGAGCGATCGCATGGATCATTATCCCTCGGAGCTTTCCGGCGGACAGCAGCAGCGCGTGGCCATAGCGCGCGCGGTGATCAGCGATCCTTTGTTGATCGTGGCGGACGAGCCCACGGGTGATCTGGATCGCCAGTCGGCGAGCGATATTCTGGCGATGTTGCAGCGGCTGAATGCGGAGCTGGGCACCACCATTGTGATGGTGACACACGATGCGCACGCCGCCAAAACCGCGCGGCGGCTAGTGTATCTGGAAAAGGGCGAGCTGCTGCTGGAAGCCCCGCCCGCTTGATGCCATGTACGCACTGAAACTTATCGTTCGCAACGCGCTGCGTCACAAAATACGCAGCGGACTTACTGTTATCGGTCTGCTGATTGCCGTGCTCGCCTACGGTTTGTTGCAGACGGTGGTGGATGCCTGGTTTGCGGGCGCTGATGCGGCATCAAAAACACGGCTGATTACGCGCAGTTCCATATCTCTCGTGTTCACCCTGCCGGTGAGTTACGAAGCACGCATACGCGCCGTCGAAGGGGTGACCCGCGTGGCGCGCTCCACCTGGTTTGGCGGTATTTACAAGGAGCCGAAGAATTTTTTCCCGCAGTTTGCAGTGAGTGCGAATTATCTGGATTTGTACAGTGAATTTTTGCTGCCCGAGGCCGAACGTCAGGCGTGGATGCGCGACCGCAAGGGCGCGCTGGTGGGGCGCCAGTTGGCCGATCAATACGGCTTCAAGGTGGGCGACGTGATTCCGCTGCGCGGCAGCATTTACCCCGGCGATTGGCACTTCGTGGTGCGCGGCATATTTGACGGCTCCGACGACACCAAGATCACGCGGCACCTGTTGTTTCACTGGGAGTATCTCAACGAATGGCTGCGACCGCGTGCGGGCCGCCGCGCCGACCAGGTGGGCGTGTACATAGTCGGCATCGACGCCGCGGAGCGTGCCGCCGCGGTGTCGCGCCTGGTGGATGCGCAGTTTCAGAATTCGGTGGCCGAAACACTCACCGAGACCGAGCAGGCGTTTCAGCTTTCGTTTGTGTCGATGTCCAACGAAATCATCGCGGCGATCCGGGTGGTGTCGTATGTGGTGATTCTGATTATTCTCGCGGTGATGGCCAACACCATGGCGATGAGCGCGCGCGAACGCGCCGCCGAGCATGCCACGTTGAAAGCACTGGGCTTTGGCCCCGGCTTCGTGGCGACGTTGATATTCGGCGAATCACTGGCGATCTGCGCGGTGGGCGGCGGCATCGGGCTGTGGCTTACGCCCTATGCGGCGGCGGGTTTCAAGCAGGCCGTGGGCGGCATTTTTCCGATATTTGCGGTGTCGCAAAGCACAGTGATCGCGCAGGCGCTGTGCGCGCTCGCGGTAGGCGTGGTGGCAGCACTGGTGCCGGCGGTGCAGGCGTCACGTGTGCGCATCGTCGATGGCCTGCGGGCGATGGGCTAGAGCGAAACGAGAACATTGTGGCGATACCGATCAACTATATCGCGCGCAATCTGTGGTCACGCCGTTTAACCACGGCGTTGACTGCGAGCGGCCTGGCACTGGTGGTGCTGGTGTTCGCGACCGTGCTGATGATGGACGAGGGGCTCAAACGCACGCTGGTCACCACCGGCGAATTGGACAACGCGGTGATAATCCGCAAGGGCGCCGAGACCGAAATCCAAAGCGGCATTTCACGCGAGCAGGCGGGCATCATCGAAATGCACCCTGCGGTGGCCATGGGCGCGCACGGCGAGCGCATACTTTCAAAAGAAACCGTGGTGCTGATTTCGCTGTTGCGCGCAGGCGACGACAAGCCGTCGAATGTGGTGATACGCGGCACTTCGGCTATCGGTTTTGTGCTGCGGCCGCAGGTAAAAATCCGCGACGGCCGCTTGTTTCGGCCGGGCACCTCGGAAATCATCGTCGGCGCCAGCATCGCCGCGCGCTTTGCCAACACCGGCATCGGCCAGCATCTGAATTTCGCGCAACGCGAATGGACGGTAGTGGGGGTGTTCGACGGCGGCGGCAGCGGTTTTGACTCCGAGGTATGGGGCGACGTCGATCAGTTGTTGCAGGCGTTCCGGCGCAACGCCTATTCGTCGATAGTGGCGCGGCTCGCCGATAGCAGCGGGTTCGATAAATTTCGCGCGGAGGTGGGCGAAGACCCGCGCCTCGCGCAGGAGATGAAACGCGAACAAAAATTCTACAGCGACCAGTCGAAAGCGTTGTCCACGTTCATTAACGTGCTGGGCCTGACGCTGTCGGTGATTTTTTCCATCGGCGCGATGATCGGCGCGATGATCACCATGTACGCTTCGGTGGCGAGCCGGGTCAACGAGATCGGCACTTTGCGCGCACTGGGTTTCCGGCAAGGCGCGGTGCTGTGGGCTTTTTTGGCCGAAGCGCTGCTGCTGGGATGCGTGGGCGGCGTGGTGGGCTTGGCGCTCGCCTCGCTGATGCAGTTTGCCTCGTTCTCAACCATCAATTTTCAGACCTTTGCCGACCTGTCGTTTCGCTTCATTCTGACCGCGGATATAGCGGGCAAGACGCTGTTGTTTGCACTGACGATGGGATTCGTCGGCGGATTTCTGCCGGCGTTTCGCGCGGCGCGCCTGAATATTGTGGATGCGCTGCGGGCGGTGTAGAGGTTCGTTGGGAGTACGTAGGTTAGGCTGAATGAAATGAAGCCCAACACAGTGGCGCACGAATATTCGTTCCGGATCGCCGGCCTGGTGATGTTGGGCTTCGCAAGCTCAGCCCAACCTACGCGTGCTCCTAACTCCGAACGGCCCAACTCAAGTCGTACGCGGCGGCCGCTCTATTGTCCCCAAATGAAAGCCAAAGTGCTTGCGCGCGCGGTCGCTGAAATAGTGCGTGAGCGTGTTGCGCACGGTGGCGAAAGCGATTTGATCCCACGGAATTTCATCTTCGCGAAACAGCCGCGCTTCCAGCGTTTCGGCGCCGGCACTGAAATTCAGGTCGAGCAGTTTGGCGAGAAACAGCAGATAGACCTGATTGACGTGAGGAATGTTGTAGACCGCGTAGAGCGCACCAATCTCGACGTTCGCGCAGGCTTCTTCGAGGGTTTCGCGCGCCGCGCCTGCGCCCAGCGTTTCGCCGTTCTCCATGAAACCCGCGGGCACTGTCCACAAGCCGTAGCGGGGCTCGATGGCGCGTTTGCACAGCAGCACCTGGTCTTCCCACGCCGGCACGCAACCGACGACCATGCGCGGATTCTGATAATGAATGGTGTTGCAGGCGTCACAAACGTAGCGCGGCAGCGAGTCGCCTTCGGGGATTTTGCGCGCGACGGTGGCGCCGCAGTTGCTGCAGAATTTCATGAATGAGTCAGCGGTGAGTGGTGGCTACTATACGGCAATCGTGCGGGGATTCCAATGCCGGTGGCACGGTGGCCGCTGTCAGGCGGGCGCCGCAGCCACGAAGGGCGAGTGTTCGTGCAATTCGTCGATGTAGTGTGCGACACCTTTTTTCTCGCGCGTGAGAAAGGCCTCGACCGCTTCGGCAAACTGCGGATGCGCCAGCCAGTGCAGCGACGAGGTTTGCACCGGCAGCAGGCCGCGCGCCATTTTGTGCTGGCCCTGTGCGCCGCCTTCGAACACCGCGATGCTGCGCGCGAGACAGAATTCTATGGTTTGGTAATAGCAGGCTTCGAAGTGCAGCATCGGATGGTGTTCGACAGCGCCCCAATAGCGGCCATACAGGCGGTCGGCGCCGCGCACGTTAAACGATGCAGCAATCGGCGCGCCATTGCGTTCGGCGACGATCAGCAGCAGATTTTCCGGCATGGTTTTACCGATGCGCTGGAAAAATGCCTCGTTCAGGTAGGGCGTGTTGTGATGCTCGCGATAGGTGCGCGTGTAGCAGTGCGCGAAGAACTTCCAGTCGGCTTCGCTGATGGCGTCGCCTTCCAGCCAGCGAAAGGTAATGCCGGCCTCGACCACTTTGCGCCGCTCCTGCTTAATTTTCTTGCGCTTGGCGTGGTTCATGCGCGAGAGATATTGCTCGAAATTTGCGTCACCCTGGTTGACCCAGTGAAACTGCACTGCGTGACGCACCATCATGCCCTTGCCGGCCAGGTGTTGCGTCTCGGCGTCGGTGGGGAACAGGCAATGCAGTGATGATGCGTTGCTCGCGCGCGCGACTTCGAGCACGTGGGTGGCAAGTTCCGCTTGCACGGCGTCTGATTCGGCGAGGATGCGCGGCCCGCTCACCGGCGTGAACGGTATGGCGCACAGCAGCTTGGGATAATATTGCAGGCCGTGGCGCTCATAGGCGTCGGCCCACGCCCAGTCGAATACGTATTCGCCGCGCGAGTGGGATTTCACATACAGCGGCATGGCGCCGCTAAGACGTTTTTCGCGCTTTCCCTCAAGCGCCACCAGATAGTGCGGCGACCAGCCGGTGCGATCCGAGGCGCAGCCGGTTTCGTGCAGCGCATGCAGGAATTCGTGCCGCAAAAACGGGTTGCCGCCAGTGAGGCGGTTCCATTGCGCCGGGTCGATATCCGCCAGCGTGGAGACAATTTCTACAGTCAAGAGTGGTTCCAGATGGGAAGGTTGCAGCAGGCGAATTTTACGCCAATCAACTCCCGCGCTGGCGCAAAGTCGTCAAAGCATCGGGTATGCGGGTGGAGTAAGCTCAAAGCGATTATTATTGGGTAAAGGGTGTTGCCTTCTACCTTCTGCCTGCTGGCGGCGGACGCCGGAAAACATCATCACCGGACATCAGAGAAAGGGACAGACATGGCGCATTTACAGTGGACTGCCGACACCGTGCGTGTTGACGGCGTGTGTGAACGGGGATTTGCCATCGAACGTCATGGACAAACCGTTCCTGGTGTGTTGTGGCAACCCGCCACCCCGTCCGGGCCGCGGCCGTTGATCCTGATGGGACATGGCGGGAGCGGGCACAAGCGTAACGAACGCATGCTCATGCTGGGGCGCATGTTTGCGGTTGACTATAACTGGTGTGCTGCCGCTATCGACGGTCCGGTGCACGGCGCTCGCGGGACGGTGACCGATGCGAGCCAGCCGGTTTATCGCCAGATGTGGCAGCGCGAGGACCTGGTGCAGAGCATGATCGATGATTGGAAAGCCACCCTGGACGCCTTGGGCAGCCTGGAAAATGTCGATGCGAATCGCGTCGGTTACTGGGGCGTGTCGATGGGCACCATGTTCGGGCTGCCGTACGTGGCGAGTGACGAGCGGGTGCGTGTGGCAGTGCTGGGCAAAGCCGGAATGAGTGGGTCCAGCGTCCAACGCAGCGGCATCGACGTGCATTTCAAAAGATACGCGCCGCAACTCAACGTCCCGGTGTTATTTTCCATGCAGTGGGACGACGAGCGTTTTGAGCGCGCAGGCCAGTTGGCGTTGTTCGACCAGCTTGGCTCCAAAGACAAGCGCTTACATGCTTATCCTGGACAACATGTCGATAATGGTCCCGAGGCATTTGCGGTACAAGCGAATTTCCTCAAGCGCTATCTGGAAGGCAACTGAGATCAATGACGCTATTTTAAGCAGTTGCAGAAAAGTGTAGGTTGGGCAGAGCTTGCGAAGCCCAACACCGCAAGCTTGGCCCGCGACCGGCACAGGGTTGCAACGAGCGGTTGTGTTGGGCTTCGCAAGCTCTGCCCAACCTACAGTTCTTACTGCGCTTTGGCCAAGGCGACCAACGCCTTGACGCTGTTCGCCGTCATCGCGTTATGCACCACCAGCAAATACGGCTGCACCGTGATCTGCGAAATCGGCGCGAAATATTTCACTGGGTCATACGCCAGTTTGTAGAGGGCGGGATTGAAGGTGATCTGCCCTTCGCCCAGAAGCACCCGCGTGCTCGCCGGCGCGCCGCCCGAATACCGCGCCCCGCAGTACCGACGTGGCGCCCGGATACTTGCCGAAATAAATGCCGACTGTTTCTCCCGCGGCATAGAGCCCCGGCATGCTATCGCCGTCGTTGCTCACCACCTGCGCGTTGACGTTGACCTTGAGTCCGCCGAAGGTGAAGGTGTTTGATGAAATGATCGGATAGGCGTGATAGGGCGGTGTATCGAGCGGAACGGCGTAGTTTGACTTCGCCGGCGATAACCCGACCGTCGCCAGACCATCCAGTAGGCGCGGATTGAAAATCCCCGCCGGGCACGCCCGGTTGTATTCATCTATGGTGCGTTGCGCCGCGTCACCATCGAATCCCAGTTTGCGCCCCAGCGCCTTCACATCCGGCAGGGTTTCGGGCGGCTGATCCGAACGCACGCAGCGCTGCCAGTTTTCGATGGCATTGATTTTGTCGTCGAGAATGCAGAACGCGATGCCTTTTTTCAGGCCGGCGATCGCGCGCGTCGTATCTTCATAAGTTGCGTCGATCGCTCCGGGCGCTTCGTCGAGGAAACGCCTGCCATCCTGGTCGATCAAAATGCCGTACGGGTAAGCCATGACGATAGGCTCGACAGCGCCCGAGCGGGGATCGATCGGTTGCGCGTGATACTCCGCATAGTCGCCCGCGGGTGCCGCACCGATGCGCAGCGCCATCTCGATTCCTTCGCCTTTATTGTAGTAGCCACCGCGCGCCACCGGGCGCAGGTAACGGCCTTTGGCGCCGATGTAGCGCACCACCATCTCGGGATTGCCTTCGAAGCCGCCGCAGGCGAGGATGACGGCAGCGCAATCGAATGAGAACAACCCGCCGCCTTTTGCGGCCGCTCTCAGTCCGCAGACATCGCCACGCGCAGACTGCATGAGCTCGCGCGCGGTGGTCTCGAAAAAAAATTGCACGCCGATTTTTTCCGCGTGTGCCGTCATCACTTCGATCAGATGCAATCCGCCGCCGCTGATCGCGATGCGCGGCGATGTCCTCGGCGTCAGGCCATAAAAGCCGATGCCGCCGAACTTGACCCCGCGCGCTTTGAGCCAGGCGATCGCTGGCGGCGCGGCGTCTGCGAAGAAAGCGATGAGTTCTGGATCGGTGAACGAAGCCGAGCGCACCAGCGGTGGCCAGTTGTCGTAATCGAGCACAGTCGACGCGGCAAAATCAGGCTGAACGTGGTAACCGCAGTTGTCCAGAAAGACAGAGGTAAAGTCATCGGAAACCGCATCGTCGCTCTGCATGCGCAGGGCAGCAGTCGTGTAGCGCGTGTTGCCGCCGCGTTCGTCATAGGTTGAGCGCTCCAGCACCGCGACCCTGGCTCCGGCCTCGGCCGCAGCGACTGCGGCACTCAGTCCCGCAACACCAAAGCCCACTACCACGACATCGAAACGGTGCGTGCCCTCACGTTCAATACGCTGCATGCATCCCCCTTTCCCCGCTGAATCCACAATTTACAGCCAGCAAAGGCTCGCTTGCGACCTTACGCCTCGTCACGGAAGTCACGTACGCCACTTATACCGCCCACTCCGCACTCAATACTTCCGCCTGCTCAAGCACCGTTTGCGTGGCTTTCTCCTGCATGTCCGGCGGATAGCCGGAAAACAGGCTCACGGCGGAAGCTCAGCTTAGATACTCGCGCTGCCATTTCTGGTAGGTCGCGCCATTGAGGTAGCGCTCCATGTCCTCGGCCGAGGCGATCTTCGATTGAAGATCGGCGGGGGCGCCGCCGATGTACAAATGTGCATAGGTCTCGCGCAGCGCTTTGACCGCGGCCGCCACCGGCTGGTGGCCTTGCAGCAGTATGCGCACACCGCGCGTGACCAGGTCCTCGCGCTTGAGGCCGGGCGCACTGCCGACGATGATCGGCAATGGGGTGGCTGCATGGATGGCCTCGATGTCTGCGAGCTGCTTCAGCCCCGTGATGAACAAAGCGTCCACCCCGGTCGCTGCGTAGGCCTTGGCGCGCGCGACGGTGCGTTCGACACCTTCCACCCGCAGCGCCGCAATGCGGCCGACGATAACCAGAGAAGGATCCTCGCGGGCGGCTAGTGCGGCGCGCAGCTTGCCGGTCATCTCCTCGAGTGAGATCAGCGCCATCGTGCCTTCGGCTTGGCCAAAAGCCGCGGGCTGCGCCACGTCTTCGACTGCCAGCGCCGACACCCCCGCATGCTCGAGTTCCTGCACCGTGCGCATGACGTTGAGCGCGTTGCCGTAGCCGTGGTCGGCATCGACCAGCAGGCTCAACTTGCTCACGCGCATGATGCGCCGCACCTGGTCGGCAAACTCGGTCAGCGTGTGCAGGGCAAGATCGGGCGCTGCCAGTATGGTGGCTGCGGTTACCGATCCCGACAGTATGCCGAGCTTGAAGCCGACCGACTCTGCGACACGCGCCGACAGTGCATCGTACACCGTTGCCGGCGACAGGCACTGCGTTCCGGTCAGCATGGCGCGCATTCTTTTGCGTTGTTCCGTGTGGTCCATGAGGTCTCTCCTTTTAAGGTTCATGGATTCTACACAAGCCAGCGCGCCACGGTGCTATATTAGCCGCATGAAAATCGCGATTGCACAACTGAATTACACGGTGGGCGATATCGACGGCAATAGCACGAAAATCGCCGCGGCCGCGACGCGCGCGCGCGAAGGTGGCGCCTCGCTGTTGCTGACCACCGAGTTGGCGATCAGCGGCTACTCGCCGGAAGATTTATTGCTGCGCCACGATTTTTATGACGCCTGCGCGGCTGCGTTGGCCGACCTCGCGCGCAATACCACGGGCATTACCGTGGTGGTGGGCCATCCTCATCGCGTCGACGACCAGCGCTACAACGCGGCATCGATTTTGCGCGATGGGAAAATCGTCACCGCCTATCTCAAACGCAAGCTGCCGAATTACAACGTGTTCGACGAGGAGCGCTATTTTGCTTCGGGCACCGCGCCGTGCGTATTCGAGCACGAAGGTGTGCGCCTGGGCGTGAATATTTGCGCGGACGTGTGGGAAGAACCCGCGGCGATTGCCGCCAAGCAGGCGGGCGCGCAACTGTTGCTGGTGCTCAATGCGTCGCCGTATCACATGAACAAGCAGCAAACACGTTACGAAGTGGTGCGTGACCGCGCGGCGGAAACCGGCATTCCTGTGATTTACGCCAATCAGGTGGGCGGACAGGATGAACTGGTGTTTGATGGCGCGTCGTTTGCAATGGACGCGCACGGGCAGTTGACGCATCAGTTTCCTTCATTCACGGAAGCTATTGATTTTATTGATATCGTTGACGCAGTACCGCAGCCTGGAAAAATCGTGCCAACGCAGTCGCTGGAAGCCGAGGTGTATCAGGCGCTGGTGTTGGGCGTGCGCGACTACGTGAACAAGAATGGATTTCCCGGCGTGTTGCTGGGCTTGTCGGGCGGCATAGATTCAGCGCTGACCTTGACCATCGCTGCGGATGCGCTGGGCGCGGATCGCGTAAAAGCGGTGATGATGCCCTCGCAATATACCGCGGGGATGAGCCGTGAAGACGCCTGTGCCGAGGCCGAGGCGCTGAAAGTGCGTTATGTGGAAATCGCCATCAAGCCGTTGTTCGACGCGTTTCAGCAAACGCTCGCCGGCGAATTCAAGGGCTTGAAGGAAGACACCACCGAGGAAAATCTGCAATCGCGCATCCGCGGCGTGCTGCTGATGGCGATGTCGAACAAGAGCGGCGCCATCGTGCTCACCACCGGCAACAAAAGCGAAATGGGCACCGGTTACGCCACGCTTTACGGCGACATGGCGGGCGGCTTTGGGGTGTTGAAGGACATCAATAAATTGATGGTGTATCGTTTGTCGAATTACCGAAACACCATTTCCCCGGTAATACCACAACGGGTGATAGAGCGGCCGCCGTCGGCGGAATTGCGCCCCGATCAAAAAGATCAGGACAGTTTGCCGTCCTACGATACGCTCGACGCCATCATGGAAGCGTATGTTGAAAACGACCGCAGTCCGCGCGACATTATCGCGGCGGGCTACCCGCGCGCCGATGTGGAGCGCGTGGTCAGGCTCATACGCATTTCGGAATACAAGCGCCGCCAGTCGCCGGTGGGCATACGTATTACCGCGCGCGGCTTTGGCAAGGATTGGCGTTATCCGATCACCAATAAATTTCGTCCGCCGTTTGACTGAGCCAGTGTGCTATTCTTGACGTTTTCCTGAATCTCACTCGCAGGAGCATCCCATGAAAAAGATCGAAGCCATATTCAAGCCGTTCAAGCTGGACGAAGTGCGCGAGGCCTTGTCCGAGCTCGGCGTCAGCGGTCTGACCGTGACCGAGGTCAAGGGTTTTGGCCGGCAGAAGGGCCACACCGAGCTGTATCGCGGCGCCGAGTATGTAGTGGATTTTCTGCCGAAGGTGAAAGTGGAAGTGGTGGTGCCCGACAAGCTGCTTGATCAGGCCATCGACGCCATCGTCAAGGCCGCGCGCACCGGCAAAATCGGCGACGGCAAGATTTTTGTTTCGGGCGTGGGTTCGGTGTTGCGCATACGCACGGGTGAGACGGATGAGGCGGCAATCTGACATTCGTTAGGCGTGAAGCGTGAGGCGTGAGGAGTAACCCCGCGCCTCACGCTTCACGCCTAACGCCTCACGCTTTTCAGAAGCACCACCGCCGCACCGCCGCCGCCCTCGGTGCGGCGCGCCTGACAAAACGCCAGAATTTCGTCGCGCTGCGCGAGCCAGGCTGCCACTTTGCGCTTGAGCACGGGTTCGCCGTTTCTCGAGCCGAGGCCCTTGCCGTGGATGATGCGCACGCAGCGTAATCCATCGTGCAGGCACTGATTTAAAAACGTCACCAGCGCCGGTCGCGCTTCGGCCACGGTAAGTCCGTGCAGATCGATTTCGTTTTGTATCAACCACTGGCCGCGGCGCAGTTTGCGCAGGGTATCGCTGCCGAGTCCGTCACGCAGAAATTTGAGTTCGTCGCCGGCTTCAAACCCGGCTTCCCAGGGGTCGGTGTCGCTCAAACTCTCAGCCAGCACTGCGCGCTCGTTGCGCAGGCGTTGCGTAGGCGCTGGCGCGGGTTGCGCCTTGGCGATACGTGCGCGATTAAGACGCGGCAGCGGTGTTACGTCAGGCAGCAGTTGACCGAGCAAATCCGCGCGATCCGGCTGCTGCCGATTGTGTTTCATCTGCCTTCACCTTTCACCCTTCACGCGTTAAATCAAGCCCTTATCCTCAAGGTATTTCTGCGCATCCAGTGCCGCCATGCAACCGGTGCCTGCGCTGGTCACCGCCTGCCGATACACATGATCCTGCACATCGCCCGCGGCGAACACACCCGCCACGCTGGTGGCGGTGGCGTTGCCTTCAAGACCGGCTTTGGTGATGATGTAGCCGTTTTTCATATCGAGTTCTCTGGCGAAAATATCGGTATTCGGTTTGTGGCCGATGGCGATGAACACGCCCTGCAGCTTTTTCTC